>NZ_JAERRF010000099.1 GCF_016741875.1 Streptomyces coffeae | reverse complement strand
CAAACCGTATGTGTGTGATACCCGGCAGGGGTTGCGCATGCGGGGTTGTGGGAGTTCTCTTGATCGGTCTGCCGGCCGGTCGGTGAGTCAGAAATTGTTGATGTAGGCGAAGGGCATGCGAAAGGCCCGGCGTAGAGGGTAAGACCCCCGTAGCTGAAATGTCGGCAACTTGCTTGAGAACCACCCAAGTAGCACGGGGCCCGAGAAATCCCGTGTGAATCTGGCGGGACCACCCGCTAAGCCTAAATATTCCCTGGTGACCGATAGCGGATAGTACCGTGAGGGAATGGTGAAAAGTACCGCGGGAGCGGAGTGAAATAGTACCTGAAACCGTGTGCCTACAAGCCGTGGGAGCGTCGCGCAGAGACTTGTCTCTGCGTCGTGACTGCGTGCCTTTTGAAGAATGAGCCTGCGAGTTTGCGGTGTGTTGCGAGGTTAACCCGTGTGGGGAAGCCGTAGCGAAAGCGAGTCCGAAGAGGGCGGTTCAGTAGCATGCTCAAGACCCGAAGCGGAGTGATCTAGCCATGGGCAGGTTGAAGCGGAGGTAAGACTTCGTGGAGGACCGAACCCACCAGGGTTGAAAACCTGGGGGATGACCTGTGGTTAGGGGTGAAAGGCCAATCAAACTCCGTGATAGCTGGTTCTCCCCGAAATGCATTTAGGTGCAGCGTCGTGTGTTTCTTGCCGGAGGTAGAGCACTGGATAGGCGATGGGCCCTACCGGGTTACTGACCTTAGCCAAACTCCGAATGCCGGTAAGTGAGAGCGCGGCAGTGAGACTGTGGGGGATAAGCTCCATGGTCGAGAGGGAAACAGCCCAGAGCATCGACTAAGGCCCCTAAGCGTATGCTAAGTGGGAAAGGATGTGGAGTCGCAGAGACAACCAGGAGGTTGGCTTAGAAGCAGCCATCCTTGAAAGAGTGCGTAATAGCTCACTGGTCAAGTGATTCCGCGCCGACAATGTAGCGGGGCTCAAGTATACCGCCGAAGTCGTGTCAATCCAGCATGTACCCCTAACGGGGGCTGGGTTGGGTAGGGGAGCGTCGTGTGCCGGGTGAAGCAGCCGTGTAAGCGAGTTGTGGATGGTTCACGAGTGAGAATGCAGGCATGAGTAGCGATACACACGTGGGAAACGTGTGCGCCGATTGACTAAGGGTTCCTGGGTCAAGCTGATCTGCCCAGGGTAAGTCGGGACCTAAGGCGAGGCCGACAGGCGTAGTCGATGGACAACCGGTTGATATTCCGGTACCCGCTTTGAAGCGCCCAATATCGAATCCTCTGATGCTAAGGCCGTGAAGCCGCCTCTGATCTCTTCGGAGTGAGGGGGAGTGGTGGAGCCGCTGACCCTAGGTGGTAGTAGGTAAGTGATGGGGTGACGCAGGAAGGTAGTCCAGCCCGGGCGGTGGTTGTCCCGGGGTAAGGGTGTAGGCCGTGCGGTAGGTAAATCCGTCGCACATAAGGGCTGAGACCTGATGCCGAGCCGATTGTGGTGAAGTGGATGATCCTATGCTGTCGAGAAAAGCCTCTAGCGAGTTTCATGGCGGCCCGTACCCTAAACCGACTCAGGTGGTCAGGTAGAGAATACCGAGGCGTTCGGGTGAACTATGGTTAAGGAACTCGGCAAAATGCCCCCGTAACTTCGGGAGAAGGGGGGCCATTGCTGGTGATGGAGTTTTCCTCCGGAGCTGGTGGTGGCCGCAGAGACCAGCGAGAAGCGACTGTTTACTAAAAACACAGGTCCGTGCGAAGCCGTAAGGCGATGTATACGGACTGACGCCTGCCCGGTGCTGGAACGTTAAGGGGACCGGTTAGTCGACCTTCGGGTTGGCGAAGCTGAGAACTTAAGCGCCAGTAAACGGCGGTGGTAACTATAACCATCCTAAGGTAGCGAAATTCCTTGTCGGGTAAGTTCCGACCTGCACGAATGGCGTAACGACTTCTCGACTGTCTCAACCATAGGCCCGGTGAAATTGCATTACGAGTAAAGATGCTCGTTTCGCGCAGCAGGACGGAAAGACCCCGGGACCTTTACTATAGCTTGATATTGGTGTTCGGTTCGGCTTGTGTAGGATAGGTGGGAGACTGTGAAGCGCTGACGCCAGTCAGTGTGGAGTCGTTGTTGAAATACCACTCTGGTCGTGCTGGATGTCTAACCTGGGTCCGTGATCCGGATCAGGGACAGTGTCTGGTGGGTAGTTTAACTGGGGCGGTTGCCTCCTAAAGAGTAACGGAGGCGCCCAAAGGTTCCCTCAGCCTGGTTGGCAATCAGGTGTTGAGTGTAAGTGCACAAGGGAGCTTGACTGTGAGACTGACGGGTCGAGCAGGGACGAAAGTCGGGACTAGTGATCCGGCGGTGGCTTGTGGAAGCGCCGTCGCTCAACGGATAAAAGGTACCCCGGGGATAACAGGCTGATCTTCCCCAAGAGTCCATATCGACGGGATGGTTTGGCACCTCGATGTCGGCTCGTCGCATCCTGGGGCTGGAGTCGGTCCCAAGGGTTGGGCTGTTCGCCCATTAAAGCGGTACGCGAGCTGGGTTTAGAACGTCGTGAGACAGTTCGGTCCCTATCCGCTGTGCGCGTAGGAGTCTTGAGAAGGGCTGTCCCTAGTACGAGAGGACCGGGACGGACGAACCTCTGGTGTGCCAGTTGTCCTGCCAAGGGCATGGCTGGTTGGCTACGTTCGGGAGGGATAACCGCTGAAAGCATCTAAGCGGGAAGCCTGCTTCGAGATGAGGGCTCCCACCTCCATGAGAGGGTAAGGCTCCCAGTAGACGACTGGGTTGATAGGCCAGATATGGAAGCCGGGTGACCGGTGGAGTTGACTGGTACTAATAGGCCGAGGGCTTGTCCTCAGTTGCTCGCGTCCACTGTGT
>NZ_JAERRF010000098.1 GCF_016741875.1 Streptomyces coffeae | reverse complement strand
GACCGGGTGATCATCCGGTTCGCGGGTGACTCGGGTGACGGTATGCAGCTCACCGGTGACCGGTTCACCTCCGAGACCGCGTCGTTCGGCAACGACCTGTCCACCCTGCCGAACTTCCCGGCGGAGATCCGCGCCCCCGCCGGAACGCTGCCGGGAGTCTCCAGCTTCCAGCTCCACTTCGCCGATCACGACATCCTCACCCCCGGCGACGCCCCCAATGTGCTGGTCGCGATGAACCCGGCCGCACTCAAGGCCAATCTGGGCGATGTGCCGCGCGGAGCCGAAATCATCGTCAACACCGATGAGTTCACCAAGCGTCCGATGGCGAAGGTGGGCTATGAGACCAGCCCGCTGGAGGACGGCTCGCTGGAGGGCTACCACGTCCACCCGGTGCCGCTGACGACCCTCACCATCGAGGCCCTGAAGGACTTCGGGCTGTCCCGGAAGGAGGCGGAGCGCAGCAAGAACATGTTCGCGCTCGGCCTGCTGTCGTGGATGTACCACCGGCCCACCGAGGGCACCGAGAAGTTCCTGCGGCAGAAGTTCGCGAAGAAGCCTCAGATCGCGGAGGCCAACGTCGCGGCGTTCCGGGCGGGCTGGAACTTCGGCGAGACCACCGAGGACTTCGCGGTCTCCTACGAGGTGGCACCGGCGACCACCGCCTTCCCGGCGGGCACCTACCGCAATATCTCCGGCAATCTGGCGCTGTCCTACGGGCTGATCGCGGCCTCGCGCCAGGCCGATCTGCCGCTGTTCCTGGGCTCGTACCCGATCACCCCGGCTTCCGACATCCTGCACGAGCTGTCGCGCCACAAGAATTTCGGTGTGCGCACCTTCCAGGCGGAGGACGAGATCGCGGGCATCGGCGCCGCGCTGGGCGCCGCCTTCGGCGGGGCGCTGGCGGTGACCACCACCTCCGGGCCGGGTGTGGCGCTGAAGTCCGAGACCATCGGTCTCGCGGTGTCGCTGGAGCTTCCGCTGCTGGTGATCGACATCCAGCGCGGTGGCCCCTCCACCGGTCTGCCCACCAAGACCGAGCAGGCGGATCTGCTCCAGGCCATGTACGGGCGCAACGGCGAGGCGCCGGTGCCGATCGTGGCTCCCCGGACCCCGGCCGACTGCTTCGATGCCACGCTGGACGCGGCCCGGATCGCGCTGGCCTACCGCACCCCGGTCTTCCTGCTCTCCGACGGCTATCTGGCCAACGGCTCGGAGCCCTGGCGGATCCCGGAGATCGATGATCTGCCTGATCTGCGGGTGCAGTTCACCACCGGGCCCAACCATGTGCTGGCCGACGGCACCGAGGTGTTCTGGCCGTACAAGCGCGACCCGGAGACCCTCGCCCGCCCCTGGGCCGTGCCCGGTACGCCCGGTCTGGAGCACCGCATCGGCGGGATCGAGAAGCAGGACGGCACCGGCAACATCTCCTACGACCCGGCCAACCACGACCACATGGTCCGTATCCGCCAGGCCAAGGTGGACGGTGTCCGGGTACCGGACCTCGAGGTGGACGACCCCACCGGTGACGCCCGCACCCTGGTGCTGGGCTGGGGTTCGACCTACGGGCCCATCACCGCGGCGGTGCGCCGGGTGCGGGCCGCGGGCGACCGGGTCGCCCAGGCCCATCTGCGCCATCTCAACCCCTTCCCGGCCAACCTCGGGAAGGTGCTGGGGGATTACGACAAGGTGGTGGTGCCCGAGATGAACCTGGGCCAGCTGGCCACCCTCATCCGCGCCCGCCATCTCGTCGACGCCCGCTCCTACACCCAGGTCAACGGCATGCCGTTCAAGGCCGAGCAGCTGGCCGCGGCCCTTAAGGAGGCCATCGATGACTGAGACCGTCGCACACGGGATGCCCGGCATCGAGGCACTCTCGCTGGTCCCCAAGGCCGAAGCCAAGCAGTCCAGATCAGACTTCAAGTCCGATCAGGAAGTGCGCTGGTGCCCCGGCTGCGGCGACTACGCGATCCTGGCCGCCGTCCAGGGCTTCATGCCCGAACTCGGCCTGGCCAAGGAGAACATCGTCTTCGTCTCCGGTATCGGCTGCTCCTCCCGCTTCCCGTACTACATGAACACCTACGGGATGCACTCCATCCACGGCCGCGCGCCCGCCATCGCCACCGGCCTCGCCGCCTCCCGCCGCGATCTGTCGGTGTGGGTGGTCACCGGTGACGGCGACGCGCTGTCCATCGGCGGCAACCACCTGATCCACGCCCTGCGCCGCAACGTCAACCTGAAGATCCTGCTGTTCAACAACCGCATCTACGGTCTGACCAAGGGGCAGTACAGCCCGACCTCCGAGGTCGGCAAGATCACCAAGTCCACGCCGATGGGCTCCCTCGACGCGCCCTTCAACCCGGTGTCGCTGGCGCTGGGGGCCGAGGCGAGCTTTGTCGCCCGCACCGTGGACTCCGACCGCAAGCACCTCACCGAGGTGCTGCGGCAGGCCGCCGCCCATCCGGGCACCGCCCTGGTGGAGATCTACCAGAACTGCAACATCTTCAACGACGGCGCCTTCGAAGTCCTCAAGGACAAGCAGCAGGCCGAAGAAGCCGTCATCCGGCTCGAGCACGGCAAGCCGATCCGCTTCGGCGTCGACCAGGCCAAGGGTGTGGTGCGCGACCCGGCCACCGGCGACCTGGAAGTCGTCACGGTCACCACGGAGAACGAGGGCCGGATCCTGGTCCACGACGCCCACGCCGCCTCCCCCACCACCGCCTTCGCGCTGTCCCGGCTGGCCCACCCCGACACCCTGCACCACACCCCGATCGGGGTGCTGCGCAATGTCGAGCGGCCGGTCTACGACACCGACATGGCGACCCAACTCGAGGCCGCCGTCGAGCAGAAGGGCAAGGGCGACCTCGCCGCACTGCTCACCGGGAACGACACCTGGAC
>NZ_JAERRF010000097.1 GCF_016741875.1 Streptomyces coffeae | reverse complement strand
TCCCATCCGGATCAAACAACCCCTCAACATCCCACCCCCGATCCCCCGGGAAGAACGAAATACCATCCCCACCCGACTCCACCAACCCCCACAAGGCTTCCGGCGAGCCCACCCCACCCGGATAACGACACCCCATCCCCACAATCGCAATGGGCTCATCGAACGCCCCGACCGCACGGCCCGCAACAGCCGACCCCGCCTCCCGCGAAACCCCAGACCCATCCGCACCCAGCAACTGCTCGCGGAGAAAACCAGCAAGCGCACCGACACTGGGATGGTCGAACAGCAACGTCGCCGGCAGCCGCAACCCCGTCACAGCATTCAGCTGATTACGCAACTCCACCGCGGTCAGCGAATCAAAACCCAGATCTTTGAACGCCCGCACCGGGTCCACCGCCGTCGCCGAAGCATGCCCCAGCACCGCCGCCACCTGAGACCGCACCACCTCCACCACAACCCGCTCCTGCTCAGCAACAGGCAACCCCCGCAACTTCCGCGCCAGCGCACTCCCACCATCCGCACCACCCTGACCAGCCACACGACGCCGCCGCACCGCCGGCACCACCGACCGCAGCACACCAGGCAGGCTGTCACGGTATCGAGCCAGCGATGTGGTGTTGATGGCAATCGGCAGAGCGACGGGCTCGTTGATGTGCAGGGCGGTGTCCAGCAGCGCGAGGGCATCGTCGGTGGGCAGGGGCGGGAATCCCTGCCTGCGCAGGCGGGCCACGTCGGCGTCACTGAGTCGGCTACCCATACCCTCTGCGTGCTCCCACATACCCCACGCCAACGACACCGCCGGCAGACCCTGCGCCCGCCGCGACACCGCAAGCCCATCCAACACCGCATTAGCCGCCGCATACGCCGCCTGCCCCGCATTCCCCACCACACCGGCAAAGGAAGAGAACAGAACGAAAGCATCCAGCTCACGATCGCGGGTCAGCTCGTGCAGATGCACTGCCGACTCCGCCTTCGCCGCCAACACCCGACCCAACCGCTCAGACGTCAGATCCGAGACCAAGCCGTCATCAAGCACACCCGCGGCATGCACAACACCCCGAAGCGGCACATCCGCCGGAATCGCGTCCAGCACACCCGTCACAGCCTCACGATCACTGACGTCACACGCCGCAACCGTCACACGGGCACCAAGCCCGGTCAGCTCCTCCTCAAGCGCAGCAGCGCCGGGAGCGTCGATACCCCGCCGGGACAGCAGCAGCAGATCCCGCACCCCATGCTGCTCCACCAGGTGCCGGGCCACCACCGCGCCCAGACCACCCGTACCGCCCGTGACCAGGACTGTCCCGTGCGTCCGCCACGCCGGCGCAGCGTCCCCAGGGCCGCTGATCCGCGCCAGGCGCGGCAGCAGCACCTGACCACCGCGCACCGCCAACTGGCCCTCCCCCGCACCCGCCGCGCCGGCCAGGCTTGCGGCCAACGCCTCATACGAAGCCCGCTCACCATCAACATCGGCCAGCACAAACCGGTCCGGATGCTCGCTCATCGCCGAACGCAGCAGCCCCCACACCCCAGCACCCGCAACATCCTCAGCCTCCACCACCGCACCCGACGTGACCACCACAAGCCGCGACCCCGCCAAACGGGACTCACCCAACCACTCACGCACCACACCCAGCACAACATCCACAGCCTCAGTCACCCCAGCACCCACACCCCGACACACCTGAAGCAAAACAACCTCAGGAACATCAACACCACCATCCAACGCAGCAACCAGACCACCCAGATCCGGATACGTCGCCACGACCGGAACCCCAGACTCCCGCCACTCCCCAGGCTCACCCAGCCCAACCCAGACACCACCCAGAGCCGACACATCAGACCCTGCCGAGGACGGCACAGGCGTCCACTCCAGCCGGAACAGGTTGCCCGCGCTCGTAGAGTCAGCCGCCGCGAGGTCCGCGGCCTGCACAGTACGCAGCACCAGCGAGTCGATCTCGGCGACCGGGTCACCTACGACGTCAGCCACACGCAGACCGATTTTCCCCGCACCGCGCGGGGTGAGCTGGACCCGAACAGCGGATGCGCCCACGGCTGACAGCGACACGCCCGACCACGAGAACGGAAGCTGCGCGCCTTCGACGTACGGCTCCTGAAGCGCCAGTGCATGCAGCACTGTGTCCAGCAAGGCTGGATGGAGCCCGAACCCGGAGGCGTCCGCCGCGGTGTGCTCAGGCAGGATGGCCTCTACGAACAGGTTCTCGCCCTGCTTCCAGACCTCGTGCAGGCCGCGAAACGCGGGGCCGTAGTCAAGCCCAGCTGCCGACAGTCGCTCGTACAGCCCTTCAATCGACACCCGTTCCGCATCTGCGGGCGGCCATGCCCGCAGGTCCCAGTGGACGGCTTCGCGACCGGCGGTGAGGGTCCCGGTGGCGTGCAATGTCCAGGGCTGTTCCTCGTCGGCTTCCTCCGCACGGGAGTAGATCCGCAGCTCACGCCGACCGTCTTCGGCACTGTCGATGCTGATCTGCACCTGCACGGCGCCCTGCTCTGGCAGCACCAGCGGCGCTTGGAGCGTCAACTCCTCGACGCGGCCGCAGCCAGCCCGGTCGCCCGCCTGCACCGCCAGCTCGACAAAGGCCGTGCCCGGCAACAGAACGGAACCGGCAACCACGTGGTCGACGAAGTACGGACACGACTGCGTCGAAAGCCGCGAGGTCAACAGCATCGCATCCGAACCGGCGACGGCCAGAGAGGCTCCCAACAGCGGATGCCTGGCGGCGCCGAGCCCCAGGCTGCTTGCGTCCGCTGCCGCCCGCGAGGCCCGCATCCAGAACCGTTCCCGCTGGAAGGCATATGTCGGCAGTTCCACGGGCCGCGCACCACACCCAGCGAACACCGAACCCCAGTCGACCACCGTGCCAAACACAAACAGCTCAGCCACCGCCGTCAGCACGGTCGCTGCCTCGTCCCGT
>NZ_JAERRF010000096.1 GCF_016741875.1 Streptomyces coffeae | reverse complement strand
ACATGCGCGTTCGTACCGGAAATACCGAACGCGGACACTCCCGCCCTACGCGGCCGATCGCCGTTGACCCAATCGACCGCTTCGGACAGCGGTCGTACTCCGCCGCCGTCCCACTCCACATGCGGGGTGACCTCAGCGATGTGCAAGGTCGCGGGCAGCAGTCCATGGCGCAGCGCCATCACCATCTTCATGACGCCCGCCACACCCGCCGCACCCTGCGTATGACCGATGTTCGACTTCAACGACCCCAGCCACAACGGCCGGTCCTCCGAACGGCCCCGGCCGTAGGTGGCGATCAGCGCGTCGGCCTCGATCGGATCGCCCAGCCTGGTGCCCGTGCCATGTGCTTCGACCGCGTCCACTTCGGACGGGGAGAGCCGGGCGCTGGCCAGGGCTTGCCGGATGACGCGCTGCTGCGAGGGCCCGTTCGGGGCGGTGAATCCGTTGCTCGCACCGTCCTGGTTGATGGCCGAGCCACGGATGACGGCGAGCACCTGGTGACCGTTGCGCCGCGCGTCGGAAAGCCGTTCCAGCAACACCAGGCCGACGCCTTCGCCCCAGCCCGTACCGTCCGCGGTGGCCGCGAACGCCTTGCAGCGTCCGTCCGGGGAGAGTCCGCGCTGCCGGGAGAAGCCGGTGAACACTTCGGGGGTGGTCATGACCGTCACCCCGCCGGCGAGTGCGAGGGTGCATTCGCCCTGCCGTAGTGCCTGCCAGGCCAGGTGCAGCGCCACCAGCGACGACGAGCAAGCCGTCTCGACAGTGACAGCGGGCCCCTCGAGACCCAAGGTGTAGGACACCCGGCCGGACAGGAGGCTCGGGGCGTTGCCCGCGTATCCCTCGCCACCCTCGTGCGAGTCGCCCGCGGACGCGCCGCCCGTGGTCGCCGTTCCGGCGTAGACACCGGTCGGGGAGCCCTTGAGGGACAGCGGGTCGATGCCCGCGCGCTCACATGCCTCCCAGGCGGTTTCCAGCAGCAGTCGCTGCTGGGGGCTGGTGGCCAGGGCCTCGCGCGGGCTGATACCGAAGAACTGGGGGTCGAACTGGTCGGCGCCGTCGAGGAATCCGCCACGGCGGACATAGGTGGTGCCGGGGTGGTCCGGGTCCGGGTGGTAGAGGCCGTCGAGGTTCCAGCCGCGGTCGGTCGGGAAGTCGGTGATCGCGTCCACGCGGTCGACGACCAACCGCCACAGTGCTTCCGGAGTGTCCACTCCCCCCGGGAAGCGGCAGGCCATGCTCACGATGGCCACCGGCTCCTGGGACCGCTCCTCCGCCTCACGCAAACGCAGTCGCGTATCGTGCAGATCCGCGGACACACGCTTGAGATACTCGACCAGCTTCTCTTCGTTCACGCGCACCATGAGGGTTCACCCGGCCTTCAGCGATCGTCGCACCCGGCACATTCAGGACACACCAAGTTCGTTGTCGATAAAGTCGAGAACCTGGGCCGCGGACGCGGACTCCAGCCTCTCCGTCGCGGTCTTCTCCTCCGCGGTTCCTGCCGGTTTCCGTGTCGCCTTCCACTTCGCCAGCAGACTCTCCAGGCGCGCCGTGACCGTCACCGACGCGTCGTCCGCCACGTCGAGGCCGATCAGGGCAGCTTCCAGCCTGGCCAGCTCGTTGAGGAGGGGATCAACACGGTCCGGACCCGCCGAGCCACCGTCCGCGGGGGCGATGCGCTCCAGCAGGTAGTCGGCCACGACACGCGCCTCCGGATAGTCGAATACGAGGGCGGCGGGCAGTCGCAGGCCGGTGGCGGCGGCGAGACGGTTGCGCAGTTCGACGGCGGTCAGGGAGTCGAAGCCGAGCTCCTTGAAGTTGGCGTCCGCCTGCACCGCTTCGGTGTCGACGTGTCCGAGCACCGCCGCCACATGGCCACGGACCAGTTGGAGCACGACCCGATGGCGTTCGTCCGCGGACAGCCCCGCGAGCCGTCCGGACCAGTCGGCCGGGCGCACATCGGCGGCGGCTGCCGTACGCCGCCCGGCCGCGCCACCGGCGCTTGTGGCGGCGAGGGCGCGGAGTGGGGCGGGCAGGCTCTCGGCGGGCTTCGTGGCCAGGGCCCGTACGTTCATATCCGCCGCGATCAGCTGGTGGCCGCCGTGTTCCGCGGCGGCGTCGAGCAGCCCCAGCGCACGTTCGCTGGACATCGGGGTGGCGCCCGAGCGGGACATCCGGGCCAGGTCGGCTTCGGTGAGATTGCCGGTCATGTCACTGGACTCGGCCCAGAGGCCCCATGCCACGGACACCGCGGGCAGTCCTTCGGCCTGGCGGTGGGCGGCCAGGGCATCGCAGAAGGCGTTGGCCGCCGCGTAGTTGGACTGCCCGGGACTGCCCATCACCCCGGCCGCGGACGAGAACGTCACAAACATGCCCAGCCGCAGATGCGCGGTCGCGGCGTGCAGATGGGCGGCGGCCGTGGCCTTGGCCGCCCACACCCTCGCCAGCCGTTCCGGCGTCTGCGAGGTGACCACCGCGTCGTCCACAACACCTGCCGCGTGAATCACTCCCGTCAGCGGATGTGCCGGGTCGATGTCCGCGATGAGGCCGTTGACCGCGGCGGCGTCGGTGACGTCGGCGGCGACGATCCGTACCTCTGCGCCCAACTCTTCCAGTCGGGAAGACAGTTCCTTCGCGCTTGGTGCATTGGGGCCGCGTCGGCTCACGAGCGTCACATGGCCGGTCCGCCACGCCCGGACGAGATGTTCGGCGACCAGCCCTCCCAGGGTGCCGGTGCCACCGGTGATGAGGACGGTGCCGTCGGGGTCCACCGGGGCGGGGACATCCAGCACCAGTTTGCCGGTGTGCTTGGCCTGACTCAGATACCGCAACGCCTCTCGGGCCCGGCTCAACGGCCATGACCGCAGCGGAAGCGGCTCCAGCACACCGGCCTCGAACAACCGGCCCAGCTCACCCAGCATCCGGCCGATGCGATCGGGCCCGGCATCGGTGATCAGATCGTAGACCCGATAGCTCACATCCGGGTGGGTGGTTGCGATGTGTTCCGGGTCGCGGATGTCGGTCTTGCCCATCTCCAGGAACCGTCCGCCGTCGGCCAGCAGGCGCAGTGAGGCGTCGATGAACTCCCCGGCCAGGCTGTTGAGCACCACATCCACACCACGGCCACCGGTCGCCTCCCGCACACTGG
>NZ_JAERRF010000095.1 GCF_016741875.1 Streptomyces coffeae | reverse complement strand
CGCCACATCAGCATCCGCCCCCGCATCACAGACAGGAAGCACAACCATGTCCGGAACCACCGCACCACCATCAACAGCAGCAACCAACCCCGCCAAATCGCCATAACCCGTCACCGGAACACCAGCACCACACCACTCACCACTCTCCCCGAGCACGGCCAAGGGCCCTGACTGTCCGGGTTCAAGGGTCGGTGCCGGAATCCAGTTGATTCCGAAGAGGCCATCCTGGGCCGGGGACTCCGCCGAAGCCAGATCCACGGCGGACACCGGTCGCAACACCAACGACTCCACCTCGGCCACCGGATCACCAGCATCGTCAGCCACCCACAGGCCAACCTCACCGGAACCCAGAGCGGACAGCCGCACCCGCACCGCCGAAGCACCCACAGCAGACAAGGACACACCCGACCACAAGAAGGGCAACATCCCGCTTTCAACGGCCTCCGCCCCAAGACCCAAGACATGCAGCACACAATCCAGGAGCGCCGGATGCAGCCCGAACCTCGCCGCCTCACCCGACACCGACTCGGGCAATGCGGCATCCACGTAGAAGTCCTCGCCCTGCCGCCACACCGCCCGCACACCCCGAAAAGCCGGGCCATACTCCAAACCCGCCGACGCCAACCCCTCATACAGCCCGTCTGTCGACACCAGCTCCCCGCCCACCGGCGGCCACACCCGCAGATCCCAATCGACCTCCGCCCGCCCCACGACGAGGGAACCAGTGGCGTGGATGCGCCATGACTCTTCACCGTGAGCATTCTGAGGGCGTGAGTACACCTTGAGCATGCGCCGCGCGCCCTCGGCGTCTTTGGCCGCGTCGATGCTGAGTTGCAGCTCTACCGCCCCTTGCTCCGGCAGAATCAACGGTGACTGCAGGGTCAAGTCCTCAATGCGGTCGCAGCCGACCCTGTCGCACGCTTGCATGGCTAGTTCCACGAACGCCGTGCCCGGCACCAACACCGAACCGGCCACCACATGATCGGCCAGCCACGGGTGCGTCTTCACCGCCAGTCGCGACGTCAGCAACACCACATCTTCCCCGGCCACACTCACCGCAGCACTCAGCAACGGGTGACTGACGACACCCAAGCCCAGGCCGTCAGCGTCAGTAGTCGACCGCGAGCCCTCCAACCAATACCGCTGTCGCTGCAAGGCATACGTCGGCAACTCCACCTGCTGCCCACCACACCCAGCAAACACCGAACCCCAGTCGACCACCGTGCCACGCACGAACAACTCAGCCACCGCAGCCATCACGCTCTCGGCCTCAGCACGTCCCTTCCGCAACACCGACACCGCGGCGTCCACCGTCTCCGACGCGGTCAGCACCAGGCTGGTCAGCACCGGATCCGGTCCAACCTCCAACAGCCGGGTCGCGCTCTGCTCGACGATCACGGTCTTCAGCGCATCGTGGAAGCGGACCGGCTCGCGGACCTGACGCACCCAGTACTCCGGCGTCACCCACTCACCCTCACCAAGCCGCTGGCCGGTGACGGTACTGACCGCGGGAAGCACCGCCTGCCGGTAGCTCACCCCCGCTGCGACCTCCTCGTACTCAGCGAGCATCGGCTCCATCAACACCGAGTGGAACGCATGACTCACCCGCAGCCGCGACACCCGACAGTCCCGCTCCCGCGCAACCACCATCACCTGCTCAACGGCATCCTCGTCACCAGAGACCACCACAGCCGTCGGCCCGTTGACCGCCGCGACCCCCACCCGCGAACCATCCGGCAAGCCATCCAGGATCTCCGTGACCTCAGCTTCGGTGGCTTCGATGGCGGCCATCGCACCACCCTCCGGCAGTGCCTGCATCAACCGCGCACGCCCCGCCACCAGCCGGGCGGCATCCTCCACACCAAACACACCCGCCACATACGCAGCGACGAACTCACCGACGGAATGTCCTACTACGACATCGGGGCTCATACCCCAGGAGCGCAGCAGCTCCACCAACGCCACCTGCACCGCAAACAACCCCGTCTGCGCATACCCCGTACGATCCAACAGCGCCGCCTCAGCAGAACCCTCCCCCGCGAACAACACCTCCCGCACCGGCACACCAAACCCCACAACCCCCTCAAGAACCCCATCCAGATGACCGCACACCTCATCCAACGCCCGAGCAAAAACAGGGAACTGGCCATACAACTCACGACCCATCCCCACCCGCTGACTACCCTGACCGGTGAACATCCAGCCCGTACGAGCCTCAGCCACCGCCACACCCGACACAATGGGCAGGTCGGCGTCAGTCGTGAGAGCGTCAACGCCTGAACACAAAGCACCCAGGTCTTCGCCAAGCACCACTGCTCGGTGCTCCAACACAGCTCGCCCCGTCGCCAACGACACGCCCACATCCACCGGCGAGCAGTCCCGCCCATCAAGAAAGGCAGCCAGCCGCTCGGCCTGTGCTCGTACCGCTTCTGCACTCCGCCCCGACAGCACCCATGGCACTACCGGAAGCTCTCGCGGGGGCTGCTCATCGGCCGCGGGATCAGCCGCGCAGATGGCGGGGGATTCTTCAATGACAACGTGGGCGTTGGTACCACTGATCCCGAACGACGAGACACCCGCGCGACGCGGACGTTCACCCTTCGGCCAAGGCTGAGGCTCCGTCAGCAACCTCACCGCACCCGAGTTCCAGTCCACCTGGGACGACGGCTCGCTCACGTGCAGCGTCCGTGGCAGTTGCTGCTCCTGAAGCGCCATCACCATCTTGATGACGCCAGCCACACCCGCTGCGGCCTGGGTGTGCCCGATGTTCGACTTGACCGACCCCAACCACAAGGGGCTCTCATCGATACGAGCCTGCCCATACGTCGCGAGCAGCGCCTGCGCCTCGATCGGGTCACCGAGCTTCGTCCCCGTACCGTGCGCCTCCACCACATCGACCTCAGCAGCGGACAGCCGCGCTGAATCCAACGCCTGGCGGATCACCCGCTGCTGTGACGGCCCATTCGGCGCCGTCAGACCATTCGACGCGCCGTCCTGATTGACAGCGCTCCCCCGCACCACCGCCAGCACCCGATGCCCCAGCCGCTGGGCATCCGACAGACGCTCCAGCACCAGCACCCCGGCACCCTCAGCCCACCCCGTACCATCCGCCGCATCAGCGAACGACTTACACCGACCATCAGCGGCAAGGCCCCGCTGCCGGGAGAACTCCACAAACGTCGCCGGAGTCGCCATCACCGTCACCCCACCCGCCAACGCCGCATCACACTCACCCGCCCGCAACGCCTGACACGCCAGATGCAACGCCA
>NZ_JAERRF010000094.1 GCF_016741875.1 Streptomyces coffeae | reverse complement strand
CATCTGGCCACCGACCCCGCACCCCTGGACAGCGGACCCATCCCACCCACCTACCCCACCACCTTCGCCGACGACGAAGCCCACACCCCCACCTGCCCCTACGGCCCGACCCCATAACCCCCACCCACACCACCGGAAGGCAAACCACCCGCCATGAACAGCCCCACCAGCCGCCTTCGCGGCACCGCGAAACCCTCCACGCTCCAAATGAGCCCACCGTCCCCAAGTCCGGCCCGGCCTGGTGAAGCCACATTGCTCACCACCCTCGGCGACGACGGCTACATCGCACTGCGCCGCCACCGCCAGGCCACCCACACCGCCCTCGGAACACTCGCCCAACTCCTATGCGACACCGCCCGCGAAGCCGACCGCCTCCACACCACACTCCGCCGCCACGCCACCAACGCCCGCGACCACCTCAACGACGCACTGACCGACCAAGGTCCACCCCACGCCGACGCGACCGCCATCCACTACGCCAGCCGCGCCACCGAACTCCACGCAGCCCGCTACGCCCAGCAGATGCACCAGCTCGACCTGGTCCTCGACGCCTACCAGACCGCCCTCCTGGCCGTCTAAACACCCTCAGCGACCACACCCCGGCGTCTCCAAGCCGACGGCACAGCAGAGCCCGCACGCCTGCCCGTGACCCGCCACCCCTCATGGCACTCATCTGGCGCGCCATGTGAAGCGCCTGGCAATTCCCCAAACCATTCCCCGAAAGGTAGAACCCTCATGTCGACTCCCGGCCTGCAGGACCACCGCGTTCTCGTCCACCAGATCCTCGCCCGCAGTTACCGCCTGCTCCAGCGCGTCGGCACCAACACACCAGCCCCGTGCGCCGACATCCTGCACACCGCAACCGAGAAGATCTGCAACCAGCACGCCAGTCACCTCTCAACCCACCACGCGGCGTGGCTCGAAGCCGAAGCCGCCTCACACATCGTCACAGCCGCCGGATGGCACACCACCGGCCTGACCGACCCCGCCCTACCGCACCTCCTCACCCGCCTCGACCAACGCCCCCACCCCGCCCGGCTGCGCCTGCTGGAGACCGCTGCCTACCGCACCAACCCCGACCGCCCCACCGCCCCCGTCGCGGCTTCCATGCCCCGCCAGCGCGCGGCAGATAGCGCACCGCGCCCCAGACGGGTAGGACCGTGCCCCTGCGCATGTAACAACGGCGGTTCCTGCGGCGGCTGCGGGCATGCCGGGTGCGGCGGACGACGCCGCTAAACCGGGTACGAGAGAGCTGTCCAGCGCCCCGGACGCGGGTCGCTGGACAGAGACCGCATCCGTAAGGCGGTTTGCGGCCGTTCCCGTCTCACGTGCCTGCATGGTTTTGCCAGCCATCAACTGCCCCGGCGCAGCGCGCGAGCCCTGCATCGGGGCAGTTGATGGCTGGCTCAAGTCCTCGCACAGATGCTTCCCGGTACGGGCCTTGTCAGCGGCAACTCCTACACTCTGCTGATGCGACAGGCTCCCGGAGGCTCAGTGGCAGGAACTCGCATGCTGGGGGCTGCTGGACGGGGATGGTCGTACGGGTTCCCGCCCGGGCAAGTCCTAGCAGTTCCGCAGGCCGAATGGGTCAGGTCGTGACCTATGCAGGGGGCAGGACATCCTGCGCAGGATGGGGCTGAGGACGTCGATGCTGGGGCTGTCGTTGAGTGCCCATGCCTTGCGTATCTGGGTGATGAGGGTGCGTGCGCTGTACGGGGAGATGACCAGTTCGAGGCGGGCTTCTGCTAGTCGTTCGTGAGCACCGTAGGCACTTTGCGCGCGGGCGCGTTCGCTGCGTCGGTCGAGTCCTGGGGCGGTGAAGATTTCCAGCAGGGTGAGGGAGAAGTAGCTGTAGGCAGCGGCTTCGTCGATGAGCTGGCGGGCGGTGTCGGTGATGTCTCCGTGAGTCGGCTGGCTGCTGGCGGGCTGGTGGGCGAAGTGTTCGAGGGCGTGGATCAGCGTCCCGTCGGAGCAGGCGCACTGTGAGGTCTTGAGGTGTCCGCAGAGCGTGCGGAAGTCGCTCAAGATGCCGCTGGTGTCTTGGGTCCATTGCTGCTTGCTCAGCAAGGTTCGGAATCCCGCCAGTGTTTCGGAGAGTTCTTCGAGGATGAGCTGACGTGCGATGTGGGCGAGTTCGTGGGTCTCGGTTTTGGCTTGTATCTCTTCGATCTGCAAGCCGTAGCGCAGCATGTCGCGCAGGAGGCCACCGGAGAGGCTGTGGGTGAGGAGCGCGGTGTGGGGTGTGTGGTGCTCTGATCGTTTTTCTAGGATGGCGTTGGCTTCTTTGAGGGTGCATGCCTCGACGTGGATGATGTCGTCGAGTGAGCTGTCGGTGACGTCCCGGTGGGGCAGGCCGCGGCGGACGCAGCGCCGACGTCTTCGGCGACGGAGATCAGGTAGTAGACGTGGCGGACGCCGAGGATGGCTTTGATCTCGGCGAGGAAGGCCAGTGCCTGTGCGTCGGAGCTGAGGCGGTCGACTTCGTCGATGGCGATGAGGACGCGCTGCCTTCTGGCGGCCAGGGTGTCGGCGATGCTGGTCAGAAGGTCGCGGAACTCTTCGACCAGCGCGGGGAAGTTCGGTGGCATGGTCGAGATGGATGTGGCGTGAGAGCCGCCCAGCGTCATGATCTGAGCGGTGCTGTTGGAGAGGGCGTTGGTCGTCGTCTGGATGGTCTGCAGCCGGTAGAGGTGGTTGCGGCAGCGGGTGACGAGGCGGGGTTCTGCGGGGGTGGGCCGCCATCCGGCAGCGCGGGCGAGCAACGTGCCTGTCACCAGGCCAGCGAGCCGGAGAGGGTTTTGCTCATCCGCGAGGAGCGCGTAGGTCGAGGGTGTGCGGATGAGGAAGTAGAGGAGGTAGGTGCCCAGGAAGGTGGCGAGAAGCTTGCAGACGTCGCTGGCGTACAGCGTCCATCGCCCGAGATCCAGATGCGCCTTCTGTACTCGCTCCGAGAGGCTTGCCGTGAAGACGTAGAACCATCCGGCGGCCAGCAGCGCGGCCGCGAAGACGGTGTCGAAGTGCACGTCGTATGCGAGCTGGCGTAGCTGGGGGTCGAAGAAGGCGCTGGCCAGGCTGCCGATAGCGATGAGGATGCCCACGTTGGCTCCGAGCCTGGTCCATAGCCGCCCCAGTGCTTGGGGGAGCCAGGGGTCGTGGCGGGAGCGCCACCACGCGATACCGAGGATGCTGATCGTGACGCTGGTGACGACGGCGTGCCCGCTCCACACCTCGTGGATCCAGTTTTGGAGGGCGGCCGCCCAGGCGTGGGCGTAGTCGGACGCGGAGGCTTCGTACCGGGTATACAGAGAGTGTTTTCGCCGGGCAGTTTTG
>NZ_JAERRF010000093.1 GCF_016741875.1 Streptomyces coffeae | reverse complement strand
TCGGGATGGGCGCCACCATACGGACGTCGGTCACCGCCCACGGGCCGAAGGCGCGGTCGAAGACGCCCATGACCCGATCGCCCACCGCGACATCGGTGACGTCCGGGCCGATGGCCGCCACCACACCGGCGGCTTCGCCACCGAGGCCGGTCTGACCAGGGACCATGCCCAGACTGATCAGTGCGTCACGGAAGTTGACGCCGGCGGCGTGCACGGCCACCCGCACCTGCCCGGGGCCCAAGGGCTCCAGCACCTCGGGGCACGGCACCGGCTTGACGTTGTCCACGGTCGCCGCGCCCATCAGCTCCAGCCGCCACGCCGGATGTCCGACCGGGCCGGTCACCCCACCGCTGCTCGGGCCACCGGCGCGCATCAGCCGCGGCACCCACACACCTCCGGCTCGCACCGCGATCTGGGGCTCATCCATCTCCACGGCGCACATGACGCCGTTCAGCACGCTTTGTGCCGGTGTGTCGTGCGACTCGGGGTCCGGGTCCAGATCGACCAGGAGGAAACGCCCGGGGTTCTCCGCTTGTGCGCTGCGCACCAGCCCGCAGACCGCGGCGCCGGGGACATCCACCGTTCGTCCGTTCCCGGGTGTGTCCGCCTCGGTGACGAGGGTCGCCCCACGTGTCACGATCACCAAGCGGGAATCCGTCAGCCGTGGTTCGGCCAGCCAGCCCTGTACCAGCTCCAAGGTCCGCTCGGTCATAGCGAGACCATCGGCCGGAGTGCCGCCGGTGTCCGACAGTTGTGCGAGGGCTACCGACGGGGCGGGGGCGCCACCGTCGAGCGCGGCCGTCAGCGCCTCGAAATGGGGATGGCATACGGCCCCGGGGAGCAGCGGTGCGCGCTCGTCGGCGCACAGCTCCGCCCAGTCACCACCGTCGCCGGTCTCCGGTCCCGCCGCGTGAGCGTCGGTGTCCCGCTCCGGTACAGGCAGCGGGGTCCAGTCCACGGTGAACAGGCCCTCCAGGTCGGGGCCGTCGGCCGACCGCAACTGCTCAACACCGGCAGGGCGCATCACCAGTGCGTCCACCGTCAGCACGGGGCAGCCGACGGCGTCGGCCACGACCACCTTCAGGCCGCGTTCGCCGTCGGTACCGTCGTCACGGGGAGAGAGCCGGACGCGTGCCGTCGTCGCGCCGGCTGCCCACAACGACACACCGTTCCAGGCGAACGGCAGCCACACCTTGGCGTCGTCCCGCTCCTCGTCCGGCCGGTCCAGAAGCAGCGCCGGATGGAGCGCGGCATCCAGCAGTGCGGGGTGGATACCGAATCCGTCCGCGTCACCCGCGTCCTCGGGCAGTGCCACTTCGGCGAGCACGTCCTGACCGTCCCGCCATGCGGCGCGCAGCCCCTGGAACGACGGCCCGTACGCATATCCCGAGGCCGCCACCCGCTCGTAGAAACCGTCCAGCCGTACGGGTTCGGCGCCTGCGGGAGGCCACACCGTCCCGAGCTCTTCCGCGGGGCCGTTGTGGGACGGCGGGCTCCCGGGAGACGGCGAGCTCCCGGGAGACGGCGGGCTCAGCACACCGACGGCGTGACACACCCATCCGGCCTCCGTACCGGGCTGGGTGTCGCGATCAGGACGGGAGTACACCCGCACATCGCGCCGCCCGTCCTCGGTGGCGGCGCCCACGACCACCTGCACCCGTAGCCCGCCCGACGCGGGCAGGATCAGCGGAACCTGGAGCGCCAGCTCCTCCACACCACCGCATCCCGCCTCGTCCGCGGCGCGCAGGGCCCACTCGACGAGCGCAGCGCCGGGCACCAGGACGGCGCCCGCCATCACATGCTCGGCCAGCCACCTGCCCCTGCCTCCGGTCGAGATGCGGCCGGTGAGCACGAGCCCACCGTCGGCGAGCCCCACCGCGGCGGGCAACAACGCATGCTCCACGCGCTGCAATCCGGCGGCGGCCACATCACCGACCCCGCCGCCCGCGGGGAGCCAGTAGCTCTCCCGCTGGAAGGCATAGGTGGGCAGATGCACCGTCCGTGGCGCCGCATCGGCCGGGAACCAGCCGGTCCAGTCGACGTCGTGGCCGTGGGCATGCAACTGGGCGAGCGTGTGTCCGAGGGCATGACCATCGGGGCGCTTACGGGTGAGGGTGGCCACGACGAGCGGTCCGGGGCCCTCGTCGGCCGCCGCATCCCCGGCACGGGACGTCGCCGCTTCACCTTCTGGTGTGTGCTGAAGGGTGTGTTGGGTCGCGGAGGCCAGGACCGGGTCGGGTCCAAGTTCGAGGAAAACACCCGTCTCGGGGGCGATGTGGGTGACGGCGGGGTGGAACAGCACCGGCTGCCGGATATGACGAGCCCAGTAGCCGGGTGTGGCGATCAGCTCGTCGGCGGGCTCGCCGGTGAGATTGCTCAGCACCGGGATGGCGGGCGGATGGTAGGTCAAACCCTCGATGGCTTGGGTGAACGGTTCGAGGATGGAATCCATCAGCGGGGAGTGGAAGGCGTGGCTCACCGTGAGGGTCTTCGTCTTGCGTCCCTTCTCCGCCCAGGTGGCGCTGATGCGGTCGACGAGTTCGACGGGTCCGGAGATGACAGTGCTGCCAGGAGTGTTCAGCGCGGCAACACCGACCTGGCCGTTGTGCTCCGCGAGATCATCGGCGAGTTCATCCGCGGTGGCCGCGATCGAGGCCATGCCGCCGCCCGCCGGCAGCTGTCCCATCAAGGTGGCGCGAGCGGCGACCAGTCGGCACGCGTCCGCCAGGTCGAACACTCCGGCCGTATGAGCGGCGGCGATTTCCCCGATCGAGTGGCCCAGCACCACATCCGGGGCCTGTCCCAAGGAGGCCAGCAGCCGGGCCAGTGCGATATGCAGGGCGAACAGACCTGCCTGCGCGTAGGTGGTGTGGTCCAGCAGCTCGGGCCGATCGACCACGCCCGTGAAAACCACCTCGCGCAGCGGGTGTTCGAGATGCGGGTCGAGCAGCCCGCAGACCTCGTCGAACGCCATGGCGAACACCGGGAACCGGTCGTACAGCTCGGCTCCCATACCCGGACGCTGGCTGCCCTGGCCGCTGAACATCCATACGGTCTTCCCCGCGATGCTGATCCCGGCGCCGGGACGTACAACCGACGGATGTGCTTCATCGGCGGCCAGGGCTTCCACGGCCGCCAGCAGTTCACCGCGTCCCTCTCCGAACACCACCGCTCGGTGCTCGAACAGCGATCGGGTGGTGGCGAGCGACCAACCGACGTCCACCGCAGACACCTCGGGGTCCGTTGCCAGCCGTGCCGCCAGTGCTGTGGCCTGGCCACGCAGAGCCTCGACGCTGCGTGCGGACAATACCCAGGGCACAACCCCGGCAGGGTCGGCAACGGGCTCCGCCGTCGATGCCGTGTCCTCCGGAACATGC
>NZ_JAERRF010000092.1 GCF_016741875.1 Streptomyces coffeae | reverse complement strand
GTTCTGCGCCGCCTGGCTCATCGGGCTCACACTAACGCTCCTGATCGTAGGTGCTGCCGGGGCCGTAGCCCTGTTGGTCATGCTGGTCACGCGTGGGGATCCCGGATCCCGCGGTCCGTCCCCGCTGGACGCCGCGCCGCAGGTTGCTCAGCCTGCCGCGGACGTCCTCCGGGGCGCGGGAGACCTGGGGGCCGCCCTGTCCGGACTGCTCGGCGGCGCCCTCGACCAGATTGGCCTTGGGTATCCGCCGGGGCAGACCGGAGGACGTGACCCCGCCGGCCTTCGGCTCGCGGAGCTGCTCGGCCCGTTGCCAGCGCTGGTCGTTCTCCGACTGCCACTGGCCCTGGCCGGTGTCCTCCTGCTGGGGGGCATGGTGAGGCCGCTCCGGCGCCGCGGGCGCCGCCGGCTCCCCGGCCACTCCCTGTGCCCCTGGGTCCTCGGACGGCTGCCACTGCTTGCCACGACGCGGAAGTCCGGCGTCGGTCAAAGAGCGGCTGTCGCTCGGGGAGGGGCCCGGACGGTGGAACTCTACGCGGTCCCCGGAGACTTCGGGAGCGCTGGGTCCTGATTCCGTTTGGGTCCCGAACTGCGATGCGTAGGGCATCTCGAATGATCCGGAATCGCCCCACTCTCCCTGCTGGGAAGGTGAGTTGTAGCCCACGTAGGGGTGCTGTCCGGTCTCCGACTGTGATGGGTAGCGCGGTTCCGGTTGAGAGTAGGACGGCGCCTCGTAGGACGGCTGGGCCGGCTCCGCGGGGGCCGGGTCGTGCCGGGGCTCCCGCTCCTGCGTCGCGGCCTGCATCCCGCTGTACGGGCCCTGGAACGCGTCCTGGGTGTACGGGGAGTCGTCGAAGCCCAGCTCGGCGGCGGTCCGCTGGGAGGCGGCCGTCTGGTCCTCGTACGCGGGCTGCTGCTCGGGGACGATCCGGGAGACCGTGAAGTCGTCCGGGGGCAGCTCCTCGCCGCCACCGCCGTGGGTGATCGGCTCGGGCAGCATCACCAGCGAGGTGGTCCCCGTCTGCTCACCGGAGGGGCGCAGCTGGACGCGGATGCCGTGCCGGTCCGCGAGGCGGCCGACCACGAACAGGCCCATGCGCTGGGAGACCGCCGCGTCCACCGTCGGCGGGTTGGCCAGCTTGTGGTTGATGTCGGCGAAGTCCTCGGGGGTGAGCCCGATGCCCTTGTCGTGGATCTCCACCACGACCCGGCCGTCGGGCAGCCGTGTCGCGGTGACCCGCACCTTGGTGTGCGGGGAGGAGAAGGTGGTGGCGTTCTCCAGCAGCTCGGCCAGGAGGTGCACCAGGTCGGTCACGGCCGTGCCGTGGATGTCGCTCTCGGAGATCCCCGCGAGCTCGATCCGCTCGTAGGATTCCACTTCCGAGGAGGCGGCGCGCAGGACGTCGATCAGCGGCACCGGCTGGTTCCACCGCCGGCCCGGCTCCTCGCCCGCGAGAATCAGCAGGTTCTCGCCGTTGCGCCGCATACGGGTCGCCAGGTGGTCCAGCCGGAACAGGTGCTCCAGCTGGTCCGGATCGGCCTCCCGGCTCTCCAGTTCGGAGATCAGGGTGAGCTGCCGTTCGATGAGGCCCTGGTTGCGACTGGAAAGGTTCGTAAAGATTGCGTTGACGTTGCCCCGCAGCATCGCCTGCTCGGCCGCGAGCCGGATCGCCTCGCGGTGCACCTGGTCGAAGGCGCGGGCCACCTCGCCCATCTCGTCCTGGCTGTTGAGCGGGATCGGGGCGACGCGGGTGTCCACCCGTCCCGGGTCGTTCCGGGAGAGCTGGTCGACCAGCATGGGCAGCCGCTGCTCGGCCACGTCGAAGGCGGCGTTGCGCAGCTGCTGCATGCTGCGGCTCATCGAACGGGCCATCCGGCCGGCCACGATGAACGCGGCGAGCAGCGCCAGCACCACGATCGCGGAGTTCACGATCGCATCGCGCTTTGCATCCGAAGAGATTTGCGCTGCCTCGTTCACGGCCTTGTCGACCAGACTCTGCTCAACCTGCCGGTAGGCGTCGAACTTGGCCGTGGAGGCGTTGAACCAGACGTCCGGAGTGATGCCCCGGCGCTTCAGCTCCTGCGGCGAGGCACCACTGCCGATGGCAGTGACCATGCGCTTCATGGAGGGCGGCGCGGTGAACTTCTGGCCCGCGGAGTCGGCCTTCCGCTTCGCCTCGGCGAGCTGTGCCTTGGCACGCTTCTCGGCCGCGGCCATGGTGTCCTCGAGCTGCGAGACGTCCTCGGGCATACCGGAGGAGTTGAACTCCCCGATGGCGATGGCCTCCAGGTAGGCGTATGAGCCGAAGGAGGTGAGCTGGATCTTGCGCTGGGCCGCGGAGGGACCGGGCTTGACCAGCAGATGGGTGCCGATGGAGCGCTGGAGCGACTCGGCGCCCTTGGCCAGGGTGATCGCGTAGACCGTGCGGCCGTAGGAGGTGATGTTGCCGGTGCCCAGCCCCAGCTCGTTGGTGAACTCGTTCAGCGAGTGCTGGATGGCGACATAGCCCTCTTCGGTCTTCACGCCGTCGAGACGGTCGGTGTAGGCGTTGCTGCGCAGCGCCGTGAGCTGCGGTTCGGTGGAACGGAACGCCGCGAGGCGCCGCTTGAGGCTCGCCGTCCGCGGCATGTCCTTGACGGCCTCGTCGAATTCCTGCTTCGCCTGGTCGGTGGCGGACCGCGCCTTGCGCACCACATCGGCGTTGGTGCCGGTGAGCAGCGGACCGGCGCTGCGGTCGCGCTCGTCGATCAGCGCGTGGCTGTAGGTCGCCGCGGCGCGGACGACCTGCGCGGTGCGCTCGGCGTCCTGCGCCTCACCCCAGGTCCTGACCGACGAGGCGACCTGGAATCCACCGAAGACCAGGGCGACCAGCACCGGAATCAGCAGAATTGCGTAGAGCCGCGTGCGTACCCGCCAGTTCCGCGGGGAGAACCGGCCACCGTTGTCGGCGGGCGGTCCGGGTGCATCGGCGGGCGACGCCGCTGTGCGCGTACGCGCCGGCGGGGTGAAATTCCCTCGCGCCTCGTGCGCGGGATCCGGCTTGTTTCGCCTCACTCGACCAACAACCTCTCGGCGTCGGCACCTGATGTTGTGCCGTTCCAGCTGAGCCCTTACTGCCCAGTTCAGCGAATTCCAGCACGCCGCGCAGGTGCTTTCCAAACACTGCGCAAAACGGTCAGCCTGTTGTCTAGACCAGAGATAAAACGGGCGTTACGGGTGAGGTGTGTCAAATACCGAACCAATTGAGTGCGCAACGGAGCGGGATGAACGCACTCCGTGCCGATCCGGATGTTTTTCTCTGTCGAAACGTTATGAACGGGAGAGCGGGCCGTGTCGTCCGACACAGCCCGCTCCGACGTTGCGTTCCGGACAACTTCCGGCGCCCGGCTCCTACTTGAGCCGGGCCATCAGCGCGTGCTCGACCAGGGTGATCAGCGCGCTCTTGGCCTCGCTGCGGTGGCGGGCGTCGGTGGTGATGATGGGGGTGTCCGGGCCGATTTGGAGCGCTTCGCGCACCTCCTCGGGGT
>NZ_JAERRF010000091.1 GCF_016741875.1 Streptomyces coffeae | reverse complement strand
TACCGGGCGACGGCCCTTACCGCCGGTGCCGCGCAGTACACGGTGACCATGGCGCCCAGCTCAGGCGGTATGCCTCCGGCGCCACGACCGGCTACCCCGCCGTCGGGCGGGAATCCCGGCCCGGTCACCCGGCTGAACGGGCAGCGCTATCACCCCAGGGCACTGGCCAAACTGCCCGATGTCGAGGCACTGCGGCGGCTGCGTGAGGCGGGTGTGCCGGTGTTGCTGTACGGACCACCGGGCACCGGGAAGACGTCGCTGATCGAGGCGGCCTTCCAGGATCTGATCACGGTTGCCGGGGATGGTGATACGACGGTCGGCGACCTGATCGGCGAGCACACCCAGGACGAGAGGGGCGGCTACCAGTTCGTCTACGGCCCGCTGGTGACGGCGATGCAGGAGGGGCGTGCCCTGTTGCTGGATGACGCGACGCTGATTTCCCCGAAGGTGCTGGCAGCGTTGTATCCGGCGATGGACGGGCGGCGTCAGATCCAGGTCAAGGCACATAAGGGCGAGACGATCACGGCTGCTGACGGGTTCTATGTGATTGCCGGTCACAACCCCGGAGTCCATGGGGCGGTCCTGACCGAGGCCCTCGCGAGCAGGTTTTCGGTGCAGGTCCAGGTGGGCTCGGACTACGACCTCGCCGCCGCCTTGAAGATCAACAGGACGGCGGTGCGGATCGCCCGTCACCTGGCCACCAGCCAGCAGGCGGGCGAGGTGGGATGGGCGCCGCAGCTGCGGGAGTTGATCGCTTTTCAGAAGATCGCTGATGTCCTGGGCGCCGATGCCGCCTTCGCCAACCTGGTCGGCATCGCGCCCCTGGAAGACCGTGACACCGTCGCCGAGATCGTCACCAAGGCCCTGGGCAGGCCCGTTACCGCCCTGGCTCTCGGCCGCCAACTCTGACTCCACCTCCCGCCCGGCGGCCCTCACCCGCCGCTTCTGGCCACCTGCCGACACCCAGGACACCTTGAGGAAGGGACCGATCAGCTATGCCCGCGCAGACCCAGGCCCATGTACAGCATCAGCCGCTCGCCGTGTCCGAGTCCGAATGGGCCCAGGCGCGGTGGGAGGACGACGGCGGCCCACCCTTCGAGCCGAGCCCCGCACACCATGCCAGGCAGTGGTTGCGGATTTCTGCTGCCCTGACGCACCGGTTGCCGGAACTGGCGGGGCGCGAGGATGTGATCGTCACCTGTGAGTTGGGCACCCGGTCCGGCGCCCCAGCCGCCTTCTATCCCGCCACAGCGAACCTGGAGATCGACGCCGCGCTCTTCGCCCCCCTCAACCCGGTCACCATCGACCCGAGACGGCCCGGGGATGAGGAGCGCTATCCGGTGGCCTGGGGTGCGCTGGTGCACGAGGCCGCACATGCCGCCCACAGCCTCTGGGCCACCCCACCCGAACTACGCGGCACAGCCTTCGACTCGGCAGCCGCACTCTTGGAAGAGGCGCGCGCTGAAGGCGCCCACCTTGCCCGCCGTCCCGCCGACCGCCGGTTCCTGAGGTCCTGCGCCCACACTCTGATCCTGGCGGACATCAACGCCCGCACACCCAGCGGACGGTGGCAGGCCGCTATGGCCGCCGGTCTGGTCCTCGCCCGCCGGGACGCCGGAATCCTGGACCCCGACGAGACCGAACCCCTGGAACAGACCGTCACCGGCATTCTCGGCCCCGACCTCCTGAACACACTGACGGCCATCTGGACGGCCGCACACGCCACCGGTGACGACGACGGGCCCGGAATGCTCGAGCACGCACGCGCCTGGTGCCAGGCACTGGGCACCGAACCCAGCGGGCCGGAACCGGCAGGCGGCGGACGTCCAGGCGAACTGGCCGAGGCGATCGGGAAAGTCGTCGGACGGGTCCAGGTGAACGAGGCCGCGCAGGCCGCCGCCCAGGCCAAGGTCGCCGCCGCGCGAGCCGCACGTGCCCGGGCGAAGGCCGCCAAGGCGGCCCACGCACGGCAGGCCGCTCAAACAGCGGACCGCGTATTTGCACACCCGACGCGCCCGTTCACCCCCGGCAAACCCGGCAGAGGAAGCAGCCGGTCGCCGGTGACCGGCACCCGGCCACCGACCGGGGCCGAGAAGTCGGCCGCCGGACAGCTGGCCAGGGCGTTGCGGGCTGCCGCCTACCGGGAACACACCTCCACCGTGACCGCCTCGGCCACCCCGCCCGGTCGCCTCAACATGCGCCAGGCCCTGGCCCGGGACGCTCAGAGGGCCGCAGGAGCTACCCCGACCGCCACACCCTGGGTGCGCACCGAACACCGGCCCAGCCCCACACCACCGCTGAGGGTGGGGATCGCGGTGGACGTATCCGGGTCGATGGGCGACGCTGCCGATCCGATCTCCTCGGCCGCCTGGATCCTCGCCAAGGCCACCGCGCTGACCGACCCCGACTCGCGCACCGCGACCGTGGCCTACAACCGGACCCTGACCGCCATCACCGCCCCCGGCCGCACCCCCGCGCAAGTCACCCAGTTCAAGGCAGGCGGTGTCGGCCACAGCCTCGCCGAAGCCATCGACGCCCTGTCCGCCGGGCTCGCCCTCACCCAACCAGGCACGGGCCGCCTGCTGGTGATCGCCTCCGACGGCTACTACTCAACGGGCGAAGCCGCCCGGGCCAGCAGGCGCGTCACCGCTCTGAACAAGGCCGGTTGCGCGGTGCTATGGCTCGCCTTCGCCCCCGACCCCTACCCGCTGCCCGGCACCACCCTGCTGGAACTGACCGACCCGGCCCGCGCAACCGCCGCGATCGCCAAGGCCGCAACCGCAGCCCTCACCACCGCCCGATAACACCTCAACCTGCCGAACCCGGCTCACCCCACAGCCGCGACGGCAACCGTCCACACCGCCGCCCCCGGCCCAGCACCGGGCCGGGGACCGGGGACCGCGAATCGGTCGCATGCCCGAAACACACGTCGCCGGTCCCGCCGTGACCAGGGAAAGCGTCGTACACCGGGCGATGCTCGACGCATTGCGTCGCACGCTCACCAATACGCCTTAATTCCCGTCGCAAAGCCCCCGCAATTCCAGCAATTCAGAGCCAGAATTAAGACTTGCTTGTTCCATGGTCCGAGCTATGGTGGTCGCATTCCCCGGAAACCCGGGACGGCAATTGCCGAATTACTCCATCGAAATCCGACCGTAGGGCGGTTTTGCCTAAAAGGAGGCGCAGGATCTTGCAGCCGAAGGCGACCCCGGTGATCCAGCACCCCTGGCACACGGCTTCCCTGGCGGGATGCCACGCGAGATGCGTTCAGCCCGGCACTGACCGCGCCTGCCACGGCACATGCCCCGCCAGTGCCCCCGCGCCATGGCAAAGAACCGCACCCGATTTCTCTATTCCTATCGGAAGGAGTCTGCATCAATGACACACGCCACCGCCGGTGCCTGTATTCCGGTGCACCCCTGCTATCTGACCGCCAGCGACGGGTGCATCGATGCCGCCTTCGCCCCGCTTATCGGGCCCAGGTGGCACAAGCGGCAGGACGAGTGGGGCAACTACCACGCCTTCGGCGATCACAGCCGCCTCCACATCGGGCTCATCCCGGAATATTGCGAACTGGTCGAACCCATCGGCCTGTGGCACATCGAAGCCCGCCCCCACCGCCACGCCCCCACACTGTGGCGCGCGGCGATGAGCCATCACACCCCGCCCGAGATCATCG
>NZ_JAERRF010000090.1 GCF_016741875.1 Streptomyces coffeae | reverse complement strand
ACCTCATCGACGCGAAATGACCGGGCCGCCCGACACCGTCGGGCTCCGGGGAAAGGCGCTCTGATGCCCGAGAAGAAGGCCGCACCGGGGGCTCGCCCGGAGGTGTTGTCCCTTGCCTACTCGCCCTGCCCCAATGACACCTTTGTCTTCCACGCCTGGGCGCACGGACTGATCCCCGGTGCCCCCGCCCTCGATGTGCGCCTCGCGGACATCGACATCACCAACGGTCTCGCGAAGGAAGGCGCGTTGGATGTCCTGAAGATCTCCTACGCCTCGCTCCCCCACGTCCTGGACGAGTACGCGCTCCTGCCCTGCGGCGGGGCCCTCGGCCGGGGCTGCGGGCCGCTGGTGGTGGTCCGTGCGGAGGTCGAGTCCCCGTCGCTGGTGGGCCGACGCGTCGCCGTACCCGGCACCGGCTCGACGGCGTACCTTCTGTTCCGGCTCTGGGCGGCCACGGCGGTATCCGACGCCCCCATCGGAGCCGAGGGCGGCATCGGTGAGATCGTCGTCCTCCCCTTCGACGAGATCATGCCCGCGGTGCGCGACGGTGTCGTGGACGCGGGCCTGGTCATCCACGAGGCACGCTTCACCTACGGCTCCTACGGACTGCGCAGCCTCGCCGATATGGGCGAGGAATGGGAGAAGGAGACCTCGCTGCCCGTCCCGCTCGGAGCGATTGTGGCCAGGCGCAGCCTGGGTGCGGACCGTCTGAACGCGCTCGCCGAGGCGGCCCGCGCCTCGGTGCGCCACGCCTGGGCCAACCGGGACGCCTCCCGCTCCTACGTCCTCCAGAACGCCCAGGAGATGACCCCGGACGTGGTCGACCAGCACATCGACCTCTACGTGAACGAGTACACCGCGGACATCGGCACCGAGGGCTACGAGGCAGTACGCACCCTCCTGACCCGCGCCGCCGCCAACGGCCTCGTCCCCCCGGTCGCCCCCGACGCCCTGACGCTTCCCGGCGCGCGCTGAGGGGCGGCGGCCCCGGCTCCCACCCATGCCGCGGAGCATCAACTTCGTTTTGTGATAACCCCCTTCATGGTGAAACCGCTTGCGTCAGTGAGGCTTAACCAGGTGAATGGACTCCACTTGACACAGTTGTCCAAGGGGGGATTCACGTGACATCAGCAGACTCGGCGGGACAGGCACAGAACACGCCTTCTCACTCCTTACCCGGAGCCGGAGGCCCGCCGCCACCCGCCACCCCACCGCAGCCACCGGCCGGTCCGCCGCCCGCCGCCCATCGGTACCCCGCTGCGGCACCAGCGGCCATGGCACAGCCGATCATCGGCGTCGACCTGCGGGTCAGCAAACGGCTGCTCTGGATCGGAGACGCCTACTACCCGCTGCACAACGTCGCCCGCGTGTACACGCTCACCATCCAACCCCGGCGCAAGGACGCCGCTCTCCTCTTCGCGAAGCGGCTGCTGACCATCGGGGCGGTGACGGCAATCCTGGGTCTGCTCGCCGCTGTGATCGACGGGCCCAGCGGCGACTTTGGAAGCAGCGACAGCAGCGGCTCCGGCGGTCTCTCCGTCCTGGTCATGGTCGTCGCGGTCGCGGCGCTGATCTACTCCCTCGTGGAGATGCTGACGGTGCTCGCCGCACCCGCGCACTTCATCCTGGCGGTCGAGACCTCCGGCCCCTCCACCGCCGTGGTGACCAGCCGGTGGCCGGACCAACTGCGGCAGCTGGCCCGCCAGATCGCCGACGCGATCGAGAACCCGGAGGCGGAATTCCAGGTGCGGGTGGAGACCCTCAATATCAGCCCCAAGCACTACTACTTCGGAGACAACGTCAACATGTACGGCGGCACCGGCAACGTAGGGATGGCGAGCTGATGAGCGGGGATCAGCACTACTACTTCGGCAGCGGCGACCACGTCACCATGCACGGCGGCTCGGGCAACATCGGCATCGACAAGCGAGTCACTCCGGCCCAAGAGCTGCCCCAGGCCGTCCAAGAGGCCCTCCGCGAGCTCCTTGCTCTGGTCCAGGAACTGCGCCCCCAGCTGCCGCCGGTCAACGCCGACGCTCTCGACGACTCGCTGCCGGCCCTCCGCGCCGAGGCGGATGTCCCACCGCAGGAGCGGCACCGCGCCCTGCTCGCCGTCGCGGGCATCGCCGCGACCATCGGCGCGCTCGGCGTACCGATCATCGACGCCATCAACAAGGTCCTCGAACTCATGGGCGCACAGTGAGCACCCGGCAGACGCTGGACTCCCAGGGAGACGCTCACGTAAGGGCCACTCACTCAACGCGAACGCGCTGACACCGTAGGTTCTCGTGCGGACCACGGCCTCACACCCGTACGCGCCGCGGGGTCACCCCTCCACCGCCCGCAGACCGCAGCTGCTCGCCCCAGGAACGAGAACAGCCCCCGGCCGCGTTTCCGCAGCTCGGGGGCCGTTTACCCAGTGTGGCGGCGCCAGGATTCGAACCTGGGTAGGCTAAGCCGACGGATTTACAGTCCGGACGCGTGGAGTATGCCGCGCCCCGTCTGACCTGCGGCTCAAACCTCACCAATCGCAGCGATAGCTTCCACCGTCCACGCCTCGTCCAAGAGCCACTTCTGTCCCAGCGTGGCGAGCACGCCGCGGAAGGCCACGCATGCCTCAGCCCTCGTCGACCCCGTGACCGATCTCCCGAGCACCAACTCATAGGGACCCGTTCCCCGAAAGCCGCCCGGCGAGGTGCACGCTTTCCCACTGTGGTGGTGGGGTGCTGGGGTGTGTGCAGGGGCGTTCGTTCACCTGCGATCGTGGGCGGCATGCCTGCGGGAAGGTCCGGCACACGGTCTCGGCTGAACGACAGTGAACGGGGCTGAATGAGACGGGAACTGAGACGGCTGCACTCCTTACCGCAGCACCGGAGACGGCGCGGCCAGCTGTCGAAACCACTGCACACGTGGGAGCTGGGCTGCCTTGGGTTGCGCGGCCTGCATGCCCTAGGCGGGCTCCTGTACATCCTCGTGAAGGAAGGTCTCGTCTTCCCCGAAGTCCGCGGCCTGGAAGGGGTTTGTCGTCGGAGGCGGCGATGCTGTAGTGGCACAGCGGGGTTGCCCTTCCAGGGCGGAAAACAGCGACGTCAGTTCGATGAGGGGTCTCCCTTTGGTTACAGGTCCCTGAAGGGGCCTGGCGTGCCATGACCGGGCACAGCGGTCCTACAGCTTGGTCATCTTGGCGTACGGGCTCAAGATCCGCATTTGCGTCGAGCCGAAATCCACGAGCGCCGCGATTCCGTCCTCGATGCCGATCACCCAGCCGAGGCCGTACATGTCGTGTGTGACCTGGTCGCCCACGGCGAAGTGCTTGGGAGGCGGGGTGACCGGGGCCTTGAAGGGGCTGGTGGGCAAATGACGCTTCGGTGCAGCAGGCTTTGTCATTGCCCCCAGTATGCGCCTACGAACTGCGCTGGTCGCTGGCTCTCAGGGGCAGGAGTAGCTGATCGTTGGACTCCACTCCAGCAAGAGCTGAGCCTGCCGACCGGCCGCCAGACGGGCGGGGGTCGGGCGGTTGAGATTCATAGGAGGCCGAACCGCCCGTACCCTTCGTGGTGTCTACGGCGTCACCTAGCAGGCGCCAAACACTGGAGGCAATACCTCGTGCTGATTGCTCAGCGTCCGTCACTGACCGAAGAGGTCGTCGACGAATTCCGCTCCCGGTTCGTGATCGAGCCGCTGGAGCCGGGCTTCGGCTACACCCTCGGCAACTCCCTCCGCCGCACTCTCCTGTCGTCGATCCCCGGTGCCGCTGTCACCAGCATCCGGG
>NZ_JAERRF010000009.1 GCF_016741875.1 Streptomyces coffeae | reverse complement strand
GCTGTCCGGCGAGGGCGAACAGAAGACGCCGTAACCACACCACCAGGAGATCCACCCCATGACCACCCCGCGTCCGCCCCGGCCCGACACCCGGCCCGGCCGCATCATGACCCGCGAAATGGCCCAGCAGCCCGAGGTGTTGCGCCGGATCCTCGACGAGGGCGCCCCGAGGATCCGGCGGATCGCGGACGCCATCGCCGCCCGCGATCCGCGCTTCGTCCTGCTGACCGCCCGTGGCACCTCCGACAACGCCGCGCTCTACGCGAAGTATCTGATCGAGGTTCTGCTCGGCAAGCCCGCCGGACTGACCTCGATGTCCACCACCACCGCGTACGGGGCCCGTCCGGATCTGACCGATGTGCTGGTCATCACCGTGAGCCAGTCGGGCGGCTCGCCCGATCTGGTGGCCTCCACCCGGACCGCACGGGAGGCCGGTGCGATCACACTGGCCGTGACCAACAACGCGGATTCCCCGCTCGCCGCCGTCTCCGAGTTCCACATCGACGTCCTGGCAGGACCGGAGAAGGCCCTGCCCGCCACCAAGACCTACACCGCGGAACTGCTCGCGCTCTTCCTGCTCGTCGAGGGACTGCGCGGCGGCGACGGCTCCGCCACCAAGGCCCTGCCGGAACTGGCCGAGCAGATCCTCGCCCGACAGCCGGAAGTCAGGACACTGGCGGCGCGCTACCGCTTCGCCGAGCGGCTGGTGCTCACCTCACGCGGCTACGGCTACCCGACCGCGAAGGAAGCCGCCCTGAAGCTGATGGAGACCAGCTACATCCCCGCGCTGTCCTTCTCCGGCGCGGATCTCCTGCACGGACCCCTCGCGATGGTGGACAACGTCTCACCGGTCATCGCGATCGTCCCCGAGGGGAAGGGCGGCCTGGCGCTCCAGCCGGTGCTGGACCGGCTGCGCGGCCGGGGCGCCGACCTGGTCGTCATCGGCAGCGAGCGCGAAGTGCGGCAGGCGTCCGCGGGCTTTGTCCTGCCGACGGCCGAAGTGGCCGAGGAGGTGCAGCCGATCCTGGAGATCATCCCGCTCCAGCTGCTGGCCTACGAGATCACCATCGCCCGCGGCCAGGACCCGGACGCGCCGCGCGCACTGGCGAAGGTGACGGAAACCCGCTGACGCACACCCGAGCCGACCCCGATGACACGGGTGGCGAACCTGGCAGCCTCAGGAGATTCCGGGAGTTCCCAGGACCTCCAGGGCCTGTCGGAAGTCGTCGAGGGCCGCCTCGAACTCCTTGCACGCGGTTCGGAACGTCGATCGGTCGGTCAGGGCCGTGGCCAGGATCGCGGCGCCCTCACCCGTGTTGTGCTCGTACAGCCGACGGGCCAGATCCACACCTTCGTCGAACAGGTGGCGCGCCTCGTCCGCGAAGAGATGGGTGCGCTTCTCCCAGTAGACGGCCGAACGGATCGTGAGGGCGCGGTGCACCCGTATCAGCTCCGGCAGATGCCGCCACGGATCCTCGGTGGCTCGCGCCTCGAGATCGCGCAACTCCTCCGTCAGGTCATCACATTCACTGAAATAGCGCTGCCTGACACCAGGGGACCAGTCCATGGGCGTCGCACCCAAGGGTGGGTGCGGCTCGGACGATGCCACCGGCCACTCGCTGTCGGAGCCGGACAGCGAGAGCAGGACCGCCCAGTACGTGGCCTGGTATCCGCTCCAGGACTTCCGCTCGCCGGTAGCCGCCAACTCCGTGAGCAACGCCAGCGCCTCGTGCCGAACGACCGTGGCCTCACCACGCCGCCCACGGATGTCGAGCATCTGCGCGTACCGGATCAGCGTGTAGAGGTGGCAGGCCATCGGCCCACGGTCGGTCGCGACGTCGGCCGCTTCCAGCCTCACCAGTTCCTCGAAGGCGGCGAGCGCTTCCCCGGACCGCCCGGCGGCATCGAGAGCCCCGACCCACTCCAGCAGCGACCAGGCGAAAGCCCCACTCCTGGAACCCTTGGGCCGGATCGCCGCGACCCACTCCGTCAGAGCGTCCGCGGCCTCCGAGTAACGGCCCTCCTCACACAGACCCGCCGCCCAGACGGACAGGCCCTTCACCGCGCGATCGCCGGATGCCGCCGCCTGCTCCCGTCCGACCGCCACCATCTCCGCCCGTACGGCCAGCCCTTCGGCACGCCGCCCCAGCGTGTACAGCTGCCCCTGGTACGCATCCAGCGCCCGGTAGAGCACATCCGGGCGTGCGGGCTCAGCGGGATCGATCGCCCGCGCGGCGGCCACGGCCTCCTCGAGGAGCGCAAGGCGGGTCTGGTGCCGGGTGTCGTACAGGCGGTCGTAGCTCAGCTGGTGCAGGGAGCTGACCAGGCGGGGGAGATAGGCGGCGGGGTTGACCCGGGCGAGGATCCGGTAGGCGTCGGCTTCTTCGCGCGTCGTACGTCGTCCGGATGCCAGAAGTACCTTCCGCGCCCTGAGGATGTCGTCGTGATCGACCGTCACCGTGTAGTCCATGACGGTGATTCTGGGAGTCGTGGAGAGGCCCGGACAAGGCTGATGAGGTGTGCCATCCGCCCTACGAAAAGCGCCTCTGAGCTGTCATGATGGATATGTCATCGCTCGTCGGCGGCCAGGGCCGCCCGGGTGGCGATGGAATCTGACCGTCCCGGCACCGCATCGCCCGGTGATCCGCCGTGGCAGCTTGTCAGCGGCCCATTTCGTTGAGCACGATCTGAGCCCGGTCCCCCGCGTCCTGCGGCCACGAGTCGACCACCTCGCGGAGCAGCTCCCGGTGCTGGTCGATCAGGTGGTGGAAGGTGAGGCCGATGGCTCCCTCCACCTGGATCGGCAGCTCGGCGGCGCGGGCGGCGCGTACCAGCACGGCGGTGACCCGCGGAGCATCCAGTCCGAACAGTGTGTTGACCGCGTCGGTGCGCAGCTCCATGTCCGCCGAGCTGTCGAAGATCAGCTCCTCAAGTGCCGTGATGAGCGGTTCATTTGGTGCCGTCCACCGTTCGAGGCAGCAACTTGCCGCGTCCACAGCACATTCGAGGACCTCAACCGAAACGGAGTTGTCCCTCAGCACAGCCGCGATCGCCATCGCATCCTCCGGCTCGCCCAGGTCCTGCAAGACGTTCAGCGCGCTCGCGTGACTCGCGCCGGCCCCGGTCCGCGGGCTCAGCGCGGCAGGGGACGGAGGCTGCCGCAGAACCTCGCGAGCGACGGCGAGCACCTCCGGGGCATGCTCGGCGTCGTCCAGGCCGAACCGGGTGAGCCCCTGCGCGTTGTGGAAGTGGTCGAGCGCGATCCCCACCGACACCGGCGACCCGCTGTGCAACAGGGTGCGGAATGCCTGCCGGTGCACGGCCTCCCCGGTGGGCGACCGCACCTGACGGTGTGCTTCGCTCAGTTCCGCGCCCAGCGGCTCGGTCCCCTGCCAGTGCAAGCTGTGCAGACCCTCGGCGAGCGCGTCGCGCACCTCGTCCGCCGCGGCCGACCGTTCGTCGTCCGACCAGCTCCGGGCCAGGCGTTCCAGCAGGGGCCGCTGGGGGTAGAAGCGCCCGCCCGCCGTCAGCGCGGCCGCGGCCTCCTGCCGGACCCGCCACTCCGCGTCATCGGTCGCCGCGCGGACGAGGGACTCGGTTGCCTCGGCTCCGGAGTCTTCCCGCAGCGCGCTGATCGTCTCGACGCGGTCACGGCACGCCTCCACCCGGGCGATCAGCGTGACGAGCCGCCGATCGGGGGTCGCGCCACCCTCGTCGCTGTCCGCCTTCTCCTGGTCCATCGTGTCGTCCACGAGGATGCGGGCCGCGTCGAGGGCGCTCTCCCGCAGGCCCCCGTCCGGCATCCGTTCCAGAATCCCGGCGATCGCGTCCGTGTCCTCACTGTCCAGGCCACCACGCATGAGGGCACCCAGCGCGCTCGCGTGGTTGGCACCCTCCTCGGCGATGGTGTCCGCGGGCCTCGGAGGCTGCGCGAGCAGCCGTCGGGCGACCGCGAACACCTCCTCCGCGTGCGGCTCCAGAGGGTTGCCACCCACAAACCGCTCCGTCATCTCGGCACGGTCGTAGTAGTCCAGGGCGATACCGCAGGCGACGGTGTCGCCGCTGCGCAACAGCGTCAGGAAGCCCCTCTCGAACTCCTCGGGGGTGGTCGGGTCATTCGTCGCCGCGAAGGCGTCCGCCAGCTCCTCGTCGTGGAACTCGCGTTTCCAATGCCACGATTGGAACTCCAGCAGAAAGGGCGTGAGATACATCCTGGGAGTAGATCATTCGCCTCGGCACATGCGCCATCAATCTCAATGAGCCCATTGTCGGCGACAGATGACCGAGTGCCGACATCCGGTAGGAGACGCCCTGTCCGTCGGTCACCCGGTGGTCACGCTGAACCAGCCGCCGACGGAGTCGCGCAGAGCCGCCTCGCGCCTGGTGCCGGAGGGGGATGCGGACGGGGCCACGTCCACGGACCCGCCTGCCGCGCGGGCAGCGGTTACGGCGGCATCCACATCGGCCACGTGGAAGTGCACACACCAGCGGGGCCGCACCTGCGGGTCAGGCGCCGTTTCGACGGCGCCACCGCGGATCGCCACGGCCCTGCGGCCCGCCTCGCGCACGACCACCTCCCCGTCCTCGTACTCCACCGTGCAGGCGCTGTCCTCCGTGGTCCAGCCGAAGATCTCGCCGTAGAACACCGCGGCGGCGAAGGTGTCGCGGGTGCGCAACTCCAGCCAGGCGGGTGCACTGGCCTGGTCCCTCGGCCAGCCGGGGAACACCGCTCCCTCCCAGAAGCCGAAGACCGCCCCGTGGGCGTCCGAGGCCAGTGCGATCCGGCCCGTACCGAAGGACAACGGACCGACCCCGACCGTTCCACCGCGCTCACGGATCCGCGCCGCGATGTCATCCGCGCTGCTGGTGGCGAAGAACGGTGTCCAGTGGGCGGCGGCACGGAGTCCGGACCCTGGTTCGCCGATGCTGGCCATGGGGTCCCCGCCGCTCAGGGCGATCAAGAGTCCCTCGGCCGCTTCGCCGGGGCGCCAGGTCCAGCCGAGGACGGCGCTGTAGAAGTCCCGCGTCTCCCGGAGGCTGGGGGTGGTGAGGCTGACCCAGCAGGGTGTGCACGGCCGCTCATGGCCGCCAGCTGTCATCACACCGACCTCCGCCTTCGCGAGCTTCGCCGTTCCGACCGGAATCGGTGCCCGACGAGGCTCGGCGCCGCGGGCGGAACGTGCGCTCAACGCCGGAAAATGTCCTTGATCTTCTCTCCGACCTGCTTGGCGCCGCCCTTGGCCTGGTGGCCGTGGCCCTCGGCTTCGACCTTGCGGTTCCCGGTGGCCCGCCCGAACACCTTCTGGGCCTGGCCCTTGAGTTCCTCGGCCTTGTGGGCCATCTTCTTCCCGACGTTCATCGGTGGCTGCCTCCCGTCGTGATCCGTTGCGTTGCCCGTCCCCCGCGGAGCGTGAGGCTCAGGTCGCACCCCTTCCATGGAAATCCCGGATCACATCAGTGTCAACGCGAGTTGCACCGCACGGGGCGGTGACCTACGGCCATCGGACAGGGGAGCCGGTCGGGCAGCGAGGCGACCGGCTCGCGCGGGAAGATCCGCGGCGCGGGCGGAGCGGGGTTCACCTCGCATCGTGACCGTCGCCTCCCGCATCGCGCGCCCCGGGCTCGTGGTCCTCGGTCCGCTTGAGCGGGCTTACCGCCGGGCCCTGAAGCACACTGCCGTCGACGGCGAACCGCGAGCCGTGGCACGGGCATTCCCAGGTCCGCTCGGCGTCGTTGAACCGCACCAGACAGCCCAGGTGGGTGCAGCGAGCGGTCAGCGTGTGCAATGCGCCCTGCTCATCGCGGTACACCGCCCGCTGCCGTGCACCGAGCCGGACGACTGCCCCGCCACCGGGCGGGATGTCCCGTACCGCGTCCGGGCCGTCCCCGGACAGCCGGCCGCCGATGAAGTGGCGCGCGGCGGTGGCCTGGACCCGCAAGAGCGCCGGGGCCTCGCGTACCGGGTTCAGCCGCCGCGGATCGTACAGCCGCTCCCACGGCACGGGCTGTCCCGTGAGCCGCGCGGCCAGCAGCCGGCCGGTGAGTACGCCGCCGGTCATGCCCCACCCGGCGAACCCCGTGGCCACGAAGGCATGGCGGGAAGCGGGGTGCAGCGGGCCCACATAGGGCACGTGATCAGTGGTCCAGTTGTCCTGTGCCGCCCAGCGGAAGGCGGGTTCGGCGCCGGGGAAGCGGTCATGTGTCCAGTCGATCAGGCGCTTGTAGCGCCGCTCGACGTCACCGACGCCAGGGGTGAACTTCTCCCCGGTGACGATGAGCAACCGCTGACCCTGCCGGTAGGGCGTGGTGCGCACCGAGCGGGTGCCGTCCTCGGGTGTGAGATACATCCCGCGCGGGGCGCGGTCGGACGGGAGCACGGCGGCCACGACGAGCTCCCGTTTCACCTCCAGACGAGGGAAGAGCAGGGCTCGGTCGAAGATGGGGTAGGCCGTGGCCACCACCACGTCGCGGGCCCGCAACCGCGCTCCGCGGTCGGTGGTGAGGCGGCACGGATGGCCCTCGCTGAGGTTCACCACGCGTGAGTGCTCGAAGATCAGACCTCCCCGCGCGACCAGGTCCTCCACCATGCCCAGCAGATACTTCCGGGGGTGGAACTGCGCCTGCCCCGCCACCTCCACCGCCCCCGCGACCGGGAAGGGCAGATCGGTCCCGGTCGTGAACGAGGCGTCCAGTCCGGCCGCCGAAGCGGCCTCCGCCTCGGCGCTCACCTTCTTCAGGGTCTCCTCGCCTTCGGCATAGGTGAAGGCGGGGCACTCCTCCAGATCACAGTCGATGCCGAGCTCGGCGGTCACCTGCCGCACCCGGTCCACGGCGTCGGTCTGCGAGGTGGCGTAGAGCTGGGCGGCTTCCTCACCCCGGGTGGAGCGGATGTCCTGGTAGGCCAGTCCCTGGAGGGCGGAGAGCTTCGCTGTGGTGTGGCCCGTGGCCCCGGTGGCGAGCCGGTCCGACTCCACCAGCGCCACCCGCCGTCCGGTGCGGGCCAGCTCCCAGGCCGTGCAGATGCCCGCGATGCCCCCGCCGACCACGGCGACCTCGACATCGGGAGCGCTGCCCTCCCAGCCCGGCTCCAGTGGTGGGTAGGAGGGTCCCGGCGCCGATGCCATCCAGTAGGACGAGGGCGCGTACCCGGTGGGAAGACTCGTCATCACCGGCTCCTCTCCCGGTCCGATGACCGGCCGCGGTCCTGCCCCCCGGGTGCCCGTGGGACCGGCCCTGACACGTGGGCCCGGGAGCGCTCCGGCCACCCCGTAGACGCCTCTGCACAGCCCGACCGGAACGCGGGCGCCGCGTGGCTGCCGGACCGCGGTTGCGCGCGGCCCGGTCATGCCGCCGGCCGGCTGCGGCGGGTGTTGGTTTTCGCGCTGAACGTCCACGGACCGAGCGCCCGGAATCCGGCTACGGCGGGTGCCGGTGCCGCTCAGGCCGCTCTCAGCGGCCTGAGAATCGGTCCACCAGGAGGTCGAGCCGACGCGAGGCGTCGTCCTGGGGAAGCCGTCCCGAGCGGGTGAGCGCGACCAGGCCGTGCAGGGCGGACCAGAACACCTCGACGAACAGAGCGGGTTCGGTGTCGCCCGCGACGTCACCGAGGGTGTCCAGCAGTGTCCCGAACGCCTCGCGCAGTGGGGCGGGGGTGGCCTCGTCGGCGAAGGCGAGACCGGTGTCGAGGAGGAACATCGCGTCGTAGAGCGCGGGGTTGCGCTCGGCGAAGTCCACGTACGCGCCCGCGAGCGCGGCCACCGCCGCCCGCCCGGCCGGACCGTCGGCCACCGCGTGCCGCATGGCCACGGTCAGTTCGGTGAATCCCTCCAGGGCCACGGCCCCGACGATCTCGCGCTTGCCGCGGAAGTGGCTGTACAGCACGGGCTGGCTGTACTCGATGCGCTCCGACAGCCGACGTGTGGTCACCGCGTCCCAGCCCTGGGACTCGGCGAGTTCGCGGGCTGTCGCGACGATCAGCTGGTGGCGGTGTGCGCGCTCGCGCTCCTTGCGCTCCTTTACCGACATAGGTGAATCCTAGCACCGCTAGACATCCGAGCGATGCGTGGTCTAGCATCGCATCAGAATCTAGCGGCGCTAGAAGTTGTGCCGGGAACCTCGGGAGGGGACATGCAGAACACACTCGCCGTCGTCACGGTTGTGGTCGTCGGCCTCATGGTGGGCGTGGAGTTCGCGGTGGGGGTCTTTCTCAACCCGATCTTCGATCAGCTGCCGAACAACGGCGGCCTCGTGGCCCGCAGTGCCGGAGCCCGGATCCTGGGCAAGGTGATGCCCTTCTGGTACATCGGCTCGGTCGTGCTGGGCGCGGTCTGGTCGGTGCCGGCCTGGGGCGAGACCGGGGCGGGACTCGTTGCCACGGCCACGGCCCTGCTCGTGCTGAGCGTGCTGATGTCGATCGCCCTGCTGGTCCCGATCAACTCCCGCGTTGCCCAGTGGACGACGGACAGCCTCCCGGCGGACTGGAAGCAGCAGCTCGGCAGTTGGGACCGGTTCCACTACGTACGCATCGGTGTCATCGTCACGGCGTTCGTCCTGCTGGTCCTCGCCATCGCATGACCCGCTCCGGAATCCGGGGAGCCCGGGCTCCGTCCGCCCACACACCCCCGTCCTCCACGGCGCCACTGTCGCGCGGCGCGTTCCCCGGGCCGCCCGCGGGCCCGGGGAACGCGCCGCGTCCGCTCCGGGCTCGACGGGTCGGCCGCACGCCGATGCCGTACGAGCGGGCAACGCCGGAACAGCCGACGGCGTAGCCGGGCGGCGGACAGGACGCACCAGCCCGCTAGAACCCGTCCTCGTCCAACTCGGTGATCCCGGCGAGGAAATATCCCCAGACGCTGCCGCTCGGGGAGTCCGGATCCAACAGCTCGAGCGACGGTGCGAAGCCATCCATCTGCATGACGAACACCTGGCCCATGCCCTCCTCATCCGGATACGGGTGCCAGCTGGCGTTCATGTACCGCACCACGCCTTCCAGGCACCGGGTGAAGAAGTCGAGGTCCGGCGCCAGCAGGACCATGGCCCACTTCTCGTCCTCGAGCACCGGCGTGAGGATGTGGACCGTGCCGTCGCGCCGGTGCAGATAGAGGTCGCCGTGCTCGGAGGTACCGAAGGCCAGGAGGTCGGTGGCGTCCGTACCGTCGGGCATCTCGGCGCCGTGGGCGTCGGCGTCGCTCAGTGGTGTGATCTGGTCGGCCGGGTGCGGTGCGAAGGTGGTCCAGGCACATGCCCACCATGTCGGCAGACCGATGTCCCGCAAGTGCGCACGGCTCGCCGTGTGTTCAAGAGTGGAGGGAAGCTTGCTCTCCGGGATGCGGGTCACGGAGACGGCCGCAAATGTCTCATCGAGCCAGGCGGCGGTGAGAGGGCCGTCCGGGTCCTCGTACACCGGAGACTGGCCGGGGGAGCCGCCTTCCGCCGACGTGTGATCCATCCTCCCGCGCGGCCAGTCGCGGAGCACCGCCGGATCGGTGTCGAGCAATGCGATGCCGTGCACCTCGTTCACCAGATACCGGGTCCGGCCGTCCTCGCCGGCAAGCGGCTCGGCCTCGGCCCAACTCTCGGGTGCGAACAGCTGTCGGTCGTGGAAGTGGTCCACGTCCTTGTCCGTGTGCCATGGGCGAGGGCACTCCACAGGTACCGCACTGCCCTCGACCGGGGGCGGCAGCGGCCTGCCCGTCTCCAGGTCGAGCCAGGTGTCCTCCCAGTGGTCCTTGACCCGGATGATCCCCCGGCCCTCGTACGTATGGCGCTTGACGGAGCGGTACCCGCCCAGGTTCGGATGCGCCACACATTGCCCCACCGGACGCCACCAGGCCCATACCGCGCGCCACGGCATACCTGGCTCGGTGGCCTCGATACGCCGGGCATACCCGTCATGACCGAGCACGGTGGCCGCGAAGTGCAGCCAGGACGCGAATTCGGCACGCGGCACCTCCTGCTCGCCGAAGAGCGCCTCGGCCTGCTGGAACACCTCCCCGCCCACACCGAGTTCCGCTCCCGCGCCGATCGCGGCGCGCACCACCGACCGCTCGATGTTCAGCAGCCGTGCCGGGTCGTCCAGGTCGTCAACCATCTTTCCGCTCATAGGCTCATGCTGGCAGGAGGGTCTGACGGTGCACCGGCCGAGCTTTCGTACGGCCGAACCGGCGCCGCCACGCTCGACGTTCCGGTCGCGCGCGGCGGCGGGGCGGCCCGGCCACCGCGCTGCCGTCACTCGCTGCCGGACAACACGGATGTCCGGCAGCGACGCGTAGCTGTGCCCGCCCTCCCTGCTCATTCTGTGGAGTGCATGAACTCCAGCATTCTGCGGTTGATTTCCTCCGCATGGTCGATCTGCGGTCCATGGCCGGTGTTGGAGACGATTTCGGCCCGGGCTCCGGGAATCACCCGTGGGACGCGCTCGACCTGCCGCTGCGGGTGGACCAGAAGGCTTCGCTTGCCGAGGACCAGGTAGAGGGGCGTGCGGATGGTGGCCAGTTCGTCCTCGGTCAGGGGCAGCGGTGCCGGGCGGCGTATGCGATAGGCGCGAACGCCCAGATGCATCATGGTGCGCAGCTGCGGTACGACAAGGACGGGCTGTTCCAACCAGGCCGCCAGGCGCGGGCGCAGTGCCTTGGGCGCGAAGGTCGCGAAGAGGCTGACGAAGATCCATACGAAGAAGCGCAGTCCCACCTTCTCCAGACCGCCGGGGTCGAGAAGGGTGACCGAGGCGAGGCGATCGGCACCGCGGTGTGCCTGGTTGAGGGCGAGCCATCCGCCGTAGGAGGAGCCGACGAGGTGGACGCGGTCGAGGCCGAGTCCGGCGAGGGTCTCCTCCAGCCACTGTGCGGCCCGTTCGGGCTGGTGGATGGCTTCGCGCTGCACGCTGCGGCCCGGGTCGCCGGGGGTGTCGATGGCGTAGACGGGGCGTTCGGCGCTGAGCGCGGGGGTGTTGGGATACCACATCGCGGAGCAGCTTCCGGCGCCGTGCACCAGGACGACCGGGATGCGCGAGTCGCCGGAGGGGTGGTCGGGTCCGTACCGGTAGACGTGTGTGGTCCCGAAGCTGGTCTCCACGTCCATCTCCGCCACGGCCAACGCTCCCATGGCGTAGAGGGCGTCGCACGCGGCGAAGTAGCGCTCGCGCAGGTCGTCGTTCACATAACGCCCGACATCGCGCTGGGCACGGTCGCGGGTTGTGGTTCTGGACACGGGCGGCCACCTCCGGGTGTGATCCCTTGTTCGTGATACGACCGTATCACCAACGTGGTACGGCTGTACCATGACGGTGTTCCGGCCCGGTGCGGGCACGTCAGCACAACCGATGAGCGGAGAGCGGCCGATGCCGAAGCGTGTGGACCACGCGGAGCGGCGTACCGAGATCGCCGAGGCCCTTCTGCGGGTTGCGGGGCGACGCGGGCTGCATGCGGTGGGGATGCGGGATGTGGCGGCGGAGGCGGGTGTGTCTCTGCGGCTGGTGCAGTACTACTTCCAGACCAAGGAGAAGTTGCTCTTCTACGGACTGGAGTATCTGGTCGCGCGATTCCAGGAGCGGGTCGCCGCCCGGGTCCGTGCCGCCGGGGACGGTCCTGGCCCGCGCGCGATGGCCGAGGCGCTGCTCATGGCGTCCTTGCCGACCGACGAGGAGAGCCGCGTCTTCCACCTCGTCTACACGTCCTACACCGTGCTGGCCGTGACCGACCAGGCGCTCGCCGCTCAGCCCTTCATGAGCAACCCTGACGCGGCCGAGGACAGCTTGACCGGCCTGCTGCGGCAGGCTCAGGAAGCGGGTCTGACCCGGCCCGGTGTGGACGCGCGGCTGGAAGCGGTCAGTCTGCTCGCGATGTCCGCGGGACTGGGCACCAGCGTGCTCGCCGGGCAGCGCAGTGCGCGGTCCGCCGCGGCGGTTCTGGAAGCCCACCTCGACCGGATCTTCCAGAGCGGCGGGGCGGGTTCACCCGCGCGGTCCGCGCGGGAGTGATGCCACGCGCCGCCGCAAGTCCGCGGGGCCGGGTCAGCTCCCGCCCCGGGATGTCCCGCGACGTTGAGAATCGCCGCGTTGATCCGCTGCATGGCATCGACAAAGGTGCGGTCGTCCGCCGGCGCGCCGCCGCCCCTCCCAGGGTTTCGGGCGACGGCCAGGCGTGCTGCTAGTTGTGGAAGCGGGTGGTTTCCGCCAGTTCCGCGCGGGGCATCCGGTCCTGGTTCCTGGGGGAGGACTCGTCGGCGTAGCCGAACGAGATCCCGAAGAGCAGCTTGTTGTCGCTGATGCCGAGCGTGTCGCGGATGGTGTCGCAGAAGAAACCCAGGGATGCCTGCGGACAGCTGGCGACGCCATGGGAGGTCATGGCCAGCATCAGGGTCTGTGCGTACAGCCCGGTGTCATTGGCCATTCGCTCTTCCGCGTTGGGCGGCATGAACATCAGCGCCACATGCGGGGCGCCGAAGAACCGCAGGTTGTCGCGGAGGATCACATGCCGTCCCTCGTGGTCATCCCGTGCGATGCCCATGGCGCTGTACATTCGCGCGCCCATTTCCTGGCGCCACCGGGTGCTGTTGCCCGAGTTGCACATCACTTCCTAGAGGTGTCATGACGAGGGAGGGGCAGGGCGGCATGGGCAGCCCGGCCTCGGGGCCCACGGGCGGCTGCTGTCTCGGATGTGCCACGTGGCGTGCGGGCAGGGAGGAAAACGCTGTGCCGGCCGCCGTCCCCCGTGCTCTCCTTGCCTTCTGCCAGCAGCAACTTTCGCGTCGCTCCGACCCCGCCCGGTGAGTAATTTCTACTCGGTCCGAGGGAGCGGCCCGGTCAGGGAGCTCTCAGTCGGCGGTGAGTCATCGCTACTCATCTTCCGCTGCGCCACCCTCACTCCTGGTTCCGGTTCGGTGTCGAACGGCTACGTTGTGTGAGGAGAACGCCTCGATCAGACAGGACTTTCGTCTCCGGGCTTTTCGGAACAGGGGTGCTGGTGTGGGAATCGAAGAGAGTCTCCCGAGTGGTTTTGCCCTCACTACCGTTGAACTCCTCGCGGGAGCGGCACGCAAGTCGTCGATGTTTCCCGCGGTGTTCGGGCTGGCGTGCTGCGCGATGGAAGTGATGGCGACGGGAGGTGCGAAGCACGACCTGTCGCGGTGGGGGATGGAGTACTGGCGAGGGCCGAGGCAAGCGGATCTCATGATCGTGTCCGGCCGGGTCAGCCAGAAGATGGCCCCTGTGCTGCGCCGTGTGTACGACCAGATGCCCAACCCCAAGTGGGTTATCTCGATGGGGGTGTGCGCATCGTCGGGCGGGATGTTCAACAACTACGCCGTCGTCCAGGGGGTCGATCACATCGTTCCCGTGGACATCTATCTGCCGGGCTGCCCGCCACGTCCGCAGATGCTCATGGACGCTGTCGTCAAGCTGCACGAACAGATCGGGTGCGAAGCTCTCGGAGTGAACCGTGCCGAGGCGGCACGCGCAGCCGAGGAGACGGCGCTGCGGGCCCGTCCCCTCGTCGATGTGCGGCTCACACCGCCGGCCCCGGAAGACAACGTGACGGCGGTGCGTCAACGCGCTCCGGGGCCGGTGCAGTGACGTCGCCCGCGGGTCCCGCGGGTCAGCGGACGCCTTTGATCGGCAGGACGGCCGCGGCGCCGATGATCGCGAGCACCACTCCGGCGCCGAAGAGGGAACGGTAGCCGCCCAGCGCGCTGATCAGGCCCGCGGCGACAACGGGGGCGACGGCGGTGGCCCCATTGTTGGCGATGCTGAGGATGCCCATGTCCTTCCCGTTGTCCTCGGCCTTGGGCAGCACCAGTGTCATCAGGGCCTGGTCCACCGCCGCGTAGCAGCCGAAACCCAGACCGGCGATCGCGTAGAACACATACATCGCGGTGACGGTGGGCCAGAACAGCGGTGCGAGCCCGGCGGTCGCGATGGGCTGTGAGGAGATGAGCACGAACACTTTGCGGCGGCCGAGGCGGTCGGACAGGGCACCGGAGGGGAGGGTGCCGAGGATGACGCCCACCACCAGTACCAGGTTCAGGGCCGGGCTGAGCTCCGCGGCGTCGTCCAGGGACATGCCCACGTAGTCCTGGAGGATGTACAGCTGGTAGGTGAGGATCGCTTTGAACCCCAGGACCATCGCCGTGCGGGCGAGGAACGCCCAGGCGAAGTCCGGGTACCGGCGGGGGCTCACCCAGAAACCGCGGAGGAAACGTCCCAGGTGGAACGGGGCCCGCGGGTCACCGGCGGTGGAGCGTTCCGAAGACAGCAGCGCGAACAGCCCGGCCGCGGCCACCAGACCCACGGCGATCACCGTGTAGCCGACGGGAATCCGCGAAACGAACGCCGCGGCCACCAGCGTGCCCGCCACCGCACCCGCGAACCCCGCCAGCCCCATCATGGCGGAGACGATGCCGCGCTTCTCCGGGGGAGTCCGGTCCGGCACCAGCGCATTGACCGGCGCGATCAGCACGTTGAGAAACATCTTCGTCAGCGCCCAGAACACCGCGATCCACACCAGTGCTCCCAGGGAGCCGAGTGCCATCAGGGACACCGCACTGCCCAGACCGCCGAGGATCACCCATGGTGTCCGCCGCCCCCAGCGGCTGCGGGTGCGGTCCGACAGGGCACCGGCGATGGGGTTGGCGAAGACGGTGACGGCGGCGCCCACGGCGGTCACCATGGCCAGCGCGGCAACCTTGCCGTCGGGTGTGATCTCGGCGATCTGTTTCGGTATCAGGATCCCGAGCGCGCCGCCCAGACAGATGTTGTACGTGAGGGTGACGCTGACGACCGACGTCATCAGTGCGCCGTACCGGGCCTTCGGTGGTTTCCCCGTATCCGGCGGGGCGACCGTGACGTTCATGGAGCGACTCCCTGTTGGTCGTGGAGCGGATGCGCTGCCGGGCGGTTCACACCGTTCGGCGGCCCCACGGGTCGCCACCTCGGCGCAGCACATCAGGAGGTGTTGACGCCCCTTCACAAGGGCCCGAAGCGGCCGCAGAGGCGAGGAGAGAGAGGAGGCAGAGGTGTCGATCGTTGAGACACAACGCGCTCTCTCGGCCCGAGGAAGATGGCGAGTGCGCGTGGTGGGTGCGCCGTGAGCGCCCCTACGGTGGGTGACGGCCTGCTCGACAGGCCCCCGCTGCGCAAAGTGTTACCGGCCATGAGCGTGGGTGTCCAGGTCGAGGAAACAGTGGCGGCGATCACATTGCGTGTGCGGGGCCGTACTGCGGTGGCACCAGTGTTTTTACGGATGCGGCCCCGGTCGGCCCCGGCCTTTGATGGTGTACAGGCCGGCGGCGCTGCCCAGGGTGACAGCAGCGCGGTCAGCCCAAGAGAATGCCACCCCGTCCGGCCGCGGGGCCGCCGTCCGGCCCAGCCGTGAGAAGGAATCCCGATGTCCACCACGCAACCGATCGGCCGCATCATCAGGGAGCTGGCCGAACGGGATCCGCAGCGCCCGGCCGTCACCTGTGGCGCGCGGACTCTCACCCGGGAGCAGCTCGACCGCACGAGCAACCGACTCGCCCGCGCCTACGCCGAACTCGGCGTGCAGCAGGGCGACTTCGTCACCATCGCGCTGGCGGCTGCCGGTCCGCGAGCGGCAGGACGCCCGGGCGATGCTGATGGAACCCGATGAATGCCAGCCGGTCCCCGGACCGCTCCACCACAACGCGCCTTCGCCTTCTCCAGCCTGCTGGTGCCGACCATGATGCAGCGCATCTGGCGAACGGAACCGAACGAGGGACAGCCGAATGCCCGAAAAAGCCGTGCGCGCCGGTGAACTCCAGCTGTGGGCCGAGGACTTCGGCAACCCCGTCGACCCGGCCGTGCTGCTGATCGTGGGAGCGGACGCCCAGTCCGTGGGATGGCCCGACAGCCTGTGCCACGGCCTGGCGACGAGCGGGCGGCATGTCATCCGCTACGACCACCGCAACACCGGCAAGTCCACCCTGATCGACTACGACAAGAGCCCCTACGACTGCCACGACCTGGCGCGCGACGCCGTGGCGGTCCTGGACGCCTACGGCGCCGACGCCGCGCATATCGTCGGCGCGTCCATGGGCGGACTCATCGCCCAGCTCCTCGGGCTCGACCACCGCGACCGGGTGCGCTCGCTGACTCTGTGCTCCACCAGCTCGGCCCTGGCCGGTGTGGTGTCCGCGCTCAGCGGCGAGGCATCGTTCTTCTCCCCGCCCCCGCACGCCGCGTACCTGGCGCATGCGGCCCGGGTGTCGGCCGAGCTGACCGCCGCTCCGCCTGCCACCCGGGACGAACTCATCGAGGCCCGCTTCAGCGCCTACGCGCCGTTGGCCGGACGTACCGAGTACGACCTGGAAGGATGCCGGGCCATCCTCACCCGGGAGTACGACCGCGCGACCAATCCCTGGCACCCGGACGCCAGCCGGCTCGCCATCGCCGCCACCGCGGCCGTGGGCGACCTCGCGCCCAGGTTGCGCACGCTGGATGTACCGACACTGGTCATCCATGGGGCGGACGACCCGATCATCCCCGTCGAGCACGGCCGGGCACTGGCCGAGACCATTCCCGGAGCCGCGGGGCTGTTCATCGACGGCTACGGCCACGTCTGCGCCAACGCCGCGGTCATCGAACAGCTCCGTGCGGCCATCGTCGACATCACCAGCGGGAGCTGAACCACTCAGCCCACCTGCCCGGTCCTGGGCGCCTCCGCCCGGACGCGCCCCGCGCCTGCCGTTGGGGTGGATGCGGGGCGGGCCGGTGGCGTGGTGCGGACGGGGGCGGGCCACGGGTTCCTAGGGTCGATCGTCCGTCCAGAACAGATGGGTGTGTCATGACCCGCTTTCCCACAAGACACCGACTGACCGCGCTGTCAGGAATTCTGGCGCTGTGTACGGCAGGCATCGCACCGGCGACGATGGCCACGGCCGTGCCTCCCGCCTCCGCCCGGCGTACCGTCCCCCTCTACGTCTCCGAGTACACCGACAACACCGTTCTGAAGGTCGCCACCGATGGCAGCGGCCAGAGCACCGTTCCGGCCACCGGCCTCACCCGCCCGACCGGCCTCGCACTCGACACCGACAACAACCTCTTCATCTCCGACACGGGCAACAACCGGGTGGTGGAGGTCCCGGCGAACGGCAGTGGCCAGACCACCGTTCCGACCATCGGCCTCAACCGCCCGATCGGGCTGGACCTCAACCGCGGCGGCGACCTCTTCATCTCGGACAGCTTCAACGACCGGGTGGTGGAGGTCCCCGCGAACGGCAGTGGCCAGAGCACCGTTCCGACCACCGGACTGCTCCACCCGGACGGCCTGGCACTCAACGCCGACGGTGACCTGTTCATCGCCGACTTCATCAACGACCGCGTCGTGGAGGTGCCCGCCGACGGCGGCCCCCAGACCACCGTGCCCCTGATCGGCCTCTCCCAGCCCACCGGGCTCGCGTTCGACCGAGCCGGGAACCTCTATGTGTCCGACTCGGGCAACAACCGGGTGATCAAGCTACCCGCCCGCGGTGGCTCTCAGTGGACCGTCCCGACGAACGGGCTGAACAGCCCGCAGGGGCTGGCCCTCGACGCACACGGCAACCTGTTCATCGCCGACTTCGGCAACGACCGGGTGGTGGAGGTCCCCGCGGACGGCGGCGCCCAGACCACCGTCCCCATCACCGGGCTGCACACGCCCGTCGGACTCGCCATCCCGACCGCGACCCACTCCACGTCCACCCGTCTCACAGCGGCCCCGGCCACCGTGCAACGGCATCTGACACCCCCGTACCTGAAGGTCAGGGGGCTGTCCGCCACCCTGACCACGGCACAGGGCACCCCGCTGCGCGGTCAGACCATCCGGTTCACCGACGCCTCCGGTACCCGGAAGCTGTGCACAGCGGTGACCGGCGCCCGGGGCACGGCACGGTGTGACGCCACCCTCCACAGCGGCAGACGCGCCGGCTACGACGACTTGCGCCGCCACGGCTACCGCGCCGGTTACGCGGGCGTCTCCCCGTACAAGCCCAGCTCGGCCACCGCCCCGGTACGGTCCGGACGCGTTCACTGACGACACCATCAGCCGGATCCGCCTGCCCCCGCCGGGGGCAGGCGGATTCCCGTCTTCCGGGTGATACGCCAGAGACGGCGGGGCCGACCGCCTTCCTCGAACGCGTGGACCTCGTTGAGTGTCCAGGGCCGGATGACAAAAGCCTCGGGATCGCTCGGCTAGGGCGCCGGTGCCTCGGGTCCGGGCGGCGGGGCATCCGCGCTCTCGTCGAGGGCGCCGACATGCTCGGCGGCCCAGCGGGCCCAGTCCTCGTGCATGACGGACTGCCGCACGCCGTACTCCAGGACGATCCGGCCGTAGACCGACAGCGGGCCCTCGTCCCAGTCGATGGACTCCTCCATCTCTTGGAAGGCGGTGCGGCGCGCGGCGGCGCGGGATGCCTCGGCCTCCAGGTAGGTGACGGCCTCCAGCCGGGTGAGCCGACCGAGGAAGAATACGCGCAGCAGGGTGTCGCTGCGGCGGGTCGTGGTGGGTGGTGTGCCGGTCAGCCAGCTCCGCAGCTCGGCCTTGCCGTCCTCGGTGATGGCGTACTCCTTGCGGCCTACCCCGAGCGCGCCCGTGCCCGTGCCCTCCAGCAGAACGCACCGGGGACCTGAGCGGGCGCGGCGCGCCGCGATGAGGGCGCGCCGCTGGGATTGTGCCGCCGTTCCCGGCGCGCTGGGCCGGCGTGTGGCCCGACGCGCCGGGAACGAGCCGTTGGCTAGGAGTCGGCGCCGGACGCGGCCCGGCAGCTCTCCGCACCCTTGCAGTGCTGGAGTGCTGTGAGGGTGCGGTGCAGGGCGGCGCGTTGTTCCTCCGGGAGCGATGCCGCCCGGTTGTTCATCTGGTCGGGGTCGGACCCCATCTCATAGAACTCCGTCTGCCCGTCGGTGTATTCGACGTAGAGCGAGTCGGCCGTCCGGACCGCCTCGTACGTCGGTGGGTTTCCGGCGTTGCTGGGCGCCGCGTCGGGATCCCCCCGCTTGGAGGCCGCCTGATGATGCTCGACGAGTACGGACTTGCGCCAGTCGTCCTCGCGCTTCCCGCGCATCAGCCCGGCGAGACTGCGCCCGTCCACGGTCGAGGGCGGGTCCAGGCCCGCGAGTTCCTGGAACGTGGGGTTGATATCGACGTTCTCCGCGAGCCGCGCAACGCGCTCACCGGACGGAACACCAGGTCCCGTGACCATCATCGGCACCTTGACATCGGTGTCGTAGGCGGTCTGCTTCCCCGGCCGGAGTTGGTGCTCGCCCATGTGGAAGCCGTTGTCCGAGCCGAAGACGATGTAGGTGTTGTCGGCCACTCCCCGGGCCTTGAGTGTGCTCTCCAGACGGCCGATCATCTCGTCGACCGCCTGCACGGAGCGCACCCGCTTGGCGAACTTCCGGTCGATCTCCTCCTTCTCCTTCGGCCTCAGCGGCGTCAATGTCTTCTGCCACTCCGGCGCATTCCGGGTCGCCTGGTCGTAGGCATCCGTCCGGGGAGCCTTGACGTCGGGGAAGCTGTCCTCGTGCCGCGGAGCGGGGGTGGCCGGGCCATGTGGTGCGAAGGTCGCCACCTCCAGCAGGAACGGCTTCTTCGCCTTCGCCGAGGCGTCGACGAATGACGTCGCCTTCTTCGACAGCACGTCCGTCAGGTAGTCCTGGGGATCCTTGCCGTAGTGCACGGCCTTGCCGTTCTCGTTGAGGTCGTAGTCGTACTCCTCGTATCCATGGCCCGCGACATCCCACTCGTCCCAGCCGGAGGGGACGCGTCCGGGCGAACCGTTCCTGTCGACCGGCTGGTACCCGTTCAGATACTTCCCCATGAACCCGGTCCGGTAGCCGGCGTGTTGCAACGTGGGGCCGAAGGTCTTCGACTCGTTTCCGTTCTTCAAGAACGCGCGGTAACCGCCGTCGTCCCCGGTGTTGGTGAAGACCCCCGTGTTGTGGGGGTACTGACCGGTCAGGGTGGACGAACGCGAAGGGCAGCACAGGGAGTCGGTGGCGAAGAAGTTCGTGAAGGTCGTCCCCTCCTTCTCCATCTGCCGCACATGCGGCATGTACTTCACGAGGTTCCACGCCAGATCGTCGGTGAGAACGTAGACGATGTTGGGCTTCTGGGCAGAACTCGCGGCGTTGTCAGCGGCGGAGGTCTCACCGCTCGCTGTGTTCGTTGCTCTGGTGCACGAGGCCAACAGCGCGATCGCCAGGAGCGCGCACACGGCGATGATGGCCGTACGTGAGCCACGACGGCTGGTGAACATGTGCCGAACCTCCATCAGTTGGGTGTCACCGGCCATCGGACGGTAGGGAGCGACCTTGTGTGATTCTTGTGATGTCACGGGCCGGGCCGCTGTCCCCGCTGGCTGGTTGCGTCAGGGCGCTCAGGTACGGTGTGCAGCAGCTCTCCGGGATGCTGGGCACCGATCTGACCGGCCTCCCGCTCGACGGCCCGCTCCCCGAGCTCCCGGAGGAGCGGGACATCAACGGCAACAAGAGCCGCTTCACCCTCGTCGCCGAACTCGCCCGCCGCGACGGCCTCACCCTGCGGGAGCTGATCGCCCGGCTCGGCGGCGGCCGCGGCCACCGCGTCTTCGCGGGCACCCCGACCAGATCGCCGATGAGCTGGAGGAGTGGTTCACCGAAGGCGCCGCCGACGGATTCAACATCATGCCGCCCCATCTGCCCGGTGGACTCGAGGACTTCGTGGACCACGTCGTCCCGGTCCTCCAGCGACGCGGTCTGTTCCGTACCGAGTACACCGGCGGCACCCTGCGGACCACTACGGCCTGCCCCGGCCCGCCGTGCCACCGGTAGCCGCCGCCGGAGCCGCCGGAAGCGAGAGGAGCCCCGTGTGACCCGCTCGATCTGAAACGTGACCAGCACCTGGACGACGCCGCCCAGCTCCGCTTCGCCTCCCTTTTCGGCGAGTTGACCACCGCACACCCCACGGTGCCGTCCGTCGAGGGGCAGCCCAGCGTGCTGCCGTGGACGCCGAGGAGGGTATCCGCGCCAACCGCTGGCACACGGACGTCACCTTCGTCCGTACCCCACCGAAGGTGTCCACCCTGCGCGGCATCGTGGTCCCGCCCTACGGCGGCAACACTCTCATCGCCAACACGGGCGCCGCCTACCGGGACCTGCCCCAGCCGCTGCGCGAGCTGGCCGACAGGCTGTGGGCCGTGCACACCAACGACTACGACTACGCCGCGCCACCCCGGAACACCAAGGCGGCCGAACACCGCGAGCGGTTCATCTCCCGGAAGTACCGGACCGCCCACCCGGTCATCCGTGTCCACCCCGAGAGCGGCGAGCGCGGTCTGTTCATCGGCGGCTTCGCTCAAAGTCTCCTCGGCCTCGGCCCGTCCGCGTCCCGTGATCTGCTGCGGATCTTCCAGTCCTCTGTGGTCCGCCCCGAGAACATCGTGCGCATCGCCTGGTCCCCGGGCGATGTGGTGGTCTTCGACAACCGCATCACCCAGCACTACGCCCCCGACGACTACGGCGACCTCCCGCGCCTGCTGCACCGCGTGACCGTCGCGGGCGACGCCCCGGTCGGTGTGGACGGCGAGCGCGCTTACGTCCTCGAAGGCGATGAGGCCAACCACTACACCCCGGCAGCCGCCTGACGGTCCACCGTCCTCCCGCACCATGAGGGTGCCCGCCCGGTGTGCGTCTCGCGCACACCGGGTGCGGCAGCCACGGCCCGGTCGGTACATCTCCGTGGCCGTGGGCGCTGCACAGCCCACCGTCCCTCATGGCAGGCTGGAGACCATGGGCGGACCGCTTGAACCCCCCGAGCTGCGGATGTTCCTGGAATCACTGAGCCCCGGTGAGCTCCTTTCCGGCACCGTCGCGGCCCTCGAACGGTTCGGCGTGTTCGTGGCGCTGGACGACGGCCCCGACCATCCGGTCTTTCCCGGAGTCGGCCTGATCACGATCCCCGAACTGTCCTGGCTGCGCATCGAATCGGCTTCGGACGTCGTTGCGGTCGGACAGCGCGTGACGTGTGAGTTCCTTGCGTTCGACACATGGAACGCGGAGGCCAGGCTGTCCTTGCGAGCGACCCGACCGGACCCCTTCCAGACCTTCGCCGATCGTGTCGTGGTGGGTCAGGAACTGCCCGGACGGGTCACCAAGCTGATTCCGTTCGGTGCCTTCGTCGAGGTCGCCAAGGGAATCGAGGGACTGGTGCACAACCGCGAGCTCGCCTCGGCGCCCGTGGCGGCTCCGGAGGATGTTGTCCGGCTCGGCGACGAGGTCACGGTCGTCATCACCGACATCGACCGGGAGAGACGCAGACTGGCCCTCTCTCGACGGCGGGCGAAGCAAGGCGACCGCCGGCGGCAACCCTGACGATCGTCCCGGTGCGGGTGCGACACCACAAGCTCCTGCCGAATGAGCGGGGATCCGCCCGGTCAGCACACCTCATACGCACACAACAGCAGGATGCGCGTCACCTCCGGCAGCAGGGCGGGGAAGGAGAAGGTGCCGAGCTCGCCTTCTCCGGTGCGGACCAGCGGGCCGAAACCGGGGTCCTGGAGGACCCCGTGGAAGAGGCCCGGCCAGTCGGCGCCCGCCACACAGCGCACCTCGGTGGCGGGGCACCGTTCGTCGGAGTGATGCCCGTGGGGGCGGGCGGGGGTGAAGCGCAGCAGGTGGTGTTCGCTGGGCACCGGGTCGGCCGTCTCGAAGAACAGCTCCAGACGGCGGACGCGTACGTCCGGGCCGCCCGGCAGGAAGGGGAACATCCCCCGCCCGAGCCTCAGCGTCAGTTCGTGGTGCCGGTCCTCCCCGTGTGGGCGCTGGAAGGCGTGCCAGGCCGATGTCATGTCGTGCCGTACGTCGAAGTACCGCAGACCGGAGCCGGGCAGATGGCGGTCCGCGACCTCTTCCGCCGCGTGGCGCAGGGCATCCCCGCCCTCGCGCGCCGTGTAGTTGAGATGGAGCAGGACATCCGCCACCGTGTCCAGGTCGAACTGGTTGTTCCGCGGGCGCATCTCGATGCGCCACCGGCTCACCGCACCACGGAATTCGAAGGGCAGCTTTCGCTCGTCCCGGAAGTTGAGCTCGAACATGCCCGTGTCGTTCTGCCCGGTGGAGGTGGCGATGGCTTCGGTGGCGAGATATTCGTTGACGACGCGCGGATCGTCCGGCAGGGCCGGATAGCCGTTGGCCGGTCCCTCCTCCCCGCAGCACTCCGCGGGCGGCGCGGTCAGCTCGGGGCTGATCCGGGTGCTGCTGCTGAGCAGCGTCAGCCGGCAGTGCACTCCCGCGTACGGGCCGACCACACAGGGGATGGTGAGGCCGACGTTCCTGATCCGCCTCATGTAGTGGCCGTAGTCCTGATCGAACATCCACTCCGCGAGCTCGAATTCGCACTCACCGGTGGCCTGGAGCAGCAGGAACTGGAGGGGGAAGTCCCGTCGCAGCGAGAAGTGCTTGGTCAGTTCGTACTCGCGGAGGTTCTCGTCGAGGTAGGAGTGTTCCATTTGCCGCAGGGCGAGCTGGAGCCGCTCCCCGGCGAGGAGCCTCTCGCGCAGATCGTGGCCGTCCTCCACCGGTAGGAAGTCGCGCGCGGTGTGTCCCCGCTCGATGTTGAACGCCCGCTGCGCCTGCCGGGCCGCGTGCCCGGCCAGTTCGTACAACTGGTCGTACAGCGCCGCCGTCTCCTGCTGGAGATACAGATACAGGTCATGGCTGGTGAACCTGGTGCGCAGGAAGTCCTGGACATCGACGGAGTGTTCCAGCTGCCGCTGATGGCTCTCCAGCTCCCGCAGCGCGATGCCCCGGCGGCGCTCGGCCGCGAGGATCTGCCGCTCCACCTGCTCCAGTTCGATGTCCAGGACCTCCACCTGGTGGCGCCACTCCTCCTCGCGCCGTTCCCAGCCCGCCTGGGTCAGCCGCAGCCCCGCTGTGGTGTTCGCGATCTCGGCGAGGCCGTTGGTGATCCGGGCCGCTGCCGAGAACACGCCGCCCAGCTTGGAGCCCACCGGCGGCTGGATCTGGTTGCAGGGGAACCCCACGAACATGTCCGGGATCAGTCCCATGATCTGCGCGATGCCCTCGGTGACATTGCTCGCCGTACGCAGCGCGAGGCCCGTTCCGGTGAGGTTGTCGTACTCGATCTCCTTGCTGATCAGGCCGTGCTCGACCAGTGCGGCGTAGTAGTTGCGGCGGGTCTGCGTCATCTCCTTGGTCTTGCGCAGCGCCTGGAGCTGCCAGTCGGCCTCCCGCCACTGCTGCTGCCGGACCTGCGAGGCGAGGGCCAGCAGCTGGCTCTCCTGGGTGGCGCGCAGCGAGGCGAGGTATTCGGCGTCGCCCTTCTCGTACGCGGTGAGCAGCGCCGTGCCGAGCGCGCGCACCTCACCGGTCAGCTCCACGGCCTTCTGCACCAGGAAGACAAAGCGGTACGGGCTGGGCGGCGCGCACCAGTCCGCATCGTCCGGGCAGGGCCGCTCGGATGCCCTTCCCGCGTCCGGCCGCGCACCCGGGTAGGGCAGGGCCGGTCGGCGCAGCCGATGCGCGTCGAGACAGGCCCGGATCAGGCCCTGCCGGTCGGCGGTACGGTCGTAGAGGGCGAGGAGGCGGGGATTGAGCGGTGGGGCGAGCGGAACAAAATCCGTGACGGTGTCCGGTTCGCGGCCCGCTTCCGCCCTGATCGTACGGGGCCGGGCGCCGAGCAACCTGGCCGCGGTGTCGAACAGCAGCCGAGCATGGCCGAACGCTTCGGGCGTACCCCGCTGGAGCGCGGCGTCGCCCCACTGGAGAAGCGTCTCGGTGTAGTGCAGGACGATCGACCGCCGCCTGGCGTCGTCCCCGGTCCCGTACAGCCAGTCGGAGTCCGAGGACAGCGGCGCGAAGGCCAGTTCGTACCACTTGAGGGCGGCCTCGAACCGGCAGCGGGCCCGCAGTGCCCCGGCGACCGTCACGGCGGGAGCGAAAGGCGAGGCGGGCACCAGCGGAGCGCCCGGCGCGTGGTAGGCGAAGTACGGGTACGCGGGCAGCCCGCCCGGGTAGCGGGGAGCGTCGTCTGCGTCCGGCTCCACCACCAGCGGCAGCGGAACGGCGGCATCCGTAGGGAGGTCGTAGCGGAAACCGGCCGTGGCACCCAGGTGCGGTGGTGGCGCGATACCACCGGTCACCCGGAACGTCAGCGAGTCCGCGGTGCGGCCCACGCATTCCAGATCGCCGCTGCCGTCCCCGTCGCCGACCCGGACCGCCTCCGCCGACCTCCGTGGTTGCAGGAACCGGCCGTTGTGGACCCGGCACCATGCCAGGCGCACGGCGCGCCCGCTGTCCCAGTGCAGCAGCCGGGGCAGTTCGCCCGGCTGGTGCCAGGGCCATTCCGCCTGCTGTTCCTGCTCCTCATGGCGCCGGACGTCGACCGTCCAGAAGTAGTATTCGTCGACCACCGCCGACGGCGGGGCACCGCAGTCGGCGCAGCAGATCTCCGCACCGTCCGCCGGACGGGGAGCGAACTTCGTGGCCGCGGGCGGCTCGCAGGCCGCGGCCACCCGGATGAACCGGGTGCCCAGGCGCACTGCGGCCTGGATCCACAGCGGTATATCAGCACCGGCCCCATCGCACTCCCCGCGCGCCGTCAGCCGCGGCCCGTCGCCGTCCTGGCCGCCCTCGTTGTCATTGTTTCCGTTGCCGCCTCCGCCGCCGGCGGAGAGCCCCACCACTGCCAGCCAGGAAGGTGTGGCGGACCACTCCGGTGTGCCCAGCAGATCGAGGCCCTCCCTGACCGGGTCGAGTCCCTGGATCCCGGCGGGCCGGTCCGCCTGGAGCGGCGTCAGACCCGGGTGGACGGGTGGCCGCCCTCCGCTCCAGTGCTCCAGACCGCCGGGCAGCGGCACGGTGAGCGTGGCGCCCCGCAGTTCGGCTTCCAGGAGACGGAATCCTTCGCCGCGCCGGGCTTCTTCCAGCTCCTCCCAGTCGATCCAGTTCTCCCGGTAGAGCTCCCGCCGGGTGCAGGTCTCCCACCGCCGGTAGTCGGCGAAACGCCGCTCCCACAGCAGGGAGAAGGCGGGCGTCACGGTGAACCGGGGCTCCAGGCCGAGCTGGGCGCGCCGGATGAACAGCTGGACGGCGCCGATCGCCTCCTCGATCCGGGTCGTCCGCTCGCACAGCCCGGCCTCGACATCGAGCAGCAGCACCTCACTGAGCTGCCTCGGCTCGGAGACGGACTCGCCGTCGGGCAGCGGCACCCGGTCCATCGCGCACAGATAGGCGTGCAGTGCCGCTCTGGCCCGCTCCCGCAGCCCGTCGTTGAGCCGCTTGACGTCCTCGTACCGACGCGGCTGACCGTTCTCGAAGCAGCCTTCGCGGACGAACCGGGTGAGGTTCTGATTGCCGGTGACGGTCTCTCCGGCCGGGAGCGCACCCGGGTCGTCGGAGGCCCACAGATCGGGCCGGGCGCTCCGGAGGTCCTTGACCAGGAAGTGGCGGCGCAGTGCGCGGATCCAGGTGTCGGCATGCCAGACGCGGATGGCCCAGCGCTCGTCCTCCAGGTCGCCGCTGGACACCTGATGACCGGGGAAGTAGCGGAGGACGAGGGGAGTGTGCAGCAGATCCACACCCATGTGCCGGAGCAGATGGGCCGGATCGTCCGGGTGGTTCTCGGCGGCCTCATGGAACAGGAGCCACAGCGGACGCTCGGGCGCCGTGGCCGCATCGCGGCGTACGACGGTGTAGTCGAAGATCCGCTCCCACCAGTCGAAGAGCGCCTGCCGACGGCGGGGCGAAGGGTTCACCCGGCGGTCCTGGGCGGGAGCCGGAGGGCGGTAATTGTCCTTCAAAGGCAGGAAGTTGACGTCCAGGAAGGCGCGGTGCACCCGGAAGCCGCCGCCGTGGCGGTAGTACGAGGTGCCGGTGAAGTCCTCGGTGTGGGCGAGCAGATAGCCCAGTTCGGACTGTCCGTCGTCGGCGGCGGGGTGCGCGGACAGCTCGAAGCGACTGGTGAACAGCAGGGCCTTGAAGGCCCGCTGATAGGTGCGGCGGATATCGCGCAGGGTGCTGGTGAACCGGCCGCGCAGAAAGCTCCGGGCGGCGCCCCGCACACACAGCCCCTCGTCGAGCGGCCCGTCCTTGCGGTCATGGAACAGCCGCTCGTAGGGGATCGTGACCAGCTCGCCTCCGCTGTCGGGCCCCGCGTACGTGACCTCGAACCCGCCGGTCGCCGGGCAGACGTCCTCCGGGCGGGCGAACTCCGGCCGGGGCTGCGCCAGTTCGATGACCAGCTGGTAGACACCACGGCGCAACGTCAGCGGGGCCGAGCAGTCCGGCGGCGCGGTCTCGTCCGGCCAGTCGTGGCTCAGCAGCACCCAGCTGCGCTGGCCGCGCCGCAGAGACACCCGCCAGCGCTTGCGGTGCGCGGCCGCCGCGTCGGGCGGCTGTCCCACGGGTGCCGGGGCGCCCGCCCGGAAGGTGTAACCGCCCTCCTCATCGATCAGCAGCGCCCCGCTCCAGCGCGCGGTCCAGCCGTGCGCACCGCCCAGCGGCCGGCCGTCGGGGTTGGCGAGCGCCAAGCCGTTACGGACGCTGACGAAGCGCTTCTGCGCCTCGCTCAACGTCACGTCGAGGCCGGGCAGTACGGTGGGGATGTGCACCCCCGCGGCGTCCTCCGCCGGTCCGAAGGCGGACATCGGCCCGCGGAGCTCGCGCCAGACGGTCGGGCCGCCCTCCGGCGCGAGTTCGCCCAGCAGACCGGTGCCGGTGAGGCCGAGCAGGGCCGCGAAGGCGCCGCCGGTCGGCTGGTCCGGCCAGGTGACGTCGGGCCGCTCGCCCGAGTCGGACTCCCACGGGCCGAGGGCGCGGTTCTCATCGGCGTACAGATGCACGAGCAGCGTCCAGGCCAGATCCGCCCCGCCGCAATCGTCGCCCCCGTTGTCCCCGGGGCGTCCGGTCCACTCGGCCACATGTCCGGCCAGGTGCTCGGCGATGATCCGGCAGCGGGCGTGAGCGCGGGCGAACGAGCGCTGGAAATACGCCCAGCGGCGGCCTTCGTCGGGCTCCTGGAGCAGGCGCTCCTCGGCTTCCGCGACGTTGCCGAAGAGGAAGGCGAAGGGCACGAGATCGGCGCGCGGCAGGAAGTACAGCTCCCGTACCGCGGTCTGCTCCGCGGGCTTCAACTGACGGACCCGGCCGAGCTTCGCGATCACCGCCTCATCGGTCAGCGGCAGTTGGGTCCACAACTGCTCGGCCGCCCTGTCGTAGCGGAACGGACCGTCGGGCGGGGTGTTCCACATCAGCGGGGCGGTGTCCGCCGACGGCAGCCCGGTCCGGTACTGCCGGTCGGCGATCGGCACCGGAACGCCGCAGGTTTCCAGCACCGAGGGGAAGAAGTGCGTGCCGAGGGACAGCAGCGGATCCGGGGACCCGCTCGGTGGAGTGAAGCCGAACTCCCCCCGCAGGGTGGTGGAGATACGGTCCCAGGACCACACGGCGGCGTCCTCGTCGGACACCTCCACGGCGAGCAGCGCCCGGCGCAGATCCCACAGCGAGAAGCGCGTCTCGTCGTCGGGCAGGCCGAGAGGCGAGTCGAGCGCCTCGTTCCCCGGCTGGAGCGGGAACGGGTCGTCGCCGTCGAGGTGGTCATCAGTGGTGAACAGGAACAGGATCTCCCCGATGCCGAAGTCGGAGGCGTAGATCTTGCCCAGGATCTCGGCGAACCGCAGGGTGTGCGTCGGGCGCGCGGACCAGGTGTCGGCTGCTGACCCGGGATCGAAACCGGCCAGCCGGGAGAGCGGGCCGAGGTTCTCGGCGAGCAGCTTGCGGAACTCCGGTGGACGGCAGCCGCAGCCGTGCCGAGCCCGCGCGTGCCACTGGACCTGGTCCAGCAGCTCGTCTACGGCCCAGTCCCAGTGGGAGGCGTCCGGCCCCACCCACAGCGCCAGCAGATGCGTCCGCCGCTCACCGGTCTCGCCGGGCGTGGGCGGGCTGCCGTCGGTGAGGGCGAGCCGGAAGTCGTCGCGCAGGATCTGGAAGGCGGCGAGCTGCCGGAGGAAGCCCGGGGCGACGGTCCCCTCGGCGCCGAACAGCCCCAGCACCTCGCAGATGTCCCGGAGTTCGGCGAATCCGTAACCGCCGCCGGGCAGGGCACGCAGGGTGCGCCACAGCCGGATGAACACCGCCAGCCGACGGAGCGCCTGCTCAGGGTCCTGGGGATCGGTGAACCGAATGCGGTAGTCGGTGAGATGGCAGGGCTCGCAGTCGGGGAACGGCAGGCAATCGTGGACCTCGTCCCGAACAGCGGCGTCGTCCCGCACAACGTCCACGTCCCGCACGTCGGCCGCGTCCCGCGCGTCACTCGGCAGGTAGGCGCAGAACCGCACATACGCGGACCGCCACAGCTCCAGGAACTCGCAGTAGCTCAGCCCGGTGCGCGCCAGGAACTCCGGAAGCCGTACGACGATCCGGGTCCAGGGCCTGTCACCGACGGACTCCGCCGGAAAGCCGTACAGCTCCCACAGCGGGAGCTCACCGGTGCCGTAGAGCAGCTCGGCTTCCTCGGGAGTGATCCCGAGGTACTCATGGGCGAGTTCGGCGCGCACCGGGTAGCGCCACAGATGGCGCTGGAAGCCCGCGGGCTCGGCCGCCGGGTCGAGCGGCCGCTGTCCGCCGGGTCGGCGATCCGGCTGTCGGCCGTCCGGCCGTAGACGGTGGTGACGTTGCCGGGTGAGATCGAGCGCCAGTGGGTCTCACCCGAGGCGGTGTCCGTCCATCTTTCGATCCTGGCGAACAACCCCTCGACGCGCGGACAGTACCGCCTCACCTCGTAACCGCGCCCGGCCTTCACACGGGACAGCGGCTCGCGCTCGGGGACCAGGTCCTCCGCGCCGGACAGTGTGAAGACGTCCTCGGCGGTGGAGCAGGAGACGTACCGTGGCAGGCCCTTGTCCGTCTTGCGCGTGATCGCCGGCAGGGATAATCGCCAGCCGAATCCGAACGGGCCGTTGCCCGCCCCGGAGTCGTACCGCAGGGTGAGCGACGGCCCGAAGCCCGCTCGCCCGGGGCTGGTGGCCAGGGGCACGGTCAGGGTGCCGGTGCCATTGACCGCGTTGTTCTCGAACTTCTCCCCGATCCCGCGAACCGCCCCGCCCCCCTTGGGCAGTGACACAGTCGGTGGCTGGAACGCGCCCGCACCCGCGCCCACGTCCGGTGTCGTGTCGGGCGCGGCGGTAGCGCTGTCCGCTGGTGATGGGCGTGACGAAGCAACGGCGTCCCACATGGCGATCCCCCCGAACCCCTGAGTGCATATCGCATATGCCTGTACAGCCCGCGACAAAGATGACTGTAGCTTTGCGATAAATACGAACCAATACCCTGTTCGGGTGAACTGTGATGGGGGCCGGGTCGGTGGTCTCGGACGGGGCCGGGTGCCCCGTCCGAGACCACGGATCACACTCAGCTGCGGAACGGTCCGGTCACTTCGTAGGTGATGCCGCCCGAGGAACTGCCGGTGGTCCCCCGCTGCGAGGAGAAGTACAGGCGGTCGCCGCCCGGAGAGAAGGCGGGGCCGGTGATCTCGGAGCTGGACTGCCCCGTGATGCGGAGGAACGGTGCGACCACATCATCGGGGGTGATGATGCAGATCTCCATGTTTCCGCCGTCCTCGGCGACGAAGAGGTCGCCGGAGGAGGAGCCGGTGACGTTGTCCACCCCGGTGAGCGGCGCGCCGCCGCCGGTGACGAGGGAGTCGTCGTAGGCCAGCTCATAGGTGCTGTTGGTGAGATTGAGCTGCCACACGCGGTTGTCGCCCTTGGTGGTGAACCAGACGGTGTCGTTCGCGTAGTGGCAGCCTTCGCCGCCGTTGAACCGCTTGGCGCCGGAGACCTGGTTGCGGGTGACGGTGGGGGAGCCGTCGGGGTCGGGGACGTTCGCCCAGGTGAACGAACCGGAGGTACTCGTACCGGCTTTGAGGACCTGGAGCGTGCCGGACGAGAGATTGCCCCAGGTGGTGGGGAGGAAGCGGTAGAAGCAGCCGTCGCTCTCGTCCTCGGTCAGGTAGATGGCGCGGCGGACCGGGTCGGCCGCGGCGGCCTCGTGCTTGAACCTGCCCATGGCGTCGCGTCGGGTGGCGGCGTTCACGCCCCACGGGTCGGTTTCGTAGACATAGCCGAGGCTGACCTCCTCGCAGGACAGCCAGGTGTTCCAGGGGGTTTTGCCACCCGCGCAGTTCTGCCGGGTGTTGGACAGGACACGGTGGGCGCCGGTGATGGTGCCCGAGGAGTTGAACTTCACGGCCCCGACGCCGCCGCCGGGGTTGATCTCGGAGTTGGAGACGTAGATCCATCCACTGCCGTCGGCGAAGCAGGCCCCGCCGTCAGGAGCGTTGTGCCAGGTGTACGACGAGCCCGCGACCGTCTGTCCGGACCGGGCTATGACGCGGCTGCTGAAGCCGCTGGGCAGCTGAATGCCGTTGGCGTCGGCGGTCCTCAGCGCTCCGTACGGGCCGGGGCCCGGCTGGGCCGGGGCGGCGTAGGCCGCCCCGTGCATGAGGGTGCCACCGAAGGCGGCGGCCGACGTGCCGATGGCTGCTCCGCGCAGAAAATTGCGACGTTTCACACTGACTCCACGGGGTGATGAAATCCCGCCGCCCCGGGGCGGACGGCGGGGTTCGCGGAGGACAGTAGGGGAGGGCGGTCAAGGAGAGCAGTTGACGGCACATCAACACTTGATGAATCACTGCCGTTACTGATCGGTCCTGTCGTTGCCCTGCGTTTCGTTCCGGTGGGCCGACTCCGCCGGGCCGTGCGGCGGCGGGCGGTGGCGCGCGGGCTAAAGGGAAGCCACGACCTGGCCGGCCAGGATCTCAGGAGGGTTGGGGAGCAGCGACGTGAGGTTGTTGTCCCGCACGAAGTCCGCCGCCTTTTCGACCGATTCCTGGGCCCCTGCCTCGTTTTCGAAGACGCTGGTCGAGACCATGACCCCGTCCCCGGCGTCGACCCAGTAGTAGGCCAGGTGGCCAGGGATCTGTCGGATGAGCGGCACAAATCCCTCATTCACCCGACGCCCTGCCTCGGCCGGATCGGTCACCCCGGTGTACCGTCTGACGGCTGCGTACACGGCTGATCTCCTCACGAGTCGGCGGCATCTGCTGCGGAAACGCCGTACCCTCGCGAGGTGTGCTCCGCTCGCGAGTCGTCCGGCAATCACCGGAAGGGGCCGACCGGTGGTCCGAATGGCGGCCCCGCTGATGTGCGGGCTCGGTGGTGTGCCGCAACCGTATATGAAAATGGATCCCGTTTACCAAGATTCTCCTGCTGGGTGCCCGCAACGTGCCCCTCTGCCCTGTCAGAATGGTGGACATGACAGGTGAGAGGGACCTGCGGAGATTGCTGAGCGGTATGCGGCCGGAGCTGAATCCGGGGCGCTATGTGTTCACCACGGTCGAGGGCGACGTTCCCCCGGGGCTGGTGCCGGTGGTGACCGTCACCGAGCCCGAGGGCCTGACCCTGGTCGTCCCGGTGGAGACCGCGGACGCGGCCGGGCTGTCGTACGACTACGTGGCGGGCTGGATCACTCTGCGCGTCCACTCCGCGCTCGACGCGGTCGGCCTCACCGCCGCGGTCGCGCGGGAACTGGCCGAGGCGGGTCTGAGCTGCAACGTCGTCGCCGGGTTCCACCATGACCACCTGTTCGTACCGCATGAGCACGCCGAGCGGGCGCTGGCCCTCCTGGAGGACCTGGCACGGCGCTCGGCCTGAGCCCGGTACCGGGCGGCTGCCGCACCGCGCAGAGCACCAGCTTGTTGCGTACGCGCTCGAGGTATGGGCCCGTGGGCTCGCTGGTCAACTGGCGAAGTCGGCGGTCGCACCGCCGACCGCAGGCTCTTTGGGAGGGGGAGGTTCCTGCGGAAGGCGGTCGGTGCGTCGCCACCGGCGATCGTGAAGCGGTTTTCTCTGAGCGGTCGGCTGATGTGCGACTCAGGTGCCGGTCCGCCGTTGGCGGTCAGTTGGGAACGGAAGTCCTCGTTCAATGCCTCGAACCACTACGGCAGTTCGACCACCGCCCGGCCCTTGTCGTCGAGGCATACGGTGCACGGCCACGTATGGTCGTCGACCGCGGCTTCCAGGGCCGTGGCAGTGCCGTAGGGGACCGTGCGTTGGCGTGTGTGCCGGTGGTGGTCATGACGGGGGTCCTTTTGAGTGGAGTGAGGTGGCGAGGCGTCAGGTGATCAGTTCGGCGGCGGCCAGATAGCCGGCGAGCATGGCGTGGGCGACGTCCCGTATCCGCTCGTCGGCCGGCAGGAAGGTGGGTGAATGGAGCTGTTCGGAGCCGCCGTGGGTGCCCACGAACACCATCAGCGAGGGCAGGTGTTCGCAGAAGAAGGAGAAGTCGTCCGAGCCCGCGGACCGCAAGTCGTCACCGGCGCGCAGGCCGAGACTGCCGAGCAGGGGCCGGGTTGCGGCGGTCAGCGCCTCGTCGTTGTGGAGGACGGGCTCTCCGCGGTCGATGGCCACCTCTGCCGTGCAGCCGTGGGTCTGTGCCACCAACTCCGCGACCTCGGCCAGCCGGGAGTGCAGGAAGTCGCGGTGGCGACCGTCCAGCGCCCGCAGTGTGCCGCGGGCTTCGGCGGTGCCGGGGATGACGTTGGCGGCGGTGCCGGCCGTGAGGGTGCCGATGCTGAGGACGACATGTGCCATGGGGTCGGTGCCGCGGCTGACCAAACTCTGGAGGGCGACAACAACATGGGCCAGGGCGACGACGGGGTCGCGGGTGAGGTGCGGGTAGGCGGCGTGGCCGCCGCGGCCCCGCACACTGAGCGTGAACTCGTCGGCCGAGGCGTTGACGCCGCCGGGGGTACAGGCGACGGTGCCGACCGGCAGCAGGGGTTGGACATGTGCCCCGATCATGGCCCGGCAGTGCTCGCGCTCGAGGATGCCGTCTTCGACGATGCTCTGGGCGCCGGAAGGATAGGTTTCCTCCCTCGGTTGCAGAATCGCCAGCAGCGGGGCGGGGCCACCGCTCCGGTCCACGGCGCGGGCCAGCGCGGTGAGCGCGGCCAGATGTACGTCGTGGCCGCAGGCGTGCATGATCCCCGGGTGCTCGGATGCCCAGGGTGCGCCCGTGGTCTCCCGCACGGCGAGTGCGTCGAGTTCGCCGCGGACCGCGACCGCGGGCCCCGGGCCACCGACCCGCACAACGGCTCCGGTGTCGGCGACCTTGGTGGTGGAGCCGGTGGGAAGTGCTGCGAGCAGGAGATCGCGGGTGGGGGCTTCGGCACCGGACAGGCAGGGGCGTGCGTGAATGCGGTGGCGCAGTGCCACGGCGGCCGGCAGTTCCTCCTCCAGTGCGGCGGACAGCGCGGCGAGGTGGTGGCGTTGACTCATTCCGCGGTCTCCAGCCGGTAGACCCGACGGGCATTGTCGCGGCCGATCATGCGCACCACCTTGAGGGCGTCGTCCACGTCCCATTCCCCGCTGTCGGTCCAGGCGGCGATGGCTCTGGTCATGCCGCGGCGCCACAACAGGGCGCCGAGATGGTGGAGTTCGGGCGGCCCCCATGCGTCCGAGGAGAAGAGGATCTTGGCGAAGGGAGCGAGTTCCAGCGATTCGGCGATGATGGCGTCGGAGCGCACACCGGTGTAGTTGATGCCGAGGCCGACATCGAAGTACACATGCGGGAAGACCTGGGCGAGATAGCCCGCGTTGCGCTGGAAGGGATAGCAGTGCAGCAGCAGCAGGTCGGTGCCGTGCGGTTCCACGTTCTTGATGAACCGGGTGAGCAGCAGCGGGTCGCACCGATGGAGTTCGACATCCGGGTCGCCGTACCCGGCGTGCAGTTGGATCGGCAGCCCCCGGTCGACACCGCACCACAGGGCGAAGCGCAGCAGAACCGGGTCGTCGACGCGGATGGTGCCGGTGTCTTCGCACGCCCTGAGCCAGGTGTCCGCCGCGGCGGACACCTCGCGGTCATGGGGGCGTCCGGGGTCGAAGTCGAAGCCGTGACGGTAGGCGATGATGCTCTTGAGGCCGACCGCGGTGGCTGTGCGGGCGGCCAGGGTCTCGCGGAACCGGTCGGGAAGGGCGGTGGCGGTGACACCGGAGCGCACCAGGTCTTCCAGTACGGTCTCCAGACGCACCACTTCGTCGACGCGGCGGCTGGAGGCGGCGGCCATGCCCTGGAGGTCGAGGATGTCTTCGCCCTTGTAGCCGGTCTCCAGCAGATAGTGGCCGATGCCGGAGGCTTCGAGCAGTCTGCGGGTGACCTCCTCGGTGCCGAGTTCGCGGCGGCGGGCGAGGTATGTCTCGGGATCGGCGTGGGGTGCGAGGCCGAGGGCGGGGGCGCACCAGCGGCGGATGGCGAAGCCGATCTGTGAGTCGAACTGGGTCATCCATGGCGGGATCGGGCGGTCGGACTCGGTGAGCATCTGTTCCAGCGCGGCACGGTCGGCCTCATGACGCAGGGCGCCGTGCACATGATGATCCACGAGAGGGAGCCGCTCGATCTCGGCGGCGAGCCGGTCAGTAGACATTCCGCACCCTCCGGATGCGCTCCGCGTCGTCCAGGCCGTCGAGCTGGGCGAGTTCGGATCGTTTGACGGACAGGTGGGTGGCCAGGAGCCGCGGGTCGAACCAGGACCGGACGGTGTGGTCCTTCTCCAGGGCGTCCAGGGCCTCGTCGAGGCTCCCGGGCAGGGGCGGGGCTTGGGCCAGTACGGACTCGTCGGTCTCCTCCGGCCACACAGTGGGCTCGTCGTAGTTCCGGGTGAGGCCCGCCAGACCGGCGCGGATCAGAACGGCCAGGGCGAGCCAGGGGTTGGCCGTGGCGTCGGCGGCGCGGTATTCCAGGTTGAACTGGGCGGCGGGGTCCGAGCCGCCCAGTGCGGTGGTGGGACAGATACGCAGCAGGGCTTCGCGGTTGCGCTCGGCCAGGAACGCCCCGCCGCTGCTCCAGCGGTGCGGTGTCAGGCGCAGGAAGGACACCGGACTCGGCGCGGTCAGGCTGGTGAGCGCGGCGGTGTGGGCGAGGATGCCTTCGCTGAACCGGGCACCGGTGGCGGAGAGCCGCCCGGGGCGCTGCGGGTCGTACAGAGCGGGGCGTCCGTCCGCGTCGCGCAGACTCAGGTGGATGTGCACACCGTTGCCGACTCCGGTGGTGGCGAGGAGCGGGGAGAAGGTGACGGGCAGACCACGGCGCCGCGCCAGGTCACGGACGAGTTCCTTGAGGAGCACGGCACGGTCGGCCGCGGCCAGGGCCTCGGCGGGACGCAGGGTGACCTCGAACTGGCCGTCGCCGTACTCGGGAATCCACGTCTCCGGCTCAAGACCGGCGTGTTCCAGCAGCCGTACCAGATCCGTGCCGAAGGGTTCCGCGTCCCGGAAGCGCCGCAGCGAGAACGGGGCGCTCTCGGGCAGCCCGTCGAGGACAAATTCGTGCTCGAAGGCCGCGACAACCTCCAGCCCGGTCTGTTCGCGCAACTCCGTCAGGGTGTCGCGCAGGAAGGTACGCGGGCAGCAGGCCCAGGGCTGCCCGTCCGGCAGCGTCTGATCGGCGAGGTAGAGCAGCATTCCGGGCGCGGTGCCGTCGGCGGGAATGCCGACCACGGTGGCGGCGTCGGGGACGAGCCGGAGGTCGCCCCGGGAACCGAAGACGTTGTCGGGGGCGATCGGCCCGAACGAGGAGATCGCGAGGTTCGCGGGGACCCAGCCGGTGCCGCTGCGCAGTACCGACTCGTGTGCGGCGGATGGCACTGACCGGCCCCGTACCAGGCCGGCCAGGTCGCAGGTGGCGACGAAGACGGTGGTGGAGCTGTCGGCGAGGAGTGTCATGAAACCACCTTGGTGTTGTCAGCGGTCGGCTCGGGGCCCTGTTCAAGCCCGACGCCGGTGTCCCCGTTCAGCTCACTGGTGAGGCGGGCGCCGATGCGCCGTGCGAGCGAGGGAGCCAGCAGGATGATGGCGACGCCGGTCAGGCACCAGGCCGCGGCGATCCAGGGAAAGTAGGTGTAGGGCGCGCTGAGCCCTACGGCCTGCTTGAAGAAGACGAAGCAGAGGTAGCCCAAACCGATGAGCGGGATGGGGAGTTCGCGTCGGGGGATGCTGCCTCGGCCGGAGAGCGTGAAGACGATCACGCCGGCTCCGGCGAGTGCGTAGACCACCAGGACGCACAGCACGCCGATGGTCGCGTACCAGTAGTAGGTGTCGAAGGCGGAGGTGCCCAGGCCGTACATCACCACGGTGAAGGCGATTCCCACGCCACCGCACAGCCACAGGGCCCTGGTGGGGGCGCCGGTGGCGGGATCGGTCCGGGCGAGCGCCGGCGGACCGAAGCCGTCGCGGGCCAGGGCGAAGACCATGCGGGATGCCGCGGCGGAGGAGGACAGCGCGGCGGCGAAGGCGGAGGCCACCGCGGTAAAGGCGACGATGAGCGAGAACCAGGTGCCCAGGTAGCTGTCGGAGAGCGTCACCAGCGCTGATTCCGCACCGGCGAACGCGCTCACACCCTTGTCGTCGGTGCCGAAGCCGATGGTCTGGACGAACATCATCAGGATGTACAGAACACCGGTGAGCAACACACTGCCCGCCAGGGCGCGCGGGATGTTGCGCCGGGGGTCATCGGTCTCCTCGCCCAGGGACGCGCAGGCCTCGAACCCGGCCCAGGACAGGAAGGCGAAGACCGTCGCGGTCATCACGGCGCCGTAGGTGGCGGCGCCGGGTGTGAACACCGACAGGTCGAACGACTGGTGGCGAGGGGCCGACCCGGTGCTGGTGCGCCCGATCACGACAGCCGCGAGCAGCAGCATCGCCACGATGCCGATGCCTTCGACGATCAGCAGGGTACGGGCGGTGATCCGGGTGTCACGCGAGTTGAGCGCGGTGACACCCAGGCCGGCGGCGATCGCCACGGCGACCCAGGGGCCCGTGGACGTCATACCGAGGGCGTGCAGGAACGCGTGGGCGAAGACACCCGTCGCGGCGAGGGTGCAGACGAGGAAGGCCAGGTAGGTGCCCAGCAGGGCGAAGCCACCGAAGAAGCCGGCGCGGGGCCCGATGGTCGCCCCGGCCAGGGCGTAGACGGATCCGGCGTGGTGGAAGTGCTGGGTCAGCCGCCAGAAGCCGTAGCCGACGACGGCGACACCGAGGAGACCGAGCAGGAAGACGAGGGGCACCGCCTTGCCCACGGTGGCCGCGACCCCGGCACCGTTGAGACCCATGGCCAGGGTGGGACCCATGAGGCCGACGGAGAGAGCCAGCGCCTCCCAGAGGCGCAGTTTGCGTGGCGTATGAGGATGATCGGGCACGACGTACTCCCGAGCGGAAGGGGGCCGCGTGACCGCGGCCCGGGAACACCCTCATGAAATATTCATTACATGCCGCAAGTCAACGGTGATGCTGAAACAAATTTTTCATGAGTCCTGGGTCCCGCCTCTCAGGGTGTCCTCCGCCGCCCGCATCCGCTCCTCGGCCGCCGGGCCCAGGCGTGCGTGCACGGCGGCGACCAGGGTTTCCGCCAGTGCCACGGGGGCCACGATGCTGTCGAACGGACTGGGCGCCTCGACCCGCGCGGGGAGCACCACATCGGCGAACTCGGCCGCGGGTGACAGCCACGGATCCGTGAACAGCACGATCTTCGCCCCTCGCTCATGGGCGTGCCGGGCCAGCTCCACGGTGTCGTCCTGATAGCGGCGGAAGTCGAAGACCACACACACGTCCCGGCGACCCACATCGACACGGAACCCCGCGTCCCGCCCCGGGGTGGGGGTGTGCACGATCGTTCCCGGACGCAGCACCCGAAGGTGCAGATCGAGGTATTCGGCGAGGAGTTGGGAGAAACGGCCGCCGAAGCATGCGATCCGTTTGGCCGGGTCGCAGATCAGCTCCACCGCGCGATCGAATTCCTGCTCGGGAAGGGTGGCGAAGGTCTGCCCCAGCGTGGCGGTGCCCACCTGCCGTGCCGCCTCCACCAGCTCGGAGGTCGGTGAATCGGCGCCGATCACCGGTGCCAATGTCAGCGGCGACGCCTGGCGCGCCTGCACCTCCTCGCGCAGCGACTGCTGGAACTGCCGGTATCCGTCGAACCCGAGCCGTGCGACAAAGCGCACGACGGTGGGCGCACTGACCCCGGCCTGGGAGGCGAGCCCCGACGCGGAGTTCAGCCCGGCGGCCGGGTAGTTGGCGGTCAGCTCTCGGGCGATCTTCATCTCGGCCCGGGAGAGGCCGCCCTGTACGCGGCGTAGCCGCGCGGCCACGGTGACTCCCAGGCCGGAGGGCTCCTCCGCACCGCTCACCGGCTCCGTGTCCCCGGGGCGGTTTGCATGATCGCTTCGGTCTCCGTCGGCCATGGGCTTCCCCTCTCCACGCTGTGTGACGCGACGATCGTTACACACGCGCGGGGGCTGAGGAGGTACCTGAGACCTCGGGGGAAGTGCCCCGACGTCCGCCTGCCGGACGAGCGCGTAACCGTGGCGCGAAGAGCCGACGTGCCGCCAACCGCCCATCGGCGGCACGCTGTTACCTCGCCATCATGTGGTCACCAAGACACCATCACATGGGGCCGCGATCCTGACGGCATGAAGGATTCGAATGATCTTGCCAGAGCGTACGAGGCGGGTCCGGCGGCATCCTCGCGCAGGCGACGCACGGTCCGTCTCACCCATGCGTCGGCGGCCGGGGTCCTCGCCACATCACTTCTGGTGATCCCGCAGTTCGCGTGGTCGAGCCCGAGCGACAAGCCGAACGCGGACCCGGCGCCGACGATCCATTGGTCGGCCTGTCCGAAGGCCGAGCCGCCCATGCCCGACCCGAGCCGGCGAGCGCAGTGCGGCACGGTGCGGGTGCCGGTCGACTGGGCACGTCCGGACGGACCGACGATGAAGATCGCGGTCGCCCGCCAGAAGGCCACCGACCCCAGCAAGCGGATCGGGGCGCTGCTGTCCAATCCGGGCGGGCCCGGAAGCACGGGTCTGGACGACGCCTATTACGCCGACAACCCGGTCGAGGGCTATCGCAAGAACATCAGAGAACGGTTCGACATCATCGGCTTCGACCCGCGCGGTATCGGCCGCAGCGGAGCGCTGCGGTGCGATGACCGGCTCGCCGAGAGGATTCCCACCCGTCCGAAGAACGCCTCCGAGTTCCAGCGCATGCGCGTCCTGAACAAACGGCTCGCGGACAGCTGCCGCGAGCGCAGCGGCCCGATCGTCGGCCACATGGACAGCGAAAGCGTTGCCCGCGACATGGACGCGATCCGTGCGGCCCTCGGCGAGCGGAAGATCAGCTTCCTTGGCCACTCCTACGGCACACGCATCGGCGAGCGCTACGCACGTCTCTTCCCGCGGAACCTCAGGGCGCTGGCCCTCGACAGCGCCATGGACCCCTCCCGGCCGGGAGCCGAGCGTTTCCTCATGGACGGCACCGCCGCCGTCGACAACGCGGTGCGGCAACTGGGGAAGTGGTGCGACAAGGAAGCCTCGTGTGCCCTGAAGGGAAAGGACGTGGAGGCCGTTGTCCGCGGGCTCTTCGCCCGTGCGGACGCGGGCACGCTGTTCGAGCCCGGGCCGCACGGCCCCACGCGGAAGAAGGTCACCGCCCACCAGCTGTCCGGCTTCCTCACCGACTACCTGAGCAAGTGGAATCCACAGACCACCGCTGAGCAACTTGCCGCACTGCACAGCGGCAAGGGGAAGGTGTACTGGATCGACCCATCCGCCCCGGAGCTCGCCTGGCGCTCGGTGATCTGCCGCGACGACGACCTCCGGCTGCGCGACTACGCCCACTATCGCGCCCTGCTCCACCGAGCCGCCGCCGAGCACCCCAACACCCGCTACAACGCCCAGGCCCTGGACATGATCCTCGGCTGCCAGGGGTGGCCGGTGGAAACCAAGCCGCAGCCGACCCAGCACAAGGGCGCCCTCCCGCCGGTCCTGGTGGTGAACGCCACACACGATCTCGCGACGCCACTGGCGGGCGCACAGCGCATGGCACGGGAGTTCCCGAAGGGAAGGCTCGCCGTCCTTGATTCGGTGGGCCACTGGCTCTACCGCAAGTGCGAGTCGCCCCTCCCGGCACGGGCGATCGACACCTATCTGCGGACGCTGAAGACCCCGCCCCCCGGCACGGTCTACCACCCCTGAGAAGGGTGCGCCGCGCATACGGCGCCGGGCACTTCTGGTTGCCGACCTCCCCTCGGCCGATGCCACCGGCCGAGGGGGTGCGGTACGCGCACATCAGCGCGAACCCGGACTCTCAATGGGCGTTCGCCCGCACCACTGCGGAGGTTCTGAGGACCTTCCCGGACGCGTCCAGTGCCTTCACCTGGAAGTAGGGGCCCCTGCCGCGGGTCGTGACCGCCGTCTCGAATCCAGCACGGGGAGCGTGCCTGACCACCACGGAGAGGGAGCGGGGGTCCGGTCCGGCGAGCACCTGCCAGGCGCGTGTCCGCGTCGAGCCGTTCCACGACGCGTAGACCACACGGTGGCCGTCCCGCGTCCGTACGGCCGCCTTCGGCGGGTAGTACGGGGTGCCCACCCACGCCTGGCGAAAGGCCCGGTAGGAGATGTCGGAGCCCGGCATCCTGGCGTCGTAAAGCAGGTTCCGCGAGGGGGTGCTCCCGGTGTTCCCGGCCTCGGCGTACTCCGAGTAGTAGGACTCCTGGCCCCATCCGATGAACTGGTTGCCGCCTGAGAGCGCCTGGGTGTTGCCCTGCGACGCCGCGAACAGCGCCGGGTCGTGGTAATACGTCCGCTCCACGGTCGCCCGGTGGGTGTGGAAGTCGAGGTTCAGGATCAGTCCGTGCGACTGCTGCTCGGGCGTGCCGTCGGGCTGGTTGCAGCAGCCGTCGTCGAACATGCTGATCCGGTGTCCGGGGCGGAACCGGGCGTGGTGCTGCCAGTAGAAACGGGCGTTGGGGCCGAAGGTGAAGTCGCTCTCCTTCCCGCCGAGTTGCCAGCGGATCGCTCCGGTCTTCCGGGAGACGCCGTAGATCGCCCACATGTTCCGGGCGGAGATCAGCACGAGAAGACGAGTCTGCCGGTGGCCAGGTCGACCTCCTGGACCGCACCGTCCAGGATGGCTCCGTCCTCCGGACCGCCGTAGGGGCGCAGGTCCATGGGCACGGTTCTGGGCGCGAGGGGATCCGCCGACGTACTGCCGTTGGCCGTACTCCTGGCGGCAGGTGTTGTCCCGCCGCTGAAAGGCGCCCCCCGGATGCCACGAGCCCGGTGGGCCCGCCCGTCCAGGCCGGTCACTACGATGTGCCGTCCGTTGGCCACGATCCTGCCGTCGTGCATGGCCATCAGCGTGTTCGCGAAGCGGGCGGCGGCGGGATGGAGTTCCAGCACTTCGACGGCGTGTCCGAGCCCGGATCTCATCAGGTGTCGAGCGACAGTTCCAACACTTCCTCCGGAGGCTGGAAACCGGAGCGCCGGTAGAGGGGACTGCTGTGCTCCGAGGGCCAGACGATCAGAGTGTCGTAGTCGGCGCCGCGCGAGTGCTGTGTGAGTGCTTCGAGGAGGGCCGCACCAACACCCTTGTTCCGTCGGGATGGTGTGACGTAGAAGTTCGTCACATAGCCGATCGGGTTGTTGTCGCCGTACGGCTCCGGCATCCGCTCCACCAGGCTGAGGAAGACATGGCCACAGATCTCGTTTCCGGTCTCCGCGACCCAGGCCAGCCAGTGGCCTTCGCCGAGCCGGTCGCGGATCCAGCGCTCGGTCTCTTCCAGGGGCCGGTCCGCAACCGGTGGTTGTCCTTCGTGGTCCTCTTGCTTGAACGTCCAGCGCAGTTCGGCCAAACGCGGTGCGTCGGAGGGCAGGGCCGGGCGAACGGTGAAGTCTGCGGTCATGGGGTGAGTTTCACGTCTGAGCCGCGGTGAGTGAATTGTTTTTCGACGGGCCCGCGCCCATGCGTCGATGGCGGCGACGAGGACGGTGGCCGGACGCCCTGACCGGTGGGCGTCCGGCCCACGGGTCACGACTGCGCCGGACTCCAGTCCGGGCGACGGCCGAGGTAACGCAGCAGTGCCGCCACGTCGTCGCCCTCCTCGGCAGGGAGCTCCGGACCGAAGGCGAAGCCACGCAGTGGCTCGACGAGTTGCCGTGCCGCGGCGAGCAGCGGGCGGGCGAGGTCGGCGGTGAGCGGCGACGGCTGTCCGGCGGCCACGGCGATGTCCCAGGCGTGCACCGCCGCGTCCAACGCACAGGCGGCAGCGCCCAGTTCGGCCGACATCTTCTGCGGCGGAATCGGGACGGGCACCTCGGCGGTGTTGCGTTGCACCCCCGCCCACGCCTTCGCGGCGCTGGAAAGCGCCGGCTCCAGCACATCCTCCGGCGCTCCCTCGAAGGCCGTAGCGGGCTCGAAGGGGTTGTACGCGGGACCCGGTTCACCGGTCAGAAACGCCGCGTACGCCTGCTGGTCTCCGGCCGCGTGCAGCAGCACCTGCGCGATGTTCCAACCGTCGCACGGAGTCGGCTTCGCCCAGTCGGCGATGGGAATCTCTCGTACCGCACTGCGCAGCGCCCGGTGCGCCGCCTCCAGTACCGGCCAGTCCGTGTGTGCCGCCTCAGCCCCGTTGGTCATGCTGCCCTCCTGATCTGCGGAGAAGCGCGTTGTGCTCTTCTCCCGCGTCAACCTGGCACACGTTCTGGCACGTTGTCCGACGTTTACGCGATCCTGTTCGATCCCGGGTCCGGCTCGTCCAGGGCTCCAGGGCTCCAGGGCGTCCCCTCAGTGGCGGCGTCGGTCACTCATACTTCGATTTCGGACAGCCGCAGAATCAGGTGGTCGGCGAAGGAGCTCACCACCGCCGGAAGCCGGCGGCCCACCATGGCCTGGATCTGAAGGGTACGCAGGTGCATTTCCGGGTTGAGGAGGGCGATGGCCTTCAGCCCCTCCACGCTCAGGAGTTCATGCACGCTGATGTGACCGATCAATGACACGGCGTTCGTCTCTTTGACGAACGTCGCCAGCGCGGTGGAGCTGGAACTGACCAGCACGGGTTCGAAGGAAATGCCCTCGATCGAGCAGCACAGGTCGAAGAGACGTCTGTTCGTCGTGCCTTCCTCGGTGAGGGCGACCGGATAGGGCAGCAGGTCGTGCAGGCGGATTTTGTCGTGCTGGGCGAGCGGGTGATCGGACCTGACCATGGCCTGGATCGGGGCGCGCTGGGCGTGTACGACGCGGACATCGGGAGTGGGCGCCAGGCTGAAGGTGACGGCCAGGTCGGCCGAGCCGTCCTGGACCATCCGGGTGGCCTGCGAGGGGGACACCACGGGCAGTTGGAAAGTGGTCCCCGGATGGTCCTCGCGAAAGGACGCCATGGCATGCGGAAGGAATTCCTGTGCGGCACCCTGTGAACTGGCCACGCGGACGGTGGACCCCATGCGGCCGCGACCGCGGATCTCCGTGAGGACCTGATCGGTTTCCAGTGCGGCCCTGCGCGCATAGGCGGCCAGGAGCGTGCCGGCCTCGCTCGGCACCATTCCGCGTGGTCGGCGCTCGAAGAGCGCCACCCCGATTTCCTGCTCGAGTTTGCCGATCTGCCGGCTGATGGCCGAGCCCGCGACCATCAGCCGCCTCGATGCCTCATTGACCGAACCGGTGCGGACCACTTCCAGAAAGTATTCAAGAGCCGGACTGTTCAGCATGCCCTCAGCCTAGGGTGTGCGTTGCCGTTTGGGCAATGAGGCGTTCGACAAGTTGCGATTGTGCGAACGTCTCGACGGCTCTAGCGTCATCGCCCAACGAGTTCACGGATTCATCCGCCGCTCCGGACTCGTTCATCGGCGGTTCCACCCTGCGCGACAGTTCCCCTGCTCGACCCGAGGGAGTGACACTCATGAAAACCGCTGGAGAGACACGGATGGACACGAAGGACCCTGTCAGCAGACGTCGTACGCGCCGTGCCGTCCTCGCGGCCACGGCAGGAAACACCCTTGAGTGGTACGACCTCACCACCTACGGATTCTTCGCGGTCCCGATCTCCAAGGCGTTCTTCCCGTCCGGCGATCCGACGGTCTCCCTCATGCTCGCGTTCGGCACCTTCGGGGTGTCGTACCTGGTCAGGCCCCTGGGCGCGCTGGTGCTGGGAACGTACGCGGATCGCACCGGACGCAAGGCCGCGCTGCTGCTGACCATACGGCTCATGCTGATCGGCACCCTGCTGATCGCTCTGATGCCCACCTACGCGTCCATCGGCATCGCCGCACCGGTTCTGATTCTGCTGGCCCGGCTGATACAGGGATTCTCCGCGGGCGGAGAGTTCGGCAGTGCCACCGCGTTCCTGGCCGAGCAGACACCCGACCGGCGCGGCTTCATGGCGAGCTGGCAGTTCGCCTCGCAAGGTTTCGCGACGCTGCTGGCCGCGACCTTCGGCACCGTGCTGACCATGAATCTGTCCGGAGACCAGCTGAATTCCTGGGGCTGGCGCCTTCCGTTCCTGTTCGGACTGCTGATCGGCCCCGTCGGATACCTGATTCGCCGGAACCTGCCGGAGACCCCCGAATTTGTCGAGGCGTCCGACACGGGCGATGTCACCACGACCCCGGTCCGGCGCGTACTGCGGGACCAGAAGCTGCCGGTGCTCCTCATGATCGGCGCACTGGTGATGTCCACCGCGGTGACCTACGTGATCGTCTATATGCCGACCTACGCGGAGAACGTCCTCGGCCTGCCGTCCTCCGCGGGCTTCATCGGGGCGGTGGCATCCGGTGTGGCACTGACCACCGTGACCCCGCTGGCCGGCCATCTGTCCGACCGGTTCGGCCGCGTCCGCGTCATGCTGATCGCCGCGGCCGCGATGATGCTCAGCGTCTACCCGCTGTTCCTGCTGCTCACCGGCAGTCCGTCGCTGCTGGTCATGGGCGTGGTGATGTTCCTGATCGGTCTGCTGAAGGCCTGCTACTTCGGTGCCCTGCCCGCCCTGATGTCCGAAGCCTTCCCGACCGCGACCCGCAGCACCGGGCTGTCCCTGAGCTACAACATCGGCGTGATGTCCTTCGGCGGCTTCGCTCCCGTGATCATCACCTGGATGATCAGCACCACCGGCAACCGCCTTTCACCCGGCTTCTACATCCTGGCGACCGGCGCGCTGAGCATCTCCGCCCTGCTGGCCGGCCGCCGCCTCCTCGCCCTGCGCTGACGCACCCCCCCACACAGACACCGACCACAGAACGAGGTCATACGATGACGGACGCCGCCACCCTGCGCGCCCAGTTCCCCGGCACACCCCACGCACTCGTGCATGAGCGCCAGGACGAACTCCTCGCCGGACTGATGGAGTACCTCAGCCAACCCAGTGTGAGCGCGACCGGGGAAGGCTTTCCGGACGCGACCGACCGCGCGCTCGAGGAGGTCAAGCGGGCCGGTCTGACCCCGTCGGTACTCGACGGCGGGGGCCGTCCGCTGGTGGTCGGCCACCGGGCCGGACCCGAAGGGGCACCGCATGTCCTGATCTACGGCCACTACGACGTACAGCCCACCGGACCACGGGAGTTGTGGGACTCGGACCCCTTCGTGCCCGTGCTGCGCGACGGGCGGATCTGGGGGCGCGGCACCGGCGACAACAAGGGCCAGCACTACGCGCACCTTCAGGCGCTGCGCCTGTTCGACACCTATGCCGGCGGACTTCCCTGTACGGTCACGGTCCTCCTGGACGGTGAGGAGGAGATCGGCAGCCCCACGCTGGCGGACACCCTGAGCGCACACCGTGAGCGCTTCGACTGCGATCTTGTCGTCTGGAGCGACCGTTCGGTGCACGAGTCCGGAGAATGGTGCGTCTCGCACGGTGTCCGTGGCATGCTGCGGCTCCGACTGCGCGCCACCGGCCCCAGCCGTCCTCTGCACTCCGGCAACTTCGGCAATGTTGCGCCCAACCCGGCATGGCGGCTGGTCCAGGCGCTGGCCAGTCTGAAGGACCCCAGCGGCCGGGTCCTGGTGGAGGGCTTCGACGACGGCCGTGAACCGCTGTCCGACGCTGACCGCGCCGCCTTCGCCGCACTCCCGCTCGACCTGCCCGAGGTGCTCGGCGACATCGGGCTGACCGAGATGGACCCCGCCTTCGACGGACTGTCCTTCTATGAGCGCCTGGCCGACCGCCCCACCTTGACGATCAACGGGATCACCTCGGGCGATACGTGCCGGACCATCATCCCGGACACCGCGGAGGCGGGAATCGACATCCGGCTCACGGCCGGACACGACCCGCAGGCCGTATTCGAACGGGTGGCCGCACACCTGCGGACCCACGCACCCGATGTGACGCTCACCAAGCTCGGTGGCGTACCGGCGTCACGGACCCCGATCGACAACCCGCACACACCCAAAGTGGCACGGGCCATCTCCCGGGTCACCGGGCGCGATCCGCTGCTGATCCCCGCGTACGGCGGCACCCTTCCCGACTGGATCTTCACCGGGATCCTCGGTGTGCCCAGCATCGGCCTCCCGCTGGCCAACCACGACCAGGCCAACCACGCGCCCAACGAGAACCTGCGCGTCGACTACTTCCTCGACGCCACCGCCATCTGCATGGAACTGCTCCTCGAACTGGGCTCCTGACCCTCCGGCCCCGGTGACCCACGGGAAGAAAGGCGCAACACCACGATGCGCAACGCACCACACCACCGGCCCTGGCTCGTCCACGGCGGTGTACTCGCCGGACTGAAGGTCCTGGACCTGTCCCGCATCCTCTCCGGTCCGTTCTGCACCATGATCCTTTCCGATCTGGGCGCGGATGTGATCAAGGTCGAGGACACCGTCTCCGGCGATGACACCCGCGTCTGGGGCCCGCCCTTCCAGGGCGAGGACGCGGCGTACTTCCACAGCGTCAACCGCAACAAGCGGGGCATCGCGGTCGACCTCAAGGACCCCGACTGTCTGCGCCTGATACAACAGCTGGCGGCCACCGCCGACGTGGTCGTGGAGAACTTCCGGCCCGGCACCGCGACCCGCCTCGGGCTGGGGTACCAGGACGTCCGCGAGACCAACTCCGGCGTTGTGTACGCCTCGATCAGCGGCTACGGGCAGACCGGCCCGTACCGGGGCGAGCCGGGCTACGACGCGATCGCACAGGCCGTCAGCGGCGTGATGAGCGTGACCGGTGAACCCACCGGACCACCGGTGCGCTTCGGGGTGTCGCCCGCCGACCTCGCCGCCGGGATGTGGGCCGCCATCGGCATCCTCGCCGCTCTCCGCAACCGCGAGCACACCGGCACAGGGGAATGGGTCGATGTCTCGCTGCTGGACGGGCAGGTGGCCTGGCTCAGCTATGTCGCCAGTGGCTACTTCGCCTCGGGCGAGATCCCGCGGCGCCACGGTTCGGCCCACCCGGCGATCGTGCCCTACCAGGCGTTCCCCACCGCCGACGGACACCTCATGGTCGCCGCCGGCAACGACGGGCTGTGGCGGCGTTTCGCCACCGCGATCGGTCTCGCCGGACTCGTCGACGACCCGCGGTTCACCACCAACCCCGACCGGGTCCGCCACCGCGCGGAGCTGCTTCCGCTGATCGAACGCGCACTGCTGGAACGCGGCGCGAAGGAATGGGCCGTGCTCCTCACCGAGGCCGGGGTACCGGTCGGACCGATCAACACCGTCGAGGAGGCCCTGAGACATCCCCAGGTGCTCGCGCGCTCCATGGTCACCTCGATCGACCACCCCAGTGCCGGGCCGCTGCGCACCATCGCCTCGCCCATCAAGCTGTCCGATCACCCGGCGACCGTGCGCACACCGCCTCCCCGACACGGCGAGCACACCGAGCACATCCTGACCGCCCTCGGCGTCGACCCGCGTCAACTGGCCGGTCTCCGTACGCGAGGGGCCGTGAAATGAACTCCTCGCCCGCGTCCGGACTCGCCGTCGCCGCATCCGGGTCCGGGGCGGTCGCCGAGATGCACGTCGGCGACGGGACCCGCCGCAACGCCCTGCCCGGCCGGGCCTGGCAGCGCCTGGCCGCCCAGGTCGAGGAGCTCGGAGCCGCCCCGTCGCTGCGGGTGCTGGTGATCCGGGGAGAAGGCGACACTTTCTGCGCCGGCTCCGACATGAGCGACTGGGCGGACGCCGGCACCGGGTACGTCGAAGAGTCCTTCGCCCACATGGAGCGGGCGTTCACGGCGATCGAGGAGTGCCCTGTCCCGGTGATCGCCGAGATCCGTGGCGCGGCCGCCGGTGCCGGATGCCAGCTTGCCCTTGCCTGCGACCTGAGGCTCATGGCGGACAGCGCCCGGATCGGCATGCCCATCGCCCGGCTCGGCATCCTCGCCAGCCCAGCCTTCGCCGCGCGCATGGTCGCCGTGGCCGGGCCGGCCGCGGCACGGGAACTGCTCTACACCGGGCGGCTCGTCGACGCCCGTACCGCGGTGGCGCTCGGGCTGGCCGACCACATCGTGGCCGAGGCCCAACTCACCGCCCACGTCGGTCGATTGGCCGCGGACATCGCAGAGCACCCGCCGTCGGCGATCCGGGCCGCCAAACTGGCGGTCACCGCCGCGCTGGAACCTCAGCGGAGAGCCACCGCCGTCAACCCACGGCCGGCGGTGGCACGCCCCCACTTCGACCGGGCGATCGCGGCGTTCCTCGGTCGGTCCCCGGCAGCGGTACCGGCTCCGGCAGGTCGTCGGCGGCTGTAGACCCGGGGAGGTACGCACTTGCGCCGGTTGTCACCCCGGGGCTGATGGCATGCGCGGCGGTTCTCCCTACGTTCGCCCGCAGAGTCGTGACACACCGGCGCGATCGGACATCGATCCAAGGACGCTCATGGGACGCATTCTTCGGGCCTGCGTGGCCGTCGTCGTGGCGGTCGCCGGCCTGCTGCCCGCCGTTCCCGCCCGCGGGAACCCCCTCCGCCCCACCGGTACCGGCAAAAGCCGTGGCACCACGATCGGGCCCGGCACTGCCCGAGCCCACGGGGACGTACCCGATCGTGCGGCAAGCCACACGGATCGGCGCGGTCCTCGTCCTCCAGGTGCACGGGCGCACACCTGGTGTGGAAGGGCATCCGCATCAACTCCGACCATGTCGCCATGGTGGGCCACTCGGCCGGTGGTTTCAGCACCGTCCCCGCCATGGCGGCCGATGCCCGGGTCAGAGCGGGTGTCAATCTGGACGGCAACTTCCGGTACCCCAACGACACTCCGCTGGACCGTCCCTTTCTGATTGCGGGCAATCCCGGTCGTGTCCCCGGAGGCGCCGACCCGACCTGGGACGATACCTGCGGCGAACTCACCGGCTGGAGGCGCTGGCTGACCGTCGACGACACCGAGCACCTCCCCTTCACCGATCTGGCGCCGCCGGCCAAGCGACTCGGCGTCAGATACCCGGAAGTGAGGTTCCGCCAGCGGTAGCCGCTCAACTCCTGCTGCCCCGCGGCAGCAACGCCCCGGCCACCACCGAGGTGACGCAGAGCAGCACCCCCACCGCCACCAGTCCCACCCGCATTCCCGGGAGCGAAAACGCTTCGTCCCCGGAGGCGGCGAGCAACGACCCGAAGAAGGCGACAACAAGCGCGCCGCCGGTCTGCCGCAGGGCGTTGAGCAGGCCCGACGCCGTCCCCACCCGCTCACCCGGCACACTGTCCATCAGCAGGGCGGTCAGCGCGGGCACCGCGAGCGCCCCACCGATGCCGGTCGGCGCGAGCAGCAGCAGGACCAGCCACAGCGGTGTGTCCGCGGTGAGCGGCAGCAGGGCGAACATCGCCACGGCCAGGATCACTTGGCCCGTGACGATGACGGGCCGACGACCGACGCGTTCGGCCAGCCGCGGGGAGACCAGGTTCGTGGTGGTGATGAGCGCGGACAGCGGGACGAACATCAGTCCCGTCGTGAGCCCGGACATGCCCCGCAACTCCTGGCAGTAGAGGCCGAGCAGAAAGACCACACCGTAGAAACCGGCGTTCATGGCGAAGCCCACGGCGAGCGACACGGACACCTCACGGCGCCGGAGCATGGCCGATGGCACCATCGGTGCCGGATGGCGTCGCTCCACCCACGGGAAGGCCAGGCCCCCGGCGGCCGCGGCGGCGAACCCGCCCAGAGCCACGGCGCTGGTCCACCCCTCGTGTCCGCCCTCGATCACACCAAGGGCGAGACCGGCGAGCGCCACCACCGCGGTGATCTGGCCCGGCAGATCCAGCGGCGCGGGCCTGCGCGGTGAGCGCGCCACCCGGGTGAGCAGCAGCAGGATCACCGCCCCCAACGGCAGGTTCAGCAGGAACACCGAACGCCAGCCGGCGGCCTGGGTGAGGGCCCCGCCCAGCACCGGACCGGCGGCCATCGCGACCGAGCCGCCGACCGTCCACAGGGCGATGGCGCGGGCGCGGTGCCGGGCGTCCTGGTACGCCTGCCGGATCAGGGCGAGCGAGGCGGGCATGACGATGGCCGCCGCACCGCCCTGGAGGACCCGGGCCGCCACCAGGGTGCCGATGTCCGGGGCGAGCGCGCAGCCCAGCGAGGCCAGCGTGAACAGCGACACCCCCCACCCGTACGCGCGCCGCGCCCCGGCCCGGTCGGCGAGGGCGCCCGCGGAGAGCATCAGGGCGGCGAACATCAGGGTGTAGGCGTCCACCACCCACTGGAGGCCGGACATCCCGGCGTGGAGACTGTCGCGGATGGCGGGCAGGGCGAGGTTCACGGCGGACACGTCGACGGTGATGACGGTGAAGCCGAGGAGGGCGGCGATCAGCGCGACCCCGGGGCGGCCGCCGGTGGCGTCGCGCCCGCCACCGGCCGTCACGGCGTCTGCGGCGCCGGGCGGCGAGGGAGGCGTCGGCAACGGGTCCGGTGCGGGGGACGGCACGCGGTCGTGCCCGGCGGTGACGCTCACAGATGACTCCTCCAGCGAGAAGGGTGGGCGCGAAGAGGGCTCCGAACAGGCCCGTCCCGACCGGGAACCGGACCGCCCCGGACAACACTTCGCGCAAACGGCGCGGCGGAACGGACACCGCCCCCACGTCCGCGGTCCGGTGCCGTGCACCCCCTGGGACCGCGGGGACGGGCCGTCCCGCGACATCGCCCACTCTGCCGCCGGGCCCGCTGGCGCGGCAGGCCGCCGTTCGCCGGGGCGCCCCGTTCCAGGCCCTGCCACGGCCCCCCAACAGGGCTGCGCTCCTGAGACAATGAACGGATGAGTGGTGGCAACGGCGGTACGGAACTGGGCAGGTTCCTCAGGGCGCGGCGGGCCCTGGTGAGCCCCGAGCAGGCGGGGCTGCCGCCCGGCGCGGGCATCCGCCGCACGCCCGGCCTCCGCCGCGAGGAACTGGCCACGCTCGCCGGTGTGAGCGTCGACTACTACACACGCCTGGAGCGCGGGCGCGAGACCAACCCCTCCACCGCCGTCATCGACGCCATCAGCCGCGCCCTGCGCCTCTGCGGTGAGACGCACGAGCGGCTGCACGACCTGGCGGAGCTGGCCTCGGGCCGGTCGGCCGAACCCCGGCCCGCCGCCGACGGCACGGTGCGCGAGTCCGTCCACCAGATGCTGGAGCGGCTGCGGCCGATGCCCGCGTACGTCGTCGACGCGTACAACTACTGCCTGGCCGCGAACGCGTCCGGGCGAGGCCTGCTGCCCGGCTTGTGGGACTGGCCCGCCGAACAGCGCAACATCACCCGGTACTTCTTCCTGCACCCCGTCGGCCGCGCCCTCTTCGTCCCCTGGAAGGAGACGGTCGCCAAGTCGGCCGCCCATCTGCGGGCGGTCGGGGGCGCCGACCCCGACGCGCCGCGCCTGGCCCGGCTCGTCGGCGAACTACTGCTGAAATCACCGGAGTTCGCCGAGATCTGGAACCGGTACGAGGTCCGGGAGCGCGGCGGTGGCAAGAAGACCTTCCAGCATCCCAAGGTGGGTGCGATGACGCTGACGTTCGAGGTGATGACCCTCGCCCGGAGCGGCGGTCAGCGCCTGATCGTCTACCAGGCTCCGGCGGACTCCCCCGACGAGGGGGCCATGCTCCGCCTGGACCCGGCCGCCCACCCCGCACCTCGGTGAGCGGCCGTGCCCGGGGGAGTGAGGCCACATCGGCTCACAGCATCAGATGCTTGGGCCGGGTGTAGTCCAGCAGTCCGCCCAGCGACAAATCGCTCCCGTAGCCGGACTGCCCGACACCGCCGTGCGGCAGCTCGGAGACCGTGGTGCCATGGGTGTTGACCCAGACGATCCCCGTGCGCAGGGCCCGGCCCGCGCGCATGGCGCGGTCATGGTCCCGGGTCCACACACTGGCGGCGAGCCCCTGCGGTACCGCGTTGGCCAGGCGCAGCGCCTCCGCCTCGTCGGCGAACGGCTGGACGGTCACCACCGGGCCGAACACCTCGCTCTGGACGATGTCGTCGCTCTGGCGCACCCCCGTCACCACGGTGGCCTCGTGGAAGAAGCCGGGACGGTCCAGGGCGCAGCCGCCCGCCACCACCTCGGCGTGGGGCGGGAGCCGGTCCAGCGCGCCGCGTACCGTGCGCAGATGGTCCGCGCTGTTGAGCGGCCCGAAGTCGGCGTCCGGGTCATCGGGGCCGCCGGGGCGCTGCCGTGAGGCAGCGCGGGCGAAGGCGTCCACGAAGGCATCGTGGACCCGCTCGTGGACCAGGATCCTGGTGGCGGCGGTGCAGTCCTGTCCGGCGTTGTAGAAGGAGAGTGACGACAACTGGCCGACGGCCTCGTCGAGATCGGCGTCCTCGTGTATCAGAACCGGTGCGTTGCCGCCCAGTTCCAGATGGAGCCGCTTGAGGTCGGCGGCAGCGGCGGTGGCGATCTCCCGCCCGGCGCGGGCGCTGCCGGTGAGGGCCACCAGCCGCACTTCGGGGTGCGCGACCAGCGCCCGCCCCGTGTCGCGGTCGCCGCACACCACGTTCAGCACACCTGGCGGCAGATGCTCCGCGGCGAGCCGTGCGAGCGCCACCGTGGACCGGGGAGTGGTGTCGGAGGGTTTGAGCACCACGGTGTTGCCCGCCGCCAGCGCCGGGGCGATCTTCCACACCGCCATCATCAGCGGGTAGTTCCACGGTGTGATCTGCGCGCACACCCCGACGGGTTCACGGCGCAGGACCGAGGTGCGGTCCGGTGTGTACTCGGCCGCCGCGACACCGGGCAGGTTCCGGGCGGCGCCCGCGAAATAGCGCAGGACGTCGATGGTCGGGGGCAGTTCGTCGTGCCGGAAGGCGGCGTACGGTTTGCCGGTGTCGGCGACCTCCGCCTCCACCAGCGTGTCCGCGTGCCGCTCCAGGGCGTCGGCGATCCGCAGCAGCGCGGTCTGCCGCTCCAGCGGTGTGGTGAGCGACCATGTCTCGAAGGCGTCGCGCGCCACCCGGCACGCCGCGTCCACATCCGCCGGGCCGGACAGCGGAGCCGTGCCACCGGCCGCGCCCGTGGCCGGGTTCACCAGCCGCATCGTCGCACCGGACACGGCCGCCGCATCGGCGCCGCCGATGTGGTTGACGACGGAGGAGTCACTGCGGTCAGCCACGGCTGAGCACCTCCCGGGCCGTGGCGCGGCCGGTGCGCACCGCGCCCTCCATATAGCCCGCCACCCACTGGTCGGAGCCGCAGACGTAGAACGGCGGCTCGTGTGTGCCGTGCAGCGGTCCCACGGCCATGACCTCGCCCGGCGGCCACTGGGTGACATATCCCTGGGTCCAGGGGTCGGTGCCCCACAGCCGTAGATGGCAGGCGAGCGGTGAACGGGCGCGGTCGCCGAACATTCCGGCCATCTCCTCCAGCAGTTCGGGGGTGCGCAGCTGAGGCGGTGTGCCCAGCAGCACCCCGTAGCGTTCGGGAGGGACCAGGGCCGACAGCACACCGTTGCTCTGCGGCCAGGTCGAACCGAGCACACCCTCGCACTCCGACAGTCCGTTGAGACCGGCCTCGCGCCAGAACGGCTCGTCGTAGACGGCGGTGAACTTCGCCGCCACCGCTTGGCGCTGGCGGCGCAGCGAGGCGAGCCGGGCCGCGCCGACACCGGTGATCGCGACTGAACGCAGCGGGCCCACCGGCAGCGCGCTGACCACGGCCCCCGCGGTGAGTGTCTCGCCGGTTGCCAGACGTACGGCGCAGCGGCCGGGGGCGACCTCCAGCGCGGCCACCGGTGACCCGAGGCGGATACGTCCGCCCAGTTCGCGCCCCATGACCTCGGCGAGGGTGGCGGACCCGTCGGCCAGCCGGAGCCCTTCCCAGTCCTCGTAGTCGTAGGGGCCACTGCTCGGTACCGCGGCGTTCTTGCGGAGCGCCGCCAGCAGCGAGGTCCGTTCGCAGGACCCGTCGGCCAGGGCGAGCTGGCCGATCTCCCACAGCCGGACGACGGCGGGGGAGGCGTGCCGGGACCGCAGCCAGCCGCCGACCGAGAGCCGGTCCAGGGCGTCGGCCTCCGGGTGCGCCCAGGGGGCTTCCGGGTCGACGTCCGCCGCCAGGGCCACGAACTCCGCGCTGAGCCGCTCATGTTGGGCCAGATCGCCGGGGCCGAACCAGTGCGGCGGATCCCCGGCGGACCGGCCCTCCGGAGTAGCCCGGGTGATCTTGCCGGGCTCGTCGACATAGCTGGGGACCAGCGCCAGGCCCAGCTCCTCGGCGAGCGCCAGATACGCGGTGTGGGCGCGGCCCACCACTTCGCCGCCCAGCTGGACGGTGCGGCCGTCCGGCAGCCGGGTCTGCTCGACCCGGCCGCCGACCCGGTCCCTGGCCTCCAGGAGCAGGACATCGGCGCCACCGGCCGCGAGGTCGCGGGCGGCGCTGAGCCCGGCAAGACCGGCGCCCAGCACGATCACATCGTGGTGCATCTCGTCGGTTCCTTCGTTCGGTGCGCGCGGGGCGCGGGTGGGGCGGTCAGGAGAGGACGAGACAGTGTTCGGGGCGCCATCCGAACTCCACCGTCTCGCCGCCGATCCAGCGGTCCTCCATACGGGCCCGCGCGGTGTTCTGCTCCAGCACCGACAGGGTGACCCCCGGTGCGAGTTCGATCAGATAGGTGGTGGTCGGCCCGGAGTACACGGTCTCGCGGATGACACCGCGCAGCACTTCCATGCCCGGTTCGAAGTCGGAGAGCCAGATCTTCTCGGGGCGGACGGACATGCTGACGGTGGTGCCGTCGCTCATGCCGTCCCGCTGGCCGACCGGGAGCGCGGGGCCCTGGTCCAGGACGACCGCGCCGTCCCGGTAGGTGCCCGCCATCAGGTTGGAGGTGCCCATGAACGAGGCGACGAAGCGGCTCGTGGGGTGCTCGTACACATCCTCGGGGGTGCCGCACTGTTCGACACGGCCCTCGTTCATCACCGCCACCCGGTCGGACATGGTCAGAGCCTCGTCCTGGTCGTGGGTGACAAAGACGAAGGTGATACCGACCTCGCGCTGGATCTGCTTGAGCTCGACCTGCATCTGGCGGCGCAGCTTCAGGTCGAGGGCCGCCAGCGGTTCGTCCAGCAGCAGCACGGCCGGACGGTTGACCAGGGCGCGGGCGAGTGCCACCCGCTGGCGCTGACCGCCGGAGAGGGTACGGGGCCTGCGGCGGGCCTGCCCGCTGAGCTGCACCAGCTCCAGCATCTCGCCGACCCGTCGGCGGATCTCCGCCCGGTCCACGCCCTTGCGCTTGAGTCCGAAGGCGATGTTGTCGGCGATGCTGAGGTGGTCGAAGAGGGCGTAGCTCTGGAAGACGGTGTTGACGTTGCGCTTGTTGGGCGGCAGCGCGGTCACGTCCTCGCCGCCGAGCAGCACCGCACCCTCGGTGGGGTCGGTGAACCCGCCGATCATCCGCAGCGAGGTGGTCTTGCCGCAGCCCGAGGGGCCGAGCAGGGAGAAGAACTGGCCCGCTGCGATGTCGAGGTTGACGTCACGGACGGCGTAGGAGTCCGCGTACTGCTTGGAGACGCCGTCGAGCCGGACTGCGGGAGTCGCGTCCATGGGGTCACTTCCCTGAAAGGAGATCGAGGCCGCCGCGGCGGCCGAACAGGCGCGGAATGAAGAGGGCGAGGGCGATGAGGCCGATGGACCCGGCGAGCATCAGCGTGCCCACGGCGTTGATGGTGGGCTGCACCCCGAAGCGGATCGCGGAGTAGATCCGCACGGACAGCGGCTGCGGCTCGACACCGGTGGTGAAGTAGGCGAGGACGAAGTCGTCGAAGACCAGCGCGAAGATCAGCACCGAGCAGGCGAGCACGGTGGGCACCAGGGCCGGGAGCGTCACCAGCCGTACCGCCTGCCAGCGGGTGGCGCCGAGGTCCATCGCGGCCTCCTCCACCTCGGGGTTGAGCGCCGCGACCCGGGAGCGCAGGATCACCGTGACGTAGGAGATGGAGAAGGTGATCTCCGAGAGCATCACGGTGGCCGTCGACAGCGTCATCCCCAGGCCCTTGAACAGGAGCATGGACGCCACACCGGTGACGATCTCCGGCGTGATCAGCGGCACCAGCATGACCAGACCCGCCACCGAGCCGAGCCGCGTCCGGCAGCGCACCAGGCCGAGCGCCAGCGCCGCCCCGAGCAGGACCGAACCCACCATGGCGACCAGCGAGATCCGCAGGCTGGTGCCCAGTGAGGAGATCAGGACGTCGTCGTGGAAGAAGGCCCGGTACCAGCGCAGACTGAAGCCGTCGAAGACGGTCAGGGACTTCTGTGTGTTGAAGGAGAACAGCACCACCACGGCGATGGGCAGATACAGCAGGGCGAAGAACAGCACCGTGACGGAGAGGGCCAGACGCGGCCTGCGGTCGGCGCGTCCACGGCGCCTCCGGGTCCGGGAACGCGCAGCGTCCGTGGCGGCACCGGTGGTGGGCGTACGCAACAGGGTCATCGGCGGGCCTCCGCTTCGTCCTTGCGGGTGCGCCGGAGATAGCCGAGCATGCCGATCAGCAGCACGAGCATCAGCATCATCGTGAGCGCCGATCCCAGCGGCCAGTTCTGGCCCTGGAAGAACTTGTCCTGAATGAGGTTGCCGATCATGATCTGGTCCGGGCCGCCCATCAGCTGTGCGCTGACGAAGTCGCCCATGGCGGGCAGGAAGACCAGGACCAGTCCGGCCGCCGCGCCCTGGCGGGTGGCCGGGAGGGTGACGAAGAAGAAGGTGCGCAGGGGACCGCCGTACAGGTCCCGCCCGGCTTCGATCAACGAGACGTCCAGCCGTTCCAGGGCGGCGTACAGCGGGATGATCATGAAGACCACAAATCCGTAGACGAGGCCCGCGACCACCCCCGCACCGGTGTTGAGGATCCTTGTGCCGGAGTCGGCGAGACCGATGTCGCGCAGCGCCTTCAGCAGGGGACCGTCGTCGGAGAGCACCACCGACCAGCCGTACATCCGCACCAGGTAGTTGGCGAAGAACGGCACCACGATCGCGGCGATCATCGCGTTCTTGAAGCGTCCGCCGTGCAGGGCGATGGTGTACGCCACGGGGTAGGCGACCACCAGGCAGATCACGCAGGTCAGTACGGAGTAGCCGAGGGAGCGCAGCAGGACTTGGGAGTAGGCGGGGTCGGTGAGGGCCCGGATGCTGCTGAGGTCGAACCCGAAGCGGGGGTTGCCGAGGCTGTCGGTGGTGCCGACGGCCAGCACGGCGACCAGCAGCAGGGAGGCGATCAGGAAGCCGGTCATCCAGAGGGTGCCGGGGAGCATGAACCAGGTCCAGATGCGGGTGCCGTTGGCGCGGCGGGCGCGTCGGCGGATGCGGGAGAGATGGGGGAGTGTCATGTCAGCCCGCCTTCACATGGGTCCAGGCGGTGTCGCGGGCGTCTTCCTCGGCACGGCTGCCGTTGCGGAAGAACAGGTCCGCCGTGAGGTCGTCCTCGGTCACCACGCACTCCGGGAACGGTTTGACCAGGGCCCGGTAGGTGTCCTCGGAACCGGCCACCGGCATGGGGTAGCCGATGTACTCGATGTTCTTCTTCACGTTCTCCGGCCGGAGCATGTAGTCGATGAAGAGCATCGCGGTGCCGGGGTGGCGCGCGTTCCACGGGATGGCGTAGCAGTCGGAGTTGATCGGTGTGCCCTCCTTGGGGGCCTGGAAGCCGAAGACCGACGGGTCCTTGGCCTGGTTGAGCATGGCGGCCATGTCGCCGCTCCAGGCCTGGGTCATCACCGCGTTGCCGTTGAGCAGATTGTTGTAGCTGTCGCTGGAGAAGCCGCGCAGCCGCGGACGGAGGCTCGCCAGTGAGGACGTGATGCGGTCCAGGTCGCCGGTGTCGCCGGTGCTGACGTCCAGGCCGAGCTGGAGGGCGCCCATGCCGAGCACCTCGTCACGGTCGTCCAGCAGGAACACCTTGCCCCTGGCCCGGTCGTTCCAGAGGTCCTTCCAGGACCCGGTCAGATCGCCGATCCGGTCGCGGCGCCAGCCGATGCCGGTCTTGTAGGCGGTGAAGGGGACGGTGTGCGCGGAGCCGGGGTCGTACCAGGGGTCGGCGAAATAGGAGTGCTTGCCGAAGACGGCGTGTGCGTTGGTGAGGTGGGAGTGGTCGATCCGGCGGAGCCGGCCGCCCCGGACCAGGCGCTGGGCCCATTTGGCGGTGGGGAAGACGATGTCGTAGCGATTGCCGGCGTTGAGCTTGGCCACCATGCCTTCCATCGAGTCGAAGTTCGACTGGATGACTTTGACGCCGTACTCCTTCTCGAAGCCCTTGAAGACCGAGGGGTCGACGAAGTCGGCCCAGTTGAAGTAGACGAGATCGCCGTCGACGCGTGCGCGCACCGGGGCCAGCGCATGTTCGTCGGGGGCTTTGGCGGGCATGAACCCGCAGCCGCTGAGCGGGGCGCCGGCCGCGCCGAGCAGGCCGAAGGCGCCTGCGCGCAGCATCGTGCGCCGGGAGGGTGGAGGTACCTCGGGGGACATGGAACGTCCTCTCCGTTGAGCAAGGGCACAGCTCCAGGGCAGGACCGGGCGGGGGCGGCTCACGGAGGCCCTGTCTCCGTAGTGATCCGGTCTGGGAATGACAGCGGGTGTCTCAGCGGAGCGGGGTTAAGACCGTCGGGAGGGGCGCGGGGTGCGTGGCCGGCACGGCGGCCGGCGGGCGGCCGTTCACGCGCCGTCCCCGCCCCGGCCGGTGTCCGCGTCGAGGTCGGCCCTGATCCGGTCGGCGAACCAGCCGACGGCGGCCTCGCGGCGCGAGAGCGGTCCCGGTTCGAAGCCGGGTGTCGACATTCCCGCCTGGACCCGCTCGACCAGTTCGGCGTCCTCGTCGTTGGTGACCCATCCGATGTGGATGTTCAGCCGCCGGGCCAGCCGGGTGCGCACGCTCTCGCCGTGCCGGGTGTAGAAGGCACCGGGGATCGCCGCCCGGTCCTGGGCGGTGGGAAGAGCGGTCCACGCGAGCACGTGGTCAGGGTAGAAGTCGATGAGCGTGTTCGGGTAGATCACCGCATAGCGCCAGACCCGCCGGTCCTTCTCCTCGGTCAGACCGGGCATGGGGGTGGCGAGCCGCTGGTAGAGGCGTTCGGTCCAGTTCGAGGACGGCTTGTCGCGCAGGGGGGACTCGAAGAGTACGTACGACTCCTGGACGTCGACCGTGTACGCCTGATAGTCGAGCAGCCGCATCAGTGCGGGATGGGCCACGGGAACGTGGTAGCCCTCGAGATAGTTGTCGACGATGACTTTCCAGTTGGCGTTCTGCTGCTCGGCGGTGTCCAGGTCGTGGATGCGGTGCTTGCCGACGGGCACGAGGTCGGCCCCGGCGTAGTGGCCGATGGCCTTCGCCAGACCGGCACAGCTCTCGGCGAGCGGTACGGCGTCGAGGTCGAGGTTGACGAAGACGAACCCCAGGAACGACTCCACCTTGGCCGGGCGCAGCCCGAGGCGGGGTTTGTCCAGGCAGGGGATCTGGCGGGCCTCGGGGGCGCCGACCAGCGTTCCGTCCAGCTTGTAGGTCCATCCGTGGTAGGGGCAGCGGATCGCCTTGCCCGAGGGCTCGGGCGCGGTGACCAGCCGGGTGCCGCGGTGACGGCAGGCATTGAGGTGGGCGGCGAGGCCGCCGTCGGTGGTGCGCACGACCAGCACGCTCCGTCCCGCCACGGTGGCGGCCAGACGGGCGCCGGGGCCGGGCAGATCGGACTCATGACAGACCAGCTGCCAGGACCGGGCGAAGATGCGGTCGGTCTCGGCCGTGGCGATGTCCGGGTCGGTGTAGTGGCGCGCGGGGAGAGCTTCCCCGGGGTGCTCCAGGGGCTTGCCCGGCGGCGCCGGTGAGATGGCGGGTGCCGGGGTGATCGGGGGCTGCATCGGATCCTCCTCCACGCCGCGACGGGCGGCGATGGGTGGTGAGGCTGAGGCTGCGCGGGGTCGGGCGGGCGGCTGATTCAGGCCGGGCCGTGAACCTCGCTGACTAATTGGTTAGTCAGAGTGCGGGGGCCTCGGGGTGCTGTCAAGGCTTGTCGGCTGACTAACTAGTTAGTTAGTCTACTCGCGGCAGGCCGCACCCGGCTTGCCCAGCACACCCGTGGTCCCGTCCGGGCACCTGCGCATCAGCAGGTCCGAGCCACCCGGAGCGGGCCCGATCCCCACAGGTCCGCGCGGACCGCCCCCGAGACCGGCCCGCGCCTCGCGGAACTCCGTCCGCGCCGTACCGGCCCCCGGAGCCACCGCCGCCCCCGCTTCCCCCCTTCACCGCACCCCTACCCGCCCCGCCGACCCCACGGGGACGAGATGTCCCCGCCCCCCGGAGGCACGCATGAGCGGTCGTCGAAGCCTGGTCTGGCTCGGCCTCACCCCCGAGCCCGAACGAGAACTGCCCGCCGCGGTTGCCGCCCTGCGCACCCGCCCGGCCGACCTCTCCCGGGCAGCGCTGACCACGGCGGAACGCCGCAGGGTCGAACGCCTGATCCTGCGCGGCACCCAGCGCGGCTGGCTCGGTTATCTCGCCGAAGTCACCGCACTGGTCGTCGAGGCCGCCGAAGCGGCCGACGCCGAAGGAACCGCCGCCGCGACGACCGCGGCACTGGTGGCGGGCGAGGTTGTCCTCGACCACCACCGGATGCTCATCGGCCTGCCCGGGGCCGGATACGAACGCGCCGCCCCGCAGCGGCAGGCACTGGAACAAGCGGTGCTCCGGCTCAGAAACCGCGCCGACAAGGGAGCCGCCGTATGACCGGCATCCTCTCTCTGACCCCTCAGGGACAGCCCACCGTTCTCACCCCGCAACCACCCGGAGGCGAAGACCTCCCCCGCTACCGCGCGGCCGGCGGATACGCCCCCGTCCCCGCCCCGGACCGACTGCTGGAGCGGATCGCCACCGCGGGGCTGCGCGGCCGCGGCGGCGCCGGATTCCCCGCCGCGGTCAAACTCCGCACCGTACGGGACGCCCCCGGGGACACCGTCGTCGTCGCCAACGGTGAAGAGGGCGAACCCGGCTCCGTCAAGGACCGCTGGCTGCTGCGCCACCGGCCGCACCTGGTCCTGGACGGTCTGCGGCTCGCGGCGGCCATCACCGGCGCCCACCGCGGCCATGTCTACCTCGCCGACCCGGCGGCCGAGGCGGCGGTCCGCCGCGCGCTCACCGAACGGCCCCCCGAGGTGCCCGTCGAGGTCGTGGTCACCGAGCACACCTATGTGGCGGGGGAGGAGAGCGCCGTGGTGCGCCGTATCGACGGCGGGCCCGCGCTGCCCACCGCCAAACCCCCGCGCCCCTTCGAACGCGGGGTCGGCGGCGCCCCCACCCTCGTCGCCAACGTGGAGACCCTGGCCCGTATCGCCCTGCTCACCTCGCACCCCGACGCCGTGGCAGCGGTGGCCACCACCCACCTCGTCACCATCGCCGGGCCGGGGAGCGAACCGGTGCTCGTCGAGGCGCCCGCGGGCACCCATCTCAAGACCCTCGCCGATCTGTCAGGGCACGGCAGGGCCCCCGCGGTCCTGCTCGGCGGCCTGTTCGGTGGCGTGCACGGCGCGGGCTGGTCCGATCTGCGGCTCGACCACGATGAACTCGCGGCCGCGGGCGGCGCGCTGGGATGCGGCGCACTGCACTTCCTGGCTCCCGAGGACTGCCCGGTCGCGGCCGCCGCCGACGCCGCCGGATATCTCGCCGCGCAGAGCGCCCGCCAGTGCGGCGTCTGTGTCTCCGGAACCCGGGCGCTGGCCGAGACCCTCGCCGCGGTGGCCCGCTGCGAGAACGGCGAGGAGGACACCGCCAAGCTGCTGCGCTGGTCCACCCAGCTGCCCGGCCGCGGCGCCTGCGGACTCCTCGACGCCGCGGCGCGCATCGCCGCCACCCTCCTCACGCACTTCCCGGACCGGGTGAGCGACCACCAGGACACCCCCTGCGCCGTCTGCTCCGCCGCACCACCCCTTGACGGCAACCGCCTTGTGGTCGCCGTCCCCTGACGTCGCGTCACCGAAGGAAAACACCAGCGTCCCCCGCAGAAACTCCAGCGCCCCCGCCGTCGGCGCGCGCCCCCGAAAGGACCCCGCCATGAAACTGCTGCTGGACTCCACCCGCTGCCAGGGCTACGGCCTGTGCCAGGAACCCGCCCCCGGCTTCATCGACATCGACGAATGGGGCTACGCCCAGCTGACCGTGACCACCGTGCCCGAGGGTTCGGAGGAAGCCGCGGCCGAAGCCGTCGCCGTCTGCCCCAACTCCGCACTGCGGCTGGTGAAGTGATGGGACGCGATCTGACAGCCCTCTTCGACCCCGTGTCCGTGGCGGTCGTCGGAGCCAGCGACGACCCCGCCAAGTACGGTCACGCCATCGCCTCCCAGGCCGTACGGGCGGACCACCGGCGTCCCGTCCACCTCGTCAACCGCCGTGGCGGAACGGTCCTGGGCCGCACCGTGGCACCCAGCATCCGGGCGATCGGCGCACCCGTCGACCTGGCCGTGGTCTCGGTGCCCGCCGCCGGGTTCGAGGCCGCCGTCGATGAGGCCCTGGCCTGCGGGGCCCGCGCGATCGTCGCCATCACCGCGGGCTTCGCCGAGACCGGCGCCGCCGGACGCGAACGCCAGCGCGTGGTCGCCGAACGGGTGCGTGCCGCGGGCGCCGTGATGGTCGGCCCCAACTGCCTGGGCGTCGCCGACAACACCACCGACCTCTTCCTCGCCTCCGACACCTTCACCCCCGGCGGGATCGCCCTGCTCAGCCAGAGCGGCAACCTCGCCCTCGAACTCCAGCTCCGCTTCGCACCACACGGCCTCGGCTTCTCCCGGTTCGTCTCGCTCGGCAACCAGGCCGACGTCACCCTCGTCGACCTCCTCGCCGACTGCGCCCGCCACGAAGGCACCCGCGCCATCGCCGTCTACGCCGAGGACTTCGCCGACGGCCGGGCCTTCGCCGAGGCCGCCGCCGTCGCGGGCAAGCCGGTGGTGCTGCTGACCGCCGGACGTGGCGACGCCTCGGCACGCAGCGCACAGTCGCACACCGGAGCCCTGACCACCTCCGCCGATGTCGTCACCGCCGCCTGCCGGGACGCCGGAGTCGAACTCGTCGCCACCCCGCGTGAACTCACCGTCGTCCTCGCCGCCCTGGCCGGGGAACGACGTGCCCGGGGCCGCGGCGTCGCCGTCCTCACCGACGGCGGTGGCCACGGAGTCATCGCCGCCGACGCCGTCGAAGCCGCGGGCCTGACCGTGCCCGAACTCACCCCGGACACCCAGGACAGCCTGCGGGAGGTGCTGTGGGAGCAGTCCGCCCTCGGCAACCCCGTCGACCTGGCCGGTATGGGGGAGCAGGACCCCGCCTCGTACACCGGGACCGTCACTGCCCTGCTGGAGGCCGAGGAGACCGACGCCGTCCTGATGACCGGCTACTTCGGCGGCTACGCCGACGCGGGCGGTGGTCTCGGTGGCGGCGCGGCACTGGCCCGCGGCGAGCAGGAGGCGGCCCGTGCCATCGTCGCCCGGCACCAGGAGAGCGCCAAACCCCTGGTCGTGCAGTCGATGTACCCGGGCTCGCCCAGCTGCCGCACCCTCACCGCGGGCGGTATCCCCGTCTTCGGGGCCACGGAGGACGCGGCCCGCGCCCTCGCCGCCCTGGCCCGACCCGGCGCCACCACGCCCGCGTCCGGCGTGACCCCCCTTCCGCGGGCCGCCACGCCCCTGGAGCGGACCGGCTATCTGGAGACCCGCAGGGCCCTGGAAGCCGCGGGCATCCCCTTCCCGGCCGCACGCGAGATCCACGACGAGGACGAACTGCGCGCCGCCGCAAGCGAGATCTCCGGCCCCTACGTCCTCAAGGCGCTCCACCTGCTGCACAAGTCGGACGCCGGGGGAGTGGCACTCGGCCTGGCCGGGCCGGACGAACTGCTCGCCGCCTACCGCGATATGCACGCCCGCCTCGGCGCGCCCTCCTACTCCGTGGAGGCCATGGCCGACCTCTCCGACGGTATCGAGCTGATCGTCGGCGTCAACCGCGATCCGCGCTTCGGCCCGGTCGCCATGGTGGGTCTTGGTGGCATCCTCGCCGAGGTCCTGCGCGACGTCGCCTTCGCCCTGGCCCCCGTACCCGCCGATCACGCGCTCCACCTGCTGCGCCGGCTGCGCACCGCCCCGCTGCTCGACGGCGTCCGAGGCCGCCCCGCGGTGGACATCGCCGCCGCCGCCGAGGCGATCGAGCGCATCACCGCCTTCGCCGCCGCCCACCCCGAGATAGCCGAACTGGAAGTCAACCCGCTCCTCGTCCAGCCCGCCGGAGTGCTCGCACTCGACTCCCGCGCGGTTCTCGTCTGACCCACCGCACCCGCAGCCCGAACCCGTACCGAAGAGGTCTTCCATGGACATGCGTTACACCCCCGAACAGGCCGACCTGAAGCGGCGCGCGGCCGGCTACGCCCGACTCCTCATGGCGTACGAGGACGAGTCCGAGCAGGCGGGCGGCCCCCTGCCGCAGGAGACCGTCGCGGAACTGACCCGCGCCGCCATGGACGCCGGGGTCTACGCCATCAACATGCCCGCCGAGTGGGGCGGCGCCGGACTCAGCCTCCTGGACCAGGTCATCGTCGAGGAGGAGTTCGGAAAGGCCACCAACTGCCTGTGGGACATACCCTGGCGGCCCGCCAACGTCCTCGCCTACGGCGACGAGCGGCAGCGCGAGAAGTACCTGCTCCCCGTGGTGCGCGCCGAGAAGTTCGACGCGTTCGCGGTGACCGAGCCGGGCGCCGGATCCGACCCCTCCGCCGGCACCTCCACCGCCACCCGCACCGACGGCGGCTGGCTGGTGAACGGTGAGAAGTGGTTCGTCACCTGCGGCGACATCGCCGACTTCCTGCTGGTGCAGGCGGACGCGGGACCCGACCGGCTGCCCACGCTGTTCTTCGTCGACAAGTCCGCCCCGGGTGTGGAGATGACCCGGGTGCCCCACTTCATGCACTCCGCCGTCAACGGCCACCCCGAGTTCACCTTCACCGATGTCTTCGTCGCCGACGAGGATGTGCTCGGCGGCGTCGGACAGGGCTACGAACTGACCAAGGAGTGGTTCACCGACGAGCGCCTGATGATCGCGGCCCGCACCGTCGGCGCGGCCGAGCGCGCCCTGGAGCTCGCCCGTGAGTGGGCCATCGGGCGGAAGCAGTTCGGCGGGCCCATCGCGGGCTACCAGCTGATCCAGGGCATGCTGGCCGACTGCGCCGTGGACATCGCCGTCAACCGCGCCTACACCCACCAGGTCGCCTGGGAGGCCGACCAGCCGGGCACCGACCGCAAGACCCTGCACGCCAAGGCGTCCACCGCCAAGCTCGCCGCCAGCGAGGCCGCCGGCCGGGTGGTCGACCGGTGTCTCCAGATCTTCGGCGGCCGTGGCTACGACCGCTCTTACGCCGTCGAGCGCATGTACCGCGAGCTGCGGGTGGACCGCATCTGGGAGGGCACCTCCGAGATCCAGCGGCTGATCATCGCCAACGAGCTCATCAAGCGCGGCACCCGGGCCCTCGCCCTGCCCACCCACTGACCACCCCACCCCCGCCACCACCCCTCGAAGCAGTGAGGACCGCCATGGACTTCCGTCTCACCGAACGTCAGACCCGACTCAAGGCCGACGCCCGCGCGCTCACCGACCTCATCGCGGGCTACGAACTCGCCTGCGAGGAGAACAACGGCCTGCCCGACAGCGCCCACGCCACCATCCGCGACGCGGTCCTCGACTCCGGACTCCAGGCGGTCAACATGCCCGCCGAATGGGGTGGCGCGGGCCTCACCATCGCCGAACAGGCCACCGTCCAGGAGGAGTTGGGGCGGCTCACCGGCGCCCTGTGGGACATGGTGTGGCGGCCCGCCAACGCGCTGCGCTTCTGCACCCCCGAGCAGCGCGAACGCTTCCTCGTCCCCGTCATCGAGGGACGGCGGCGCGACTGCTACGCGGTGACCGAGCCCGGCGCCGGATCCGACCCGCAGAACCTGGCCACCACGGCGACCAGGAACGAGGCCGGATGGGTGCTCAACGGTGAGAAGTGGTTCGTGACCGTCGGAGACCACGCCGACTTCATGATCGTCCTCGCCGCCGCCGGACCCGAGCGCGCCCCCACGCTCTTCCTCGTCGACAAGGACACTCCCGGCATCGAGATGACCCGGGTCCCCCGCTTCATGCACACCTTCGTCTACGAGCACCCCGAGTTCACGTTCACCGATGTCCAGGTGGGCGAGGACGCCGTGCTCGGCGGCATCGGCGAGGGCTACGACATCACCCGCTCGTGGTTCACCGAGGAGCGTCTGATGATCGCCGCACGGACCATCGGCGCGGCCGAGCGGGCGCTGGAACTCGCCCGGGACTGGGCCGTGGAGCGAGAGCAGTTCGGCGCCCCCATATCCAGCTACCAGCTGATCCAGGGCATGCTGGCCGACTGCGCGGTGGACATCGCGGTCAACCGCGCCTACACCCACCAGGTGGCGTGGGAGGTCGACCAGGCGTCCCCGGATGACCGCAAGACCCTGCACGCCAAGGCGTCCATCGCCAAGCTCGCCGCCAGCGAGGCGTCGGGCCGGGTGATCGACCGGTGTCTCCAGATCTTCGGCGGCCGTGGCTACGACCGTTCCTACGCCGTCGAGCGCCTCTACCGCGAGCTGCGGGTGGACCGGATCTGGGAGGGCACCTCCGAGATCCAGCGACTGATCATCGCCAATGAACTGGTCAAGCGCGGTACGGGAGTCCTGGAACTGCCCGGCACCCGCTGATCCCACGCTCCCGGGGGCGGGCACGGGCCGGCCCGCCCCCGGGAGCCCGCTACGAAGGCCCCACGAAGCACGGCAGGAAGGAACCCCGATGGGTGGCATCGAACGCGTCGGAGTAGTGGGCTGCGGCCTCATGGGCGCGGGCATCGCCGAAGTCTGCGCACGCGCCGGACTGCCGGTGACCGTCGCGGAGCGCGACGCCCGGGCGGCACGCGCGGGACAGGAGCGCATCGCGCGCTCACTGGAGCGCGCCACCGCCCGCGGCGGACTCACCCCCGCCCTCCGCGACGAAGCCCTGGCACTGATCACCGTCACCGACGACCTGGACGCACTGCACGACCGTGATCTGGTCGTCGAAGCCGTGGCCGAGGACGAACAGGTCAAGCTCGATGTGTTCACCCGCCTGGATGCCATCCTCACCTCCGACGACTGCATCCTGGCCACCAACACCTCCGCCATCCCCGTCATCCGGCTGGCCACCGCCACCTCGCGCCCCGGCCATGTCATCGGGGTGCACTTCTTCAACCCGGTACCGGTACTGCGGCTGGTGGAGCTGGTGCCCTCCCTGCTCACCTCGGCCGACACCCTCGACCGGGCCGAGACCTTCACCACCGGCACCCTCGGCAAAGAGGTCGTCCGCGCCCCCGACCGCGCCGGATTCGTCGTGAACGCGCTGCTCGTCCCGTATCTGCTGGCCGCCATCCGCATGGTCGAATCCGGCATCGCCACCGCCCAGGACATCGACCGTGGCATGGTCCTGGGCTGCGCCCACCCGCTGGGCCCGCTCGCCCTGGCCGATCTCATCGGCCTGGACACCACCCACGCCATCGCCGACTCCCTCTACGACGAGTTCAGGGAACCGCACTACTCGCCGCCACCGCTGCTGGCCCGCATGGTCGACGCCGGTCTGCTCGGCCGGAAGTCGGGGCAGGGCTTCCACAGCTACCCGGACCGCACACCCACACCCGGCACGGCGGTTCCGCGGCCGGAAACGCGGTGAGGGATGATGGCCACGGCACACCGTACGACGAGTGGGGGAGGGCACGACATGGAGACCAGGGCGCGCACCGCGGAGGAGACCCGCGAGCGCATCCTGTCCGCCGCATGCGAGGCCATCGCCGAGGTCGGCTTCGAGAAGATCCGGATGAAGATGGTGGCCGAGCGCGCCGGGGTGTCCACCGCCCTGCTGCACTACCACTTCGACACCCGCGAGAAGCTCTTCACGGAGGCGATGACCCACTCCTTCGCCACCTCCGCCGGTCTCGAGGACGACACCACGACGGCCCCCGCCGCCGTCGTCCTGGCCCGTATCGTGCACAGCCTGCTGCCGACGGACCCCGAACTCCGCCAGGACTGGCGCCTGTGGCAGGAGCTGTGGGTCCGGTCGCTGCGCGACGAGAAGACGCGGCTGTTCGCCGTCGATCTGTACGCCCAGCTCCACGCATGGGTCGGCGGAGCGATCGAGCAGGGTGTGGCCTCCGGCGCATTCCGGTCGGCCGACGTCGACCGCCTCAGCACCCTGGTGCTTGCGCTGAGTGACGGCTACGGCATCCGGCTGATGCTCGGCGATCCCACGGTCAACGTGGACGACGTGCTGGCCGCCATCTGGCGGCCGGTCGCGGAGGAACTCGGCCTGCCGCCGGAGTTCCCCGGGATCTGATCCGCGGCCGTCACCCCGCCCGTGGAGCGGGCCGCCGCACCGGAGATGGGCGACACCCGGTGCGGCGGCGGTTCGGGGGAGGGGAGGGTCAGCCGACCCGGACGGTCCTGGACGTTCCGGGAGCCACGGAGACAACGGCGTAGGTGTAGGTCACGCCGTCCACCGTCTTGGTGCGTACCGGGCGCTTCTTCCCGTCGACGGTGATCCGGCTGTGCTTGCCGGGGAATCGGGCCTCCCAGGTGTAGGCGGAGCCTCCGGAGGTGTGGGCGAGGGTGGAGGAGGTGGTGCCGTCGTGACGCAGGCTGAAGGTGCTCTTGCCGATGCGCAGATCGTCCAGCTTCAGCCAGTCCATCCCGCTGGGCAGCCGTGACTGGGTGGTCAGCGAGCGGCGGGGCGCGTCGGGCGCGATGCCCATCAGCCCCTGGACCGTCTGGCTCAGGAGAGTGAAGGACACCTCGGGGTAGTCCCCGTTGGGGCCCTGGCGGCTGACGGTGTGCTGGGTGTTCCGCTGGTCGTAGATGTGGCGCATCCACTTCCAGGCCGTGTCCGCGCGGTTGTTCCGGAAGAAGGTGTCGGGGAGGTAGGTGAGGGCCTCGATGTTCCCGGGCCTGCCCGAGCCGCTGGCCTGCTCGTCGATGTAGTCGAGGTAGGCGTCGTTGCGGGGGCCGGGGTCGATGATGCCCTTCATCGGCATGAACCAGCTGTTCTCCTTGCCCCAGCCGGTGACCGCCGTGCCATCGGTGCGGTAGGCGCGCACCATGGACGCGCCCGATCCGTCGCCGCTCCAAGTGGCGTTGAAGTACTCCTTGAGCTGCTTGGCCCGTGCGGCGGACGCGGCCGCGAGGGCGCTGTCGCCCTTGTCGCGTGCGAGCTCCGCCAGCGCGCGGTACGCCTGGTACTGCGCCGCGATGCCGTCGCCGGCCTCGGCGAGGTGTTCGTTGCCCTCCTCGTTGTAGCTGGCGGCCCCGGCGAAGATGCCGTTCCCGGTGCCCTCGGCAACCTTGACCTTCCCGTTGTCCTTGGTGCCGTCGTGCAGGTCGACGAACTCCTCGGTCGCGTGGCGGTAGTAGTCCCAGAAGGCGGTGTCGTCGAGGTAGGCGCGGTCGCCGCTCCAGCGGTACGCCTCGTTGGCCTTCTCCACCAGTTCGAAGGTGGCAGGCACTTCGCGGACGAAGTCGTCGGGGCCGTGGTAGTCGATCGCGTGCGCGGTGGTGGTGTCGAAGTTGAGCGCCCAGACCGGGTAGTAGCGGTGCTGGGCGGTGGCGGAAGCGGCGTAGGAGCGGAGCATCGCCTTGTTCTCGGTGCTGAGTCCGAGGACAGCGGCTCCACCGAGCTGGTGGGCGAAGTCGCGCGAGTAGTACGCGCTGCGGTGGGCGTAGCCCGCCCAGTACGCGGGGCCGTAGGTACCGGTGCCGGTTCCCGACCGGTTGTTCTCGTCGACGTTCAACGGGCCGGTGGTGCCGGGGAGTTGCACCCAGCTGTTGGCCTTCCGCTTCGACCAGGTGAACATCTCCACGATCCTCGGGTCCGAGGAGCTGATGGTGGGGTCCACCGGGGATGACGGCGACACCATGACGTCGTCGGCGTTGACCCAGCCGTCGCCGGACTCGAAGGCGATCTCCAACTGGTCGTCGGGGGCCATGGCGATCCGGCTGAGGGTGTAGCGGGCGTACGTCGGGCGGCTGGGCAGCGCGACGGAGTCCATGACCTTCCCGTTCACCCGCACCGTGAAGTGGGCGCCGGGCCCTCCGGTGGCGATCCACGCGGAGAAGTCATAGGTGCCGGACTGGCGGGCCGTGATGGTCTGGGACGCCTTCTTGTCCGGACCCCCGTCGAGGTAGAGCAGCCGGTTGCCGCCGTGGGGCAGGTTGGTGGCGGTGCCCGCGCCGGAGGTGAGGGTCCAGCCCGCGCCCTCCTGCTCGAAGCCGGGGTCGGTGACGGTCAGCGGGGCCGGTGGGGTGGCCGCGGCGGACGCTCCTCCTGTCGGCAGAAGCGTTACGGCGAGCACGCTGAGCGTGGACAGCACGGACAGGCGGGAAGGTCTCATCTCTTTCTCCCGGTCGTCATCGGCGTGGACGGGAGCCGGGCGGCCCTTGGGGCGGTGACGCTAGCAATCGGCCATCAGGCTTGCAATGTGCATGCGCATGCTTTCTTAAGTGATCCCAAGGAACAAAATAAAGTCTGCAGAAAGATTGCAGTGAATCCTTGCAAGTACTACGTTCCTGGCGTCACCCTTCGTGCCACGGCGCGGCTGAGCGCGCAGCCGCAGACAGGGATCAGCCATGAACGTCTCGCCCGTGAACGCCCCCCTCGGTATCGACCGCCGAAGACTCCTCCAGCTCGGCGGCGCGCTCGCCGCCGCCACCTCGCTCTCCGCGTGCTCCGGCTCCGGCTCCGCCGGGACCGGCGGCGCGGGCGACAAGAACAAGGCATCCATCACCGTCTGGAGCTGGCAGGAACCGGCCAAGGCGCTGAGGGCGCTGGTGCCGGAGTTCCGCAGGAAGCACCCGGGTATCAAGGTGACCGTCCAGGACATCGGGAACCCGGCCATCTGGGACAAGATCACCACCGCCATGGCGGCCGGAGGCGAGGGGCTCGCCGATGTGCTGCACATCGGCGTGGACTATCTCCCCGGCTACGCCGAGAAGTTCCCGGACGGGCTCGCCGACCTGGGCGGGCTGGGCGCCACCAAGTACCGCGGGGCCTTCGCGCCGGGCCTGTGGCGCACCGTCTCCCCGGACGGCAAACGGGTCAACGCCCTTCCCTGGGAGGCCAATTCGGCGGGCTTCTGGTACCGCGCGGACCTCTTCGAGAAGGCAGGTGTCGATGCGGGCGCCCTGGCCACCTGGGACGACACCATCGAGGCCGGAAAGAAGATCAAGGCCAGCACCGGCACCCGCCTGATCGGCATGGACAAGCCCGCTTCCCAGGCCGACGCCGCCAACTTCTTCCAGATGCTCCTCCAGCTCCAGGGCACCTTCTACTTCAACGCCGACGGTGACATCACGCTCGACTCCCCGGAGGCGGTGCGTGCCATGAAGATCATCAAGCGGCTGAACGACGCCGGGCTGGTCAGCGACTTCTCCGGCGGCTGGAACACGATGGTGCGATCGCTGAAGAAGAGCACGGTCGCCGTGCAGCCCTCGCCCACCTGGTTCGGCGGTGTCATCGAGCGCGAGGTGCCCCAGCAGAAGGGCAAGTGGCGCGTCCAGCTGCCCCCGGCCGTCCGCCCCGGCGGTTCCCGTTCGGCCACCGTCAACTCCACCCACCTCGCCGTCGCGGGCAGCAGCCCTCACCAGGCCGCCGCCTGGTCCTTCGTCGAGTACGTCCTCACCCGTCCGGCCTCACAGGCGAAGATCTACCGGAGCGTGGCCATCGCCCCGGCCCTGATGAAGGCGTACGACGACGCCGCCTTCCACGAGCCGTCGGCCTACTTCGGCGGACAGAAGCGAGGAGAGGTCTTCCTCAAGGCGCTCAAGGCGCCCTCCCCGGCGTTCAACTACTCCGCCGACTACGCCCGTGCGCTCAAGGTGGTCACCGACGCGCAGACCAAGGTGCTGCTCAAGGGTGCCGACCCGGCCGACGTGCTGGGCGATGCCGCCGACCAACTCGGCCAGCAGACCGGACGGAAGATCGTCCGATGAGTGCGGTCCTCCACAAGGCACCGGCGGCAACCGCCCCCGCCAGAGCGGCCGGAGCGAGGAGAAACCGACCGCGCGGGCGCCTCGCCCCCTACCTCTTCATCCTGCCCGCCCTCGCCCTCTTCGCGGCGTTCAAGCTCTACCCCATCGGCTGGTCCTTCGTGCTCAGCCTCCACAAGTCGGTGGGCGGCGTCGACACCTTCGTGGGCGGCGACAACTACCGGCGGCTGATCGACGATCCGCTGTTCTGGACCGCGCTCAAGAACACCGCCGTGGTCCTCGCCGTCCAGGTCCCGGTGATGCTGGCCCTCGCCACCGGACTCGCCGTCGCGCTCAACTCCACGCTGCTGCAGGGGCGTTCGGTCTTCCGGCTGGGCTTCTTCCTGCCGATGGTGACCGGTCTGGTGGCTTACGGCATCGTCTTCTCCGTCCTCCTCCACCAGGAGTACGGCCTGGTCAACTGGTTCCTGGAACTCTTCGGCGCCGACGGCATCCCCTGGCTGACCGACCCCCTCTGGGCGAAGATCTCCATCGGCCTCGCGCTGACCTGGCACTACACCGGCTACAACGCGGTGATCCTGCTGGCCCGGCTGCAAACCGTACCGAAGGAGCTCTACGACGCGGCCGCCGTGGACGGAGCGGGCCCCTGGCACACCTTCCGCCATGTGACCCTGCCGGGGCTCCGCCCCGCACTGCTGCTCACCACGGTCCTCTCCACCATCGGCACCCTGCAACTCTTCGACGAGCCGTACGTCCTCACCGGAGGCGGCCCGGACAACGCCACCCTGACCATCGGCGTGTACCTCTACCAGACCGCTTTCAAGTACTTCGACTTCGGCTACGCCTCGGCCATCGCCTATGCGCTCGCCGTCCTCATCGGAATCCTCGGACTGATCCAGTTCCGGGTGCTGGGAGACAAGCCGTGAGACCCGCACAGCGCCGCAACGGCATCCTGCTGACCTCCTCGCTCGCCATCACCCTGGCCGCGGTGGTCATCCCCCTCTACTGGCTGATCGTCGCCAGTACCCACAGCAGCAATGAGATCTTCAACAGCCCCCCGCCCCTGCTGCCCGGCGGCCACCTCCCGGAGAACCTCGACACCCTTCAGCGGACCGCGTCCTTCGGACGTGTGGTGCTCAACTCCACGCTGATAGCGGCGATTTACACCCTGTGCGCCGGCGCGGTGTGCACCCTCGCCGGATACGGCTTCGCCAAGTACCGCTTCAAGGGCCGCGAAGCGCTGTTCGGACTGCTGATGCTCGGGCTGGTGATCCCGGTCCAGGTGACCCTGATCCCGCTGTTCAAACTGATGGCGCAGCTCGAGTGGCTGAACACCTACCAGGCCGTGATCATGCCGAATCTCGCCCTGCCGTTCGGCATCTTCCTGATGCGCCAGTCGATGGCCGCCCTCCCCGACGAGCTGCTCGACTCGGCCCGGATGGACGGCTGCGGCGAGCTGCGGCTGTTCTGGAAAGTGGTCCTCCCACCGATGAAACCCGCCCTCGCGGCACTCGCCATCTTCCTCTTCCTCTACCAGTGGAACGACTTCATCTGGCCGCTGGTCGTGCTGCGCGACAGCCAGTCGTTCACCATCCCCGTCGCCCTCGCCGCCCTCCAGGGGCTCAACGACACCGACTACGGGGCCATCCTCACCGGTACCGCCGTCGCCGCGGTGCCGATGGCCGTCGTCTTCCTCGTGCTGCAACGCCACTTTGTCTCCGGCCTGCTGGCCGGTGCCGTGAAGGAGTGACCATGTCCCATGCGACCCACCAGGCCGTCACCACCGCGGAGCTGGCTCCCGCGGCCTGGGAGCCGCTGCTCGACGGAGTGAGCATCGCCGTGCCGGCCCCCGGCGCGGACGTCTCCTGGGACCTTGTGGAGGAGCCCGGAGGGCCCAGCACCCTGTGGCTGCGGGCTGACGGCACCCCCATCGAGGTGCGGTTCTCCGTACCGCTCGGGGACGCCGCCGGATACTGGCATCCGCGCGTCGGATGGCATCGCACCTTGCTCGCCGACTGGGAGGGGCGGTCGGTGGCGTCCCTGGTCGACGGACACGCCGCCGGGTGCCTCTACGACCACTCCGGTGCCACCCTGCTGACCTTCGCGGCCGTCGATCCGGTCCCGGAGACCACTCTGCGGTTCGGGGTGTCGGAGGAGAACGACACCTATGTCGTCCATGTCCATCTGCCCGCGTCGGACGGCCCGCACCGGTTGCTGCTCGTACCGCGCGCGGAGTCGGTCGCCGCGGCGCTGCGCGTCCTGCGTACCTGGTTCACCGCCGAGGTGGCGGCGCTGCCGGTGCCCGACAGCGCCCGCACACCCGTCTACTCCACCTGGTACGCCTTCAACCAGCAGGTGGACGCGGAGTCCCTGGAGATCCAGGCCCGCCTGGCCGCCGAACTCGGCTGCGGAGTGCTGATCCTGGACGACGGGTGGCAACGCCACGGCCACGGGCGCGGCTACGCGGGCTGCGGCGACTGGGAGCCGGACGGGGCCAAGTTCCCCGACTTCACCGCACATGTCGCCCGGGTGCGCGGCCACGGACTGCGCTACATGGTCTGGATTGCCCCGCTCCTGCTGGGCCCACGGGCCGCCTGCCACCGGGAGTGGGCACCGTACGCCACGCGCCCCGCCACGGTCCCCGGCGCCGCCGTCCTGGACCCCCGCCACCCGGAGGTCCGCTCCCGGATCGTCGAGCAGTGCGTACGCCTGGTGCGCGACCACGGACTCGACGGTCTGAAGGTGGACTTCCTCGACCAGGCCATGGTGTACGCGGGCGACGGCGCCGGGGACGTCGGGGCGGCCATGGGCCTCCTCCTCGCCGACCTGCGGTGCGCGCTCCAGACGGTCCGCCCCGATGTGCTGCTGGAACTGCGCCAGCCGTACACCGGTCCCGGTATGGCTCCCTACGGCAATATGATGCGCTCCTTCGACTGCCCGGCGGACGCCACCGCCAACCGGGTCCGCACCATCGACACCTCACTGCTCACCGTCGGCGGCGCGGTCCACTCCGACATGCTGCTGTGGGATCCGGCCGCCCCGGTCGAGGCCGCGGTGCGCCAGCTCATCGGCACCTTCCACTCCGTTCCGCAGCTCTCGGTGCGGCTGGACCAACTCCCCGCGGGCCACCGTCAGGCGATCGGGTTCTGGCTGGCCGAATGGAGCCGTCTGCGTCCGCAACTGCTGGACGGAACGGTCGAACCCGGGCGACCCGACGAGCTCTACACGCTGGTCCGTTCGACCGCCGACGGCGTGTGCGTCATCGATGTGCACAGCGATCGCGTCGTGCCGCTGCGGCCCGCCGGGCAGCACGAGATCGTGCTGGTCAACGGAACCCCGGCGGACGGGCTCACCGTGGCGGCGGGTGAGCACTCCCGCACCGTGGACATCACGGTGCACGACCCCCGTGGCCGTATCATCGACCGGTGCCGGCGTGTGCTCACGCCCGGCTTGCACACGGTCCCCGTACCGAGCATGGGACTGGCCACACTCCGGATCAGGGAAGGCGGCACACAGTGAAGGTGGGGATCACCGAGGTCGCCACGCGGGCAGGGGTCAGCGAGGCGACCGTCAGCCGTGTGATCAACCGGCGGCAGGGCGTCTCCAAGAAGACCCGCGACACCGTCGAGCAGGCCATGGCCGAGGTCGGCTACGAACGCCCGACCCAGGGCCAGTTGGTCGCCCTGCTCACTGAGCACGTGTCCAATCCGTTCTTCGCGGACGTGGCCGAGCGGATCGAGTCCTCACTCGCGCCCCACGGCCTGAAGACGGTGGTGTGTCCCGCGTTCCCCGGCGGGGTCCAGGAGCGCGACTTCATCTCCTCCCTGGTGGACAAGGGCATCGCGGCGGTGGTGTTCCTCTCCGCGTCGAACACCGTCGAGGGAGCGGACGTCGAGACCTACGAGATGCTGCGCACGCGCCGCATTCCGTACGTGGCCATCAACGGGGAGTTCGCGGACGGTGTGCCCGCGCCCGTGTTCTCCACCGATGACGCCCTGGCCGCCGAACTGGCCGTCGACCACCTGCACCGGCTCGGACACCGCAGGATCGGCATGGCCTCCGGCCCGGTGGGCAACCACCCGGCCGACAAGCGGGTCGAGGGTTTCCTCACGGCCATGGCGAAGCGCGGCATCGAGGACCCCGAGCGCTGGGTGATCCGGCAGTCCTACACCGTCGAGGGCGGCCAGTCGGCCGCCACCACCCTGCTCGGCCTCGGTGCCACCGCGATCGTCGCGGCGAGCGACTACATGGCGCTCGGCGCCATCCGCGGGGTGCGACGCCAGGGTCGCTCGGTGCCCGGGGACATCTCGGTGGTGGGCTATGACGGGACGATGATCACCGAGTTTGTGGATCCTCCGCTCACCACGGTGCGTCAGCCCGCCGACCGGCTCGCGCTGGAAGTCGGCCGTACGGTGCTGGCCCTGGTCAGCAATCGCGATGTGCCCACCGGTGAGCTGCTGTTCGACCCCGAGCTGGTGATCCGCGCCAGCACGGGCCCGGCCCCCTCCTGACCGCGGCCATATCGCGTTCGGGGTGCCAGGAGGGGGAGAGGTGTAGCCAGCCCCCCTGTGGAACCCGGGGCTGGCCCCCATGCGGTCCGGGTGGTGCCGCCATAGCGCCGACCGGTCGTCGGTCCGTACGTTCTTGCAGGTCAGAACGTTGTGACCGATTCAGGACCGGAGTCCTTCATGTCTCAGGCCACCGTGCCGTCCGAGCCCCGCGCACTCGCCCGCGGCACCGCGCTGCCGGGGAGCGAGTTCGCTCCCCTCCTGAGGGAGGTCAGGAGGCAGGGGCTGCTGGAGCGCCGCAGGGGGTGGTACACCCGGATGATCACCGGGAACCTCCTCGCGCTGGCCGCCGTGGTGACGGCAATCGCCCTCGCCGGGAACACCTGGTGGTCGCTGCTGCTCGCCCCGCCGCTCGCGGTGTTGTCCGCCCGCACCGCCTTCGTCGGCCACGACGCCGGACACGCCCAGATCGCCGTCGGCCGCCGAGCCAACCGGGTCCTCGGGCTCCTCCACGGCAATCTGCTCCTGGGGATGAGCTACGCCTGGTGGAACGACAAGCACAACCGCCACCACGCCAACCCCAACCACATCGAGAAAGACCCCGACGTCGGGGTCGGCGCACTCGTATGGACCGCGGAGCAAGCCGCTGAACGCCGTGGCTCTGCCCGCTGGGTGACCCGCCATCAGGCCCGGCTGTTCTTCCCGATGCTGCTCCTCGAGGGCATCGCGCTGAAGGTGAGCAGTATCCGGGACCTGCGGCGGCAGCCCGTTCGCGAACGGGCCGTCGAAGGCGTCCTCCTGGCGCTGCACGCGATCGGCTACACAGCCCTGCTGCTCACCTGGCTGCCGGTGGGCAAGGCCATCGCGTTCGCCCTGCTCCACCAGGCGCTCTTCGGGCTCCATCTGGGTATGGCCTTCGCCCCCAACCACAAGGGCATGGAGATGCCCGACCCGGCGGATGAACGCCGCTGGGGCCATCTGCGCCGACAGGTCCTGACCTCGCGCAACGTGCGCGGCGGTGCGGTCACGGACTGGCTGCTCGGCGGGCTGAACTACCAGATCGAGCACCACCTCTTCCCGAACATGCCCAGGCCCCACCTCAGGCTCGCGCAGCCGCTGGTGCGACAGCACTGCGGGCTCCTGGGGCTGCCGTACGCCGAGACGGGGCTGCTCGACTCCTATCGACAGGGGCTGCGGCACATGCACACGGTCGGCGCTGCGGTCCGGCCCGAGCAGGCCCTGGTTGTCGACACATCCGCCACCGCGCTGGACGAGACGTAGGCGCACCGGTGAACACGATGCGGGCGCGCAGTCGTCAGGCGCCGACGTAGGCCGCGAGGTGCTCGGCGGTGAGGGTGGAGCGGGCGGTGACGAGGTCGGCGGGTGTGCCCTCGAAGACGATCCGGCCGCCGTCGTGGCCGGCGCCGGGGCCGAGGTCGATGATCCAGTCGGCGTGCGCCATGACCGCCTGATGGTGCTCCACGACGATGACCGACTTACCGGAGTCGACGAGCCGGTCGAGCAGACCGAGCAACTGCTCGACGTCGGCGAGATGCAGGCCGGTCGTCGGCTCGTCGAGGACGTAGACGCCGCCCTTCTCGGCCATGTGGGTGGCCAGCTTGAGGCGTTGCCGCTCGCCGCCGGACAGCGTGGTGAGCGGTTGGCCGAGGCTGAGGTAGCCGAGCCCGACGTCGGCCAGCCGCCCCAGGATCCGGTGAGCCGCGGGTGTGCGCGCCTCACCGGCGGCGAAGAACTCCTCGGCCTCGGCCACCGACATCGCCAGCACTTCGCTGATGTCGCGGCCACCGAGGTGGTGGTCGAGCACCGACGCCTGGTACCGCTTCCCCTCGCACTCCTCGCAGGTGGTGGCGACACCGGCCATCATCGCCAGGTCGGTGTAGATGACCCCGGCGCCCTTGCAGTCGGGGCAGGCGCCCTCGGAGTTGGCACTGAACAGCGCCGGCTTCACACCGTTGGCCTTCGCGAACGCCTTGCGTATCGGCTCGAGCAGCCCGGTGTACGTTGCCGGGTTGCTCCGTCGCGAGCCGCGGATCGCGCCCTGGTCGACCGACACCACACCCGCGCCGGCGGGGATCGATCCGTGCACGAGTGAGCTCTTGCCGGAGCCGGCGACGCCGGTGACGACGACCAGCACCCCGAGCGGGATGTCGACGTCGACCTCGCGCAGGTTGTGCGCCGTCGCGCCACGGATTTCCAGTGTGCCGGTGGGCTTCCGCACCGCCTCCTTGAGAGCGGCCCGGTCGTCGAAATGGCGGCCGGTGATGGTGCCACCGGCCCGCAGCTCCTCGACGGTGCCCTCGAAGCAGACGGTGCCGCCCGCCGTGCCAGCGCCCGGGCCGAGGTCGACGACATGGTCGGCGATCATGATCGTCTCCGGCTTGTGCTCCACGACGAGCACCGTGTTGCCCTTGTCCCGCAACCGCAGCAGCAGGTTGTTCATCCGCTGGATGTCATGGGGGTGCAGGCCCGTGGTGGGCTCGTCGAAGATGTAGGTGACGTCGGTGAGCGAGGAGCCGAGGTGGCGGATCATCTTGACGCGCTGCGCCTCACCGCCCGACAGCGTGCCCGACGGCCGGTCGAGTGAGAGGTAGCCGAGCCCGATCTCCACGAACGACTCGAGCGTCTGCCGCAACGTCGTGAGCAGCGGCGCCACCGACGGCTCGGCGAGGCCGCGGACCCATGCGGCCAGATCGCTGATCTGCATCGCGCAGGCGTCGGCGATGTTGATTCCCTTGAACGTCGACGACCGGGCCCCCTCGCTGAGCCGGGTGCCCTCACACTCCGGGCAGGTGGTGAAGGTGACCGCCCGGTCCACGAACTCCCGGATGTGCGGCTGCATCGCCTCCCGGTCCTTGGAGAGCATCGACTTCTGGATCCGCGGGATCAACCCCTCGTAGGTCATGTTGATGCCCGCGATCTTCATCCTGGTCGGCTCGCGGTGGAGGAAGTCGTGCAGCTCCCTCTTGGTGTACGTGCGGATCGGCCTGTCCGGGTCGTAGAAGCCCGACTCGCTGTAGAGCCGGTAGTTCCAGCCGCCCGTCTTGTAGCCGGGGACGTCGATCGCGCCCTCGGTGAGCGACTTGGAGTCGTCGTAGAGCTGGGTGAGGTCGAGATCGGTGACCGTGCCCCGGCCCTCGCAGCGCGGACACATACCGCCGGTGCGGGTGAAGGTCGCCTTCTCGGTCTTGCGGTCACCGCGCTCGACGGTGATCGCGCCGCTCGCCCGGACCGAGGGGACGTTGAAGGCGAACGCGCTGGGCGGACCGATGTGCGGCTTCCCCAGCCGGCTGAAGAGGATGCGCAGCATCGCGTTGGCGTCGGTGGCGGTGCCGACCGTGGAGCGGGGGTCGCCCCCCATCCGCTGCTGATCGACGGTGATCGCGGTCGTCAGGCCGTCGAGGACATCGACCTCGGGCCGCGCCAGCGTCGGCATGAAGCCCTGCACGAACGCGCTGTAGGTCTCGTTGATCAGCCGCTGCGACTCCGCGGCGATGGTGTCGAACACCAGCGAGCTCTTGCCCGAGCCGGAGACACCGGTGAACACCGTCAGCCGGCGCTTCGGGATCTCGATGCTGACGTCCTTGAGGTTGTTTTCGCGTGCACCGTGCACGCGGATCAGATCGTGGCTGTCGGCAGCGTGCGGCGCAGGCGACTGCGGGTCCGTCCTCGTGGTCATGCTCATCGTGTCTCCATGTGTCGGACGGGGCCGCCTGAGGCGGTCTCCGTCGGCGTCGCCTGGCTGCGTCTGACCAGCCTCGAGCAGTATGTCCGGTTGTCCTGCGTCGGCACGGTCGCGGCAACCGATCGCTTTTCTACCTGATCGGGGCGCGATGGGGGAGATGTGGAACCCAGCAGGCCGGTGTGCGGGACGAACGCGGTTCAGTGCCGCTCGTTGAAACGGATCATGTTGCCCGCGGGATCGCGGAAGGCGCAGTCGCGAACGCCGTACGGCTGCTCGGTCGGCTCCTGGACGACCTCGGCGCCGCCGGCCCGCAGCCGCGCGAAGACGCCGTCGAGATCAGCGGTGGCCAGCGTGATACGGGCGTAGCTGCCCTTGGCCATCATCTCGGCGATGGTGTGGCGCTCGTCGTCGGTGATGCCGGGGCCGACGGCCGGTGGCTCGAGGACGATGGACGTGCCCGGCTGATCCGCGGGGCCGACCGTGATCCAGCGCATCCCGCCGGATCCGACGTCGTTGCGGACCTCGAAGCCGAGGGTGTCGCGATAGAAGGCCAGGGAGGCGTCCGGGTCGTCATGCGGGAGGAAGGTCCAGTGAATGGTGATGTCCATGGCGAGGACGCTAGCCATGGATGCGTGACCGGCGCTTCTCCATTCCTGACCGGTCCGGACACCGCACGGCCATGGGGCGTCGGCGGTGCCGCGGATCCACGGCGGCGGCCTCGCCCGCTGTGGGAAACTGCTCGGGTGAGACGGCAGAACCTTGACGACCTCGTCCGGCTGCGGCGGGCCCGCGACCGGATGGACCGTGACTATGCCGAGCCGCTGGACGTCCCGGCGCTGGCGCGTGACGCCCTGATGTCGGCGGGCCACTTCTCCCGCAGCTTCCGCGCCGCGTTCGGCGAGACGCCGTACAGCTACCTGATGACCCGCCGCATCGAGCGGGCCAAGGCGCTGCTGCGGCGCGGCGACCTCTCGGTGACCGAGGTCTGCTTCGCGGTCGGCTGTACGTCGCTGGGCTCGTTCAGTTCGCGCTTCACCCAACTGGTCGGCGAGAGCCCGAGCGCCTACCGGGCCAGGAGTCATGATCACGGCGCTGGCATCCCGGCATGCATGGCCAAGATTCACACGCGACCGGTCAGGAATGGAGAAGCGAGCAAGACCGCTCGGCCGTAGCGTGAACGGCATGGACATCAAGCTTTCCCAATGCTTCATCGCCGTCGACGACCACGACAAGGCGATCGCCTTCTACCGCGATGTACTCGGCCTCGAGGTACGCAATGACGTCGGGTTCGAGGGGATGCGCTGGGTGACCGTCGGGGCGCCCTCGCAGCCGGACGTGAACATCGTCCTGGAGCCGCCCGCCGCGGACCCGAACACCTCGCCCGCCGACAAACAGGCCATGGCGGAGTTGATGGCCAAGGGTCTGCTGCGCGGCGTCATCTTCGCGACGGACGACTGCGACGCCACCTTCGAGCGCATCAGCGCCGCGGGCGGCGAGGTGCTCCAGGAGCCCATGGACCAGCACTACGGCGTCCGCGACTGCGCGTTCCGTGACCCCGCCGGCAACCTGTTGCGCTTCACCCAGCCCCTCGGGAAGTGAGCCCTTGGCGGGCGCCGCGTGGGTCGCTCAGCAGGAGCCGCGCGGCGGTGGCGGCGATCGGCCACAGCCCGAGCCCCGGCCGTCGGGTTGTCAGTGGCGACGGCCAAGATGGCTCACATGACGACGACCTCGCGCCCGGCAACCCCGTTCGACACCCTGCGCTCGCTCGCCCGCACTCACCTGTCCCCGCAGGACGCCGAGCGCTGGACGGGCCTGCTCCGGCCGGGTGTCCGGCTGCGCAGGGCCGAGGCCGATGAGCCTGTCGTCGGGCAGCTCGGCGGACTTCCCCGGCTGCCCGAGGACGTGGCGTGGCCCGTGTGGGAGGAGGAGCGATGTGCGTTGTCCTTCGTGGCGATGCTCGACTGCGCTGCCCTGCGCGCCGTCGCCGCCGCACAAGGCTGCGAACTCCCCCTGGCCACCGATGGCCGGCTCGCCTTCTTCACCGGTTTCGACGAGGAGGAGGGCCGGGTCGTCGACGCCGGCGACCGCGACACCTGGGCCGGTGCGCGTGTGCTGCATCTGCCGCCCGAGGAGCCGTCGGCACTCGAACGCCCGGCTCCCGAGGATGTGGAACCCTATGCCGTCGTGCCTCTCACCGCTGTGACGGTCCCGAGCATCCCGGGCAGCGACTCTCCCGCGTCGGCCTCCGCCTTCGGCTTCGCACGCTGGCAGGACCAGTACCAACACCCGGCCACCAGCGGCCCGTTCAGCCAGGCCCTGGAACCGCATGAGCAGCACAACGGGCACCAGGCTCTCGGCCACCCGCAGAGCATCCAGGGCGCCGTCGAGGTGGAGGTGGCGCAGGGCGTCCTGGGCGGCCGACTGCGCCGGGACGACCCGCAGATCGTGGCCGAGGCCGCACGCTGGACGCTGCTCGCCCAGTTCGACAGCGACGGTGACGCCGGAATGTCGTGGGGCGACTGCGGCGTGCTGTACTGGCTGATCCGTTCCGAGCATCTCGCGGCGAACCGCTTCGACCAGGCCCTCCTGACCATGCAGTGCTGCTGAGGGGGCGCCATGCCGAGGGACGGCGCCGCTGTGGCCGCGTTGGCCGGCAATGCCCTATGGGGTGGTTTGGCCTGTGGGGAGTGAGGTGCCGGATCTGAACGCAGCTGGGATGGACCGCCTGCCGACGGGGGAGCAACACAGCAGCGGAACCCCGGTCGGCAGCCGGGACATCCCGTCACGGCTGAGGAAGGGAACCGCCATGGAGAACACCGAGGCACCCGTCCACAGCCGGCACATCGTCTATCGGTCGTTCGGCGACGTCCGGCCGACCGTGGAGGTACTCGGTCTCATCGAGAGCGGGTGACGGCCGCACCGGCGCTGCCGGGCGGACGGCACAACCCTCGGGCAGCACGCGGCTCGTCCGGTAGGGTCCGGCTTATGAGTGCGGTTGATCCCCGTGTGTGGGCAGCGGATGCGCTCCGGCGCATACAGGCAGACGGCGCACGTATCACGCCCACTCCGCTGCGCCCGCTTCACATGCCCGCGCTCGACGGGATCGACATCTACCTCAAGGACGAGTCGGCACTCCCTTCCGGCAGCATGAAGTACCGCTTGGTACGTGCCATGTTCTGCAAGGCGGTCGCCGGCGGAGAAGTCAGCGAGAACACACCGGTGTTCGCGGCGACGGGCGGGGCGGTCGCGGCTGTCGGCGCCCGCTTCGCGAAGCTGCTGGGCCTGCCCTTCACGGCCGTCGTGCCGACGAAAACGCCGACCCCTCTCCTGGACCGGATCGAGCGTGAGGGCGGGCGGTGGCAGGTGGGGGAGCGGCCACCGGCCGCGGTGCAGGAGGAAGCCCGTACGTTGGCCGAGCGCCATCGTGGCTACGTCCTGGACCACTTCGCCGACGCGGAACGAGCGGTGGCCGACTGCGGCGGACCGACGATCGCCGACGAGATCTTCGGTCAGATGCGAGGACAACCGCACCCGGTCCCGGAGTGGATCGTGACCGGCGCCGGAACGGGCGCCACATCGGCGACGATCGGGCGGCACCTGCGGCGGCACAGCCATGCGACCCGGCTGGCCGTGGTGGATCCGGAGCACTCCGCCTATTTCCCCGCGTGGACGAGCGAATGCGATGACTACACCACCGGGATGCCCTCGCGTATCCCCGGCATCGGCCGTCCTCGCGTCGAACCCGGATTCACACCGGACGTGATCGACCTGGTCATCCCGGTGCCGGACGCGGCGTCCATCGCGGCGATGCGCTGGCTGCACACCGTGGCCGACGTCAAGGCCGGACCGGCGACCGGTACCCATCTGTGGGGTGTCTGCCACTTGGTGGCGCGTATGCGCGCGGCGGGAATACAGGGCAGTGTCATCACCCTCGTCGGCGACAGCGCCGAGCCCTACCGGACCACTCACCTCAGTGCGGAGTGGGTTCACGCACAAGGTCTCGATCCCGCGCCGTACGAGGCCGACCTCGAGCGCTTCGCCCGCACCGGGAAGTGGCCGCCGGGGCACGACGCGTCCCGTGCGTGATCCATCGCGTTTCGTGCCATGCTGCTCACAGGTCGATGGGCAGGGAAGCGAAGGAGGCCGACGGCACCCACCGCTCGCCGCCGTACTCGGAGAGAGCTTCCATCAGGTCGGTCCGCTGCCGCTCCGTCATCGGTCCGAGGACACAGATGGGGGTCCTCCCGTTCGCGCGGGCGCTGATCGTGTTCGGCTCGGCGTAGATCCATCCTGCCGGTCGCATCGTCGTCGGCCGCCTGGCGCCGGACGCGAAGTCGATATGAACTCCGGTGAACTGATAGGGCAGTGCGCCCGGGATCTCTTCGATGGCGACCCTCTTGATCCGGTCCCAGGGAAACTCGTGCCGTCCCGCGACGCTGTGGGTCACGATGCCATGGGGGCCGACGTGCAGCGCCCACTGAGCTCTCTTCTTGCGCCGGCGTGCGTGCGCCACGTCGTGGAGGGAGTAGGTGAGTGCCGTCACGAACGTGATGAACGCGGCACAAGCGACGATGCCACCGAGGATGAGAAAACCGGTCCAGTTGCTCTGGTTGAAGTCGGAATCCGAGTTCAAGTGCCCCGTACGGAACGGGTAGTCGATGAGCCATGCCGCCACGAGCGACAAGCCCACCGTCAAGCACCAGAACCGGAGTGGCTTCGATCTGGCCGTGTAGGTGGACAGCGGCTCCGCACCTGTCCAGGTTCCCTGGAACGGTGGAGCCGAGCTGGGCAGACGCCGCGTCCGAGGTGATGTCTGCCCGGGCGGCCGCTCGGACCGGAGGATGTCCCTGCGTGGCGACCTCGCGATGACATCCGCGTTGGCGAGCACCGCCCTCATCGCTCCGGCCGTCCTGGCCAGCAGCACCTTGCGGGCCTCGGCCGGACCGAACTCCGTGGTCCGGTCACCGGTGGCGAGGGCGGTCCGGAGGCGGCCGATGCGTTCGAGGACCACTCGTGCCGACTCGGGGCGGTGCCGAGGCTCACGAGCCAGGAGTTCGGCGACCAGAGCCATCAGCGCGGGCGGCACGTCCGGGCGGAGCGAGGCAAGTGGGGGCGCGTCCTCGTCCAGTTTGCGGCGCACGATCGCCAGGGCGTTGTGCCCGGTGAAGGGCGGCCGCCCGGTGAGCATGGCGAACAGCACCCCGCCGAACGCGTACAGGTCCGAACGCTCATCGCCGCGTTCGGTGAGGAACTGCTCGGGCGCACCGTATTCAGGGGTGCCGGCAGGGGTCAGTTGGGAGGAACCGGCCACGGTGACCATGGTCTGGATGAACCCGGCGATACCGAAGTCGACGACCTTCACCTGCCCGTCGGGAGTGATCATCACGTTGTGCGGCTTGATGTCGTAGTGGATGACACCGGCCAGATGCGCGGCGACCAGTGCCGCGCAGATCCCATGGGCGATCTCCAGCGCTCGGCCGGGGGACAGGGGACTCTCATCACGGATGTGCTCGGCGAGCGTTGCGCCCTCGACCTTCTCCATGATCAGGAACAGCGCGTCCTCATGAACGCCGCGGTCGTACAGTGCGACCGCGTTGGGGTGGTTGACCTGCGCGGCAGCCACCGCCTCGCGCTCGAACCGCAGGGCGAGCTGCGGGTCAGGGACATCGTGGAGGGCGAGCAGCTTGACCGCGACATCGCGGCGCAGACTGCGGTCCCTTCCGGCCCACACCTCGCCCATACCCCCACGGCCGAGCCGTTTGATCAGCTCGTACCGGCCTGCGATCAACTCCCCGCGTTCCAACGGTCCCCCCTTGGGCCTGAGCATGCCGGAGTCAGGATACGAGCGGTGCGGCCCAGCAGAGCGTGAAACGCACACCCACCCTCTGTGATGACCCATGAACGTATCGCGTGAGACATTCACGTCTCACATGGGTTACTCTTGTCTCATGTCTGTTGATCGTGAACACGTCCTGCGTGCCGCCGCGGATCTGCTCGCCCGCAAGGCCACGGCGTCCATGGACGAGATCGCCAAGTCCGCCGGAATCAGCCGTGCCACCCTGCACCGGCACTTCGCCGGACGGGACGCGCTCGTCCAGGCGCTCGGCGTGCTCGGCGTTCAGCTCGTCGAGGAACGGCTCGCGGCTGCGCGGATCGACGAGGGGGACCCCGTGGACGCGGTGCGTCGGCTGGTCACCGAGGCACTGCCGGTGTCGGGCTTCCTGGCCTTCCTCTACGGCGAGAACCAGCTGTTCGAGTCCGACGCCATGAACGAGGGCTGGGAGCGCATCGACGAACAGGTGGGTGCGCTGTTCCGGCGGGGCCAGGAGCAGGGGCTGATCCGGCTGGACCTGACACCGGCCTGGCTGACCGAGGCGCTGTACTCCCTCATCGCCGCCTCGGCCTGGAGTGCCCAGGAGGGCAGGATCGCGTCCAAGGACGCGGGTTACATGGTCTCCGAGCTGCTGCTCGGAGGGATGATTCGGAGTGTGGAGAAGTGAACGGCAAGACCCCCGAGCGCCTGACCGGTCCGGGCCGCACCGCGCCGCGGCCCGGCTCGGCCGAGGGGATACCGGGGCGCTGGCTCGCCCTGTCGGTGCTCATCCTGGCCGTGTTGCTGGTGGCCGTCGACGCGACCGTCCTCGGCCTGGCCACGCCGTACCTCAGCGAGGACCTGGAGCCGACCGGCAACCAGCTGCTGTGGATAGGCGATGTCTACTCGTTCGTCATCGCCGGCCTGCTGGTGTCCATGGGCAGTCTCGGTGACCGCATCGGCCGCAAGAAACTGCTCCTCGTCGGCGCCACCGCCTTCGGCGGGCTGTCGGTGCTGGCCGCGTATGCCACCTCGCCCGAGATGCTGATCGCGACTCGCGCGCTGCTCGGAGTCGCGGGCGCGACACTGATGCCGTCGACCCTCGCCCTCATCCGTAACCTCTTCCCCGATCCGAAGGAGCGCAGTGTCGCCATCGGCATCTGGGGCGCCGCGGCATCGGCGGGTGCGGCGGTCGGACCGGTCGTCGGCGGATTCCTGCTGGAGCACTTCTGGTGGGGATCGGTGTTCCTCATCAACCTGCCCGTGATGGCCGTCCTCGTCCTCGTCGGCGTCAGACTGCTGCCGGAGTCGAAGAACCCCGACCCCGGTCCCTGGGATCTGCCCAGTGTGGGCCTGTCCCTCGTCGGCATGATCGGTGTCGTCTACTGCGTCAAGGAGCTGGCCTCGCACAACACCGGAGGGGTGGCGATCGCGGCCGGTATCGCCGGTGTCCTGTCGCTGCTGGTGTTCGTCAGGCGCCAACTCACTCTGCGGACACCGCTGCTGGACATGCGGCTGTTCCAGCACCGCGGCTTCTCCGGCGCGGTCCTGGCGGACCTGCTCACCATCCTGGGCCTGTCCGGTCTGGTCTTCTTCCTGTCGCAGTTTCTGCAACTGGTCCAGGGGCGGACACCGCTTCAGGCGGGACTCGCCGAACTGCCCGCGGCCATCGGCGCCGTGGTGGCGGGGCTGGTCGCGGGTGCGGCGGCCCGGCGCTATTCCGTCCGCGTGATCGTGGCCGGAGGGCTCGCGGCCATCGGCGTGGCACTCGCCGCGCTGGTCTTCCTGGACGCGCACACCGGTTTCCCGGTGCTCGGCGCGGTGTTGCTGGTGGTCGGTGTCGGCGCGGGCTTCTCGTTCACGGTCACCGCGGATGTGATCCTCTCCAGCGTCCCCAAGGAGCAGGCGGGCGCCGCGTCCGCCGTTTCCGAGACGGCCTACGAGCTCGGCGCGGCGCTCGGTATCGCCCTCCTCGGCTCCGTGGTCACCGGTGTCTACCGCGGCTTCGACACGCCCTCGGGCGTACCGGCGGATGTGGCCGCCGCGGCCCACGAGTCGCTGGGCGGCGCGGCGGAATCGGCCGCCGATCTGCCGTCCGGCCTCGCCTCCGCGCTCCTGGCCTCGGCGCAGGAGTCCTTCGTGGACGGTCTGCGGATCGCCTGCGGTGTGGGTGCGGTGGTGCTGCTCGCGACGGCGGTCGGGGCGTGGTTCCTGCTGCGCGGGCAGGCGCTCCAGGACGGCGTCGAGGAGAGCGAAGCCGGGCAACTCGCGAGCGACGACGGGTGGCGCGCCGACGGGCCGATGGGCCGTGACGGTGAGCGTGACGAACGCGGTGGCGATGGCGACTCCCGTGGCCATCGAGCTCAGGGCGAGCACGGCGTCCGGCCGGAGAGCGCGGCCGAACCCGCTATCCGCCGCTGAACCGGCCCCGACGCCCGCGGCGTCGGCGCAATCCGGGTGGCCGGAGCCATGATCTCTTGAGCGTGGTCTCCGGCCGTATCCGGAGTCAGCGCCCCGGATCACTGTCCTGTGTGGATCCACTTCTGTGGAATCCCCCGACTCGGTACAGTCCATGATCCACGCCGAAACGATGGTCCGCTGTCTTCGGCGACGCACGCGCTCGTACCCTCAGGAGGCCCCATGCTCCGTCAGCAGGCTCTCAGGCCGACGATGACGTGTCTGGCATTCGCGCTTGCCGCGACCCTCAGCGCCCCGATGACCGCCACCGCCCGTGATACGTCGGCCTCCCGGACGTCGCGTACCGAGTGCCCGCAGCTCAGCAAGGATCTGCCGTGGTACGGCAACAACCGCGCCAGACTCCAGCGCATGATCGACGAACGTGGCATCTGCGGCCAGGGCTCCCGCGCCGGTTCCCCGAGGCCCGTGGCCGCGTTCGACTGGGACAACACCGTCGTCAAGAACGACATCTCCGACGCCACGCTCGCGTGGATGCTCAAGCACGACAAGATCCTCCAGCCCACCAGCTGGCGCGCCACCAACAAGTGGATGACCGACGCCGCCCACCGCGCGCTCACCCGCGCCTGCGGCACCTCCGTACCGGCGGGCCGGCCGCTGCCGACCTCGACGGACACCGACTGCACCGACGAGATCCTCGACATCTACGCGGACGAGAAGACATCGGCCGGGGACACCGCCTTCAGCGGGGTGTGGAATCACCGCAGGACCGTTCCCTCGTACGTCTGGATCACCCAGCTCTTCGCCGGGCACACTCCCGAGCAGCTCACCGCCTTCGCCCGTAAGGCGCGCGCCGAGAACCTCGCCGCACCGATCGGCACGGAGCAGACGGTCGGCACACACAGCTGGGCCGGTTATGTGCGCTACTACGAGCAGCAGCTCGACCTCATCCGCACCCTCCGGAAAGCCGGATTCGACGTCTGGGTGGTGTCCGCCTCCGCCGAGCCGATCGTCCGGGCCTGGGCCCCGGGCGCGGGATTCCCGGACGACCGTGTCGTCGGCATCCGCAATGTTGTCAAGGACGGCAAGCTCACCACCGGTGTGCAGGGGTGCGGCGACGTCGCGGACAACACCGGCGGTGACGCGCTGACGTACATGGATGGCAAACGCTGCTGGATCAACAAGAGCATCTACGGCATCAAGGGCGCCGAGGCATGGCGGAAGCAGGACCCCGCGCACCGCATCGCCTTCGGCGCGGGCGACGCGGAAACCGATGTCACCTTCGTCAATGACGCCACGGCCGGGCATCTGGCCATCAACCGCAACAAGACCGAACTCATGTGCCGCGCCTACGACAACGCCGACCGGCGGTGGGTCGTGAACCCCATGTTCATCGAGCCGAAGGCGCGTCAGAAGACCCCCTACCCCTGCGCCACCAAGGGGCATATGAACACCGATGGTGTCGAGGGTCCGCTGCGGCGCCCCGACGGCTCCGTCGTTCCGGACCAGGAGGACCGGGTGTACTGAGGCACACGCTGAGCATGGGCCACTGACCATCATTGAGTAGCAGAACGGGGCATTGCGGGCGGGCTCGGTCACCGGGCCCGCCCGCTGGTGTCGTGCGGTGCGGCGCCGCCGGGGCGGGTGAGGAGAGGGCGGCGTTGCGGATGTGCGCCAATTGGCTGCAAGTGGGGCTCTGAGACGGCTGATACCTGCGAGGCTGTCTGAATGAGGACTCTTTACAGAAGACTGCTTCATATGCTTCCCCGGCTCGGGGTGCATGTGCTCGATCTCGGCTCGGGTACGGCCGTGCTGTCCCGGCGGGGTGAACGCGCGCGCGTTCCCGTGGGCCGGGAGGCCGATCTGGTGACCCGCGGCAGCGGCCGGTACACGGTGGCGCGGATGCGCGGGGGCATGTGGGTGGTCGCCCGCGGCCGTGGCGATCCGTCCGGAAAATGGACACATGTTCCGCTCGGTGACACCGGGGCTCAGCTCCTTGTCGACGAGGGTGGTTCCGCGGATGAACGCTCGCTCCAGCTGGCGGCGGCCTCGTATCTGTGCACTCACCATGTGGCCGGACTGCTGGAGAAATACGGTGTGAACTGCGTCTTCGACGTCGGTGCCAATGCCGGTCAGTACGCGAAGCGCCTGCGTCGGCTCGGTTACTCCGGCAGAATCGTTTCCTTCGAGCCCACCAAGGACACGTTCGCCACGTTGCAGCAGGCCGCGGAGGCTGATCCGGAATGGTGGGTGTATCCCTTCGGCCTCGGACGCGAGGATGCCACGGCAACCATCCATGCGGACTGGAGCACCATGAACTCGCTGCTTCCGCCCAGCGATTACGGCAAGGACCGCTATCGGCGGTTCGCGAGAACACGCACCGAGGAGATCGAGATCCGCAGGCTGGACGGTGTGATGGACCAGGCGCTGGCCGGTCTGACCGAGCCCCGGCCCTATCTCAAGATGGACACCCAGGGGTACGACCTGGAGGTGTTCGCGGGCGCCGGGGACCGGATCGGCGACTTCGTGGGGATGCAGTCGGAGGTGGCGGTGCTGCGGCTCTACGAGGGGAGCCCGCAGATGAACGAGGCCATCGCCGTGTACGAGGACAGCGGGTTCGAGATCACGGGCATGTATCCGGTGACCCGCGAGGAGACCACGGGCCGGGTGGTGGAGTTCGACTGCGTCATGATGCGCGCGGCTGCCGCCCCTGGCTGAGTCGACGGCGTTTCCGCCGGGCCCCGGACCGCAACGACGCAACGGTCCGGGGCCCGGTCCGTTTTCCGTCGTGCCGCGAAGGTGAACCACGCCTCATTCCGAGCGGTGTTCTTGCTATGCAACGAGTTGCATAGCAGCATCGAGGCATGGCGCTCGAACACGCGATCCTCGTTTCCCTGCTGGAGAAGGCGGGCTCCGGCTATGAGCTGGCCCGCCGGTTCGAGCGGTCCATCGGTTACTTCTGGACCGCCAGCCATCAGCAGATCTACCGCGTCCTCAAGCGCATGGAGAGCGATGGCTGGATCGAGGCCCGCGAGGTGTCGCAGCAGGCCCGGCCGGACAAGAAGGAGTACTCCGTAGCCGAGCCCGGCCGGGCCGCCCTGTCCCAGTGGCTGCACGAGCCGATCGAACCCGAGAGTGTGCGGCACGACCTCGCCGTGAAGATCCGCGGTGCGGCCTTCGACGATCCGGCCGCGCTGATCAGCGAGGTCGAGCGGTACCGCCAGGCGCACAGCGACCGGCTCACCCGCTATCTGGCGGGTGAGCAACGGGACTTCACCGGTCCTGACGCGCCCGCGACACTCACCGCCGGAGAGTCGCTCCAGCACGTCGTCCTGCGCGGCGGCATCGCCTACGAGCAGATGACACTCGCCTGGCTGGACGACGTACTCGCCACGCTCCACCAGCTCCGTCCCGAGCGCTGAACGCCGGGCAGCCGAGACACCCGCCGCCGGGGCCGCACCGCCCGCCGCAACCCCACGACCTCTCCACCCACCCCCGCAACCTTCAAGCCGGAAAGGCGACCTTCCGTGGCCGACGCAACTCTGTTCAACCCGCGCACCTACGACCCGGCGCACTTCGACCCCGAGACCCGCAGGCTGTTGCGCGCCACCGTCGACTGGTTCGAAGACCGCGGCAAGCGCCGGCTGATCGAGGACTACCGCACCCGTGCGTGGCTGGCGGACTTCCTCGCGTTCTCCGCCAAGGAAGGGCTCTTCGCGACCTTCCTGACCCCGGCTTCCGCCTCCGCCGCCGGGGAGCGGGACAAGCGCTGGGACACCGCCCGGATAGCCGCCCTCAACGAGATCTTCGGCTTCTACGGGCTGGACTACTGGTACGCCTGGCAGGTCACCATCCTCGGACTCGGCCCCGTCTGGCAGAGCGAGAACACCACCGCTCGCACCCGCGCGGCCGAACTCCTCTCCCAGGGCGAGGTGTTCGCCTTCGGTCTGTCCGAGAAGGCGCACGGCGCCGACATCTACTCCACCGACATGCTGCTGGAGCCGGACGGCGACGGTGGCTTCCTGGCCAGCGGCTCCAAGTACTACATCGGCAACGGCAACGCCGCCGGGCTCGTCTCCGTCTTCGGCCGGCGCACCGATGTCGAGGGTCCTGACGGCTATGTGTTCTTCGCCGCCGACAGCCGCCATCCGGCGTACCACCTGGTGAAGAACGTGGTCGACTCCTCGAAGTACGTCAGTGAGTTCCGCCTCGAGAACTACCCCGTCGGCCCCGATGACGTGCTGCACACCGGCCGTGCCGCCTTCGACGCCGCCCTCAACACCGTCAACGTCGGCAAGTTCAACCTCTGCACCGCCTCGGTCGGCATCTGCGAGCACGCGATGTACGAGGCCGTCACCCACGCGCACCACCGCATCCTCTACGGCCGCCCCGTCACCGCCTTCCCGCATGTGCGGCGCGAACTGGCCGACGCTTACGTCCGTCTGATCGGGATGAAGCTGTTCAGCGACCGGGCCGTGGACTACTTCCGCACCGCGGGGCCCGACGACCGCCGCTATCTCCTCTTCAACCCGATGACGAAGATGAAGGTGACCACCGAGGGCGAGAAGGTCATCGACCTGATGTGGGACGTCATCGCCGCGAAGGGCTTCGAGAAGGACACCTACTTCTCGCAGGCCGCGACCGAGATCCGGGGCCTGCCCAAGCTGGAGGGCACCGTCCACGTCAACCTCGCCCTGATCCTGAAGTTCATGGGCAACCACCTGCTGGCCCCGGCCGAGTACGAGCCCGTGCCGACCCGCCTGGACGTGGCCGACGACGCGTTCCTCTTCCGGCAGGGTCCGGCTCGTGGCCTGGGCTCCATCCGCTTCCACGACTGGCGTGCCGCCTACGACGCGTACGCCCACATCCCCAACGTCGCCCGTTTCCGGGAGCAGGCGGACGCCCTGTGCGAGTTCGTCACGACCGCCGCCCCCGATGAGGCGCAGGGCAAGGACCTGGACTTCCTCCTCGCCATCGGCCAGTTGTTCGCGCTGGTGGTGTACGGCCAGCTGATCCTGGAGCAGGGGCGTCTGACCGGTATCGAGGAGAACGTCCTCGACGAGCTGTTCGCGGTCTTCATACGCGACTTCTCCGCCTACGCCGTCGAACTGCACGGCAAGGACTCCGCCACGGCGGAGCAGCAGCGCTGGGCACTGGGCGCGGTCCGGCGCCCGGTCGTCGACGAGGCCCGCTCGGCCCGCGTCTGGGAGCGGGTCGAGGCGTTGGCCGGAGCCTACGAGATGGCTCCCTGACCGGAGTCGTTCCGATGGCCCGTCCGGCCCCCGCCCGTGCGGTACGCGTGAGGTGACCTTTCCGCGGGGTGGGGACGGCGAAGGCGCCTGCACCGGGTCGTACCGGGCAGGCGCCTTCAGCCTGGCGGGGTGCGGCCCCCGCCGGTTCAGGCCGGGGGCAGCTTTCCGCGCCCGAAGAGCTTCCGTTCGTCGTGCAGGGCGAACGGTGTGGTTCTCAGGTCGGCGATGGTGATGCCGAAGATCTTCAGCTGGAGCATCAGCTCGGTCTTCAGGTCGTAGCCCGCGCTGAGCGCCCACGCCGGGGCGCTGCCGCCGGTGGTCGCCGCCGCGCGTCCGGTGAGGTGCACGGACAGATCCCCGCCCACGCCCGCGGTGTCGTACAGGAACACCTGGGCGCGTACGCCGACCCGGGCCGTCGCGGTGGCCGCGCCGCGGACCTGGGGTGTGCCGCCCTTGGTCTGCTGGTGCGCCTCGTGGAGCGGCTGCCAGCCGTGCTCGCGGTCGTACCGGGCGCCGACGGCGAACGAACCGGTGGTGCGCTGGTCCGCGTCGAGCACGATGCGTCCGCCCGCGGTGAAGCGATAGGTGAAGGTCACCTCGGTGCTGACCACGACCGGCACCGGGCCTATCCAGAAGACGTGGCGGCCGGTGACCGCCGCCAGCGGCACCGCGACCTGTCCGGTGTCGGCGGTGCGCCGCACCTTGCCGTGCACCTGCCAGCCATAACTGTAGGAGCCGCCGAGGCCGACGGCCGCGCGCTGCGGCAGCAGGCTGTGCCCGCCACGCCGGTCGTACTGGAAGATCAGCTCGGGCCGGAAGGCGATGTCACCGGCCAGCCGGGCGGGAGATTTCCCCGTCGCCTCCACACCCTTGGGCAGGGGCACATCGACGCCCAGCCGCAGGGCGCCCAGACCCTTCGCCGCGCTCGACGGCAGGGGACCGCGCGGGGTGGCGCCGGCCGCGCGGTGGCCGAGCTGGGTGTGCGCACCGCCGGAGTCGGAGGCCGACGGGGTCGGCGACGCGCCGTCCGGAGTGCCCGTCCCCGCGGGAGTGCTCGCCCCGTCGGACGGTGCCGGGCTCGCCCCCTGCGACGGCGTCGCGGAACCGCCACCGCCGTCCGCGCCGGACTCTGCGCCGTCGGACGGCTTCCGCACGGTGACGCCGGAGGAGAGCGGCTTGACGCTGAGTTCGCTGCCGCGCAACGCCGCGCGCTGGTTCACCTTCTGGTCGCCGAGCAGCTCCGAGAGGGTGGCGGGCGCGGTGGTGACCCGCGTCTCGCCGTCCTGGGAGCCGGAGACGGTGCGCACCTTGAACAGCGCGCCCGCCGGGGCCTTCCGGCTCGGCGCCGCGGCGATGACATCGCCCGGGCGTACGGACTTGCCGGTGGACGTCTTGAGTACCGCCCTCTTGCCGGGAGCGTCGTACGACGACAGCTTCACCGCGACCGAGCGGCCCGAACCGGTGGGCGTGCCCGAGGGCTTGGCGACGACGGCACCGCCGTCCGCGCCGGGGGCCGCGTCGTCGGTGCCCGGTACAGTGTCCGGGCTCGGGGAGCCCGCGGCTCGGGTACCGGCCGGGGAGGTGCCGGAGTCCGGGGAGTCCGAGAGCAGTGCGTAGCCGCCGAGGGCGGCGGGGACCAGTACGCCGAGCGCAGCGGCGGGCACCGCGATACGGCGCCAGGAAACAGCCATGGGATTCCTTGGGGGTGACCGAGAGGGGAACAGCAAGCCCGCGCACCCCACCACGACAGATCCTGATAACAGCTCAGAAATTATCAAGGATCGAACATCTGTAGGGGTTCGGGCGGCTTCCTCGTAGCATGGCGGCGAATGATCACTTTCGCCATGGAGAAAGACACCGAGTCGGGAGGGGACGGGTGGGGGGTTCCACAACGGTGCCGGAGGCCGTCACCGCGCTGCACGACCGCATCGGCGCGCTCACCGACGAGGTCATCGCCGCCCTCCGGGGCCAACTCTCCTCCTACGCGGCACAGTCGCCGGACAGGGTCCGGCCGGGGGTGATGGCGGCGGTGCGCAACGGCCTGACGGTGGTGCAGCGTTGGTCCGTCGAGGAGCACCGTGCGCCGCGGCGCGGCGGGCGCGATCCCGGCCACTCCTACGACCTGCCCGCCGGGTATCTCGACGAGGTCGCCGCCCTGGCCCGGGTGTTGCCCGTCGAGGACATCATCTCGGCGTACCGCATCGGATCGGACGTCGTCTGGCGGCGCTTCGGTGAGGAGATGGCGGCCCGGAACGCCACCGCCGAGGAACTGCTGCCGATCGCCGAGACGCTGCGGGCCTGGACGAACGCCACCACACTGCGCATCGTCCGCAGCTGTCACGCCGCGGCCCGGCGGGAGGTGCCGACCGAGGGCCGGAACGCCGCACTGGTCCGTGCGCTGCTGCTCGGTGAGGCGCGCTGGGACGACCCGGACAACGGGGACGCGGACGCCGTCTGGGACCGGAGCACGCTGCGCCTCCCTTTCCGCGCACGTCTGCCCCTCACCGGCCCCGGCGACTCCGCCCGTGCCGTCCGGCCCGCCCCCGGCGCGGACCCGGGGAAGGAGGCCCTGTCCCGCGCCCTCGACCTGCTGCGTCCCTGGCTCGCGCGGGACGCGGTGGGCAGCCCCTTGGCGACAACGGTGGACGGGGACGCGGCCGGGCTGCTGGCCGCACGTCCGAGCGGGCTGTGCCACGGCCTGGTGGTGGGCCTGGGCGCCCCGGCCGCCCGGTCCGCTCTCGCCACCGAATTCGCCCGCGCCACCCAGGCGCTGCGCGCCGCGGTCGACTCCGGGTTCGCCGGGGTCTTCACCCGAGAGGAGCTGGGGTTGCGGGCCACGGTGGTGGCGATGCCCGCGGTGGGTGAGCAACTGGTGCGGCTGCGACTGGAGCCGTTGGCCGAACGGGGCGAGGACGGCGTCCAGTTGGAGGAGGCGGCCGCCGCCTACCTCCGCCAGGGCATGCGCCTGGAAGCGGCCGCACGCAGTCTCTACGTTCACCCCAATACGATGCGCAACCGGCTGCGCCGCTTCGAGGAGCTCACCGGGACCAATCTGCGCGATCCGGCGGATCTGGCCGAGGTGTGGTGGGCGCTGGCTCACCGCCGTATCCACGGCCCGGCGAACTGAGGCGCCCCGGGACCGGTGGATCCCGGCCCTGTTCGTCTGGAGCCCCCTCGCCGGTCACACGGCGGCGGAGAGGGTGCGTCAGGGCGCCGCCGAGATACGGATGCCGACCGTGCCCGCCTTGCCGCGCCGCAGCCTGCTGCCGAAGAGGGTGAGGCGCCCCAGGAGACCGTACTTGCGTGCCACGAGCCCGCGGTAGCGCTCGGTGGTGGCCGCGTCACAGATCTCCGCGACGGCCGGCCGCTGTTCGCCCGTGGGGTTGCCCCGCATGTCACAGGGGCCCACCAGCACATCACCGCGGTTGCGGATCCGCTTCACCTTCCACGAGTCGACGGCCGTCCATACCCCCAGCGCCGCCCCGTCGGACACCACCCAGACCGGGGTGGCAACAGCCGAACCGTCCTTGCGGTAGCTGGTGACGAGCAGATATTTACCGGTACCGAGCCGTTCCAGCCACGTCTCTTCCATGCCGGAAGTCTAGGTGTACCGCCCGCTGACCATCGCCGAACCGGCACCCGGGCGCTGACGGGCCCCGATGCCCGGTCGGCACCGCCCCCCACGGCGCGGCACCCGTGAGGCCGTACCGCAGATGGATCAGCCGACGGCTCGTGGACGACGAGCTACGTGATCGACCGGACACACCCCCGGGTGAGGAAGGTCGCGACGGTCCGGGTGAAGCAGGCGGGGTCGTCAAGCCACGGAAAGTGGCCGGCGCCCGCTTGGACCGCCAGTTCGGCACGGGGGAACAACTTCGCGATGTCGGCGGCGACATGGGGTCGCGGGCCGCTGTCCAGTTCACCGGCGAGGACCAGCACCGGCGCGGCCAAGCAGGCGATGGCGGCGCGGGTCGCGGCGGGGTCGAAGGCGCCCGGCGATGCGTAGACGTCCGCTGCCGGCTCGTTGGTCTGTTCGGCGTCGGCTGCGGCATGCGCTTGGGCGGCGGCGTCCCAACGGCCGTAGAAGAACGGGGCGGCAGCGTCGAAGTCGGCGTCGGTGGGGGATCCGGACCAGATGGCTTCATAGGCATCGCGGGCCGCCTCGAACCACGACTCGGCCGTGCGCAACGCGACGATCTCCCGCCGGTGCTCCGCGGTGAAGTCGACACCGAGGGCGCGAGCGCGGGCTGTGATCAAGCTGAGGCTGCGGATGCGCCGCGGGTAGCGGGCCGCGTAGAGGATGGCCAGATCGCCGCTCGCCGAGTGCGCGAGAACATCGACGCTGTCCCACCCGAAGTGGTCCCGGAGGGCCTCGACGTCGTCGACCTGCCGGTCACAGCGGTATGTGGCCGGATCGCGGGGGACGCGGGAGTCGCCGGTGCCCCGCAGGTCGAGCATGACCAACTGCCGTCGCTTCGACAGTCCACCGAGGTCTCCGAGGTAGGCGGAGGCACGCATCGGTCCACCGGGCAGGCAGAGCAGCGGCTTGCCTTCCCCGGTGATGTGATAGGCGAGTTCGGTCCCGTCGGCAGCGGTGAGCGCAGGCATGGCGCCATCCTCATCGCCGGGAACGACCACAGCAAGCCGTTTCTTGCGCCCGCGCCGACATGCCGGCACCGTTGAACGTCCCCTTCAGTTCAGGCGATTGCCTGAGCTACGTGCCTTTGCGCATCAGCAGATGACCCCGGCGGAACCGTTCCTCCTCGTGCGGCTTCGATCGGCCACCGGCAGGCCGTCGCCGCCTTGTGGTCGAACGCCGTAACCGGCTCACCCTCCGACTCGAAGAAGGCGAGCAAGAGGTGGCCGTCGGACGCGAGTACCCGCCGGAACCCGGCGTCGGCGGTCCGCGCGAGCTCGGCGAACGCGGCGAGCACCGCGTGATCCAGCGGAAAGCGTGCGGATCAGCACCGCAGGGCTCGCTCCGGACGGCAGATGTCGCACAACGCTACGTCCGCCTCGCCCGCGCACAGCTCGACTGCCTGCTCGGTGGTGACGCGGGTGTGGCTGTCCCGGGCCTGCCAGCAGTCACGGCGGTGCAGACGGCGGGAGGGGGCTTCCTCGTTGTACTGGTGGAGCTTTTCGAGGACCCACTGCCGTCCCGCCACCGCTCCGACCGTCGGCAGCCCACTGTAGTTCTCGCCGGGGATCGGGGTGATCCGCTCGGCGGGGACGCTGATGGGGGTGGGGGCGCCCATGACCGTGGTGCTGCCGTCGGCGTGCTCGTGTCTGGCCGGGAGGATGGCCTCCGCCTCGAACCACCAGGCGCCGTCGGCCGTGCGGGTACGGGCGGTGACGATGACGTCCAGCTCCTGGCCGTCCGGGAGCTCGGCCCTGGCCCACGGCCCGGCTTTCGACCGCCACTCGTCCACACTCACCATTCGATCCTACGTTCGAATACCGTGCGGAGTGACCAGGAGCGTGGTGTGCGGACCTCACCTACGCTGGACACCCCCAGGGGGGTGCCTGTGGAGGTAGCCATGCGCCCCGTATGGTCCGGTGCCGTGTCGTTCGGGCTCGTCACGATCCCGATCAAGGTGCTGCCCGCCACCGAGGACCACTCGGTGTCCTTCCGGCAGATCCACACCGCCGACGGCGGGCGGATCCGGTACCGCAAGGTCTGCGAGCTCGACGACAAGGTCCTGAGCCAGGACGAGATCGGCCGGGCCTACGAGGAGAGCAAGGACAACCTCGTGCCCATCGCGGACGAGGAGCTCGACCAGCTGCCGCTGCCGACCGCGAAGGCGATCGACGTGCAGGCATTCGTTCCCGCCGATTCCCTGGACCCGATCCGCTTCGGACGCCCCTACTATCTGCAAGGCGACGGAGCCGTCGCGGCCAAGCCGTACACGCTGCTGCGAGAAGCGCTTGAGCGCAGCGACAAGGTGGCCATCGCCAAGTTCGCCTGGCACAACCGTGAGCGGCTCGGCGCGTTGCGCGTTGTCGGCGATGCCATCGTCCTCCAGGCGCTCCACTGGCCGGACGAGATCCGCTCCAGCGAAGGGCTCGCCCCGAAGGACGTGGATCTCTCCGACTCCGAGGTCGACGAAGCCATCACCCTGATGGACGCCATCGGCGGGGCGGAGGTCAGCCAGTACCGCGACCAGTACCGGGAAGCCGTCGAAGCCGTCATCGAGGCGAAGGCGGCAGGCGTGGCGCCTCCGGAGATGGTGGCTCCGGCCGGGCCCGAAGGAAAGGTCGTGGACCTGATGGCCGCCCTGAAGGACAGCGTGAAGGCAGCCAAGGAGGCCCGCGGCGAGACTGGCGGCACGGGTGAGGTGCGCACGATGCCGTCCAAGAAGAAGGCGGCGAGCAAGAAGACCGCCAAGAAGACCGCCAAGAAGGCTCCGGCGAAGAAGGCGGCCAGGAAGCGGACCGCGTCCTGACGGCGCCCACCTCCGTCAGTCGGGCAGGAACGTGGTCGGCCGCGCTGTCGGTCGATCTGGCCGGTGACGAGTTGTCCATGGCGCAGACCGCCGAGGTCTTTGCCCGGGTCCCTGCAACGGGCGGTGGAGGTGCGGCTCTGCGCAGGCACTGCCGGCAGGCGTGATGGCACAGTGCCGCCCGGCCGACGCGTCGCACCTCAGAGCGCGAACGGCTGGTACCTCAGGGCTTCATCGACGATCTCCTCCGCAGATGGGTCCTGGAAGTCGTCCGAGCGATGGAAGATCAGGTCACTGACCCGGGGATGGGACACGTTCATTTCGAGGAGCCGCAGGTAGTAGTCGCTCTCCGGGGACGCAATCAGGACTCTGCGGACGATCTCGACGAGTTCGTCCCGCGAGATTTCCGCAACCCGGGGCCGAGCGGGTCTGGCGGCCTCCTTGGCGAACTCCTCAACATCCCTGCTGCCGTAGTTCTCGACGAAGTCGAGCGCCACATAGTCGTGGCCCGTCCTCGCGTTGAAGGCCCGGATCGCCTCGTCAGCGGCCGTGGAACGGCTCGCCACCAGATCAGCGATCCGATCGATCTCGCAGCTCAGCTCCTCGAGGTGTTGTTGGCTCACCGTCGGGGGCAGCAGCTCCGGTCTCAGGTCCACGGCCCGAATTATGTCCACCGACGCCGACACACCGGAGCAGGGCCCTCAGCGCACGGGTCAGCGGTGACAGGTGTGGGCACGAGGTCGCAGTGGCCAAGGGCAAGTACGGCGGCCGCCCGCCGTCGACATGCTCCTGTCCCGCGTCCGGCGCAGGGTCACGGCAGCAGCCGCTGTTCCTTGGCGACCGCCACCGCGCCCGCGCGGGTGTCCACTCCCAACTTGCTGTAGATCCGGCCCAGATGGGTCTTGACCGTGGCGTCGCTGATGAACAGGGCACGGGCGATCTCCCGGTTGCCCAGCCCGCGGGCGAGCTGGCCGAGGATGTCGAGCTCCCGGTCGGTGAGGGTGGGGCGCGGCCGCCGCATCTGCGCCATGACCCGGTGGGCGACCGGCGGGGACAGCGCCGTACGGCCCGCGGCGGCGGCCCGGATCGCGGCGAACAACTCCTCGGGGCGCTCGGCCTTGAGCAGATAGCCGGTGGCCCCGGCCTCGATGGCGCGGGTGATGTCGGCGTCCGTGTCGTAGGTGGTGAGCACCAGGACGTGCGGGGCACCGGGCCCGGCCGCGGCGATCCTGCGAGTGGCCTCGATGCCGTTGATCCCGGCACCGAGCTGAAGGTCCATCAGGACGACGTCGGGCCGCAGGACGGCGGCCATGGTGACCGCCTCCTCGCCGTGACCGGCCTCGCCGACGACCTCGATCCCGGGCGCGCTGCCGAGCAGGGCCCGCAGCCCCGCGCGTACCACGGCGTGGTCGTCGCAGAGCAGGATCCGGACGGGGCCGGACGGGGCCGTCGGGCAGGTGTCCGAGGGGGAGGCGGTCATGGGGCGGTCTCCAGGGGGACGGCGGCGGACAGGACGGTGCCCTCGCCGGGCGCGGATTCGATGGTGAGAGCGCCGCCGAGCTGGGCCGCACGGGCGCGCATCGCGGGCAGACCGTGCCCCCGGCCCGCGACGTGGCGCACTGCCCCGGCCGGGAGGGTCTCGGCGACCGGCCGAGGCACGCCGGCGGCCGCGTCGAAGCCCCGTCCGTCGTCGGCAATGTCGAGCACCACCTGATCGCCCAGGAAGCTCAGCGTCACGGCGGCGGTCCCCGCGCCGGAGTGCTCGCGGATGTTGGCCAACGCGCCCTGGGCGATGCGCAGCAGCGCGGACTGCACCCGGTCCGGCAGCGGGGCCGGGTCGCCGTCGAGATGGAATCGGACCTCCAGTCCGGGGTCCTGCTCGCGCGTGGCGAGCAGCCGCAGCGCCTCGTGCAGTGGCACACCGCCCGCCAGCTCCGCCGGAGCCAGGTCATGCACAAAACGGCGTGCCTCGGCCAGGTTGCGGGCGGCGATCTCGGCGGCCGTACGGACGTGGCGGCGCGCGGTCTCCGAGTCGTCGGCCCAGGTGCGGTCGGCGGCCTGGAGCAGCATCTGCTGGCTGGACAGCCCCTGCGCCAGGGTGTCGTGGATCTCCATGGACAGCCGCTGTCGCTCGGTGAGCGTCCCCTCGCGCCGCTCGGTGGCGGCCAGCTCCTCACGGGTACGGATCAGGTCGTCGATCAGCGCGCGCTGCCGGGCGGCCTGCCGCTCCATGTGCAGAAAGACCGCCGTGGCGATGGCGGCCACGGCGGGCGGGGCCAGCAGCAGATAGGGATCGAAGCCGCCCGCGAGCCGCAGTTGGGCGGCGACGATGAACGCCGTCAGGAGCGCGACGAGCAGCAGGGCCGCCCGCACGGGCAGGGTGCGCAGTCCGGTGTAGAACAGCGGGACGGCGCACCAGGCGAAGCTCGGCGCGAGCAGCACCAGGACCACCCAGATCACGACGATCGCGCCGAACCGGCCCAGGAGCGGTGTCCGCCCGGCGGGCGACAGGGAGAGGGACGACGACGCATCCGGGAGCGACGGCTCCCGGGGCGACGGGGTTCGGGACGATGAGGGCCAGGGCCAGGGCCACGGGGTTCGGAACGACGGATACCGGAGCGGGGCGGAACCGGACCGGGCGAGCCCGCCGTGCGGCCCGCGATCCGTCGGCCGCGGGCCGAGGACCGGCCCCAGCGCGTACAGCGTCAGCAGCGCCGCGCCGAGCGCGATGACCCACGGCGTACGGGGCTCTCCGGGGTGCCGGAGCAGGAAGCGCGCCAGTGAGGCTCCCAGCAGCAGGAAGAACGCCGTATGCATGACCGGGCCCAGCCAGCGGGCGTCCGGATCCGGTGCCGGGGGTCTCTTGCTGTGCACGTACGTCTCCTTGCCAGGGCTCCCAGCAGTCATAACCCGGGCCGGGAGCGTCCCGCATCAACCGATCGGCTACCGGTGTCCCCCAATCATGCACGGTCGGGACAGCCGGTACGCCGATGCCCCGGACCCCGCCCCGCTTCGAAGATGGAGCCCGGCGGACCGGTTCCGCCCGTACCGACCCCTCGTACCGAGCCACCGCCCGGTACCGAGCCCAAGGAGTCCCCGATGAAGAAGTTGTCCCCGCGTGCCCGCGTGCTGACCGGGGCCGCCGCCACCGCGCTGGTCGGCGCGACCGCGTTCGGCGCCGTCTCCGCCACCGCCGCCCCGGCCGCCCCCCAGGCCGTCCCGGCGCGGGCCGAGGCGCGCGACACGGATCTGACCCGGTCCACGCACCTGTCGGCCGACGCCGCCACCCGCGCCGCGCAGGCAGCCCTGCACGCCGCGGAGAAGGACGGCCAGAAGGTGTCCGTCGCGGTGGTCGACCGCAACGGCAACACGGTGGTCACGCTGCGTGGCGACGGCGCGGGCCCGCAGTCGTACGCCTCGGCCGAGCGGAAGGCGTTCACCGCCGTCTCCTGGAACGCCCCGACCTCCGAGCTGGTCAAGCGCCTGGAGACGGCACCGCAGCTCAAGGACATACCCGGCACCCTCTTCCTGGGAGGCGGCGCCCCGGTCAAGGCGGCCGACGCCCCCATCGCGGGCATCGGTGTCGCCGGGGCACCGAGCGGTGACCTGGACGAGAAGTACGCCCGGGCGGGCGTGGCGGCCGTCTCCGACTGACCGCTGACGTCCGAGCCTCAATCCGCCGCACTCCGCGCGGGGTTGGTCCAGGACGAGCACGGAGAGAGCGAAGGGCGAGCCGTGATCCCGTCGGGGTAGGTTCGGGCCATGACAGGTGACTGGCGAACAGATCGAATCGGGGCTGCTCTGCGCGGTGAGAACCCGACCGTGCTGCGACGGCTCGAATCCGGTTTCGCCGGGATCGGCGACGTTCAGTTCCTGCCGGGCTACTCGGTTCTGCTCGTCGACGACCCCAGCGTTGAGAGGCTGTCTGACCTGCCGAAGGCCAAGCGGCTGTCGTTTCTGTCCGACATGGACCGACTCGGAGAAGCGGTTGAGCGGGCCTGTCGGCGCCTGGACCCCGATTTCCGCCGGGTCAACCTGGAAATCCTGGGGAACAAGGACCCGTTCCTGCATGCCCACGTCTGGCCGCGGTTCGCATGGGAGCCGCCCGAGCTGGTGGGCGCGCCGGTGTGGCGGTATCCGCGTGACCGGTGGAGTGATGAGCGGTTCAGGCTCGGACCGCAGCATGATGTGCTGCGGGATGCGATCGGGAGCGAACTGGATCGGTTGCGTTCGATGGCATGACCCGCCGCGCGCCGTCCCTGGCTCCGTGACCCTGGGCCCGCCGGTCTTACGATCGGCGGGCCCAGGAGCGGATTTGGCGCTACCGCTCAGCGGTGTTCTGTTGTTCCTCGGGTCGGCGGCGGCGGCGGCGTCGTCGGGGGACAGGGGTGCTGCCGGTCCGGCACCATGGCTTGCCGTACGTGGCACCGCAGTTGCGGCACCCGGCGCGGAAGAAGACGGCGGCCGGAACGCCGTACTCGTCGACGAGGGGCATCCCGTCGGTGCGGTTAGACGTCTGGTCGGGTGCCGCGTGCGGCCTTTCAGCGTTGAGATTCGTTGAAGCTGTTCTCCACCGCATAATCGACGTCTATGCGAGACGTCGGGGTGTCGGGGCCGCCAGAGCCGACCGAGCACTACATCTTCAACGACAGCCAGACGATCGTGCTGGAGTGCGGATTCCAGTGGGAATCCATGCCCGACCGGAATCCGATCGTGCTGGAGCGAACAACCGCTCACCGCGCTGTCCGAGCGCTGGCCGAGCTGTGCGAGGGGCTCATCAGGCCCATGACGTTCGGCGTGACCAGAAACTGGGTGGACGAGTACGGCTGGCCGGCCGACAGCAACCCGCCGCGATGGAACTGGTTGCTGAAGACGTCGCAGTCGTCGCCTGACGCCCGCTCACTTCATGGGGACCCGAACCTCATGGAGACACCAACACTGGACGAGCAGTCGATGCTCACCGCGGTCGACCGCGTCCTCGACGACCCGTGTGAGGTGCCCGAAGGCAAGCGCCTGGCGTGGTCAGAGATGCGCGTGGACCACACCTGGGCCCGGCTGCCCGCACCCGACCGGCACATCGAGAACGATGAACTGCGCATCGACGACCACGACAACAAGCTGCGTCGCGTTCTGGTCCCTCATGAACACATGCACGGCCGCACCTGGGTGACCGTGGCCGAGCCCAGTGTGTGGTATCCGTTCCTGCTGAGGGTGAACAAGTCCTCGGGCACGGTGTACCCGGACGGGCTCGAGTACGACGAGTTCATCGAGATGACGATCGACGTCAACTGGTCGTTTTGGTGGCATCCAGGGGAGGGGCGAACCATGCTCGAGCAAGCGGTGGACCGCCTCCTTCGGCAAGGATGGCGTGACGCAAACCCGCAATCCAGAACCCGCCAGCAGTGATCAACGCCTGCCCCTGAACAGCCATCCGTGGTCCGCCTCGTGCGCCTGTCGGCTGGGGGCTGGGCCGTCGTCCGTGCGGGATGCCCGTCCGGCGAGCCGCCGGACGGGCATCCTTGGCCTGATCCGAGGAGCCGATCGTGGAGTTGCTGTCCGGGTTTCGGCGCTTCCTCGACACCAATTGAGATGACTTCTCAGAGCCGGTTTCTTGGTCACTTCCCGGACACGGCTACCACCTGCTTGCCGACTACACCGCCCCGCTCGAATGCCTGATGCGCCGCGGCGATGTCTGCCAGCGGATACACGCTGTCCATCACGGGGCGCAGTCCACCAGAGGTCACGTACGTGGCCAGGTCACGCAGCACGACGGTATCCGGGTTGGAGCTCAACGTGCGGATGCGGCGGACGCCGTGCACACTCGACGCGGCGATCGCGGCCACGGAGGATGCCGACAGCGCGATGGTGGCCATCCTGCCTTCGCGGGTCAGCCGACGCCGGTAGCCGTGCAGTTCCGATCCGACCGTGTCCAGGATGGCATCGAACGGGCCGAGTTGATCCGCCGTGGTGGTGGTGTAGTCGAAGACCTCGTCAGCTCCCAGCTCACGCAGTGCCCCGGCATGGCGGCCCCGGGACAGCGCGGTGACGTGTCCACCCATCGCATGGGCGAGTTGCACGGCGGCTGTCCCGACTCCGCCGGCGGCGCCACGTACCAGGAGGCGTTCACCGCTGGCGAGGTGCAGTGTGTCCCGTAGTGCGCTCAGCGCTGTTGTTCCCGCGACGACCAGGGAGGCTGCCTCCACCGGCGAGATGTCCGCCGGTGCGAGCCCGACGCGGTCTGCGGGGACCACGACGTATTCGGCAGCTCCAGCGACGGTGTGCCGCTTGAGTGGGTGCACCGTGCCCCATACTCGGTCTCCAACCTGGTACTGACGCACGTCGGCACCTTTTGCGGCGACAACACCGGCGAAGTCCAGACCCACACCGATCGGAAACCTGCGTCCGGTCACGATCCGCAGTCCTCCCGCGCGAACGATCGTGTCGAGTCCGTTCACGCTTGACGCCTCGACCGATACCAGGACCTCACCCGCGGCGGGGGCGGGGCGGTCAACCTCGTTGATCTGGAGGACATCTGGTGCCCCGTAGCCGGTGATCTGTGCGGCCTTCATGTCACGTTCCTATCGGTAGTTGCTGGTCACGGCGGTGAGGGGTGGTGGGGTCGGCTCAGGCGACTGCTTCAGTCGGCGTCGCAGTCGCCTGTCGCCTGTCGCCAGTGGAGTGGCGCGGTGGGCGCGGCGCCGCGTACGCCTCGCTCGATGGGCTCGGGCGAAGTGGCGCCCCGGGTCAGGGGAGGAGGACGGCCTTGCCCTGGTTGCGGTGGGCTTCGATGTCGGCGTGAGCCTGGGCGGCCTCGGCGAGCGGATAGGACCGCCAGACGGGGACGTCGAGCTTGCCGGCGGCGATCAGGTCGGCCAGCTGCGGCAGGGCCTCGGGGAAGCGGTCGGCCGGGTCCATGCCGGTGAACCGCACGCCGTGCTCGGCGTAGGACGGATCGGCGATGGTGATGACCTTGCCCGCGTCGCCGACCAGCGTGACGGAGTCGGCGAGGACACCCGCGCCGGAGGCATCGAACACGAAGTCCACGCCGTCCGGGGCGGCGGCCCCGACCCGCTCCGCCCAGCCCTCGCCATATCGCACGGCGGTGGCGCCGAGGCCGTTGACCCGCTTGATGTCCGGCTCGGCGGTGGTGCCGATCACGGTGATTCCGCGGGCGGTGGCGAGCTGCACCGCGATGGCGCCGACACTGCCGCCCGCGCCGTGGATCAGCAGTGTCTGCCCCGGCCGCACGCCGAGGTGCTCGATCGCCCGGTAGGCGGCCTCACCGACCGTGACCATCGCGGCCGCGGTCTCGAACGACAGCTCCTCGGGCTTGGAGAAGGGCCGGTCGAGCAGGGCGTACTGGCTGTAGCCGCCGTCGGGGGCGACGCCGAAGACCTCGTCGCCGACCGAGGCGGTGGCGCCCTCGCCCACCTTGTCGACGACCCCGGCCACGTCCCAGCCCGGGACCATCGGGAAGTCGACCGGGAAGACACCCCGCATCATCCCGGCGCGAATGCGCACGTCGATCGGGTTGACGGCGGCCGCACGGACACGGACGCGGACCTGACCGGGGTTCGGTTCGGGGGTGGCGACCTGGGACAGGGTGAGGACTTCGGGGCCGCCGTACTCGGAGAAGGTGATTGCAGTGGACATAAGGCACTTCCTGAGGGGAGGGAACCGCACATCGCATGAATCATCCAGTGCGTGTGATTTCTTTGTATCACACGCACTGGATGATTGATGTTGTGGCTTCAATCACGCGTACTGTATGATTCGTGGGTCGGGTGGGATCCCTGCGGCAATCCCTCCATCGCCGCTGGCTCCAGGGGGTCGCGCTCCTGTGCACCTTGATCCTGGAAGGCTTTGACCTGGGTGACTACGCCAAGCCGAGCCATCCGCATCGCGGTGCCGGCCGCCACATGGCCCTGAACGGACGGACTGCCGGAGCCCTCGGGCATCCAGATCGACGAAGCCGTCGAGTGCCACCGTGCCGCGCACACTCCCCCTTGCGTCCCTCAACGGACAGTCATGCAGTCAGGCACGCTGCAGCGCGCCCCCGTAGTGATCGCTCTGCCTCCTTTGTCCGCTTGCTGCGCCATATGCCGTCCAGCACTATGCAGGGATGCGCTTCTCCATCAACATTCCCAACTTCGGGGATTTCGCCGATGTCAGGACGGTCGCGACGGTGGCCTCGGCAGCCGAGGAGGCGGGGTGGGATGCGCTGTTCGTCTGGGACCACGTGGTGCACCGACGCCACCGCCGGCCGTTCGGCGATCCGTGGATGCTGCTCACCGCGGCGGCGCTCGGGACCTCACGGATCGGGCTGGGCACACTGGTCACCCCCATCGCACGGCGTCGCCCGCAGCAACTCGCCCGGCAGGTCGCGACCTTGGACGCCCTCAGCGACGGGCGGGTGATCTTCGGGGCAGGGCTGGGCGGCCCGATCGAGGACGAGTACGGGAGCTTCGGTGAGACGACCGACCCTGTTGTGCTCGCCGAGCGGCTGGACGAAGGCCTGGAACTGCTAGAGCGCTTCTGGTCGGGTGAGCCCGTTAACCATCACGGCAGGCACTACGAGGTCCGGGATGTAACGCTGTTGCCGGCCACGGTGCAGCGTCCCCGGCCGCCGGTCTGGATCGCCGGATTCTGGCCGCACCACCGGCCGATGCGCCGGGCCGCCCGCTGGGACGGCGTGGTCCCGTTGTTCACCTCCGCCAGACATGGGCACGTCCCGCCTGTTGACGAGGTCCGTGAGCTGGTCGCCTACGTTCGTCGGCACCGGAGCGACCAGCAGCGGGGCCCCTTCGAGGTCGTCCTCGGCGGGGTCAGCCCTGGCGACAGGGCCACGGCGCGCGACGTGATCGGGCCGCTCGTCGACGCTGGTGCCACCTGGTGGGATGAACGACAGTTCCAAGGCGGCGACGAACTCGATCGGCTCGCGCCCGTGCTGCGGCGCATCGAACAGGGCCCGCCGAAGTTCTGACAGTTCGTCACCCGTTTGATCACTCGCGTCTTCATCACCTCGCCGCCCAACGCGTGGTCTGGGCCGAGTGCGTCCTGTCCCTCGCCTGCGGCCCACGGATCCAGTGGCCCAGAGGCATTACCGCACCGCGCGACAGTCGGCCTGCCTCCCCGGCGTGCGGCAGCACGCCCGGCCCGGGAACCCAGCCCGGGACCGGGCGCGGTTGCGCTCAACTGCCGCTCTGGCGTCCCTGAATGGCCCTGCCGTGGGTCAGCGCGCGACCCGCCAGCTGCTGGTCTCCGTCAGCAGCGCGCGCAACCGGGGGTCGCGCACGGCGTCCGTTGGGTCGGTGGCGCGTACGGAGACGGTATGCGTGCGGCCATCGGCGGGGACACCCAGGGCGCGCGGGGTCGGAGGGCCGGCATCGCGTGCCGCGACCGTCACCGGACGGCCGTCGACGGACCAGCGCAGTCGCACGCCGTGAGCCGCCTCGACGCTGATGCGCTGGTCTTTGCCGAGGGCGCGATCCGTGGGAGTGGTACCGGCGAGGACGGGCGCGTGCCGGTGGAAGCCCGCGATCATCGCCTCGCGTCCGGGCAGGTTGAACTCACGGCCCAGCGTGCGCATGATCGAGTTCTCGGTGGGGCGGTTGAGGCCGTGCGCGTAGTAGCCGCCGCCTTCGTACGCGTCGACGGTCCCGCCGTCCGGGGAGGTCTGGCCGAGCCAGCGGTACCACTTCGTCTGCTGGGCGCCCATGTCGGCGGCCGACAGCGTGCTGAGGTTGGACCCGCCGGGCTCATCGCCCTCGTAGGTGCTCGACTCGTCGTACCAGTACTCGTCGGCGAGCTTGCCGAGCGAGTGGCCGGTCTCGTGGACGGCGACCTGGTCGGAGTCGGGGTGGTCGGAGGAGGCGGTGGCGATGCCGTCGTAGCCGGAAGGGGAGGTGATGTCGTTGTAGCCCGCGCCGCCGTACTTGGTGGCGTTGGCCAGGACGATCACGAGGTCGGGGTCTTCGGCCTTGCTCGCGTACGACTCGACCTTGTTGGTGTCGACGCACAGCAGCCGCTCGGTGTTGGAGCAGAAGAAGGACGAGCCGAGGGCGGTGTTCTTGACGACGTCGGCCGTCGGGTCGCCGGAGACTCCGGAGTCCTGGGAGACGGCATCGACCGCCCAGACGTTGAAGAGGTCCTTGTACGAGGCGTACGGCTCGACGGCGGAGATCTTCGACCACTTGGCGCGCACGTCGGCGTGGAAGTCCTCCTGCTGGGCGGCGGTGTAGCCGTCGCCGATGAACACCACGTCGAGCTTGGACTCGACCGGTCCGTTCTGCACGATGGAGGTGACGTCGCCGTCGCCCTCGATCGTCGACCTCTCCTTCGTGGAGAGCGGGGCGGAGGCCGGGACCTCGGTGTGGCGGGGGTGGCCGTTCGGGCCGGTGAAGTACTCGACCCGCTGCATGGGTTCGGGGCTCGCGGCCTGGTGCGGGTCGGCCGCGTTCGCGCCGCCCGCGGCGGCAAGGGCCGCGGCGGCGGTGACGCCGGTGGCCAGGGCGATACGGATCTGGTGCGTGCGGGTGGCCGTGCCGATTCTGGATATGCGTCTGCGCATGGGGGTGCGCCTCCCGAAGTGGGGTGTGCAAGTGGGGGGTTAAGCCGAGTTAAGGCCTGATTCAACGTAGAGACTCGCGGGGCGCTTGGCAATGGCCATGTCACATATGACATTTGGGGGGCGAGGTTGGTGGCGGCGACTGGACGGGCTTGTCTCGAAGGACTGTTGACGACACATCAGTATCTCCGCGTCTCAACAGGAGTATGCGCACCAGGGGTTCCAGGGCCATGTGAAATGTGCAATGGTACATGTCACGTACTCCCCGTGGGCATGTCAGTCGGGGAGGCTTGAACTCCCGCTGGTACCACGGTCTGCACACCCCCCACTGCCGTGCCCCGCACGGCTGCCGACCGGCCCGGAGGCCACCTTGATACGCAGATCCCCCACACGGAAACATCTCGCTCAGTTCGTGATGACGGCCCTGGTCATTTGTCTGGGGCTCGTCCTGGTCGCCGTCAACCCCGGCCAGGGGAACGCGGCCACCACCGCTGCCGCCCCTCAGGTCAAGGAGCCCAAGCCGGACTCGGGCCCCGCCCCGCAGGCCGCCACCCCCCGCACGGCCGCTGACCTGCGCGACCTCAAGGCCGAGCACGAGGCCATGGCGACCAAGGACCCTTCCCGGCGTGCCCCGTTGAGCAGCGACAAGCCCGCGCCCCGCAAGGCGAAGGGCAAGGGCCCCAAGGCGGCGTGCAACGTCTCCGACTTCACCTCGAAGACCGGCGACGCCCTGGTCGAGCAGATCAAGAAGTCGGAAGTCGACTGTGTCAACTCGCTGTTTACGGTGACTGGTCAGGACGCCAAGGCGCTGTTCCGCGAGGAACAGATGGTCACGGTGGCGAACGCGCTGCGCGCCAACGGCTCCAACTACCCGGGTGACAACACCACCTCGACCCACCAGGTGGTGCTGTATCTGCGCGCCGGCTACTACGTCCAGTACGGTCACCCCGACGATGTCGGCCCCTACGGCCCCGCGTTGAAGAGCGCCATCCAGGGCGGTCTGGACGCCTTCTTCGGCTCCTCCCACGCCTTCGACGTCACCGAGGCAAACGGCGAGACCCTGGCCGAGACGGTCACCCTGATCGACAGCGCCGGCGAGAACGTCCGCTACCTCGACAGTGTGGTCAAGAGGCTGCTCAAGGGCTACGACTCCTCGTACGACCCCATCTGGGGCATGCTCGCGGCCGTCAACAACTCCTACCGCATACTGTTTCGCGGGCATTACCTGCCCGAGTTCGTCTCTGCGGTGGAGTCCGACCCGAGCGTGCTCACCGTACTGCGCGACTTCGCCGTGGCCCACGACGATCTGCTCGGCACGGACAAGGCGTATCTGACCTACAACGCCGGTCGGGAAATGGGCCGTTTTCTCCAGCACGACTCGCTCAAGGAAACCGTCAGCCCGCTGGCCAAGGAGCTGCTCGACCGCAGCGACCTCAACGGCCGGACGGCCGCCCTGTGGGTCGGCGTGGCCGAGATGACCAATGAGTATGCGAAGGACAAGTGCTCCTTCTACGGCACCTGCGACCTCCAGAAGCGGGCGTACGAGGCGATCCTGAAGGCCAAGCACACCTGTGGTCCGAGCCTGCAAATCGTCGCTCAGCAGATGACCGATGCCGAGTTCACGGCCTCGTGCGAGAGCCTGCTCAACCAGGACCAGTTCTTCCACAAGGTGGTCAAGGACAACGGGCCGGTCAAGGACGATAACAACACCAGCATCGAAGTGAACGTCTTCAACTCCTCCACCGACTACCAGACCTTCGCCGGGGTCATCTTCGGCATCGACACCAACAACGGCGGCATGTACCTGGAGGGCGACCCCTCCAAGGAAGGGAACGTGCCGCACTTCATCGCCTACGAGCAGCCGGACGGTGACAAGTTCCAGATCTGGAACCTCAACCACGAGTACACCCACTACCTCGACGGCCGCTTCGACATGTACGGCGACTTCGCGGCCGGACAGACCACCCCGACCGTGATGTGGGTAGAGGGCTTCGCCGAGTACATCTCCTACTCGTACCGCGATGTCACATACGACCAGGCGATCCAAGAGGCGGGCAGGAACACCTACCCGCTCAGCACCCTTTTCGACACCACCTACGAAAACACCAACACCACCCGCACCTATCCGTGGGGCTACCTGGCCGTCCGCTACCTGCTCCAGTCCCACCCGCAGGACGTGGACACGCTGCTCGGCCACTACCGCACGGGCGACTGGGCCGGTGCCCGCGCCTTCCTCACGAACACCATCGGCAACCGCTACGACGCCGACTTCGCCGCTTGGCTGAGCAAGTGCTCCGCCGGTGACTGTGGCAGCACCGCACGTGCCAAGGCCTGACCGGCCGGACCGTCCGTTCCTCCGATGGGGCTCCGGAGCCCCATCGGAGGAAGGGCATGGAAACCCCTGCGGAGGCCTCCGCAGGCGGATAGCGTCATGATTCACCGTGAAGAAGGGCTGTGATCATGGCAGAACGTGCGGTCCCGCCCCGCGTGGCGGTCGCTGAACGCGGCGCCTCCGAGGCGGGGTTCAAGAAGAGCTGCATCCCTGAGGTGGGCAGGTTGCTCAGCATGGCCGCTGCCGCGAAGCCTCATGGTGTCATCGCTGAGAGCGGCACCGGCTCGGGAGTGGGCACCGCCTGGCTGCACAGTGGCCTTGGCGCCGGCGCACGCCTGGTTACCGTAGAGCGTGACGAGGCGCTGGCCCGTCGAGCGGCCAGTGTCTTCGCGGACGACAACCGCGTCAGCGTTCTCACCGGGGACTGGCGGCTGCTTGAGCAGCACGCCCCCTTCGACGTCTTCTTCTGCGACGGCGGCGGCAAGCGTGACGACCCCCAGGCGGTCGTCGAGTTGCTTGCTCCCGGTGGCCTTCTCATCCTGGACGACTTCACCCCATCGCCCCATTGGCCGCCTCGTTTCGGCGACGAAGTGGATGAGCTCCGGATGTTCTACCTCACTCATCCGGCTCTGGACGCTACCGAGGTCCTCACAACACCGGTCAGTTCAGCGGTTGTTGGGGCACGCCGCCTGTAGCCATGGGGGCCCGGGGGACTCCTTGCAGGTCTTGATGCGCTGGAAAGGTCGGGGGAGCAGGCGACCGTACGCCTCGCGGCCGGTCCTGATCACCTGCCCGTGGACGCGGCGCATTCTTCGAGCCGTTCAGGATCCAGTCCGTGAAGGACGAGGCGAAGGCGAGGGACAACGAATCCCGGCCCGCCGCTGGGGCCCTCAGCGGGCCCCGATGGCGCACGCGTCCTGGCCGGAGGGACTGGTGCCAGGATGGCGGGCCAAGGGGGGCGCCGAGAGGCCGCTGTTAGCGCGTTGTCGCGGGTGTGAGGGTGTCGCCGACCGGCGTCGTGGGGGGTGGGATGCGGTGCAGGCCCCGACGGTCGTAGAACCGGGTGACGCCGAGGCCGAAGAGCAGGGCGGCGCCGAGGGCGATGGCCATGGCGAGCCAGGCGCGTGTGAGGCCGGCGTCGGCTTGGGCGTTGAAGTACAGGATGGAGCGCATGCCGTCGGTGATCTGCCGCAGCGGCTCGAAGACGGCGAGGGCGCGGAAGAAGTCGGGGAGTGCTTGGAGGGGGACGGTTGCTCCGGAGGTGGGGACGGCCATGGCGATGAAGACGATGGTGAGCAGGAGCATGCCGGGGGTGCCGAAGGCGGCGAGGAGTGCGAGGCCGCTGATGCCCACCACCGCGATCGTGGACACGGAGTAGAGCCACAGCAAGGTGAGGTGGGAGGCGTCCATGCCGAGAACGCTGACGGTTATGGCTTCGACCAGGGAGCCCATGACGATGGCTAGGCCGGCCATGAGCGTGATGCTGGTCGCCAGGGTGCGCACGCGGGTGGTGTGCTGGACCGGCATGCGCTGACGGAAGGGCCCGATGTCGCTGTGAAGGTAGCCGAGGGCGGTGTCGACCTGGGAGTTGACCAGGTTGGCGCCGAGCATCCCGCACACGACCAGGACGAGTGAGTAGTAGAAGGCGGATAGCCCCATGCCGCTGTGGGAGCCGAGCGGGTGGCCGTCGGCCACCGTCACGGCCACTGGGTCGGTGAGCAGGAGTTCGGCGGCTGGGGCGAGGTGGGTGCCTTGTGCGCGGGCGTGGTGGAGGAGTTCCGTGCCCAGTTGTGTGGAGGCGGTGTGGGCGGCCTGTTGGGCGGCCCGGTCGGCCATGGCCGAGCCGACGCTGCCGGCTGCCTGGTTGGTGAGCACGGTGAGGGTCGGGCGGGAGGGCCGGCTTTGTTCAGGGCTGGTCAGCCGGGTGACGGCGGCGGTGAAGTTCTGCGGTATGACGAGGGCGCCGAAGACCTTGCCCTGGCCCAGTTGCTTGTCAGCCTGCTGCCGGTTCATCCGCTGCCAGGAGATCGTGTTGTTGCCCGCGGTGGCCTTGTCGATTCCGGAGACGATCTGGTCGCCGAGGTTCATTCGTGCGCCGTTGCTTTGGTCCTCGTTGACCAGTGCGACGGGAAGGTCGCGCAGGTTGCCCTTGGGATCGAGGTTGCCGCCGACGTAGAGCAGGGAGAACGCGGCGGTGGCGATGGCCAGGATGAGGCCCGAGACGGTCCACAGCCGTGGGCTGCGGAGCACGGAGGACGGTCGAGGGGAAGGCATGGTGGCTCCAGTGGGATCACGGGGAGGGCTGGATAGTTGAGTTGCCGTTCGGGTCTATGGCGGTGTTGCGCTGTTTCAGTGGCCGATGTCGAGCGCCTGGACTCCCGTGTGGGCGACCGTGAGCAGCAGCTGGGCGGCCGCCGGCTTGCCGCCGGGCAGTTGGGCGAGACGGCTCCGGCACAGCCGGGCGACATCCGCGTCGTGTGCCGCCCAGGACCAGTCCTGGCCCGTCTTGCCTGTGATCACGTGGACGGTGACGGCGTCCGGGCCACGTCGGGCGAACTCCTCCGCCGCGCAGCGAAGAACCTGGCTCTGTCGAGCAGCGGCACCGGTGCGCGGGCGGCGAGGTTCCACCCATGGAGGCATAGTCACTTTTTTGACTATACAAGGTTGCCAGTATCTCGACGCGGTAAGCTGTGCGTATGGCACTGCGCAACGCGATCATGTCCACGCTGTTGGAGGGCGAGGCGTCGGGATACGACCTGGCCAAGGGGTTCGACGCGGCGGCGGCGAACTTTTGGATGGCCACCCCGCAGCAGCTCTACCGGGAGTTGGAACGCATGGAGGAGGCGGGCCTGGTCCAGGCGCGGGTTGTGGAGCAGGAGCGGCGGCCGAACAAGCGGCTCTTCTCGCTGACCGAGGCTGGTAGGCGCGCGCTTCACGAGTTCACCGCCGAACCCCCGAAGCCCAGCGCGATCCGCGACGAGCTGCTGGTGAAGGTGCAGGCCGTCGACTCGGGCGACGCGGAGGCTGTGCGGGCCGCGCTGCGGGAGCGCATGAACTGGGCGGAGGCCAAGATCGCCCGCTACGAGCGCCAGCGCGCCCGATTGCTCGATGGCCGGTTCGAGGAGGAGTACCTCGCCACCGCCGAGCGTGTCGGCCCCTACCTCACGCTGATGCGCGGTCTGTCGTTCGAGCGCGAGAACCAGCGCTGGTGTGAGCAGGGTCTGGCTGTACTGGAGCGGCGGGCCGCAGCGCAGATCGCGCCCTGACAGCAGCGTCGCCGTCGGGGCCAGCGGCACACGGTGCCCGCACCGGGAGCAGTTCCGGGGGCTTGGCGACGCTGCCGTCGCCGGAAGAGCGTCCGCACAGACGCACAGGATCCAGGGCCGGTCCGAGGAAGGTGCCGATCCACGCCGCCTCTCGGCAGGCATACCGCCGCAGCGGTCGGAGGCGCGTGGCGGCGTGACTCGCTCCAGCTGCTGTCGCTGCCGGGCAGGGCGAGCGCATCGGCGGCTGCCGCCGCGATGCGGGCGTGCAGCGGCGTGAGGTGGAGGCGGCTCGCCCTCCACAGGCGCGGGTCGGTGGTGACCGGCCGCGGGAAACGTTGAGCACGACGACGCCGTGGCGTTCGGCGGCGTGGAGCCGGGCGTTGAAGTCCACCACGCGCGGGCACGACCGACGCGCGGAGCGGGACGACGCGACCGATGCCGGGGAAGGTGAAGGCGGCGCACATCGCCCGCGGCGGTAGTGGCCTTGCTGGGGTACGGAAGGATCTCCGATCAACTCGCTGATGAGAATGGAATGTGGGTCTTGCCCGACAGGGCCAGTGCCAGGCGGGTGCCCTGGTCGACAGCGCGCTTGGCGTCGAGTTCGGCTGCCTCATCGGCGCCGCCGATGAGGTGCACGGTGATGCCGCGTGCGACGAGCTGGTCGTGCAGTCCGCGGTTGGGCTCCTGGCCGGTGCACAAGATGACGTTGTCAACGGCAAGGACACGGCTGGTGTCGTCGACCCGGTAGTGCGGTCCTCGTCGTCGATGCGGTCGTAGACGGCGCCGGCGACCATGGCCACGCCGCGGTGCTTGAGCTCGCTGCGATGGATCCAGCCGGTGGTTTTGCCCAGGCCGGCGCCTACCTTGGTGGTCTTGCGCTGAAGCAAGGTCACCTCGCGCGGGTAGGTGCACCGTGCGGGGGCGGTGAGTCCGCCGGCACCGCGGTGGTCGGCGTCGACGCCCCAGGTGGCGAGGAAGGTGGCGACGTCGTGGGCGTTCTCGCCGGGGTCGGTGAGGAACTCGGCCACGTCGAAGCCGATGCCGCCGGCGCCGAGGATCGCCACACGCCTGCCGACAGGGGCGTTGTCGCGCAGCACGTCCAGGTAGCCCAGGGCCGTCGGGTGGTCGGCACCCGGCAGGTCGGGGATGCGCGGGATGACGCCGGTGGCAAGGATGACCTCGTCGTAGCCGCCTGCGGCCAGGTCGTCGGCGATGACCGTGGTCTTGAGGCGGACCGTGACCCCGGTCGCGTCGAGCTGGTGACGGAAGTAGCGCAGCGTCTCGTTGAACTCCTGCTTGCCCGGCACCTTGCGGGCGATGGTGAGCTGGCCGCCGATCTCGTCGGCGGCGTCGAAGAGTGTGACGGTGTGGCCGCGCTGAGCCGCGCTCACGGCGAAGGCGAGCCCGGCCGGGCCGGCGCCGACGACGGCGAGGTTCTTGCTGTGCTGGGTGGGGGAGAGGACGAGTTCGGTCTCGTGGCAGGCGCGGGGGTTGACCAGGCAGGAGGTGATCTTCAGCGCGAAGGTGTGGTCCAAGCAAGCCTGGTTGCAGCCGATACAGGTGTTGATCGCCTGGGGGGTGCCGGCCGCTGCCTTGGCGACGAAGTCCGGATCGGCCAGGAGTGGCCGGGCCAGTGAGACCATGTCGGCGTATCCCTCGGTCAGGAGCTGCTCGGCCTTCTCCGGTGTGTTGATCCGGTTGCTGGTCACCAGCGGCACCGAGACCTGGCCCATCAGCTTCCTCGTGACCCAGGCGTAGGCGGCGCGGGGCACAGAGGTGGCGATGGTGGGAATGCGGGCCTCGTGCCAGCCGATCCCGGTGTTGATGATGGTTGCCCCGGCCACCTCGACCGCCTTGGCGAGGGTGACAACCTCGTCGAAGGTCGAGCCGTCCGACACCAGATCCAGCATCGAGAGCCGGTAGACGATGATGAACTCCTCGCCCACCGCCTGACGTATCCGTCTGACGATCTCGACGGGGAATCGCATGCGGTGCTCGTAAGGCCCGCCCCACCGGTCGGTGCGCTGGTTGGTGCGGCGGGCGATGAACTCGTTGATGAGGTAGCCCTCGGAGCCCATCACCTCGACGCCGTCGTATCCGGCTTGCCGGGCCAGGAGTGCGCAGCGGACGTAGTCCTCGATGGTCTGCTCGACCTCGGTGTCGGTCAGCGCCCGGGGTACGTGGGGGCTGATCGGCGCCTGTACCGCGCTGGGCGCGACCAGGTCAGGGTGGTAGGCGTAGCGGCCGAAGTGGAGGATCTGCATCGCGATCTTTCCGCCCGCGGCATGGACCGCCTCGGTGATCACACGATGCTGTGCCGCTTCCTCGTCAGTCGTCAGCATGGCCCCGCCCGGGTAGGGGCGGCCGGCTTCGTTGGGGGCGATGCCGCCGGTGACGATCAGGCCGACGCCGCCGCGGGCACGTTCGGCGTAGAACGCGGCCATCCGCTCGAAGCCGTTGGGTGCCTCCTCCAGGCCGACGTGCATGGATCCCATAAGGACCCGGTTGCGCAGGGTGGTGAAGCCCAGTTCGAGGGGCTCCAGCAGACGGGGGTAGGTTCGAATCATCAAAGACTCCGGTGTGGCGGCGATGACGCCGGTGTGGTCGGCGGGCAGACGCCGACGCGCTGAGGGCTGGCGCGAACGCGTCGACGCCTTGGTCGAGTTGTCGCGAGACGCGGTCGCGGACGTGGCGGAGGCGCCGCGGCTCCCCCGGAACGATCGGCCCCAGGCGAACTCCTTCTGGTCAGATGTCGAGGTCGACGTCAGTGATCGGGTAGGCGACGCAGGAGTGGGTGTAGCCGAGGCGGGTGTCGGACATGCGCAGCTTGGCCTCCTCCGCGGTGTGTACGGTGCCCTTGCGGACGCGGACGCGGCACAGGCTGCATTCGCCCGAGCGGCAGGCCGCCCCCGGGCGGATGCCCTCGTCCTCCAGGGCGTCCAGGAGCGGGCGGCCTCTGCGGGTGCGGAACGAGCGTCCGGCGGCGGTCACCGTGACTTCGCCGTCGGGGGCCGCGTTGGCGGGCCAGTGCGCCTGGCGGGTGGGATCGGCGGGGGCGCCGTTGGCCTCGAAGCGGATGCGGCGGCGTGGGTGGCCGAGATCGAGGAGCTGCCGCAGGGCGTACGGGTAGAGGGCCTGGGGGCCACACACGTAGACCGTGCGTGCGTCCAGCGGTCCGGCGAGTGTCTTGATGAGGGACGAGGTCAGGAACCCGGTGGGCCCGGTCCAGCCGGGGCCGGGCTCGGTGACGACGTGGTCGACCCGGATGTTCGGATCGCGGTCCGTGGCGATGGCGTTGAGTTCGTCGCGGAAGATGATGTCGTCCTCGGTACAGGAGCCGTAGATCAGGTGGAAGCGGCGGTCGAGTCCGTGGTCGACGATGTCGCGGATCATGCTCATGGCCGGGACGACGCCGGAGCCGCCGGCGAGGAAGACGACGTCGTCGCCGTGGAAGAGGGGGTTGTGGTGGAAGGCGCCCATCGGCCCGGTCGTGGTGAGGGTGTCACCGACCGCGAGGGTGTCGATCAGGTGGTTGCTGATCCTGCCACCGGGGACCCGGCGGACCGTGAGGTCCCAGTGGTCCAGGCGCGCCGGGCTGGAGGAAAGGGCGTAGGGGCGGTTGGTGCCGTTCGCGAACACGCCCACGTACTGGCCGGCGAGGAAGGGCGGCAGGTCCGCTCCGTCGGGACGGAGCAGCCGGAAGGTGGCCGCGGTGGCGGTCTCCGTGATGACCTCGGTGACCGTGAGGGTGACTCGCCTGGGGTGGTACGTGTCGAGTGTGCGGCGGAGCCCGGTGGCGTGGTCGGTGCTGTCGGCGGGGCGGCTGTCTATCTCGGCCTGGATGGCGTCGTGGCCGTCGAGGAGAGGGGCAAGGGGGTGCTTCACGGGGTTCTCCCTGTGGGGTCAGGCGGCCCGGGCGCGCAGCAGACGCTGTGCGACACGGTGACCGGCTTCGAGCGTGGGCTGGAAGCCGCCGCTGCCGGCCCAGGAGCCGGCAAGGTGCAGGCCGGCCACGTGCGTCTCGCGTTCGCTGTTGCGGAACAGCCAGCTGTGGGTGCGGTCCTGTTCGTAGCCGTAGATCGCGCCGCTGGGGTGACCGAGATAGCGGGCGTGGGTCAGCGGGGTGGCGACGTCGGCCTCCTCGATGGCGTCCCGGATGCCGGGCAGGGTCGTCTCCACCAGGTCGAGCAGGGTTTCGGCGTAGGCGAACTTGGTGCGCGCGTACGCGGCGGGCGGGACCTTCTCCCAGGCGTCGCTGTATTGCAGCGTCATCAGGCTGACGTGGTTTGCGCCCGCGGGGGCGAAGCCGATCGGCTCGACGTCGTAGGAGGAGATGCAGATTCCACGGGCGGGCTCCAGTGAGTGCCACGAGGCGTAGGTGCGGTCGTCGTCCATGTCGGTGTTGACGAAGGTGGTGCTGGTGGTGAAACCGAGGTCGGCGGGCGAGGCGTCGAGCCCCATGTGCAGGACGAAGCCCGAGACGCCGATGCGCCGCGTGGCGAGGTCGTCCCGTACGGCCGTCGGCACGACGTCGTCGAGCATCGCGTAGGTGACGGGGAGCGAGGCGTTGGAGACTACGTCGCGGGCGGACACCTCCTGGCCGTCGTCGAAACGGACGCCCACGACACGGCCGCGCTCGGTCAGGATCGCCTCGACCGCGGTGTTGAAGCGGGCCTGGCCTCCCGCCGCGACGAAGGAGTCGAGGAGCGCACTCGACATGGCCTGCGAGCCGCCCCTGATGTGCCAGGGCTTGAACTCGATGTAGGCGTAGAGCATCAGCGCCATCTCCTGGAAGGCGAGCCGGGAGGGCGGCGGCCCGAGGTAGGGCCAGTACGCGCCGAGGGCCGACGTGATGCGGGGATCGTCGAAGTGCTCATCCAGGACGTCCTTGAACGGGCGCAGCGCCCGGCGGAAGAACACGGGATCGACGTCGGCGGCGGGCGTCTTGCGCATGACGGCGATGTACCCGAGCACGATGTCCTTGACGAGCGCGAAGAACCGTTCGACGCGCCGGCGGTTTCCGGGGAAGGCGTCCTCCAGCGCGTCTACGGCGCCGGCCCAGTCGGCGGGCAGGGTCACGTCGTACTGGCCGGGTACCACGGCCCTGTACAGGTCGGGTTCCTGGACGAACTCCAGTGTGTCGCCGACACCGAGCCTGTCGAACATCGAGCGCAGCGTGTACTGCTGGTCTTCGGTTCCCACGCCGGACAGTTGGTGCAGCGCCACCTCGAACTCGAAGCGCCCGCGCCGGAAGGACGTGGCGCAGCCGCCGGGGATGTTGTGGCGTTCCACCAGGAGTGTGTGCAGCCCAGCGTGTTGCAGGGTGGTGGCGGCGGTGAGCCCGGCGTTGCCCGCGCCGATGACCACGGCGTCGAAGTCACTCATTCCCGGCCGCCTCTCGGGAGATCTGGTCGAACCGGGCGCCCATCGCCTCGGTGAGCGCCTGGGCGGCCGAGAGCGGGCGCACCATCACCGTGAAGCCGTCGGGCTTGAAGGCGACCGGGCTGGTGAAGCCGACGTCGTCGGCCGACAGGGCGGCCACGGCGTCCAAGTCACCGCTTTCGACGGCCTTGCGGAAGGGTCGCATGGGCTACCTCGCCTGTACTCTATTTTTTGAATAGACATTTCGAAGACTAGGGGGGTGGCGTCCTGGTTGTCCAGCCTCGACGGGGATGTATCTGGCCTTGGGGCCTTCCCCTGGCCTTCGCGTCCCAAGGTGACCTGACTGGCGCGTGCTCCGGCGTCCCTATGCGTGGGAGCGCCTCTGGACTCCCGGGATGCCAGGGGCTAACGTAGCGGCATGTAATCAATAAATTGAATAGAATCTCGATCGATCAGCGTGGCCTTGAGGCACATCGGGAAGCCATCGTGGAGGTCCAGCACCACGCCGCACACGAAGGCTCTGGGCCTGGCCGCCCCGGCAGGGCTTCGCCTGCCACCAGCAGGACCGCGCCAAGAACTGGCTCTTCCGCGACGCCGGGTCCCTTGCGTGCAAACGGCCACCCGGATGGGACGGTGCGGCTCCAGGCCGACCCTCAGGCGCCACAGTGGCGCGCCGCCTCGTGCGGTCCAAGCCGGGAAGGCCAGGCCACTGCCTTCGCCGAACCCTTCGGCCACGTGGACCTGCGCATCTCCTGCCCCCTGTCCAACGTCGTACTGGAGGTTCGCATCCGATGTTGAACCTGTCCGTCTTGCTGGAGGACTCCGCCCGCTCCTCCCCAGATCGGGAAGCCGTGGTCCTGAGCCCGACCCGGCTGACCTACCAGCAGGTCGATGCGGCGGCCAACCAGGTCGCCAACCTGCTGGTGTCCCGGGGGATCAAGCCCGGCGACAAGGTGGCGCTGACCTGTCCGAACCTGCCGTGGTTCCCGATCATCTACTACGGCATCCTCAAGGCCGGAGCCGTCGTGGTCCCGCTCAACGTGCTGCTCAAGGCGCGCGAGATCGCCTACCACCTGCGCGACAGCGACGCCCGTGCCTACTTCTGTTTCGAGGGAACCCCAGGCCTGCCCACGGGCGTCGAGGGGCCCGCGGCGTTCGAGCGGGCCGATGGCTGCGATCACTTCTTCACGGTCACCGCCGAACCCGGTTCGGCATCACGCGTGCAGGGCGCAGAGACGCTCTCCGCTGCCCTCGCCGGGCTGGAACCGTCCCACGAACCGGTCGCGACAGAGGCAACTGACACCGCCGTGATCCTCTACACCTCGGGGACCACGGGTCAGCCGAAGGGCGCTGAGCTCACCCACGCCAACCTGCTCCTGAATGCGCTCACGGTTCACCGCTTCATCGGCGGCGAGGGGACCGACAGGCATCTCGTCACGCTCCCGCTGTTTCACTCGTTCGGGCAAACAGTGCAGTTGCACACCGCGTTCGCCGGCGGCAGGCGATCGTCCAGCGAACCCCTTGGTGATCAGACCACGGAAGGCGAACTGCTCGCCTGGGGCAAGGCGCAGTTCGCGGCGTATAAGTATCCGCGCATCGTGGAGTTCCGAGACTCGCTGCCGGTGAGTGCGACGGGGAAGATTCTGAAGAGGGAGCTGACGGCATGAGTTCCCTGAGCCAACCTCTATGCCGACAGAGCCGCCTCAGGTGGGTCAGGCGGTGCACCAGGTCGTCCAGCTCGGTCCGCACTGCGGATGGCACCGTACAGCCGAGCGTCCGAGCGAGCCTGAGGAAGGAGCCGATGTCATCTCGGGTGGGACCGGACCAGGCTGGAAGAAGGCCGGCGTCGTCAGTACGAGTGGCTGCGTGGAGTCGGGCCGGCGCCTCGGCACAGCCGACCACCCAGTGCCTCTACATCTTGCGGAGCGCCGGGTCCTTCGGCGGACCCTGCCGTGTGGTGAACCACACCGTGCCGATCACCACCGCGCAACCGGCCAACTGCACCGCGGTGGGCCGCTCCCCGATGCCGAACCCGACAAGAATGGCCAGCGCCGGGTGGAGAAGCAGGAGAGTGGCACTGGCCGAGGGCTGGAGTTTCGGGAGCGCGGCTGTGATCAGAAGCCAGGCGAGCACCTGTCCGATGAGTGCGAGCGCGGTCAGCCAACCGAGAGCACCCCCTGGGGGTGTGGGGTCCACCCCGCCCCACAGGCCGCCCATCACGGCGGCGACCGCGGCTGCCGAGGCGGTGGAGAGGCACACCGGGCCGACCGCGGATCCGGTCCCGCCGCCGGCACGCATGAGGTAGAGGTACCCGCCGTAGGCAAGCCCTCCCAGGATGCCGAACATGAGCCCGTGGACCGCGTCACCACCGGGCTCGTGCGCCGCGCTGGTAGCTCCGCTGGCCAGCACGACGCCGGTGAGCATCACAGGAACGGACAGTAGGAACCGCCTGGTCAGGGTCGTCTTCTCGAATACCGTGGCGAGTAGGGGAAACGCCAGAACCTGAATGTTGATCAGTACCGTGGCGACCGAGGCACCCACGTTGTGGATACTCGCGGCCCAGAACACGTAGTCGACACCGAGAAGCACACCCGCCGCGAGGGACGCCCATGTGGAGCGCCGGGCGAGCGGCCCGCTCGTACGGCGGTCGGCCAGCGCCATCGGAACCAGAACGATGAGTGCAAGGGCGCACCGGAAGAACGCCGCAGTGCCGGCGCTGGTGTGAGCCAGTTTGACGAAGGCGGCGGACACTGAGGTACACACCGCCCCGGCGGCCACAAGTATGCCCGGGTGAAGGCTCCCGTACCAGGACGTCGGCGTCGGCCTCGCGGCAGGATCCGCAGCGAATGTCGGCTTCTCCTCAATGCTCATGAGATCCAGCTTGCAGGCGCCAACCCATAAGGAACAGCGCGCATTTCTTGCGGATAGTCGGTAGCGTTGCTTGGGTGTTTGGTTTGGATCGCCTGCGTGTATTGGCCGCCGTCGCAGCCCACGGGTCCATTGCGAGCGCGGCCAGGGAACTGCACATCACCCCGTCAGCCCTGTCGCAGCAGCTGAACAAACTGGAACGGGAAACCGGTCACCAGCTACTCGAGCCTCACGGCCGCAGCGTCCGGTTCACTCACGCCGGTCGTGTACTCGCGGCACACGCGAACCAGATAGTGCAGTGTGCCGCAGCAGCCGAATCAGACCTCTTGGACCTGCGGACAGAAGTCATCGGGCCGCTCCGCATCGGGGCCGTCGGCAGCGCCATCCGCGCCCTGCTGACCACCGCGTTGACCACACTGGCGCGAGACCATCCACGCGTGACACCCACGGTCCGCGACGGGGAAGTTGTCGATATGCTGCCCGACCTCCTGGCCGGCGACCTCGACCTGGTGGTCGTCGACAGCTGGCAGAGCAGGCCCCTCCAGTTGCCCGAGGGCCTGGCCATGGAAACCCTGGCCAGCGAAGCGGTGGACATCGCGCTGTCCACGCGTCACCCTCTGGCCGAGTACGGATGCGTGGAGTTGAACCAGCTGGACGGTATGGCGTGGACCAGTTGCCCCTCAGGAACCGAACCGTACGAGTCCCTGGTACAGCTCCTCCGCAGCCACGGGCTGGAACCCGACATCCGCTACACGGTTGCCGAATACGCCACACAGCTCAAACTGGTCGAAGCGAACCTGGCTGCCGCGCTCATTCCGGCCATGGTCCAACCCGATGCGCCGGCCGGTGTCCGCTTCGTTCAGTGCGGCTCAACCGTTCGGAGAGAGATCAAAGTCGCGTGGAGAGCCCGTGCCGCCGGGCCACTGGTCCGTGCCTGCCTCGAGTCCCTCAAGGACGCGACACGTCCATGTGATCAGGGCGCTCCCCCTTGATGAGGGAGATCCTCCCCGCGTGCAGGCGGTCGCCGGCGGAGACGACGCCGTCAAACCGCCCTGGCCGAGCCATGCCACCAGCCGGTAACGGCCGTCGTCCGGAGGCCGATTGAAGGCGCGCGCACTCACCTGCCGCCGACCGCCTTATGTACGAGGGCGTCTCCGAGACCGCCCCACGAGGTGAACCGGCCGCTGTCACGGTCGGGATGCGGCCGAGCCGGTCGCACACGCGGCGGGGCCGATCCCAAATGGGTCTGCCCCGCCTGCCCACCCCGGAGGAAGGACGCCGGACCAATGGCTCAGCTGATCCACCACACCGTGACCTCGGACGTGCACGTGGACGCCACCACGATCGACCTCGCCGGGGAGGATCTGTTGGTCGAGTTCGAGCCTGAGTGGGCCGACAACGGCCTGGTCGAAGCAGACCCCGACGGCGACGGAGCCCGCATCCTGTGCGGGCAGGAGATAGGACACATCGCCGTCGCCGCCCAACTGTGGGACACCGTCCCGCCCTTGCCTGACGACATCGATGAGTGGCAGGACATTGCCGAAGTGTCCATCGTCTGGCGCTCCTCGTTCATCGACTTCGGCACGACCAGCACGGACGTCGCTGTGGCCAGCTGCTCGGCGTGAGATCTCCGGGCGTCGCCTGGCGGCACCGACGCGCATACAGAATCTCTCGCTGAGTTCACCGTCGGCTCCCGGCCCGCGGCGATCGATGAGGGTCGGTGCGTACGTGCGCACGTATCCCTTGCACACCGAACAGGATGAGAAGCTCCACCGCGCCGCCGTCGGCGCTGCCCAGCCAGTGGGGCAGGGACGTGTCGAACTCGGCTGCCTCACCGGGCGGCAGTGTCAGGTCGCGGTCGCCGATCACGAGTCGCAGGCGTCCGTTGAGCACGTAGAGCCATTCGAAGCCTTCGTGGGTCTGCGGGGTCGGTTCGAGTGGTTCCGGCTGGGCGGGGATGATCATCTTGAACGCGTGCACACCGCCCGGTCGCCGGGACAGGGGCACAAAGGTCATTCCGAATCGCTTGATCGGCTTGAGGTGGATCCGGGGGTCGCCGGTGCGCGGGGCACCGACGAGGTCATCCAGCGGAACGTCATAGGTACGGGCCAGCGGGAGCAGCAGTTCCAGGCTCGGCCGGCGCTGCCCGCTCTCCAGCCGGGACAGGGTGCTCTCCGACACGCCGGTCGTCGTCGCGAGGTCGGCGAGGGTGATGCCGCGGTCACGACGCAGCGCGCGAAGTCGTGGTCCCACCGCGTCGAGCACGTCGTCGTCCGTCTTGCGATCCATCAGGCCATCTTGCCATTACCGCAAGTTTCCGTGCCAGGTCGTGGGATGCCTGGCAAGACTGAGTGCATCCCGACACAAGGAGTCTTGATGAGCACGACCGATGCGGTCGCCTTCTGGGACGGCGTCTACGCGGCCCGGCCGGCGGTCGGCGACCCGCAGCCGAATGCTCGCCTCACCGAGACGGTGACGGGCCTGCCGCCCGGTGACGCGATGGACCTCGGATGCGGCGACGGCGGCGATGCGCTGTGGCTCGCCGGCCAGGGGTGGCAGGTCACCGCCGTCGACATCTCGGCTGTGGCGGTCGAGCGGCTGGCCGCCCTCGCCCGCTCACACGGCCTCGGCGACCGGGTCATCACCGTGCGGCACGACGTGCACAAGGCTTTCCCGCCCGGCGTGTTCGACCTGATCTGCGCCCACTACCTGCATACCCCGTGCGAGCTGGACCGGGCGACCGTCCTGCGCTCGGCCGCGCATGCTCTGCGCCCGGGCGGGCGGTTGCTGGTCGTCGACCACGGCTCGGCCGCGCCGTGGTCGTGGAACCAGGACCCCGACATCCGGTACCCGAGCCCGCGGGAGGTCGCCGCTGATATCGATCTGGCCCCGAAGACATGGACGGTCGAGCGGGCCGACGCTCCCCACCGGATCGCGACCGGCCCCGGCGGGCAGACGGCCGAGGTCACCGATCACGTCCTCCTCATCCGCCGCACCGCCTGACGCGGTGGCCCGGCGCCCCCAACGAAGGAAGGGAGACCACGGTGCCCAGCACCACGCGCCACAACCGCCGCCGCGACACTCCGCCGCCCCGGACCGGAAGCAGTGAGATCGAGGTTCTGCGCGGATTCCTCGACTACCTCCGGACCTCGATCGCCGCGAAGGTCGACGGCGCCCCCGAACCGCAGGTTCGAACAGCTGCGGTGCCGTCGGGCACGAACCTGCTCGGACTGCTCAGCCACCTGACTTTCGTCGAGCGCTCGATGTTCCTCGGGGACGACGTCACCGACTGGCAGGCGACGTTCCAAGCCGCACCGGCGGACAGCGTGGCCGATGTCGTCGCCCGCTACCGGGACGCGGTCAAGCACGCGAACGGCGTTCTCGACGGTTGCACCGATCTGGGCGCACCGGTCCCCCGACCGCGGCCGGACCGCCCCGCTCCCAGCATCCGCTGGGCACTCACCCACATGATCGAGGAGACCGGCCGGCACGCGGGCCACGCGGACATCCTCCGCGAACTCATCGACGGCACGACCGGCCGCTGATCCACCTTCTCCAGGACAGGAACACATGATCACAGCACCACGGCCGTTGCCGCGCCGCTGCCTCCGATCCGCGCACACGGTGGCAACCGTGGTGCTCACGCTCCTGCACAAGCTGATCGCCGATCGGCTCGGGGTGCGTGACGCCCGTGTCATCGGGCACGATTGGGGTGCCGCGGTGGCATTCCACTACGCCGGCCAATTCCCCGACGACACCGCACGCCTCGGCTACCTTGACCTGCCGCTGCCCGGGCCCGCGATGGACGCACGCACCTACCGCTCACTGAGCTGGCACATCGCCTTTCACTCCCAGCGGCGGGTCCCCGAGGCAGTCGTGGACGATGATGTCCGCACGTACCTGGCACTGTTCTATCCCCAGGTCTCCTTCGGTGGTACGGCGTTCGGTGGCACCTCTGACCGGTCCCCGTTCACCCGCGCCGAGATCAACGAGTACGCACGAACCTACCGTCGGCCCCAGGTCCTGTCGGGCGGCTTCGAGCTCTACCGCTCCCTCGACAAAGACGTCCGCGACACCGTGGCCCCGCGCATGACCAACATCGTTCGGGCGGTGGACGTGCCGAAGGCCGGGCACTGGCTCGTCGAGGAGAACCCTCGGTTCGTCACCGCCGAGCTATTGCGTTTCCTCGACGGATGACCATGCCGCCAAGGCGGCGCGGGAAGCCGCTCGGCACAGGCCCCACTTATCGGTCGTCACCATCCAGTTCGCCGACTGGCTCTCGCTCCAACAGATCAACGTGTGCTTGACCGACCGCTACCGCGTCGACCGCGTCTTCTTGGCCCGGGACGCCGCCCGCAGCCACTCGCAGGAGCCCTCTCCCATGCATACATACGACGTCACAGTGACCACCAGCGCCTCGCCGGAAACCGTCTGGAAGCTGCTGGTCGACGCCGCAAGCTGGCCGCTGTGGTCCAAGGTGGACAGTCTGGATACGACACGGTCGACCTCGACCTCGACCTCGACCCCGGCGGCGACGACGGCGTCGGTGCCGTCCGGGCTTTCCGGACGGGACGCATCGTGACCGGGGAGCGGCTGACCGAGAAGGTCGAGCGACGCCTCTTGGCACGCGGCGGATCACCCGGGAGTCTCGTACACGGCCTGGACCGGGTCAGGCGCTGTCGGGGTCGCCCGCCCACACGGTGGGGGTGCGCTGTGCCCAGGGGGCGGCTTCTTCCAGCTGTCCGGCGAGGCGGAAGAGGACGTCCTCGCGTCCGTAACCCGCGGCGAACTGGATGCCGATGGGGAGGCCGGTGGCGGGGTCGGTCTCCAGAGGGACGGACATGGCGGGGGTGCCCGCGATGTTGAAGGCGGCGGTGAAGGGGGAGCGGTGGAAGAGTTGCTCGAGCCAGCCGAGGCCGTCGGCGCCTTCGGCGTCCTTGGCGTATGTGCCCAGGGGGACGGGCAGTTCGGGCAGGGTTGGGGTCAGCAGCAGGTCGTGGCCGGTGAAGTAGCGGCCGATCGCCCGCGCGACGCTGTTGCGCATCGCGAGCGCGTGGACGAACTCGGCCCCGCTGACCCGCTGTCCGTAGGCGTAACTGGCCAGCGTCTCGGGTTCGACGGTGGTGGAGTCGATGGGCCGGTCGAAGGCGGCGGCGAAGCCGTCGATCCAGGTCACCAGGTTGGCGGTCCAGAGGCGGGCGTTGGCCACGGCGAATTCCTCCCAGCCGATGCCGAGGTCGACCTGGACCTCTTCCACCTGGTGCCCCAGTGACTCGGCGAGCCGCGCGGAGCGGAGTGTGGCGTCGATGATGGCTCCGTCGACGGCCCGCCCGCCCCATGGCCGCGTGAGGAGGCCGATCCGCAGACTGCCCGGGGAGCGGGTGACCTCCTGCGCGTAGGGGCGCTCCGGCTGCTGGGCGGCGTAGGGGTCGCCGATCTCGGGGCCCTGGATGAGGTCCAGCAGCGCGGCGCTGTCGCGTACCGAGCGGCTGAGGGCGCCGTGGACGGCGAGCCCGTTGAAGACCTCGTCCGCGTCGGGGCCCATGGACACCCGGCCGCGGGTCGGTTTCAGTCCGAACAGGCCGTTACTGGCCGCGGGGACGCGGAGGGAGCCGGCGGCGTCGGTCGCGTGCGCGATCGGGACGATACCCGCGGCGACGGCGGCGCCCGAGCCGCCGCTGGAGCCGCCGGGACTGCGGGTCGGGTCCCAGGGGTTGCGGGTGGCGCCGTACAGGACGCCTTCCGTCGTGGTGCTGTACGCGAATTCCGGCGTCGCGGTGCGGCCGAGCGTCATCAGCCCGGCGCGGCGGAAGCGCGCCATGAGGGATGAGTCGGTCCCGGCGATGTTTCCCGCGGCGAGACGGCTGCCCAGCTCCATGCGCTTGCCGGCCATCGCGACGGCCAAGTCCTTGATGAGGAAGGGCACGCCCGCCAGGGGTGTGCTGCCCGGAGCCGGTGTGTCCTGCGCGGGCCAGGTTTCGACGACGGCGTTGATCCGTGGGTTGACGGCGTCGGACGCCTGTTGGGCGAGTGAGGCGAGTTCGGCGGGGGCCACTTCGCCCCGAGCGACCAGGTCGGCCAGTCCGACGCCGTCGTAGGTGACGTACTCCGAGCGCTTCATTGTGGCTCCTTGCGGGGAAGTGTTGATACCTATGAGTCTCGCTCGATACCGATCGGTATCGAGCGAGACTGCTCGGTAACGTAACATGGGGGTTGGGGTGGTGCAACGCTTGAACGGACCGATGAAAGGCCCTGAGTGACAGGCAGTCAGAGAACCAGCAGGCACAGCAGGGTGGCCACGTTGCCGCCCCGGGAGCGGATCCTCGACGCGGCCGAGGAGCTCTTCTCCCGTGAGGGGATCAAGGGGGTGGGGGTACAGGCGATCGCCGACCGGGCCGAGACCACCAAGATGGCGCTGTACCGCCATTTCGCGACAAAAGACGCCCTGGTGGAGGAGTGGCTCCGGATTGTCGCGGCCGACTACACCGCCATGTTCGACCGGCTGGAGGCCGCACACCCCGACGATCCCCGGGCGCAGATCCTGGGCGTGGCACGGTTCATCGCCGACGGACTTCCCGACATCTCCTACCGGGGTTGTCCGTTCGTCAACTCCATCGCGGAACTGCCCGACCCCACCCACCCGGCACGCCTGCTCATCAAAGCCCACAAGGTCGGCCAGGCGCACCGGATGACCGACCTGTGTGCCCGGGCCGGACTGTCCGATCCGGACGACGCGGCCGCGGAGATCACCTTCGCTCTCGAAGGGGCCCAGGTGACCGCCCAGAACGGAAGCATCGAGCAGGTGGGTGAGCGGCTGGTGAGGATCGTCGAGGCTGTCCTGGACCGCCGAACGGCCCTCGGTGGCACGGGCGCGGCCGACCACCCTGGATAAGGCCGCGGGTCAGGTGACCGTGGCACGTTGACGGAAGCGGTCCGCGCGGTGCTCACCGCCGCCCGCCACGTCTCGCAGCTGCCTCATCGCCGTGAGCACCTCGCCGTGCGAGAGATAGAGCGCGTTGACGCCGAAGCGCAGCAGGTCCGGCGCGCGCATATCGCCGATGACGCCGCGCGCGGCGAGCGCCTGGATCAACCCGTACGCCTCGGGGTGGCGCAGTACCGCCTGGCTGCCGCGCCGCTCCGGCTCGCGCGGGGTGACGGGCGTGAAGCCGAGCCCGTCGAGCAGGGTCGCGGCGCAGTCGAGCAGGAAGCCCGTCAGGGAAAGGCTCTTGGCGCGCACCTGCTCCATCTCCACGCCGTCGTACGCGGTGAGCGCGGCCTCCAGGGCGAGCAGCGACAGCATCGGCGGGGTGCCGATACGAGCCCGGCCGATGCCCTCCGCCGGGACGTAGCCGCCGCTGAGGGCGAAGGGGGCCGCGTGCCCGTTCCATCCGGTCAGGGGATGGTCGAAGGCCGCCTGATGGCGGGCGGCGACGTAGAGGAAGGCGGGGGCGCCGGGGCCCCCGTTGAGGAACTTGTAGCAGCAGCCCACCGCGAAGTCGGCGCCCATCGCGTCGAGGCGCACCGGCAGCGCCCCGGCGGCGTGGCAGAGATCCCACAGCATCAGCGCACCGGCGTCCCGCACGGCGCGGGTGATCCCCGCCATGTCGTACAGCTCGCCCGTGCGGTAGTCGACGGGCCCGTATCCGGCGACGGCCACCCGGCCGCCCTCCTCGGCGAGGAACCCGGACAGCTCCCGGGCCGGGACACGGCGTAGCTCCAGACCGAGCAGGCGGGCCACGGAGGCGGCGATGTACTGGTCGGTGGGGAAGTGGTCGGGGTCGGTCACCAGCAGGGGGCGGTCCGGGCGCGAACGGGCGGCGGCGGTCAGGGCGTTGAAGAGATGGATGCTGGTGGAGTCCCCGGCCACGGTCTGGCCCGGCGCCGCGCCGACGAGCCGTCCGATGGCGTCGCCCACCCGCAGGGGCGCCTGCCACCAGGCGTTGTCGTTCCAGGAGCGGATCAGGTCCGTGCCCCACTGCCGGTGCACGGCGTCCTCCAGGGCGGCCGGCACGGCCGCCGGCAGCGGGCCGAGGGAGTTGCCGTCCAGGTAGACGACGCCCTCGGGCAGCAGGAAGCGGTGCCGCAGCGGGGCGAGCGGATCGGCGGCGTCGAGCGCGGCAGCCCGCGCCGCCAGGCTCTCCGGCGCCTCGGTGAGAGGGGACGGTCCGGTGGGCACAGCGGATCCAGTGGGCACGGCGGGGCTCTCCTCCCGGTCGGGGTGCGGTGGCCTCATGGGCGAATCCGGTGCGTGAGACGGCCGAGTTCCTCGACGACCGCTCGACTCGCCCCGGAGCCCGGCTCGATGAGGGTGTAGTGGCCCGTCCCGGGCAGCGTCACGAGCTCCGCGTCCCGGTGCACCGCGGTGTAGGCGGTGAACTGCTCATGCGGCAGCTCCTCGTCCATCTCGCCGTGCAGCACCACGGTCGGCACGCCCGTGCTGCCCGCGTCGCGCAGCAGCGTGACCGGGTCCACCAGTGACAGCAGCGGCTCCAGCCGGTCCGCCCCGCCCAGCAGTTGGTGCACCGCGTCGTCGCTCAGCCGCTCCCGTGCGCAGGCCGCCAGATCGGTGATCGGGGCCAGCGCGAGGACCGCCGACGGCAGTCGCGTGCCGTGCCACGGCGCGTCCTCGGGCAGCAGGGCGCGCGCGGCCGCCCACAGCGCGAGATGACCGCCCGAGCAGTGTCCGGCCAGTACGTACGGCCGCCCGTCCGGGATGGTGTCCAGCGCCAGCGCGATGTCGTCGAACGTCTCCGGATAGCCGCCCGCGCCGCCGGAGCGGCGGAAGCCCGGCAGGACGACGGTGAGTCCGCTTGCCGCCAGATACGCGGCGAACGGGGTGAGGTGCATCCGGTCGTACCGCCAGTAGCCGCCGTGGAGCAGCACCACCATCGGAGCGTCCGCGTCCGCCCCCGGCCACATGTCGTACACCTGGTGGGGGTGTGTGCCATAGCGGCGGTGGACGGGTGCCAGTACGGGCTTCAGGCCCAGCACCCGGCGCTCCTCCTCGGCATGGGCCGCGGAAACCTCCCTAGACATGGCCACGTGCGCTCCAGAGTTCGGGGAACACGGGACGTTCGGCGCGCTTCTCCAGCCACGACAGGCCGGAGGAACCGGCGCTGCCCCTCTTGCCGCCCATCGCCCGGCGCACGGCCAGCAGATGGTCGGCGCGCCAGCGCAGGACCAGCTCGGCGGTGTCGGTGAGCATCTCGCCCAGCGACACCAGCGGATCGTGCCGGGGCCCGGCGTAGATCCGCCGCCAGGACTCCTCCACCCCCGGGTCGGGCCGGTACTCCTCGGTCACGTCCCGCAGCAGGACGTGCTCGGGGACGGGCAGCCCCCGCCGGTTCAGAAAGCCCAGCACCTCGTCGTAGAGCGATGGCTCGGCAAGCGACTCCTGGAGTTCCGCGTAGACCACCGCATGTCCCCGGTGGGGCTGGATCAGCGAACGGGACTTGTCGCCGAGCAGGAACTCCATATGCCGGTACATCGCGGACTGGAACCCGGAGGCGCTCCCGAAAGCGGCGCGGAAGCCGTTGAACTGAACCGGCGTCAGCCGGGCTATCGGGTACAGCGAGGCGTTGAGGGACCGGTGCGCGTCGCGACCGCGGCCCAGGGCGTCCATGGCCTCGTCGAGGTCGTCCTTCATCAGCGCGTCGCGGGCGGCCCGCCACTCGTGGACGATCAGCGTGAACCACAGCTCCATCACCTGTGTGGTGACGAGGAACCCCATCTCCTCGGGGGCCTGGGTGAGCGGCTGCTGGAGCGAGGACAGCACGGAGGCGTGGACGTAGTCGTCGTAGGGCGTCGACTCCTGGAAGCCGAGGAACGGGGCGTCCTCGACCAGGGCGGTTCCGGTGGTGGGTTCGTCGGTCATGACCTCTCCTGTCAGGCGTCGAAGTCGAACTCGATGTCGTCCGATTCCGGCAGGGCGCGGCAGGCCAGGGTGTAGCCGGCCGCCAATTCGTCGGCGCCCAGGGCGTACTGGCGGCCGAGGGTGACGCGGCCGCCGGTCACTTTGGCGCGGCAGGAGCCGCACAGGCCGTCGCGGCAGGAGTACGGGGTCTCGGGGCGGGCGCGCAGCAGGGCGTCCAGCACCGCCCGGTCCCCGGGCTCCATGGTGGTCACGGTGGTGCGGCCGCCCAGCCGTGCGGTGATCCGTCCGGCGGTTCCCGCGGACCGGCGTGCGGGACCGTCCGGCCCGTCCTCGGGGAAGGCCGTTCCGGTGGAGAACAGTTCGAACCGCACGCGCTCCGGGTCGGCGCCCCACGCGGCGAGCGCCGCGCGCCCCTCCTCCACAAGACCCCACGGGCCGCACAGATAGAAATGCGTATCGTCGCCGGGCTCGGCGCCCAGCAGCGCCAGCAGTCTCGGCAGCCGGTCGGTGTCGATGCGCCCGGACAGCAGATCGGTCTCCCGCGTCTCCCGGGAGAGCACATGCAGGACGAAGAACCGCCCCGGGTGGGCGTCCTTGAGGTCCGCCAGCTCGTCCGCGAGCAGCACCGACCGCGCGGTGCGGTTGGCGTGCACGAGCGACACCCGGCACGCCCGGTCGTCGCGCAGCGCCGCCTGCGCCATGCTCAGCAGTGGGGTGATGCCGCTGCCGGCGGCGATCAGTACATGGTGGGCGCCGCGCCGTGTGGCCAGCCGGAAGTCACCGGTGGGCGGGGCGAGTTCCAGGAGATCCCCGGCGGCCAGGTCACGTGTGGCGTACTCGGCGAACCCGCCCGGGCCCAGCCGTTTGACCACCAGCCGCAGCCCGTCGCACGCGCCGGGCGGGGGCGGCGGGCAGACCGAGTAGCTGCGGCGCAGCTCCCGCCCGTCCAGGACGTGCCGGACGGTCACATGCTGGCCGGGCCGGTGGGCGAAGACGCCCGCGAGCGCCTCCGGCACCTCCAGGGACACCGCCACGGCGTCGTCCGTCAGCGGCTCCACCGAGCCCACCCGGAGCCGGTGCCAGCCCGTGGCCCGGCGCGTCATGTCCGTCACGGCGCCTCACATCGCTTTCAGCTGCGCGAAGGTCTCCCGGCAGGCCGCGCACACCAGCACGGCCTGGCAGCGGGTCGCGCCGAACGGGCTCTGCGGACGGGTCGCGGCCGAGCCGCAGTGCGGGCAGGGCACGCCGAGACCGAGCCGCACCGGCAGCGGGCCCGTGGCGGGACCCGGCGGGGCGATGCCGTGCTCGGCGAGCTTCCGCCGGCCTTCGGCACTGATCCAGTCGGACGTCCAGGCGGGCGCGAGCTCCTGCCGCACCCGTCCCTCCGGATGGCCGCACGCGGCCAGCACGTCCCGGATGGCGGCCTCGATCGACGGCATGGCCGGGCAGCCCAGGAACGTGGGGGTGATGACGACCTCCAGCACCCCGTCCGGCGCCGGTTCCACGGCGCGGAGCACGCCCAGATCGGCCAGGGTGACCATCGGCAGCTCCGGATCCGGTACGGCCGCCACCCGGGCCCGTACCTCCCCGGCGGCCATCGCCGGTGCGGTGCTCACCAGGTGCCTCCCGGGTACTGGCGGCGGACCGACTGGAACTCCGCCAGCAGCGGGCCGAACGCCTCCGTGTGCAGCCCCGAGCGGCCGCCCGTCGCCGCCCACGCTCCCGGCGGCACCTCCAGACCGGCCTCCGCCAGCACGGCGGCCGTCTCCCGCTCCCACGGTTCCCGCAGCCGGGCCGGATCCACCCCGGTACCGGAGGCGTCGAGCCGTCGGGTCAGCTCGTCGCTCTCGAACAGCTCGGCCGCGTACGGCCATACGTGCGCCAGGCCCGCCCGCATCCGCCGCCGGCTCTCCTCGGTGCCCCGGCCCAGCCGGACCGTCCACTGCGCGGCGTGCATCCGGTGGTACTCGACCTCCTTGGCCGCCCGCACGGCGAACGCCGCCAGCCCGGGATCGGCCGAGCGCTCCAGCTCCGTCCAGAGCAGCCGGCAGTGGACCGAGTACGCCAGCTGCCGGGCGATCGTCATGGCGAAGTCCCCGCCCGGCAGCTCCACCAACAACACGTTGCGGAACTCCCGCTCCATCCGGCCGTACGCCAGGTCGTCGTCGGTGCGGTCCGTGCCGTCCAGACGCCCGGCGAGGGACAGCAGGGTACGGGCGTGGCCGAGCAGGTCCAGGGCGATGTTGGACAGGGCCAGGTCCTCTTCGATGGTCGGCGCGCGGGTGATCCAGGCGCACAGCCGCTGGCAGAGGATCAGCGCGTCGTCGCCGAGCCGCAGCGCGTACCCGGCGGTGTCGAGCTGTTCCCGGGGGATCTCGCTAACCGTCATGGCCGTCCGTCTCGTTGAGGGGGACGTAGTGCTCCGGGTGCCGGAACGGCTTGTGCTCGGCGTTCGCGAACAGCGGGCCCTTCTCGTCCGGCGCGGAGGCCCGGACGTGGTCGGAGCGCACCACCCACAGGGAGACCGTCTCGCCCCGCCGGGTGTACAGGTCCCGGGCGTTGGCGAGCGCCATGTCGGCGTCGGCGCCGTGCACCGACCCCACGTGCTGGTGCGCCAGCCCCCGGCGGGGCCGGATGAACACCTCCCACGGGATCCGCTTCCGTACGGTCTCCTCGCTCATGCCGCCTCCCCGTGTTCCGCCCGCTCCCCGTGTTCCGCCTGGCGGGCCGCGTACGCGTCGACCGCCTCGCGCACCCAGGCGCCGGCCGCGTGCGCCGCCACCCGGTGGGCCAGCCGCTGCCGGGCGCACGCCGAACCGTCGCCGAGCACATCGCGGAACTGCTGCCAGTCCACCGGGGTGAAGTCGTAGTGCCCGCGCTCCTCGTTCCAGCGGATCGCCGGGTCGGGCAGGGTGACGCCCAGCCGCTCGGCCTGCGGTACGCAGTTGTCGACGAACCGCTGCCGCAGCTCGTCGTTGGTGTGCCGTTTGATCCCCCAGGCCATCGACCGCCGGGTGACCGACGTGCCCATGGCCGCCGTCCGCGCGTCGGCGCCGCCCGCCACCGTGTCCGGCGGCCCGAACATCAGGGCAACCGCCGGAAGCCACCACCGGTCCACCGCGTCCTGCGCCATCCGTTTCTGCTCCGGGGTGCCCCGGCACAGCGACCACAGCACGTCGTAGCCCTGCCGGACGTGGAAAGCCTCCTCCTGGCAGACCCGCCGCATGGCTCGCGCGTAGGGCCCGTACGAGGTCTGGCACAGCGGCACTTGGTTGACCACGGCCGCGCCGTCCGTCAGCCAGGCGATCGCGCCGGTGTCGGCCCATGTCAGCGCCGGGTGGTTGAACGTGGCCGCGTACCTCTGATGGCCTCGGTGCAGCGCGTCCAGCAGCTCCGCCCGGTCCACGCCGAGCGTCTCGGCGGCCGCGTAGAGATACAGCCCGTGCCCGGCCTCGTCCTGCACCTTCGCCAGCAGACTCGCCTTGCGGTGCAGTGAGGGCGCGCGGGTCAGCCATGCGCCCTCCGGCTGCATGCCGATGATCTCCGAATGGGCGTGCTGGGCGATCTGCCGCAGCACCATCCGCCGGTAGCCGTCGGGCATCCGGTCGCCTGGCTCGATCTGTTCGCCGGCGGCCAGCAGCGCCTCGAACCGCTCCTCGGGACACCCTTCACGCGTCTTACGCACTTCACGCGTCTCTGGCACTGTCTCACTCCCTCGGTCACGGCGGCGCCTCGTGCGGTGCGGCGCTTTGTGACATAAGGAGTGCGGGGTGCCCGCCGGCAATCCCGTGACGAAGGACACGCGGGGAACCTGCCGGGGCGAGGGATTGTGCCGTGCCGACGGTGCCTCTCTCCCCAGTGCGGTCAATTGCCGTAGCTGTACGACCAGGGAAGGGCAACGCATGGGCACCGTACGGGAGATGCTTGTCGAACTCACCGGCACACCGGAGTTCGCCGAGGGCGTCGAGGACAACACCGACCTCAGCGCCAGCGGCATCGACTCCGGCGACCTGGTGCGCCTGGTGCTGCTCATCGAGCAGCGCACCGGCGTGGAGGTCACCGCCGAGGACATGGAGGGCCTGATCACGCTCGCCGACTACGAGCGGTTCGTGGCCGAGCGCACCGGCGCCGCACAGCCCGGCGGCGCCTGATGTGGCTGACCCAGCTGATGGAGCGCAACCGGCAGTGCTTCCCGGACCGCGCGGCCTTCATCGACGAGCGCCGTTCGGTCACCTGGGCCGGGCTCCACGACCGGACGGCGCGGCTGGCACACGGGTTCGCCGCGCGGGGCGTACGGCCCGGCGACCGTGTGGCGGTGCTCTCGCTCGACCGGGTCGAGGTCCTGGAGACCTACTTCGCGCTCGCCCGGCTCGGCGCACTGTTCGTCCCGCTCAACCACAGCCTGACGCCCGACGAGGTGACGGGCATCGCCGAGCGCACCGAACCGGCCGCGGTGGTCGGTGAGGCCGAACTCCTCGCCCGCCACCCGGACCTGCCCGCGCGCCTGCGGATCGCCCTGGACGGCGAGGAGTTCGCCGCGCTCGCCCAGGGAGACGGCGAGGGGACGGAGGTGGAGCTGCCGGACGTCGCCGACGACGCCCCGGCGGCGATCCTGCACACCTCCGCCACCACTGGCCGGGCCAAGGGTGTCACCGTCGACCACGCCTCCTTCCGGGCCATCGCCCTCGGCTGGCTCGCCTCGGCCCGCCCCGCCGACGACATGGTGCTGCTCAACTGCTGCCCCCTCTACCACGGCAGCATGGTGGTGTCGCTCACCTACATGGCGGCCGGTGCCACCGTTGTCCTGCTGCCGGGCTTCAAGCCGCAGACGGCCCTGGCCGCGATCGAGGAGCACCGCGCCACGCACATCTGGCTCGTTCCGCAGATGCTGCGCTTCCTGCTCCAGGCCAAGGCCGCCGAGACGGCCGACCTGTCCTCGCTGCGCGAGGTGCTCTACGGCGCCGCGCCCATGCCCGTCGACCTCTACGCGACGGCCGTGTCCCGGCTGGGCTGCGGCTTCCGGCAGGTCTACGGCATGACCGAGGTCGGCGGCCCGTTCGTCACCCTCGGCCCCGAGGAGCACCCCGCGCCGGACGCCGTGGCCGAGCGCCTCCCCAGCGGCCGGGTCATCGCCGGCATGTCCGTGCGCGTCCTCGACACGGAGGGCTGTGCGGCCGAGCGGGGCGCCATCGGGGAGATCTGCGTACGCGGGCCCGGCGTCATGCGCGGCTACTGGCGCGACGAGCAGGCCACCGCCGAGATCACGGTGAACGGCTGGACCCGCACCGGCGACCTCGGCTTCCTCGATGCGGAGGGCCGCATCCACCTCGTCGACCGCAGCAAGGATCTGATCATCCGCGCCGGGCTGAACGTCTACCCCACGGAGATCGAACAGGCCCTGCGCGCACACCCGGCCGTGCGCGACGCCGCCGTGGTCGGCATCCCGGACGACGACTACGGCGAAGTGCCGCTGGCGTACGTCGTCGCCGACGAGGGGACGAGCGCCGCCGAGCTGCTGCGACACGCCGCCGGGCAACTCGCCCCGTACAAGCGCCCCCGCCGCGTCGAGTTCATCGATCAGGTGCCGAGGAACCCCGCCGGAAAGATCCTCAAGAAGCTGCTGCGAGCCTGACCGTTGCCCAGCGCGAAGCCGTCGGGAAGCGACCGGATACGCACCGCCGTCGCTCTCCTCGCCCTCCGGCCGACCCTCGCCGCCGATGGGGTCGGCCTCGGCATCGCCGCCGTCGGCGACCCCGCGGCACGCCCGGCCGGGCCGGACGAGCGGCGGCGGGCGGACACCATGCCGCCCGCCCGCCGCCGCGACTTCCTCGCCGGACGCCACGCCGCCCGCCGCGCCCTGGCCGCCGCCGGACAGCTGACGGGAGACATCGGCTGTGCCGGCCGGCGTCCCGTGCCGCCCGCGGGAACCACCGTCTCCATCAGCCACTCCGGGGGCCTGGCCGTGGCTCTGGCGGCTCTCGCGTCCCTGGGCCGGGCGCTCGGCTGCGACCTGGAACTGCGCGGTCTGCCGCTCCCGGCCGCGCATCTTGTGCTGCGTCCCGATGAGGAGAGCTGGGTACGCGCCGCGGGCGGTCCGGCGGCGGCCGAGGCCCGTCTGCTCGCCCTCTTCTCGGCCAAGGAGGCGGCGTTCAAGGCGTTCGGCGTGCTCCTGCCCGTCGGCCGCGCCCCCACGACCCTGCTGGGCATCACCGCCACACCGGTGCCGGGCGGTTTCCTCGCCCGGCACCGGTGTAGTCGGCGGGAGGCGCCCGGTCAGGCGCTCCAGATCGGTGTGGTCCCGGCGGGACCGGGCGTGTTCACCTGGACGGCCGGGGCCACGGAGCGGACCGCCGAGACGATCCGGCCGACCAGCGGCGCCGGGTCCGGCTGGAAGTAGAAGTGACCGCCCGTCAGCACCTGGGCGCCGCAGAAGCGGATGCTCCGCTCGGCCCAGGTGTGCATCAGATGCCAGGGCGCGATCGGGTCGGTGTCCCCGGCGAAGACCGACAGCGGCACCGTCAGCGGGCCCGTGCCGTGCCGGGGCTCCCAGCGCTCCGCGATACGCAGGTCCGCGCGGAGGACGGGCTCGATCAGCGCCCACATCTCCGGGTCCTCCAGCACCTCGCGCGCGGTGCCGCCCATGACGGCCAGCCACTCGCGCAGTTCGTCCTCGGGCAGATCGAAGTGCGGCTCGGCACGCGGGTGATGCTCGGGCGGGCTGACGGCCGACAGGCCCAGCCAGCGGGGCAGCGGTAGCCCGCGGTCCCGCAGCGCGAGGGTCAGCTCATAGCCGGCGACGGCGCCCATGCTGTGCCCGAACAGGGCGTACGGCCGGTCGGCCCAGGGCCGGACGTCGGCCACGTACGCCTCGGCCAGTTCGGCCGCCGTCTCGCGGAGCGGGCCGGGGCGGCCGCCCCGGCCCGGCGCCTCGACCAGGCACAGCTCCCAGTCCGCCGGCACATGGGCGGCCCAGGGGCGGTACGGGATGTGGGAAGCGCCGGAGTGGTGCAGGACGAACAGCCGCAGCGACGGCGCGTCCACGGGCCGGGGGCGGATGACGGATAGCGGGCTCACCGGGTGCGGCTTCCTTCGGGGCGGGCTTCCGGGGACGGTTCCGGGCTGCCGGATCCTTCGGGGCGGGACGTCGCCCACGCGTCGAGCACCGCCAGCTCCCGGGCCCGGTCCAGTGCCGGGGCGGGCTGGTCCGGGCGCTGCGGCAGGTCGGTCAGCGGGCGGAGCCAGCGCCAGGTGTCGGCGGCGGTCTCGTGCGCCGGGCGGCAGACGAGCCCGGCGCCCCGGGCCCGCTCGGTGGAGAATCCCCACACCGAGCGCTCCGGGACGGCTCCTGGCGCCCACAACGGCAGGTCCAGCCACGGCCGCAGCCCCTGGGCGAGCAGGAAGTCGTCCGGCACCCACACCGGTTCCCCGCCGCCGGTGGCATCACGGCAGGCGGTCAGCCAGGCACCGTAGTCCAGGCCCCGCGGCCCGGCCACGTTCCACGCGCCGCCCTCGGCGGCGCCGTTGGCCAGGGCCAAGCCGAACCGCGCCACGTCGCGCGCGTCGACCAGCGGCAGCGGGGCCCGGGGGCTGCCCGGGGCCAGCACCGGCCCGCCGTCCGCGAACCGGCGCAGCCAGTGGGCGCTCATCCCGGTGTCCTCGTGCGGGCCGACCACCGCGCCCGGGCGCAGCAGCTGCGTCCGGCCGGCGAAGTGCCGCCGGACGGCGCGTTCGCAGCCCGCCTTGAGCACCCCGTAGTGCCCGCCGTCGGGACCCGCCTCGTCCGGGCAGTCGTGCAGGGGCGCGCTCTCGTCGCCGTCCAGCGGGTCGAAGGGGCCGTTCCGCCGGTAGGCGGCGACGCTGGAGACGAACACATACGTGTCCGCGAGCCCGGACAGGGCCGCCGCCGAGGAGCCCACCACCCGCGGGACATAGCCGCACGTGTCGACGACCGTGTCCCAACTCCCGCCCGCCGCCGGCGCGGACAGGTCGGCGGCCACCGTGCGGTCGCCGCGCACGCTCTCGACGCCGGGTATGTCAGGCCCGGTGCGGCCCCGGTTGAAGGCGGTGACGGTGTGCCCCGCCGCGAGCGCCTCGGTGGCGAAGGCGCGGCCGAGGAACGCGGTTCCGCCGAGGATGAGAAGCCTCATGCCGCCTCCCCCCGCGAGCCGGCGGCGGTGTGCGCGGTGCGCCGGCCGCCCGGCACGGGGGTGCGGCCCGGCCGGGGACAGGGCTGCCCGCGGTCGTCGGCCGGGCCCCGGACCTCGGGGTCCGTCGCGTCGTTCCGGTCCATGGGGCTGTTCCGGTCCATGGGGCTGGGGGTCACGAGGATCGTCCTTCCCTGGTGGGGTGTGAGCCGTCGCCCGGTGCGCCCGGGGCGAGTCGGGCGTTGAGGGGCGCGGCGAGGAACGGAAGGTGCGCGGGGCGCAGGATCTCCTGGTGGAGAGAGTCCAGCACGTGGTCGGTCACCTCACCGGTCATATGCGGCCGCCAGCGCTCGGCGGGCGGCGGCGCGTCCGCGGCGTGGCTGCGGCGCGCGGTGAAGACCAGCAGGTCGCCGTCGACCGTGCCGGGCGTGTGCCCGGCGACCAGCCCGGTGTTGTGCCGCATGACGTCCACCATGCGGCCGAGTTGGGCCTCGTCGATGCCGGCCAGGGCGCTGCCGCTGCTCCGCAGCGCGGCCACGGCGGCGGCCCGGTCCGGCGGGGCCGCGCCAGGGGCGGGAGCCACCCCCGCGCCGTCCAGCAGCAGACCCAGCAGGATGCCCTCCAGTTCCTCGGGCGCGGGCAGCGACCCGAGGTCCTCCTGCCGCAGCGGGAAGCTGTCGAGGACGGCGAGGAGTTCGACGCGCTCTCCCGCCCGCTGGAGCCGTTCGGCCACCGCGTGCGCGACGAACCCACCGAGCGACCAGCCGAGCAGCGCATACGGCCCGGACGGGCGCAGCTCACGGATCCGCCGCGTGTAGTCGTCGGCCATCTCCTCGATGGAGCCCGGCAGCGCGGCCGGGTCCGTGAGGCCCGGCGACTGCACGCCGTGCACCGGAACCGCCCCGTCGAGGTGGGCGAGGAGCGGGGCGAAGGGCCAGCAGATGCCTCCGCCGGGGTGGAAGCAGAACAGCGGAGTGGCGCTGCCCTCGGGCCGCAGCGGCAGATGCGGGGCGAACGGGGACGCGCCGGTCGACCGTCCCTCCAGATGCGCCGCGAGCCCCGCCACCGTGGGGTGTTCGAAGAGGGCGGCGACGCCGACGGAGTGGCCCAGCACCGTACGGATCCGGCTGACCAGGCGAGTCGCCAGCAGTGAACGCCCGCCCAGGTCGAAGAAGTTGTCGTGGCGGCCGACCCGGTCGACGTCGAGCACGGAGCACCACAGGTCGGCGAGCGCCCGCTCGGTCCCGTCACGCGGGGGCTCCCCGCCGCGCGTCGCGCCGCCGGGGGCCGTGACGCCACCGGTCCCGGCCCGGCGCAGCCGTTCGCGATCCACGTCGCCGTCCGCGGTGAGCGGCAGGGTCTCGTGGTGCACCCGAGCGCAGGAGGCGGGCGTGCCGAAGACGTCCGCCGGGCCCGGCCGGTCCGCCCCCTGCCGCCCGGTCCCGGGAGCCGGTACCAGATAGGCGGTCAGGCGGTGCAGCGGATGCGCGGGACCCGTGAGATGGCTGCCCACCCAAGGGGCGCCGCCGTCCAGGCCGATCAGCAGGTGCGGCTCGTCGTGACGGAGGGCGACATCCAGGGAACGGACGGCCTCCCGGGGACCGAGCGGCAGATAACCGCGGGCCCGGGTCAGCGGTTTGAGAGCGTAGCCGCGGCTCATACCGCGCTCGTCCCACATGCTCCAGGCCAGGCTCACCGCCGGCATCCCGGCGTCCCGCCGCCCGGCGACAAGCGCGTCCAGCTGGGCGTTGGCGGCCGCGTAGGCGGCCGCTCCGGCGCCCCCGAAGTGGCCGTTGACGGAGGAGTAGGCGACGAACAGCGCGTCGGGCCGGTCGCCGAGCGCCTCCAGGAGGTGTTCCGTGCCGGTGGCCTTCGCGGCCAGGACGCGCTCCCAGTGGTCCGCGTCCGCCTCGCCCAGCGGGCGTTCCTCCAGCACACCGGCGAGGTGGAACACCCCGTCCAGCGCCCCGCCGTGACACCCGGCCGCCTCCCGCAGCACCCGGTGGACCGCCGCGCGGTCGGTGACGTCGGCGACGGCGTACCGAACGTCGCCCAGCGCCCGCAGTTCCTCCAGCGCGGCCGCCCGGCCGGGATCCCGGCCCGGGTCGCCGCGCCCGACCAGGGTCACGGCGGCGCCGTACGCGGTGAGCAGATGGCGGGCGGTGTCCACGCCGAGCCCGCCAAGACCGCCGGTGAGCAGATAGTGCCCGCCCTCGCGCAGCGGCGACGCGTATCCGGGAGCGGGCAGCTGTTCCAGCCGCTGCACGTACCGGACGCCGTCCCGGTAGGCGATGTCCCCGTCGGTGACGGGGGACCGGCTCTCCGCCCACAGCAGGGCCGCGAGCCGCTCGGGTCCACCGGCGGTGTCCACGTCGATCCACCGGCCGGTCAGCCACGGCCACTCCTGCACGCCGCTCTTGAGCACGGGAACGGCCGCGGCCCGCCCCGGCACAACGGGGCCCCGCCCGGCGAGCCCCGCCCGGCTGGAGGTGGCCACGACGTCCAGGACGAGCGCCCGTCCGGTCGCCTCCCGTACGGCGGACTGGGCGCGCAACAGGGCGGTCAGCGCGGCGAGCGGCTCCGGCTCCCGCGCCGGCGCGCCGAGCAGCCGCAGATCCAGCACGCGATCGGCCCGGTCGAGCGCCTCGTCCCCCGTCGCCCCCGGGCCGAGGACGGTGCACCGGCCGCCCGCCGCCCGCACCAGCCCGAAGAAGGCGTCCGCCACCGCCCCGCCGGGGTCGGCGAGTACCACCGTGTGGGCCCGGTCGACGGCGGCGAGCGGGGTGCGCGGGGCCTCGGCGCGCTGCCAGACGGGCCGGTGGAACCGGTTGACGATCGTCCGCTCGTTGCCCAGCAGCAGATCGGTCCGGCGCAGCGCCGCGTCGAACTCGCCTGCCGCCAGGCGCTGTTGCAGCGCCGATCGCTGGATCTTGCCGATCTCCGTCTTGGGAATGGCGGCGGGCTCGGTGAACACCAGGAACGAGGGGGACACCCCCGTCTCACGGGTGACCCGGCCGGTGATCTCGACGGCCAGCCGCCGTTCGTCGGCACCGGGCTGCGGACAGCAGAAGAGAGCGAGCCGGTCGGTGGTGTCCCCCGGCGCGCGGGCCGCGACGGCGGCGGTGTAGGAGCGCTCCACGCCGGGGACGTCCTCGGCCACGGCCTCGATGTCGTGGGACTGGAGATTGACGCCGTTGACGATGATCGTGTCCTTGGCCCGCCCGGCGAGATACAGCTCGCCATCGCGCAGGAACGCCAGATCGCCGGTTTCGAACCAGCCGTCCGCGGTGAAGGATTCGGCGTTCTTCGCCGGTTCCCGGTGGTAGCCGTAGGTCACGGCGGCGCCGTGCACCTGGAGCCGGCCGACGGCGCCCTCCGGCACCGGCAGTCCGTCCTCGCCCGCCACCCGGACGGAGAACCCGGGGAGCGGGCGGCCGCAGCTGACGAACGTGTCGTCGTCCGTGCTGTTCTCCAGCGTCAGCACGCTGTCGGCCTCGAGGGAGCAGGTCTCCGACATGCCCCAGGCCGGGTGCACGGCGGTGCCGGAGAGCCCGTACGGCGCGAGCGCGGCCAGGAAGCGGCGCACCACCCGGGCGATCACCGCCTCGCCGCCGTTGATCGCGAACCGCAGACAGGAGAGGTCCCAGCCGCGGCCGGGTTCCTCGGCGAGCCGCTCGCCCACCAGCCCGTAGGCGAAGTTCGGCGCCCAGGTGGTGGTGGCGCGGTACCGGTCGATGCCGTCCAGCCAGCGCAGCGGGTCTTCCAGCACCCAGGACGTGGGCGCGATCACCTGCGAGGCGCCCGCCACCAGATCGCGCACATGCGTCATGAGGAGGCCGCCGACGTGGTCCAGCGGCATCCAGTTGTACGACCGGTCGGCCGGGCCGATGCCGTGCCGCTGATGGACCGCGGCGACCTGGGTGAGGATATTGCGGTGCCGCTGCTCGACGGCCTTGGGGCGTCCGGTGCTGCCCGAGGTGAGCAGCAGCAGGACGAGGCTGTCGGGCGAGGGCCGGTACCAGTCCTGGTCCTGGCCGCCCGTCAGCAGCTCGTCGACACAGGCCACGCGGGGAGTGCCGCGCCCCTGCCGGGCCAGCAGCCCCGTGATCCCGGCACGGGCCGTGGACGGTGCGAGGATCCACGGCTCGCCGAGGGTGTCCCAGGCGTCGGCCAGCCGTGCCGCCTGGGCGCTGTCCACGCCGTAGCCGCCGGGCGGGGACGCCAGTGGCACGGCGGCGAACCCGCCGATGACACAGGCCCAGAAACCGGTCACGAAGTCCCGGGTGTCCGGCAGTTGGAGGAGCACCGGGTCGCCCGGCCGCGCGCCCAGCCGCCGCAGACCGCCCAGCACCCGGGAGGCGTCCTCGGCGAGCGCGGCGTACGACTGCTGCTCCTGCGGGCCGTCGGCCCGCAGATGTGTCATGCCGCCGTCCCCGGCCGCGGTACGGCGCAGCGCGGCCGCCAGGTCCGCCACGGGCAGCGGGTGCAGCTCGGGGCCGGTGGAGACGGAGGGCGGGGCGTCGGCCTTCGCGGGTTCCGAGGACCGCGCGGATTCCCGGTCCGTACCGGCCTGTTCGGTGCCGTGGCCGGACCCGCGGGGGCCGAGGTCGCGTGTGCCGAGGTGCAGCCGGTCGGGCTCCGGAGGTGGATCGTCGGTGACCAGCACGATGGCGGGCCCGCCGTCGGCCTCGGCTGTGAGGTGCCGCTCCCAGGCGGCGGCGAGCTCCTCGTCCACCACCGGCAGCCGGTCCAGGACCGCGACGTCCACGCCCCCGTCGGCAGTGCGCGGCAGGACGGAGACGGCCACCACCCGCGCGGGCGGGGCACCGGCAGGCAGCGCGGTACGCGCGGCGGCGGTGAGCCGCTCCCGGTCCACGGCGGCGGACGGCACCACGAACGCGACCGCCTCCAAGGCGCCGTCCAAGCCCTGTCCGGCGGATACTGGCCGTCGGCGGAACGTCACCCGGCAGTCGCGGACGGCGTCGAGCGCCAGCAGCGCCCGCTCGACGCAGGCCGGGTCCACCCACTGCCCGCCCAGCACGGCGCCCTCCGAGCCACCGCCGTCCGCCGTCAGACGTCCGCCGGGGTCGATCCGGCCGGTGTGGCCGACGGGCTGGAGGAGCAGCCCCGCGCCGAACGGGTCCTTGCGCTCGGGGAGTCCGGCGACGGTACCGCCGCGTGGGGCGGCCCAGACGCCGCCCGGCACCCCCCACGGGGCGTGCGGCCCCTCCCCGTCCAGCACGCACACGGGAAGCAGCGGGCCGAAGTCCGCCCGCCCTTCGGGCGCCAGGGCGTACGGGCCGACGCCCGGGGCCAGCGCGACCCGGTCGGCCGCGCCCCGCGGGCCCGGTGCGGGCGGGGCGAGCAGCACGGTCCGCGCACCGGGCCGGGACGGCGGCCGGTCGGCGGCGAGTACCACGGTGGGTGAGGCCATCCGGCCGCCCTGTTCGTCCTGGCCGCCCCGTTCGTCGTTGCCGCCGAGGAGCAGGCGGGCGCCCGAGGCGAGCGCGGCCAGCACGCCCCGCACGAAGGCCGGGGAGCCGGGCGGCGCGGCCACGGCCACCCGGTCGTCCGGGCGCAGTCCCGCGGCGTCGGCCAGCAGTGCGGTCTGGGCGGCGAGAGCGGGGGAACCGACGCCCAGCAGGCCGTGGTCCGACCACTCCAGCAGCACCGGGCCGCCGTCGCCTCCGGACGCGGCGGGAACGTCCTCCGCGTCCGGTGCGGTGTCCCCGAGCGGGACACGGGGCACGCCCCACGCGCCCTCGGCGTCGGTGAGCACGGCGTGCGCCCCGCCGCGGCGGACGAGGTCCCGGTTGCGCTCCGGCGGGTCGGCCGGGTCAAGAACGACCACCGCCGCCCCGGTGCGCAGGGCGGCGAGCAGCGCCGTCACGCCGGACGCGTCCGCTCCGGCCGCGACGGCCAGTCGGCTGCCCGGGCCCGTACCGGCGGCCGCGAGCCGCGCCGTCAGCCGCGCGGCCCTGCCGTCCAGCTCCCGCCAGGTCAACTCGTCCGCGCCGGTGGCGACGGCCACGTCACCGGGACGTTCGGCGACCACCCGCGCGAAACGCTCCGGCAGTGCGACCGGCTCCGTCTCCTCCACGGCCTCCGCCGGGCGGCCCTGCCGCGCCAACTCGACAGCCAGCGCGGTGTGTTCCTCCTCGGTGAGCAGGTCCAGGGCGGTCACCGGAGTGAGCGGGGCCGCCACCGCCGCCTGGAGCAGGCGGACCCAGCGCTGTGCCATCCGCCGCACGGTCGGCTCGTCGAACAGATCTGTGCCGTAGACGACCAGGACTCGCAGCGCGCCGCCGTCGTCCTGGACATGGAACTCCAGGTCGTGCCGGGTGGACTGGGCGTCGACGAGGAAGTGCGCGGCCTTCAGCCCGGCCAGCTCCGGCTCAGGGAGGGCGAAGTCCTGTAGCGCGAAGACCGCCTGGACGAGAGTGGCGCGGTCGCCCGTCCGCTCCGGGGCGACCTCCGCGACGATCTGCTCCAGCCGCGTCCGGTCGTGGGCGCGGCCGCCGAGCACGGTCTCCCCGGCCCGCGCGACGAGTTCGGTGAACGACGGGGCGCCGGTCAGCGACAGCCGCATGGGCAGGACGTTCGCGAAGTAGCCGACGACCGGCTGCACTTGGGGCTCGTCCCGGTTGGCGAACGGGGTGCCCACGATGATGTCGTCGCCGCCGGTGTGCCGGGACAGGAACGCGGCGTACCCGGCCAGGAGTGCGGTGTAGAGCGTCACGCCGCGCTCCCGGCAGAACGCGCGCAGCGCCGAGGTGAGCGGCGCGGGCAGCTGGAGCTCCCACTGCGCGCCCGCGTACGAAGGCCGGGCCGGGCGCGGGCGGTCGGCGGGCAGGTCCAGGACCGGCAGCTCGCCCGAGAGGCGTTCCCGCCAGTAGGCGAGCCCGGCCCGCGCGTCCTCGGTGTCCTGCCGCTCGCGCTGCCACTCGGACCAGTCGGCGTACTGGATGGACAGCTCGGGCAGTTCGGGGGCGCGGCCCACGCACCGGGCCGCGTATGCGACGCCCAGTTCGCGCACCAGGATGCCGAGCGCCCAGCCGTCGACGACGATGTGATGGACGCACAGGACGAGGATGTGCTCGTCCTCGGCCAGCCGCAGCAGCCCCGCGCGGACCGGCGGTTCTGCCGTCAGATCGAAGGGGCGCCGGGCCAGGGCGTCGAGTGCCGCGCGCAGGGCCTCATCGTGCTCCGGGGCGTCCTCGCCGGGCAGTGCGGTCATGGTGAGCGGCACGTCGGCGCGGTCCAGGACGACCTGACGCAGCTCGTCGCCGGAGTCGTCGAAGACCGTCCGCAGCGTCTCGTGCCGGTCCACCAGGTCCGCGACGGCCGCCGCGAGCGCGTCCCGGTCCAGTGTGCCGGTCAGCCGCAGGGACAGCGGGACGTTGTAATACGGGTTGTCCGGGGCGAGTTGCTGGAGGAACCACATCTGCTCCTGGGCGGAGGAGGCGGGGAAGGCCAGCCGGCCGGGCTCCTCGGAGCCGGGCGCGGGAGAGGTCTCGACAGTGGTCGCGGAGGCGGGACCGTCCGCGGCGGTTGCGGGCATACGGGACTCCTGGACAGGGCGGTGCGGGCGGCTGGGGTCCGTTGTCAAATGGGGCCCTGGGCCGCCCGCACCGCCGGACGGGGGGTTCAGCCCTGCTGGCGGGCAGCGTCGCGGCGCGCGCTGCGGCGGATCACGGCCGGGCCGTCGTCGGACCGGGACGCCCCGGCCTCGATGTCCTGCGCGACGGCGGCCACGGTCAGCCGCTCCAGCAGCCGCTTGACCGACAGCTCCACCTTCAGCTCGTCGCGCAGCCGGGTGACCAGTTGCAGAGCCAGCAGCGAGTCGCCGCCGAGGTCGAAGAAGCCGTCCTCGGCGCCCACCGGTTCGACGCCCAGCACCTCCTGCCAGTGCTCGGCGACCCGCCGCTCCAGGTCGGTGCGCGGCTCGACGTACGGCTTGGCCAGCGCCGGGCGGCGGTTGAACGTCTTCCCGGCGGACCCGGACCCGGTCCCGGCGGCCGGAGCCGGGCTCGCCGGGACCGGGACCTGATCGGCGGGCCGCTGGCCGACGATCAGGGCGTGCGCCGTGAAGGACTTCTCCTGCGGCACCTCGGGGTAGGAGGCGACGTTGCCGAATCCGGTCTCGGCCAGCAGGCCGCGCCAGACGTCGGGCGTGACGAGCGGGGTGTGCTCGCGCAGCCCGTCCTCGAAGTACCACCAGCCCTCGAACAGGCCCGCCGTGGCCACCGCGAACCGGGGTTCGCGGCTGGCCTCCAGCAGGAACAGCGCGCCACCCGGCGCGAGCAGCCCGTGTACGTTCCGCAGCGTCGCCCGCAGCTCAGGCGTGGCATGCAGCACGTTGTAGGCGATCACCATGTCCCAGGCGCCGGTCTCGATGTCCTGCCCGGCGGGGTCCCGGGAGATGTCCAGGGTGGAGAAGGACATGTGGTGCAGCCCTTCCTGCTCGGCGCGGCGCTGCGCGCCCAGGACGAAGGCGCGGCCGAGGTCGGTGAAGCGGTACTCGACCTGTGGCACGTCCCGCAGCGCTCCGGCCACGGTCCAGGTGACGCCGCCCTGCCCGCCGCCGACTTCCAGGATCCGCACCGGACGGCCGGAGACCCGCGCGGCGAGCCGCGCGACGGTCTCGGCGATCAGATCGCGGTAGACCCCGATGTCGCTGGCCTCCACCCACTTCTCGGCGACCGGTCGGCTGATGTCGGAGCGACCGTCGGGCAGCAGCACCTCGGTGCCCGCGATCTGCCCGCTGACCACCTGTCCGTAACGGGCCCGGCAGTGCTCGATCAGGTCCAGTTCGGCGAGGTAGTCGGGGTGGTTCTCGCGGATCGTCCGCTCGACCTTGGCGATCTCCTCGTCGTCGCCCGCGTCACCGGTGAAGCGCAGCCGGTCGTCCTCGCTCTCGGCGATGCCGTCCACCTCGAGGATGTGCAGCAGGGCGTCGACGAACTTGCGGTAGGCGGGCACTGTCCGCAGCGTCCGATGGATATCGGCGCGCTCATGGACGGCGTCGGGCTCGGTGGAGACACCTTGCGAGCGCAGATAGTCCGTCACATGCAGGGCGCACAGCCGGTCGAGGAGTTCGCGGAGGTCCACGGGCACCTCGTCGACCGGCATGCTCGCACGCAGGCGCTCCTCGGCGGCGCGCAGCTGGGCGTCCTCGGCCGCGAGGTTCACGGGGAAGACCCGCGGGGCCGGCGGTGCGGCCACGGGCTCGCCCGTGCCCCGGGCCGCGCGCTCGATCCAGTGCCGGGTGCGGGCGAAGGGGTAGCCGGGCAGCGGCACCCGACGGGCGTCGCCCGGGGAGGTGCCCGGCGCGGCCGCGACGCCGAGTGCCCACAGTCCGCCGACCGCCTCCAACAGTGCTTGCTCATCGTCCACTTGGGCCGCCTTGGCATGCCGCATCGCGGGCACGGCGGTGGCGGGAGCGCCGGGCCGGGCCACCGCGTAGCCGGCCAGGGTACGGCCGGGGCCGCATTCGAGCAGCACGGGGTCGCCCGCCTCGGCGAGGGCGGCCAGACCGTCGGTGAACCGGACGGTGCCGCGCATGTGCCGCACCCAGTAGGCGGGGTCGGTCGCCTGCTCCGCGGTGATCCAGGTGCCGGTGAGGTTGGAGACGTACGGGATGGCGGGGGCGTTGAGGGTGACCGCGCGGACCGCCGTGGCGAACTCCTCCAGCACCGGGTCGAGCAGACGCGAATGCGGTGCGGCGGCCAGCCGGACCCGGGAGCACTCCACACCGTCGGCGGTCAGCCGCCGTTCCATCTCGCCCACGGCGTCCTCGGTGCCGGACACCGTGCACGCGCCGGGGGAGTTGACCGTCGCCAGGTCCAGGGCGAGCCCGTCGGCGAGATACGGGCGCAGCGCGGCCTCGCCGAGCCAGACGCTCAGCGTGGCGCCACCGGCCCGCAGCATCAGCCGCTCGCGCAGGTTCACCAGGCCGAGCGCGTCCTCCAGAGACATCACTCCGGCCAGTACGGCGGCGGTGTACTCGCCGAGTGAGAACCCGAGCAGCGCGGAGGGCCGTACGCCCCGCTCGGCGAGGAGCGCGGCCAGCGCGTGTTCGACCGCGACCAGCGCGGGGAAGTCGAAGGGGACGTCGCTCGGGAGGTCCGCCGGGTCCCGGTGGTAGAGCAGATCGGTCAGTTCATGACCGAGCAGGGGCCGCACACCGGCGGAGGCGCGGTCCATGGCGTCCCGGAACACCGGCTCCGAGCGGTAGAGCCCCGCGCCCATGCCGGGGTACTGCGCACCGCCGCCGGGCAGCAGGAAGGCAAGCTGCCGGCCCCCGGCCGGGACCGGGCCCGCGACCCCGCCCGGGTGCCGCAGCGCCTCGGCGGCCTCGGCCGCCTCGCGGCACACCACGGTGCGGCGGTAGGGAAGTTCACGGCGTCCGGTCCGCAGCGTGTGCGCGACGTCGGCGAGCGGCGGCGCCTGCTCGGCGGCCAACTGGCCCGCCAGACCGGCGGAGAGCTGGTCCAGCGCCTCGGGGGTCCGGGCCGACAACCGCAGCAGCTGCCAGGAGCCGTCGTCCCCGGCGCGCGGCGCGGGCCGCGGCGGTTCCTCGACGATCACATGGGCGTTGGTGCCGCCCACCCCGAAGGCGCTGATCCCGGCGCGCAGCGGGGCGTCCTGGGGCGGCTCCCAGTCGATGGTCTCGCCGTGCACACGGAACGGCGTGGCGGGGAAGTCGATGGCGGGGTTGGGCGTACGGAACCCCACGGTGCCCGGTATCCGGCGGTTCCGCATCGACAGCACCACCTTGATCAGCCCGGTGACACCGGCGGCCGTGTCGGTGTGGCCCACGTTCGACTTCACCGAGCCCAGGGCGCAGAACCCGGTGCGGTCGGTCTTCTCCCGGAAGGCGGCCGTCAGCGCCGCGACCTCGATGGGGTCGCCGACCGGTGTGCCGGTGCCGTGGGCCTCCACATAGGTGATGGTGTCCGCGGGGACGTCCGCGGCCGCGATCGCCTCCCTGATGACCTCCGTCTGGCCCTGCGGGCTGGGGGCGCTGAACGCCGGTTTGCGCGTGCCGTCGTTGTTGATCGCCGAGCCCTTGATGACGGCCCAGATCCGGTCGCCGTCGGCGAGCGCGTCCTCCAGGCGGCGCAGCACGACGGCCGCGACGGCGTCGCCGCGGATGGTGCCCCGGGCGTCCGCGTCGAACGCGCGGGTGTGACCGTCGGGGGAGAGGATGCCCTGCTCGACGTAGCGATAGCCGCGGTACGCCACCGGGTTGAGGGAGGAACCGCCCGCCAGGGCAGTGTCGCAGCGGAAGTTCAGCAGCTCCTGGCAGGCCATGTGCACGGCCACCAGCGAGGTGGAGCAGGTGGTCTGCACACATACGCTCGGCCCGGTCAGGCCCAGCTTGTACGACACGCGCATGGTCAGCGCGTCGGGCACGTTGCCGGCCTTGGCGGCGAGCAGTTCCAGGGAGCCGGGGGTGTCGCCGTAGCGGGGGTGGATGTGGTCGAGGAAGTACTCGCTCTGGCTGACGCCCGCGTACACACCGATCTGCCCGCCGCCGCGCGCCGGGTCGTAACCGGCGTTCTCCAGGGCGTGGTGGCACACCTCCAGGAACATGCGCTGCTGGGGGTCGACGAGCTGGGCCTCGCTCGGCACATAGCCGAAGAAGTCCGCGTCGAACAGCTCGATGTCGTCGATGGTGGACGCGAGGCGGATGCGGTTCGGGTCGGTCAGCCCGGCCTCGTCGCCGCCCGCCGCGCGGTACTTGTCGTCCGGGATGGTTTTGGTGCTGCGGTGCCCGGCGGCCACATTGCGCCAGAACGTCTCGATGTCGGGCGCGTCGGGCCACCGCCCGGCCATGCCGACGATCGCTATGCTGCCGAACTCGTCCGCCGCGCCGGGGGTCTGCGGGTCGATGGGCTCAGCCATGGTCAGGGGTGTCCTTCCGGATCGAGGCGGCCCGGCGGCGGGCCTGGTGCACGCGCCGCTGCCGGGTGCGCTGATCGGCTTCCGATGAGGTGGCCGTGGTGCGCTCCCGGCCCGCCAGATGGGCGGCCAGGGCGGCGGGGGTGGGGTGGGTGAACAGGTCGGCGATCTCCGGCTGGTGGCCCAGCCGGCGTTCGATGAGGGTGCGCAGGGTGACCAGGAGGATGGAGTGCCCGCCGCGCGCGAAGAAGTCGTCGTGCGGTCCGACGCCGTCGGTCTCCAGCACCTCGCCCCACAGGGCGACGAGCGGGGGTACGAGCTCTGCTCCGGCCCCGCCGGGCCGTGTTCCGTCCGCATCGCCGGGCGCCGCCGCGGTGGCGCCCGCGGCCGTCTCCGCGCCGTCGCCGGGCAGCGCCTCCACGGGTACGACCGTGCAGGGTACGGGGGTGCCGAAGTGGTCCGGCACGCTGTCCGGCCGGGTCCCGGCCGGATGCGGTGCGGCGGCCTCGCGCGGTGTGGTGTAGCCCGTGAGCCGCAGCAGCGGCCGGGCGGGGGCGGCCAGCCGGGCCCGGACGAAGGGCGCCGTCGGGTCCAGGCCGACGAGCGTATGCGGTCCGCCGAGACTGAGCGCCACCGGCAGGGAGCCGAGGGCCTCGCGCGGTGCGAGCGGGCGGTAGCCCTTCGCGGCGGTGAGGGCCTTGAGGGGGTAGTTGTGGCTGATGCCGGTGTTGTCCCACATGCTCCAGGCGATGGTGTGGGCGTGGAGGCCGAGTTGGCGTTGGTGGGTGGTGAGGGTGTCGAGGTAGGCGTTGGCGGCGGAGTAGGCGGCGGCCATGGCGCCGCCGAAGTGTCCGTTGACGGAGGAGAAGGTGATGAAGAGGGTGCCGGGTCGGTCGCGGAGGGCGTCGGTGAGGACGGTGGCGCCGGTGGTCTTGGCGGCGAGCACCTCCGCCCACTGCCGCTCCGTCGTCCCGGCCACCGGCAGGTCGGCGGTGCGCCCCGCCAGATGCCAGACGCCGTCCACCGGCCCCGCCTCCGCCAGCGCGCCGCGCACCGCTTCCGGGTCGGTGACGTCCACGACGCGGTACCGCACCTCGCCCAGTGCCCCCAGCTCCCGGAGCACCGCGGCGCGGGCGGGGTCGTCCGCCACCGGCGTCCGGCCGAACAGGGTGAGCCGGGCCCGGTGACGGGTGAGCAGATGCCGGGCCAGCTCGGCGCCGACCCCGCCCAGACCGCCGGTGACCAGATGGTGCCCGCCCTCGCGTACGGGCGGTTCGACCGCCGCGTCGCCCCGCGCGGGAGGCTCCGCCTCCGCCAGGCGGCGGACGTGGCGCTCACCGCCGCGCAGCACGACGTCGGACTCCGCCGACACCGTGGACAGCTCCCGGAACAGCGCCTCGGCCGTGCCGTCGCCGGACTCCACGTCCGTCCATCGCGTGGTCAGCCAGGGGAGTTCCTGGGCCGCGCTGCGCAGCACCGCGGCGGCCGCGGCGCCGCACGGGGCGGCGGGCTCCTCTCCGGACAGGGCCGCGCTGCCGGTCGCGGCGATCTCCAGCTCCACCGGGCTGTTGGTTTCGTGCCGGGTGGCCAGCGCGCTCACCAGGTCGCCCACGGCGCGGACTTGACGGAGCGCAGCCCCGGCGTCCAGCGGATCCGTAGGTGCGGCACCGACCCGGGTGAGGTCGACGACCCGGCGCGCCGCGCCGGCGGCCGCCGCGAACAGCGCGGGGTCCTCCAGGACCGTGCACCGGCCGCCGGCCCCGGTGATCAGGGCGGCGAGCCGGCCCGCCACGGAGCGGCCGGGGTCGGCGAGCACCAGGGTGTGACCCTCGGCGAACCGGTCCGGGTCCCCGGCCGGGGCGCCGGCCCGCTGCCAGACCGGCCGGTGGAACCAGTGGGGCACCGTCCGCTCGTTGCCCAGCAGCAGATCCGTCTCCCGGATCACCTCCGCGTACGCCCCGGCGGCGAAGCGGGAACGCAGCGCCGCCCGCTGGATCTTGCCGATCTCGGTCTTGGGGATGTCGCCGGAGGCCACCGGCACGAGATGGCCGGGCCGCACTCCGGTCTGCGCGGTGACCTTCCCCGCGATCTCCGCCAGGGTCCCGGCCCGGTCGGTGCCGGGCCGCAGCGAGAGGAAGATCGCGAGCCGGTCGGTGGTGTCGGCCGGGGTGCGCACCGCTACGGCGGCGGTGAACGAGCGCTCCACGGCGGGGTGTTCCTCGACCACCGCCTCGATGTCGTGCGGGTGCAGATTGTGGCCATTGACGATGATGGTGTCCTTGGCCCGCCCGGTCAGCGTCAGCTCGCCGCCGCGCAGGAAGCCCAGATCGCCGGAGTCGTACCAGCCGTCCTCGGTGAACGCCTCCGCGTTGTGCTCGGGAGCGCGGTGGTAGCCGTCGGTGACGGCGGGGCCCCGCAGCTGGAAATGGCCGACCGTGCCCTCGGGTACGACCCGGCCGTCCTCGCCGGTGATCCGGATGGAGCAGCCGGGGTAGGGGCGGCCGAGGTTGACCAGGGTGTCGTCGTCCGTGGTGTTCTCCAGCGTCAGGACGGCGTGGGTCTGACCGGAGCAGGTCTCCGCCGCTCCCCACACCGGCTGCACGGCGTCGCCGTGGAGTCCGTGCGGTGCGAGGGCCGTCAGGAAGCGCCGCACGACGCGCGGCACCACGGCCTCTCCCGCGTTGAGGCACATCCGCAGCCGTGACAGGTCCCAGGCGCGGTCCGGGGCCGCGGTGGCGAGGTGGTCCACGACCAGCCCGTAGGCGAAGTTCGGCGCCCAGGTGGAGGCCGCGCGGTAGCGGGAGAGGGCGTCGAGCCAGCGCAGCGGGTCCTCCAGGACCCAGGGCGTCGGAGCGTGCACCTGACGGGCGCCCAGTACCAGGTCCCGGATGTGCACGTGCACCACGCCGCCGACGTGGTCCAGGGGCATCCAGTTGAACGACGGGTCTTCCGCCGTGAGCCCGTTGAGGTCGATCACCCCGGCGGTGCGGGCCAGGATGTTGCGGTGCCGGAGCTCGACGGCCTTGGGCTGCCCGGTGCTGCCGGAGGTGAGCATGAGCAGTACCAGCTCGTCCGGGTCGGCGGTGTGCCAGTCCTCGTCGGCCGGGCCGTCCAGCAGCGTGCCCAACTCGACGACCCGGTCCGCGCCGAGCAGCCCGGCGATGGCGTCGCCGGACCCGGCGGAGCCCAGCACCAGCGGCCGGCCGAGGGCCTCCCAGGCTCCGGCGAGCCGGGTGGCCTGGGCGCTGCCCGGGGTGTGGCCGCCCGGTGGCACGGCGAGCGGCACCGCGACCATGCCGCCCAGCGCGCAGGCCCAGAATCCGGTCACGAAGTCCCGGATGGAGGCCAGTTGCAGGACGACCTTGTCGCCCGGGCCCAGGCCCAGGGCCCGCAGCCCGTGCAGGCCGCGCGAGGCCTCGCGGGCCAGCTCCGCGTAGGTCTGCCGGTCCTCGGAGCCGTCGGCCCGCAGGTGCAGCACGTCGCCCGGTCCGGCGGCGGCCCGCCGCATGGCGGTCACCAGGTCGGTCACGTCCAGGGGGACGAGCTCGGGCCCGTGCACGACCGAGGGCGTGCCCGCGGCCGGTTGGCCGGTGTCCGCCGCCGCGTCCGTCCCGGACGCCCCGGCGGGCACCGAACCGGCGGCCGGCCCGCCGGGGATGTTGCCCAGGTGCACCCGGCGCGGTGCCGGGGCCGGGGTGTCCTCGATCCGCACGGCCGCCTCTCCCACCCGCGGATCGGCCGCGAGCCGGGCCTGCCAGGCGGCCGCGGCCTCCTCGTCGAGCACCGGAAGGGACTCCAGGACGGCCGTGTCCACCGCGCCCTCGGCCGTGCGCGGCAGGGCGGACACCAGCACGGTGCGCACCGGCAGCGCGGCCGGGACGGCCCGCCGCGCCGCCTCCGTCACCTGCCGGTCCGTCAACCGCCCCTCGGGCACGGCACACACCATCAGACCGCTGTCACGGACGAGCACGGCGCAGTCGTGCACCGAGCCCAGCGCCCGTACCGCCGTCTCGGCACGCGCCGCCGCCTGCCCGGTCCGGGCGGCACCGCCGCCCAGGGCGGACAGCCGCAGATCCGGGCCGTCCGCCGCGGATTCGGCGATCCGGCACATCAGATCGGCGAGATCCTCCGCGGTCCCCGCGTCGAACAGGTCCGTGCTGTACTCCAGGGCGACGTCCAGCCCGCCGGGAGCGCCGTCCGGCTCCTGCCGCTCGGAGACGTTGAGGATCAGGTCGAACTTGGCGGCGCCGGCGTGCGGCCGCTCGGGCAGCACCTCCTCGCCGCCCATCCGCACCGCCGCGCCCGCCGCACCCTGGAGGGCCATCGCCACCTGGAACAGCGGGTGACGGCCCGCGGCCCGGGGCGGGTTGAGGTGCTCCACGACCCGGTCGAACGGCACGTCCTGGTGGGCCTGGGCGGCGACGTCCGTCTCCCGGACGCTGTCGAGCAGTTCGGCGAAGGCGGGGTCGCCGGAGGTGTCGGTGCGCAGCACCAGGGTGTTGACGAAGAAGCCGACCAGATCCGCCAGGGCCTCGTCGTCCCGGCCCGCCCAGGGGGTGCCGAGCGGGATGTCCGTACCGGCCCCGGCCCGGGTCAGCGCCGCGGCCCAGGCGGCCTGGAGCGCCATGAACAGCGTCGCGCCGCGCTGCCGCGCCAGATCGGTCAGCGCCCGGTGCGTATCGGCGCCGAGCCGGCGGTGCACCAGCCGTCCCTCGCCGCTGGGCTGGGTGGGGCGGGGGTGGTCGTAGGGAAGGGGGAGTTGGTCGGGGGAGCCGGTGAGGGTGGTGTGCCAGTAGTGGAGTTGGCGGGCGGCGGTGCTGGTGGGGTCGTTTTCGTCGCCGAGGAGGGTGTGCTGCCAGAGGGTGTAGTCGGGGTATTGGACGGGGAGTGGGGTCCAGTTGGGGGTGTGGCCGTCTGTGCGGGTGGTGTAGGCGTGGGCGAGGTCGCGGCCGAGGGGGGTGAGGGACCAGCCGTCGGCGGCGATGTGGTGGACGACCAGGACGAGCACGCTACCGGCGTCGGTGAGGTGGAACAGGTGGGCGCGCAGCGGCAGTTCCGCGCCCAGGTCGAACCCGATGCGGGAGGCCGAGCGGATCTGCTCCTCCAGCCAGCGGGCCGGGATCTCGGAGGTGAGCAGGTCCGGCCGGGCCTGTCCGGCCGCCAGCACCTGCTGGCGCGGACGGCCCTCGTCGTCGGGGAAGAGGGTGCGCAGTGCCTCATGCCGGGCGGCGACGTCGGCGAGCGCCGCGCGCAGCACCTCCGCGTCGAGCCGCCCCTCGAAACGGAGCACCAGCGGGATGTTGTAGGTGGGGCTCGGCCCCTCCATCCGGTTGAGGAACCACATCCGGGACTGGGCCAGGGACAGCGGAACGGACTCCGGCCGCTCGACGGGCACCAGCGGCGGCCGTGCGGGGACGTCGTTCGCGGCCTGTGCGCCCTGCCGTTCGGCGCGTGCGGCCAGACCGGCCACCGTCGGCGCGGTGAACAGGTCCGAGACGGCGAGCTCCAGGCCGAGGACGGAGCGCAGCCGGCCCACGAGCCGGGTGGCCAGCAGCGAGTGGCCGCCCAGGGCGAAGAAGTCGTTGTCGCGGCCGACGCCGTCGACGCCGAGGACCTCGCACCAGACACCGGCGATCGCCTGCTCGGTTTCCGTCGCGGGGCGCTCACCGGTACCGGCACCGGACCGGGAGCGGCCCGCGAGCCGTTCCCGGTCGGGCCGTCCGTCCGGGGTGAGCGGCAGCGCGTCCAGGGTCTCCACGGCGCAGGGCACCGGTGTGCCGAAGCGGTCCGGCAGAGCGTCCGGCAGGGGCATGTCCGGCGTACCACCCGTGTCCGGCGTACCGGCGGTCACGTGGTAGCCGGTCAGCTGCTGGAGAGGCTCGGCCGGGGCGGCGAGGTGGCTGCGCACCCAGGGCGCGGTGGGGTCAAGACCGACCAGCACGTGCGGCAGCCCGTGGCGCAGCGCGACCGCCAGCGAGCGCACCCCGTGCCGGCGGCCCAGGATCCGGAAGCCCCGGGCGCGGGTGAGGGCCTTGTGCGGGTAGTTGTGGCTGATGCCGGTGTTGTCCCACATGCTCCAGGCGATGGTGTGGGCGTGGAGGCCGAGTTGGCGTTGGTGGGTGGTGAGGGTGTCGAGGTAGGCGTTGGCGGCGGAGTAGGCGGCGGCCATGGCGCCGCCGAAGTGTCCGTTGACGGAGGAGAAGGTGATGAAGAGGGTGCCGGGTCGGTCGCGGAGAGCGTCGGTGAGGACGGTGGCACCGGTGGTCTTGGCGGCGAGCACCTCCGCCCACTGCCGCTGTGTCGTCTCCGTGAGCGGGCTCTCGATGAAGTGCCCGGCCAGGTGCAGGACACCCGCGAGTTCGCCGTACACCGTCCGCGCCCCGTCCAGCGCACGGCGTACGGCCTCCGGGTCGGTGATGTCGGCGACGGCGTACCGCACGTCCCCGAGCGCGCCCAGTTCGCGCATCACGGCGGCGCGGGCGGGGTCGTCCGCCACCGGCGTACGGCCGAGCAGGGTGAGCCGGGCACCGCACTCGCCCAGCAGATGGCGAGCCATCTCGGTGCCGACACCCCCCAGACCACCCGTCAGCAGATAGTGGCCGCCCGGGGTGAACACCGGCGCGTCCGGGCCGTCCCCGGCCTCGGGCGCGGGCAGCGGGGCGAGCCGGCGGATCCAGCGCGCCCCGTCCCGCAGGGCCACTTCCGGGTCGGTGGCCGGGCGGGCGATCTCGGCGTACAGGCTCCGGGCCGTCCGGGCGGCGTCCTCCGGGCCGTCCGCCGCGTCGTCCGCGGGGCCGAGGTCGGTCCAGCGCCCGTCGAGCCACGGCAGCTCCTGCACCGCGCTCTTGAGCACGGCGAGCGCCGCCCCCCGCTCCGGACGCACCGGCTCGCCGTCGTGGACCGCGGCGCTGTGCCGGGCGACGACCTCGACGGACACCCGCCGCTCCTCGTCGGCGCGGGGAGCGAGCGCCGCGACGATCCCCGCCAGGCGGGAGACGACCGCCATTGTCCCGTCGGGACGCGGCAGTTCACCGCCGTCGGCCGGGACGTCGAGCAGGCTCAGGTCGATGACCCGGTCGACCACCCGGTCCGGCTGCCCGGCGCCGAGGTCCTCCGGCCCGGCGGCCACGGTGACGTGGCAGCCGTCCGCGGTGAGCAGCGCCTCCAGTGCCTTGGCCACGGTGCCGTCCGCGTCGGCCAGGACCACGGTGTGCCCGCCCGCAGGGGGCGCGGCGGCGTGGACGGCGTCCTCCCGCCGCCAGACCGGCCGGTGGAACCAGTCCGGGATGGTGCGGTCGCCGCCCAGCAGCAGATCGGTGCGGCGGATGACGTCGTTGAACTGCCCTTCCTCCAGCCGCTGCCGCAGCAGCGTCCGCTGCACCTTGCCGATCTCGGTCTTGGGGATCTCGGCGGGGGCGACCGGCAGAACGAAGGCGGGGGCGGTGCCGAACTCGCGTGTCACCCGCCCCGCGATCTCCGTGAGGAGCTGCCGCTCGTCGGCGCCCGGGGCCGGGCAGAAGATCACCGCGAGGTCGTCCGTGCCGGCCGCCGCCGACGCGCGGACCGCGACGGCCGCGGTGTACGAGCGCAGCACCCCCTCGGTCTCCTCCACCACCGCCTCGATCTCGTGGCTGGCGTGGTTGACGCCGTTGACGATGATGACGTCCTTGGCACGCCCCGTCAGATACAGCTCACCGTCGCGCAGGAAGGCCAGGTCGCCGGTGCGGAACCAGCCGTCCTCCGTGAACGATTCGGCGTTCTTCTCCGGGTTGTCGTGGTAGCCGGGTGTCACCGACGGACCGCGGACCTGGAGGTGGCCCCCCCTGCCCTCCGGCAGCAGCCGGTCCCGGTCGTCGACGACGCGCATGGAGAACCCCGGGTACGGCTTGCCGCAGCTGACGTAGACGTCCTCGGCGCCCGGGCCGGTGGGGGAGTAGGAGGTGTCCGTGACGACAGAGGACGTCTCGGACATGCCCCAGCCGGGGTGCATCACCGTCTGGTCCAGGCCGAACGGCTTCAGCTGGAGCAGCCACTGGCGCACCACGCGGGGGACGACGACTTCTCCGGCGTTCATCACCAGCTTCAGCGACGCCAGGTCCCAGGCGCGCCCCGGCTCGGCCGCCACGTGCTCGTTGACGAGACCGAAGGCGAAGTTGGGCGCCCAGGTGACGGTCGCCTTCCAGCGGTCGATCACGTCGAGCCAGCGCAGCGGCTCCTCGGTGATCCACCCGGTGGGCGCGTGAATCTGACGGCAGCCGAGGACGATGTCGCGGATGTGGAACATCACCACGCCCGTGACGTGGTCCATCGGGATCCAGTTGAACGTGGTCTCCCGCTCGGTGAGCCCGTTGCACTGGCGGGTCGCGGCGGTACGGCTCAGCACCATGCGGTGCGTGACGGTGACGGCCTTGGGCAGGCCGGTGCTGCCGGAGGTGAGCAGCAGCAGCGCCGCCTCTTCCGGGCGCGCCTCATGCCAGTCGCCGACCGACGTCCCGGTGCGCAGCTCGTCGGCGGTCAGCACCTCCAAGTCCGTCCAGCCCTGCCGTTCCGCCCGCTCGCGCAGCCCGGCGGCCGGAAGCGTCCCGGCGAGGAACCGCGGCCGGCCGAGCGTCTGCCAGATGCCCTCCACCTTGCGCAGCTGCGGCGAGGGTGCCTGGTACGACTCGGGTACGCCCATCGGCAGCACGGTCACGCCGCCCGCGACGCACGCCCAGAACGCGGGCAGAAAGTCCTCGTTGTCGTCGAACTGGAAGATGACCGTCTCACCGGGCCGCACCCCGCGCGCCCGCAGCGCGCCGAGCATGCGGGAGGCCTCCGCCATCAGCTCGGCGTAGCTCTGCCGGGCCTCGGAGCCGTCGGCGCGCAGGTACACGACCTCGCCGCCGCCCCGAGCGGCCGCGCGCAGCGCCTGCCCGAGGTGGGCATGGGGGGACGGCTCCGGCTGGGGACCGTGGCTCAGGGAGAGTACGGCGTCCCCGACCGCGGCGTCGTCATGTGTGTCCTGCGCGGCGAGGGTCTCGTCCGCGTCGGCCACCGCGCCGGGGGCGCCGGGCAGCCCGCCGAGGTGCAGATGCCCCGCGGGCTCTGGTGTGCTGTCGCACACCACGACGGCGGCCGTCCGCGTGCCTGGTGTCTCCGCGAGGACCCGTTGCCAGGTGGCGGCCAGGGCGTCGTCCAGCACCGGCAGCGCGTCCAGGGCCGCGCGGTCCAGGGCGCCGTCCGGCGTCCGCGGCAGCGCCGAGACGAGGACGACACGCAGCGGTCCGGCGCCGGCGGGCAGTGTCGGCCAGGCGGCCGCCGCGATCCGCGCCCGGTCCACCGGCGCCCCCGGCACCACATGGGCGATGGCCTCCAGGGCGCCGGCCGTGGAATGGCGCACCGTCACCAGGCACTCGCGCACCCCGTCGGCGGCGAGCAGCGCCTGCTCGCAGGCGGCCGCGCACCCATCCCATTCGGCCTCCTCCGCAGCATCCAGCAGCGGCAGCGTGGACAACGGCAGCCGCGGGTCGGCGACGGCCCCCGTCAGCAGCCGCACCAGCCGCGCGGCCATCCGCTCCACGGTCCGCCGGTCGAACAGCTCGGTGCTGTACTCGAGCGTGCCCTCGACACCGTCGGCCGTCCCGTCGGGGGCCCAGCGCTCGGACAGGGAGACCATGAGGTCGAAGCGGGCCGTGCCCATGCCCGCCGGATCCAGCCGCACCCGGCTGCCCGCCATCTCCACCTCGGTGTGCGCGTCCTCGGCGTTCTGGAGCGCGAGCATCACCTGGAACAGCGGATGACGCCCCACGGCACGCGCCGGGTTGAGGTGCTCCACCACCCGCTCGAACGGCACGTCCCCGTGGTCGTGCGCGGCCAGGTCAGCCGCCCGGACCCGCTCCAGCAGCTCCCCGAATGTCGGGTCGCCGGAGGTGTCGGTGCGCAGCACCAGCGTGTTGACGAAGTATCCGACCAGGTGCTCCAGCGCCTCGTCGCCACGGCCCGCAGCGGGCGTGCCCAGGGGGATGTCCGTCCCGGCGCCGCAGCGGGTCAGGACGGCCGCCAGAGCCGCCTGGAACACCATGAATGGCGTGCACCGGTGCGCCCGGGAGAGATCCGCGACGGACCGGTGCAGGGCGGGATCGATCCGCAGCTCCACGGTGTCGCCGGAGTTCGCGGGCTGCCCCGGCCGGGCCCGGTCGAAGGGCAGGTCCAACTCCTCCGGCAGCCCGGCCAGGGTCCGCCGCCAGAAGGCGAGCTGATGGCCGGCAGGGCTTGCCGGGTCCTGCTCGTCGCCCAGCAGGGCGCGCTGCCAGAGCGCGTAGTCGGCGTACTGCACCGGCAGCGGCTCCCAGTCCGGGGCCCGCCCGGCGCTGCGCGCCTCGTAGCCGGCGACGAGGTCGCGGGCCAGTGGGCCCAGCGACCAGCCGTCGGCCACGATGTGGTGCACGACGAGCACCAGAACACAGCCGTCAACGGTGCGCAGCAGGTCGGCGCGGAGCGGCGGCTCGGCGCCCAGATCGAACGCGTGGCGGACGGCCGCCAGGCGCACCGCGGCGGCCTGCTCCTCGTCCGCCGGGCCGTGGACGCGCAACTCCGGCCGGGCCGCCGGGTGGTCCGCCGGCAGGATCCACTGGTACGGGCTGCCGTCGTGGTCCGGGAAGACGGTGCGCAGGGCCTCGTGCCGGGCGGTGACGTCGGCGAGTGCCGCACGCAGCGCGTCCGCGTCCACCGGACCGTCGAAGCGCATGACGAGCGGGACGTTGTAGGTGGCGCTCGGCCCCTCCAGACGGCTGAGGAACCACAGGCCGGCCTGGGCGTGGGAGAGGGGGACGTGCTCTGGCCGGACGGTCGGCACCAGCGGCGGGCGGTCCGCCGTCCCCGGGGCGCTCTCCGGCAGGAGCGCGGCGATCTCCGCCGGGGTGGGCGTGGTGAAGACGGCGGCCATCGGCACATCGGTGCCGGTGGCCGCGCGCAGCCGGGTCAGCAGCCGGGTGGCGAGCAGCGAGTGCCCGCCGAGAGCGAAGAAGTCGTCGTGGGCGCCGACCGTCCCCTCCGGCAGCCGCAGCACCTCCTCGTAGAGCCGGCACAGGAGGGCCTGGGCCTCGGTCACCGGGGCGTGGCCGTGCGCGGCGGCGGCGAAGTCCGGTGCGGGCAGTGCCTCGGCGTCCAGCTTGCCGTTGGCGGTCAGCGGCAGGGCGTCCAGGAGGACGCAGGCACCGGGCACCATGTGCGCGGGCAGCCGCTCGGCCAGATACCCGCGCAGGTCCGACGGATCCGGGGCGCTGCCCGGTGCGGCCACGGCGTAGGCGACGAGCATCCGCTCACCGTCACCGTCACCGGCGGGCCGGGCGACGACGGCGGCCCGGGCGACATCCCCGTGCCCGGTCAGCGCCGCCTCGATCTCGCCCGGCTCGATCCGGAAACCGCGGATCTTCACCTGCTGGTCGGCGCGCCCGGCGTATTCCAGCGTGCCGTCCGGCAGCCGCCGGGCCAGGTCGCCGGTGCGGTACATGCGGATGCCGTCCGGGCCGAACGGGTCGGTCACGAACCGCTCGTCCGTCAGATCCGGCCGGCCCAGATAGCCGTCCGCCAGACCGGGCCCGGAGACGTACATCTCGCCCGTCCAGCCGGGCGGGACCGGCCGCAGAGAGTGGTCGAGGAGGTAGACGCGCAGATCCGGCAGGGGGGTGCCGATGATGCTGCGCGGCCGGTCCTCCCCGATGAGCGCGAGGGTGACGCGCTGGAAGGTGACATGCACGGTCGTCTCGGTGATGCCGTACATGTTGACCAGCACCGGCGCCTCGTCGCCGTACCGCTCGGCCCACGGGCGCAGTTGGGCGGGCTCCAGTGCCTCGCCGCCGAAGACGACATACCGCAGGGCGAGGGGTTCACCCGGGGCCTCGCGGTCGGCCTGGATCAGCTGCTGGAAGGCGGACGGCGTCTGGTTGAGGACGGTGACACGCTCACGGCGCAGCAGCGAGCGGAACTCGTCCGGCGCGCGGGTGACCGGCTGCGGGACGACGACCAAACGGCCGCCGTGCAGCAGCGGGCCCCAGATCTCCCAGACGGAGAAGTCGAAGGCGTAGGAGTGGAACAGCGTCCACACATCGTCCGGGCCGAAAGAGAACAGCCCGGCGGAGGTCTCGAAGAGCCGGACGACATTGGCATGCGGGATCACCACGCCCTTCGGGCGGCCGGTGGAGCCCGAGGTGTGGATGATGTACGCGGTGTTGTGCGGGGTCAGTGGGGCGCGGAGGTCGCCGTCGGCGAGATCGGCGGGGGAGTGGCCGGCGAGGTCCCGTTCGGCGTCGGGGTCGCCGAGGACGATCGTGTCGGCACCGGTGTCCGGCAGCGCGGACGCGGTCCCGGCGTCCGTCACCAGCAGCGTCGGCCGCGCGTCCTCGGTCACGGTGCGGATCCGCTCGGCGGGGTAGCCGGGGTCCAACGGCAGGTAGGCGGCACCTGACTTGAGGACGGCCAGCAGGGCGGTGACCAGCTCGGCGGAGCGCGGCAGGGCCAGGGCCACCACACCGCCCGGCCCGGCACCGCGCGCCACCAGAAGCCGGGCGATGCGGTTGGCGCGGGCGTTGAGCTCGGCGTACGTCAGGGCGGTGCCCTCGTATGTGACGGCGGTCGCGCCGGGCGTCCGGGCCGCCTGGGCCTCGAACCGTGCGGGGAGGGTCGCGTCGCGCGCGGGGGAGGGGTCCGGGGCGGCGGCGTACCCCGGGTCCTCGCCGGGCAGCAGCAGGGAGAGACCGGCGACGTCGGGCTCGAGGCCCGTGTGTTCAGCGTCCTGGGCCGTGCTCGCCGCCTCGGTGAACTGCCCCAGCAGGGACAGGAAACGGTCCTGGTGCCCGGCGAGTTCCTCCTCGGTGTAGAGCCTCGGGTTCGCGGCGAAGGCGATGTGCAGTCCGCTGCCACCGCTGCCCGGCCGCAGGGTGACGGTCAGGTCCTCGACCGGGCCGCCCGACAGGTGGTGGAAGGTCGAGCGGTACGCGCCGAAGTGCGGTTCGTTGTCGAACGGCACGAGGTTGACGACGGGCCCGTACAGCCGCCGGTCGCCCCTCAGCAGATTCAGGTCGCGACGCAGTTCCTCCGCCCGGTAGCGCTGGTGCGCGCGGACGGCGCGCAACTCGGCGGCCACCTCCCCGATGAGCCGCGCGGGGCTGGTACCGGGCCGCACGGTCACGCGCAGGGGCAGCACGTTGGAGACCACGCCGGGGGTCCGCAGCGCGGCCGAGCCGGACCGGTTCATGCAGGGCACGCCGAGCACGATGTCCTCGGCACCGGTGACCCGGTGGACATACGCGGCGGCCGCCGCGAGGAACAGCTCGGCCCGGCCGGCGCCCAGTTGGGCCGCGGTGGCAGTGAGCCGTTCGGCGTCGGCCGCGGAGAGGGTGGTGGCGCCGCGCAGGGCGGCGGCCGACGGCGGCGCGGTGCCCTCGGCCAGGCTCACGGGCCGGGGGGCGTCCGCGAACCGAGCGGTCCAGAAGGCACGGTCCTCCGCGAGTCGCCCGGAGTCGCGGTAGGCGGTCTCCTCGTCCAACAGCCGTGTCAGGGAGGGGAATCCGCGCCCGGGGTCCTGCCCGGCCTCCAGCGCGCTGTAGATCTCGGCGACGCGCCGGGCGATGAGGGTGTAGCCGTAGCCGTCGAGCAGGATGTGGTGCGCCCGCTGGTACCACAGGAACCGGTCGGGCGCAACGGTGAAGAGGGCCTCGGTGAACAATGGTTCCTCGGTGAGACCGATGGGGGTGGTGAGATCGGCGCGCATCCACGCCTCGGCCGCGGCGCGGGGGTCCGGTTCGGCGCTGACGTCCACGCGGTGCAGTGGCCAGGTGTGACCGTCCGCGCCCGTGCCGCGGTCGCTCGCGGGGGCGAGGTGGGCGCGGGGCCCGTCCTCGGTCTCGGTGAAGCGCAGACCGAAGGTCTCCGCCTCCGCTATCGCGCGCCGCAGTGCGGTCTCGAACAGCGCGGTGTCCACGGGACCGTGTATCTCCGTGTACTCACCGGTGTTGTAGGCCGCGTTCGCGGGGTCGAGCCGCTGGGCGAACCAGATGCCCTCCTGCGCGCCCGACAGCGGACGGACGGAGTCTTCGGGAACAGACATGTCACCAACCCTCAATAGGCGGGGAAATGTTCACATCAAACTCCGGTTCGAACGAGAGCCGGAGAAGCACAAAGGAAGTCGGGAGAGGTTTTTCAAGGGCGGCTTCACGAGTGCCGCCGTGACGGGGTGGTCCGTCCACGGCTAACCCTGCATGAGGGGAACTCGGGCAGTCAAGCGCAAACTTGATCGCCGCGCGCCCTTACAGTGCGCCAACTTCCTGGAATGCAACTGGAATCCAAGCCGCCCGCCGAAGCACGTCCGAGGCACACCGGGTTCCTCTTGAAAGCACGCATCATTCCGGCTTCACTGAAAGCGCGATTCCGCTTCAATGCGGTGCCGGTCCTCCGGCGCGTCCATGGTTTTTGGCCACCCCCGATCCGTCCGAGCAGGGTGCATGACTCAGTTCGAATCCGCAGCACACCGGCATCACGGCCCTCCGACTACAGGAGTGCCAACACCGTGAGAACAAGGAACGAACCCTGCCTTCCCACCGTTTCGGCTCTGCTGCCGCGCGCCCAGGCCGGTGACCGCCGGGCCATGAACGACCTTCTCCTGCACATCGCGCCCTTCGTCCGCCGGCTGTGCTTTTCGATCTCCCGGCGGCACGGTTCCGACGCCGCGCAGGAGGCGATGCTAGCCATATACCGCGGCGTCGCGGGGCTGCGCGAGCCGTCCGCGTTCTACGGTTGGGTACGGGCCGTCACGGTGCGGGAGGCGGTGCGCACATCCAAGCGGCTGGGCCAGGGCCCGGCTGGTGAGCTGCCCGAACTCGCCCAGGACGGCAACCCGTTGGCGGTCGTGCACATCTCCGATGTGATGGACCGGCTGCCCAACCAGCACCGCCAGATCCTCACCCTGCGCGCCGTCTACGGCCTGAACGAACAGGAGATGGCGGACACGCTCTCGGTGCCGGTCGGCACCGTCCGGTCCCGGCTGTACCGCGCCCGCCGGCATTTCCAGGACGCCTGGCACCAGCGGTCCGCCTGACCGTCCGGTCTTACACGGACGATACGAGATGTTATCTACAGTTTTCACTAGGGCAGCAGACACCATACTCATGATCATTAGGCGAGAAGGAGAGTCGCTCCATGGCACGGCCCCGGCATCCCCTGACCCTGCTGCGCGCCATGACCGGTGACACCCAGCTCTCCTACGCGGAACTGGTGGCCGACACCCACGAGGCCATGGGATTCGGGAAACTGCAAAGGCGCCGGGAGAAGGTGTCCCGCTGGGAAACGCAGGGCATTCCGCCCGACCGCAGCACCCAGCTCGCCATCGCCCATATCCACCACGTTCCCGAGGAAGAGGTGCAGCGCCTGGGATGGCCCCACTGGCTGCGTCTCGGCAAACCCGCCGCGCCGCGCGCCACGCGCGCGGGTTTACGTGAGGAAAACGGCGGAGGGGCGGGCGGCGCGAGCGGCAACGCGAAACGGTCGGGCGGTTATCCGGGCCGGTCCGCTATGGCCGTCTCCGGAACGGCGCTCGATTCCTTCGTACGGGAAACGCTGGCGATGGTCTCCACACCCACGGCGCCGGGCAGTATACGTGCCCACAGGGTCACTCCGGAAACCGCTGCCCTGTTAGAGAGGCGCACGGCCTCGCTCAACACATTGGTTTCGGCCATCAATCCCGTCACCCTGTACCGGGTGGCCCGCGCCGAATTCGATTTAACCCGAACATTGCTGACGGACAGCGGATACGAGCCCGCGACCGGATCACGCATCCTCCTCGTGGTCGCCCGCCTCGGACACCTGTGCGGGCTCGTCGGTAAGGCCACCGGAGACGACGCGCGGGCCGAGCGCTACTACCTCGCCGCCGTCCGCGCCGCCGCCCGCGCGGGTGACCGCCTGACGACAGCCGTCTGTCTGGCGGACTTGGCCTGGTGCCATATCGAAGCGGGCGACCCCGCCGATGTGCTCTCCCTCGTCAGGGCCGCACGCTCACTCACCCCCGAGCCCCCGCCTTCGGTCACCGTCGTCCTGCACAGCAGAGAAGCCCGTGCCCACGCCCGGCGCGGTGAGCTCATCTCCAGCGCCCGGGCCCTGGACCGCACCACCGGCCTCCTGGCCCGAAGCACGCAAGGCGGCTCCGGCGCCGCGGACCCCTACCGGAACGTCGGGGACGCATGGCTGTCCATAGCCACCGCCCGTGCCTGGCTCGACGCGGGCCAGCCCAAACGGGCCCTGGAGCACTTCACCCCTTTACTGCCGGGCGCGCGGTGGACGCCGCCACGGGACGGCGGCGACCCGGAGCAGCCGCCGCTGCTGGTCGCCCGCGATCTGCTGGCCGTGGCCGACGCGCAGTTGGCGCTCCGGGATGTCGACGCGGCCGTGGACAGCGCCCGCCGGGCCGTGTCCCAGTTCGACCGGGTCCCCGCCGGCATCCTCGGCCGCTGCCGCGGCGCCTTCACCTCCCACACGGGCACCCCGGCGGTACGGGATCTCCTCGACTTCCTCGCGGAGACCCCGGCGGCCTGAATCGTCGACGGACCGCATGTCCGGTCGCCTCCGTGCCTCACTCGATTCTTCTTCCGCAACTCCCCTTGCTGTGACACAGTGTGACGGTGAAGCGCCACACTGTGGGCGACGGGGGACGCACAGGGGGAGTAGTGATGCCGCATGGCCGGGATGAAGCTCTATTCGCTGGACTCCGGTGATCCCAGGCAGCTCGGCCCTTACCGGCTGCTGCGACGCATCGCCACCGGCGGCATGGGCCGGATCTATCTCGCGCGGCGGGAGGCACCGGGGAGTCCCGCGAGCGCTGCCGGGCCCACCGGGACGGTGGTGGACCCCGGGATCGTCGCGGTCAAGACGCTGCTTGCCCAAGGCTTTGTGAGCAGGCCGGACCGGGCTCGGTTCGCCCGCGAGGTGGAGTTGGCGGGGCGGGTCGACAGTGAGTACACCGCCACGGTGCTCGAAGCCGACGCGAAAGCCGAGCGGCCGTGGCTCGCCATCGAGTTCATTCCCGCGCCCAGTCTGGCCGACCTCGTCGACGCCGCCGGGACGTTGCCTGCGGACGGGGTGCGGTGGGTCGCGGCCGGGGCCGCGCGGGCGCTGGTCGAGCTGCATGCCCTGGGGGTTGTGCACCGGGACATCAAACCCCTGAACATCCTGCTGCCCCACGAGGGCCCCCGCCTCATCGACTTCGGCATCTCGCACGCCCACGATCACACCAGTTCGACGACGACCATCGGCACCTTCGCGTTCACCTCGCCGGAGCAGGCGAGCGGCAGGAAGTCCACCGCCGCCTCCGATATGTACTCGCTGGGCGCCACGCTCTTCTTCCTCGCGGTCGGCCGCCCGCCGTACGAGCAGACCGACCACTCCATCGGGGTCCTCGCCCTCGTCCAGCGCGGCGAGACCGACACGAGCGGGCTCCCGCCGGAGCTGGCGCCGCTGATCCTGCCGCTCCTTGAACCCGACCCCGAGCGGCGGCCCGCCCCGTCCAAGGTACTGCGGGACTGCCTCGACCGCCTTGACGGCCTCGACCGCTTCGACAGGCTCGACCGGGAGAGGGCGGACCGCGACGCGGGGCGGTGGCTGCCCGAGCGGTGGACGGAGCTCATCGGCGCGTACGCGGATCAGGGGCGACAACTCGTCGACGGCTCACTGGACTTGGCCGCCGCCGAGGCGTTGACGGAGGTGCGGTCCGAGGCTGGCGAGGAGGGCGCGGACGAGGCGCTCAGTGAGATGCGCGAGCAGCTGGAGGCCCTGCGGTCGCAGCGGGACGCCCTGGTGCGAGCGCAGGCCGAGGAGCGGGCGGAGGCCGAGGCGAGGGATCGGGCGCGCGAAGAGGAAGAGGAGCTCAAGCGCCGGGAACGGGCGAGGAAGGAGGAGGCGGAGCGGAGGGAGCGGGAGCGGAAGGAACAGGCCCGGCTGGAACGGGAGCGCAAGGAAGCCGAACGCAAGGAGAAGGCGCGGAAGGAAGCGGAGCTCAAGGAGAAGCAGCGCAAGGAACGCGAGCGCCTGGCGCGGGAGAAGACCGCGACCGCCGGCAAGAGCGCCGGTACGACCTCCGCCCCCACGTCGACGGCGTCCGGCGCGGCCAAGAAGCCTCCCGCGAAGAAGTCGGACCCCATGGAGAGCTGGGGCGGCCTCCTCGTGGGGGCGCTCGTCATCGGGCTCCTGATCTGGCAGCCGTGGAACAAGAAGGACGACAACAAACCGTCCACCAGCCCTACCCCGAGCTTCAGCCAGCCCTTGTCCAGCAGCGACGGCGGCACCGGTGGGCTCGATGACGACGAAAGCCTCGGCGCCGGTGACAGCGACACTTCCTCAGGCTCGTCCAGCTCCTCCGGCGGTGGCTCCGAGCCCGACCCGGAAACCAGCTCACCCGAGCCCGATCCCACCGAAGAGGCGTTCAAGGCGGTCTCGCACGGAGAGTGCCTGGACGTCGTCGACACCGGGTACGGCGGCCAGTCCACGTACGACTGGAGCGAGGAGGAGCCGAACACCACTTCGTGCAGCATCGCGCGCGTGAGGGTCACCAGCACGACCGGGGATTGCACGAAGCGCAACGACCAGACGTCGTGGTCCTACTACTCCACCAGCAGCGGTGAGCGCACCGAGCTCTGCCTCACCGGCGAGTACCACGTGGGAGACTGCGTGCTCGCCAACCGCCAGGGCGACACCGCCTCCGTGGCGCTGCTGTCGTCCGTGAACTGCACGGACCGGAAGGTTCCCAGCGGGTACAACGACATCTTCGTCATCACGGCCATCTACTCCGGCTCTTCCAACTGTTCCGCCGGACAGTACGACTCGAACACGTACTGGTCCTGGAAGGTGGGCGGCGGCTCGACGCTGCTGTGCATGAGGGCGTACGACTGACCCGGCCCTGAACCGTCGCCGCCCACACCGACTTGCACTCAACCGCGGTTGAGCGGAGAGCTTGGCTGCGATGCAGTCGAGCGGAGGTCGGAGAGAAAACATGGGTGAGGGCGTCATGACCGGGCAGGAACGGCGAGTGCTCGCACTCGCGTGCGCGGGGACATTCGTGGTGATCATGGACGCCACCATCGTGTCCGTCGCGCTGCCGGACATCCGGTCCGGGCTGGGCTTCTCGGCGGCCCTGCTGCCGTGGGTGGTCAACGCGTTCACACTCGCGTTCGCCGGATTCCTGCTGCTGGGCGGCCGGCTGTCCGATGTCTTCGGCCAGCGGCGGGTCTTTGTGGCGGGGATGGGACTGTTCACGGTGGCGCGCCTGGTGTGCGGCTTCGTCGGCTCGCCCGAACTGCTGCTGGCGGCACGGGCGGTGCAGGGCTTCGGCGGTGCGTTGCTGGTCCCGGTGACGCTGTCGCTGCTGATCACCACGTTCACCGTGCCGAAACGCCGCACCCGCGCGCTGGGCCTGTGGAGCGCGGTCGGCGCGGCCGGTGCGACGGCCGGGCCGGTGATCGGCGGTCTGCTGACCCAGTGGGCGGGCTGGCGCTGGGTGTTCTTCATCAGCGTGCCGATCGGGGTGGTGACGGTCGCCGCCGCCCTGTCCGTCCTGCCGCCGCGCGAACGACCGGCCGTACGGGCCCGGTTGGACCTGGCGGGTGCGGGGATGTCCACGGCCGGGCTCGTCGGCGTCGTGTACGCGGTGATGCGCTCATCCGCCGTCGGCTGGACCAGCCCGGAGGTGCTCGGATCGCTGGGCGGCGGGCTCGTGCTGCTCGCGGTGTTCGTGGTGCACCAGGGGAGGTGGGCGCGTGCGCCGCTGGTGGCGCTCAGTGTGCTGCGGCTGCGTACGGTCAGCAGCGGCAATGTGGTGATGCTGCTGCTCGGCCTGGGTTTCTTCGCCAGCCCGGTCCTGCTGTCGCTGTACCTCCAGGACGTGCACGGCTATGCGCCACTGCGCGCCGGGCTGGGATATCTGCCGGTGGGGCTGGCGATGTTCGTCGGCGCGCAGGTGGCGGGGCCGCTGACGGTGCGGCTGGGCGCCCGCCGGGCGGCGGTGCTGTGCTGTCTGGTGGGCGCGCTGGGCTGCTTCGCGATGACGGCGCTGATCGGTGCGGACAGCTCGTATGCGGTGTCGGTGGTGGTGCCGGGGGCGGTGTTCGGGTTCGGTACGGCGGCGGCGTTCACCCCGATCACGGTCGCCGCGACGGGCGGGGTGCCCCCGGAGCAGGGCGGGCTGGCCGCCGGGCTGCTCAACACGGTGCGGCAGACGAGCGGCGCGATCGGCCTGGCCGTCCTCACGACGCTGTCGGCCGCCGCGGCCCGGTCGTGGGCCGAGGACCATCCGCACTCCGGGGGCAGCCAGGCGCCGCATGCGCTGGCCCATGGATACACCGTTGCGTTCGCGGTCTCGTCCGCGTGGATCGCGGCCGCGGCACTGGTGGCGGCGCTGACGATGCCACGGCCGCCCTCGGGGTCGACTCCGGCTCCTCCGGCGGCGCCCCCGTCGTCCAGGGGCGCGGGCGCCACCGGCCAGGACACGGACGCGGCCGCCGCGGCCGAACGAGCCTGAGCCTCAAGGCTGCCGCGCCCGCGCCACCGGGGCGCGGCGGCCCGGGATGTCCACCTGCCCGCGGAACTCCGGGCACCGCTCCAGGTCGGTGCCACCGCGGCGGCAGGTGAGCAGATGGCTGAGGTAGTCGCGGGCGCCGTCGAGCCTCGCCTGCTGCTCCTCCACAGCGGCGATGCGCGCGGCGACGGTGTCCCGCCACTCCGGGCCGTCGGCGGCCAGCACCGTCGCGATCTCCTCGATGCTCATCTGACCCGTCTCACGCCAGAGTTGGATGAGCGCTATCCGGTACAGCTGGTCGCGGATCGGGGTCAGAGCCTCCATAGGTGCCATTCGACCTCAGCTTGCGACCGGAAAGCAAGGTAAGCCTAAGCTAAATTTCGAGCCGGTGTGCCGCACGGTGGCCGCGTTGCTCGACGCGGTCAGCCGAGACGGAGTTCTTACGCAGGCGCGGCAAGCTTCGTGCACATGAATGGTTCGTCGATCCAGTAGGTGTCGTGCTGCTCGTCGTAGACGATCGGGTACCGCGTATTCGGGTCGCAGAGTTTCTCGATCTGGGCTCGATCAGCCGAACTGATGGTGAACCAGTACTTGTTGGTGTCCCGGGCAATCCGCTGGCATCGGTAGAAGAACCCCTTCACACCAGGACCGAACACATCGCTGCGGAAATCGGCGGCCAGTTTCTTGTTGAGGTTGATGTTCTCGCAGTCTGCCTTCATGCCCTCGACGTTGGTGGTCTCCGCCGCCTCGGTCGTATATCCCTTGGCGGTGTGGGTTCCCCACACCGTCCAGGTCCGCTTCGGCAGGGCGATCTGTTCGGCGACCTCGGCGAGGAACGGGCTGCGAGGTGCGGGTTTCTCGGCCGGTGTCGTGGCGCCCACCTGCGCGGAGCCTCCAGCCACGGTGAGGCCCAGCGCCGCGAGCAGAAGAAGGGAGGTCCGGATTCGGTTTCGGGTCGTGGACGAAGAAGACATGGTGCGCTCCATTCCGGTCCGGTCCAGCGGACCGACTGGCGTCTGACGGCCGGATCGCACGCTAACGGCTCGGACGAGTGATCCACGGGATCGACAGGGCCGTCCGAAGCTCTTCGCCACCACGATCGACCGGACAGACGTTGTTCAGCCGAAGGTCGCGCGCATCCAGTCCCGTATCAGGGCCGCGGTGTGCGGGGCGTGCTCCTCCAGCATGGTGAAGTGGTTGCCGCGGGTGGTGACGGCAGTGTGGTCGAACGGCCAGATGGGTTCCCAGTCCGTCGGCCAGCCCTCCAGTGGCATCCCCGCGCGCACGAACAGCTCAGGGACCGGCAGATCAGTGGGTGTCCAGTCGAATTGCCCGTAGTGCGTCATGGCGGTAATCCAGCCGTCGTCACCGGGCGTCGCGTACTCCGTGTCGCCCAGCCGTTGCTGCACTTCCCCGGTCAGAGCGGGCATCAGCTGCTTCAGCCGTCCGTACTGGCTGGGGGCATAGCTGTCCAGCAGGACAACACCGGCCGGTGGGGTGCCCTGCTCGCCGAGGTGCCGGGCGAGCGCATGAGCGACCAGGCCGCCGGAGGAGGAGCCGGCGAGGACGAAGGGCTGGTTCCCGAGTGCCGCGCGCAGACCGGCTGCATGCGTCTGAAGCAGCACATCCCGCGTGGTGGGGAGGGCCTCGTGCTGACGGAAACCCGGCTGTCGGAGTGCCCAGACGTCCCGTTCGCCCTGGAACGGCTTCGCCAGGCGTGCGTAGTGCACCGGATCGGACATGGCCACGACCGCGGTGACGCACACCAGGGCCGGTCCTTGCGGGCCACGGGCCAGCCGGACCGGCTGGGGGATCTGCGGCAGCTCATCCAGTGAGCTGAAGGAGGCGCGTTCCTTCTCCCACTCGTTGACCCTCGCCTCGACGACGAGTTGGCGGACGGTCCGGGTGCCCTCCTGCGGGGCCGCTTCGTCCTCGCCCCGGGACAGCAGCTCCCCCAGATGCCGACGCAGCAACAACGGTGTCGGATGGTCGAAGATGACGGTCGGCCGCAGCCGTAGGCCGAGTGCTTCGGCGAGATGGTTGCGGATACGGACCGCGGCCAGTGAATCCACCCCCATCTCCAGGAACCCGGCGTGCGGGCTGAGCTCGCCCGTCCCGTCGTGCCCGAGGGTCACCGCGGTCTTCTCGAGGATCAGCTCGAGCAGTGCCCGTTCGCGCTCCGGCTCGCCCAGGAGGTCGAGCCGCTGACGCGGATTCCCCTTCGGGGCCTGCGGCCGGTCAGCCAGCTCCCGCAGCAGGGGCCTGCTCTGTCCGTGCAGGTCGAGCCGGGTGGGCACCAGGACCGGGTCGGGGAGCGCGACCGCGGCGTCGAACAGCGCCAGCGCCTCCTGCGTGGACAGCGATTCGGTCGTCGAGTCGAGATGGCGGGTCATGTCACTGCGTTCCGCCCACTGGCCCCAGGCGAGCGAGAGCGCGGGAAGTCCTCGCGCGCGCCGGTGCTGGGCCAGCGCGTCGAGCACGGCGTTCGCGGCAGCGTAGTTCGACTGGCCCGCGCTGCCCGCGGTGGCGGCAGCCGAGGAGAACAGCACGAACGACTTCAGCGGCAGGTCCTGCGTCAGCTCGTGCAGGACGAGCGCGGCCTCCGCCTTCGGTCGCAGGACGGCATCGAGGCGGTCCTCGGTCATGGCCATCACCACGCCGTCGTCAAGCACCCCGGCCGCGTGGACGACGATCGTCGGCTGGTGTGCGTCGAGCAGCGCGGCTGCGTCTGCCCGGTCCGCGACATCACAGGCGGCCACCGTGACGGTGGCTCCCAGCGCAGTGAGTTCGTCCCGCAGCCGGGGGGCATGGCCCCGGCGGCCGGCCAGGATCAGCCGTCGCACCCCGTGCGCGGTGACCAGGTGACGGGCCAGCAGCCCCCCGAGCGTGCCGGTGCCACCGGTGATCAGCACGGTGTCCTCGGCCCCGGCGAACGTCGCCGATCCCCGCGGGAAGGCCCGCAGCAGGCGGCGCGCCAGCACCCGTCCGCCCCGCAAGGCGAGCTCCGGTTCATCCGCTGCCAGGGCTGCGTTGATGGTCAGCGGAGTGATCTCGTCGGCGTCCAGGAGGACGAACCGGCCGGGTTCCTCGGTCTGCGCGGACCGGACCAAGCCGATGACGGCCGCGCCGGCCAGGTCGTTGACCTCATCGCCGGTCCTGGCCGCCACCGCGCCCGAGGTGAGGAACACCAGTCTGGACCCGGCGAACTGCGGACTCGTGCTCCACCGCTGGACCAGCCGCAGTGCGCGGTGCGCGGATTCCCGCACCGAACCGCTGGAGCCGGCGACAAGGACCGCGCCCGGGGCGGGCAGTCCCGCACGGACCGCATCCTCCAGTGCCGCCAGATCCGGAAGAACGGGGAAGTGGTCCGTCTCCAGACCCACGGCCGCGATGGTGTGCGGTACGACACTGCTCGCCGGCCGTACCTCCCGCCACTTGTCCCGGAAGAGCGCGTCCGGTGGAACATCGCTGTGTGCGGCAGCCGGTCGCAGCACCAGCGAGTCCACCGACAACATCGGCGTGCCCTGGCCGTCGGTCACGGTCAGTCGTACACCGTCGTGCACGGTGCCGCGCAGCCGTACGCGCAGCGTTGCCGACTGGGCCGTGTGCGCGGTCACCCCTGTCCATGCGAACGGGAGCACAGGTCCTTCGGGTCCTTGGGTCCCCGAGGTCTCGCCACCGAGGCCGATGGCGTGCAGAGCGGAATCCAGCAGCGCCGGATGGACCACGTAGCCGCGCGGGTCCACCGGGCAGCGCACGTCGGCGAAGATCTCGTCGCCGCGCCGCCACACGGTCCGCAGACCCTGGAACGTGGGGCCGTAACCCAGCCCGCGGCCGACCAGCGCGGAGTAGAGGCCGGTGTGCGGGACCGCCTCGGCGCCGACGGGTGGCCACTCCTCGAGCGTCTCGGGCTCGGTGTGCTCGGGGCCGAGCACGCCTTCACCATGACGGATCCAGCCCGCACCCTCCACCTGTGCATGGAGGATCAGTCTGCGCCGCATGGCGTCGTCCGGTGCGCCGACGCGTAGCTGCACGGTCGCGGCACCGTCGTCCGGCAGCACCAGCGGCCGTTCCAGAGTGAGTTCCTCCACCGTGGGGCAGCTCGCCGCGGCGCCGGCGTGCAGCGCGAACTCCAGCCAGGCGGTTCCGGGGAGGATCACCTCGCCCAGCACCCGGTGATCGGCCAGCCATGGATGCGACGCCGTCGACAGGCGTCCGGTCAGCACCAGTTCGCCGCTGTCCGCCAGCTCCACCGCCGTATCCAGGACAGGATGGCTGCCGTGTCTGGGCTCACCCGGTGTCGGCCAGAACCGCTTGCGTTCGAACGGATAGGTCGGCAGCTCGGTGAATCCGGGCGCGTCCGGTCCTGCCCAGGCCGTCCAGTGCGGGTGCAGACCACGCACATACAGTTCGGCGAGCGAGGCGAGGAGCGCTTCGCGCCCGTTCTCCGCGCGGCGCAGCGATCCGACGACCACGGCCTTGTCGCCGACGGTCTCGAGCAACGCCGGGACGAGCACGGGATGCGGGCCGACCTCCACGAAGAACGAGTGTTCCGGCACCGGGAGCCCGGCGACGGCCTCGTCGAACCTCACCGGCATGCGCAGGTTCCGGTACCAGTACCCGGCGTCCAACTCGGTCCCGGCGAGCACGGTGCCGGTGACCGCGGAATGGAAGGGGATGCCGGTGGGCTTCGGTGACACCGGCGCCAACTCGGCGAGGATGCGGTCGCGGACGCTCTCCACCTGAGGCGAATGGGAGGCGTAGTCCACGGCCAGCTTCCGTACCCGGACACCTGACTCGGCCAAGTCCGCCAGCAGGACGTCGAGCGCGTCGGTATCTCCGGCGATCACCGCTGACCCGGGTCCGTTGACCGTCGCGATCGACAGCCGCTCGCCCAGTCGGGGCCGCAGGTCATCCGCGGACATGCCCACCGAAGCCATGCCGCCACGGCCGGACAGCGCCGTCAGCGCCTTCGCGCGCCGGGCGGCCACCAACACCGCGTCGTCGAGGGAGAGCGCACCGGCGACATGGGCGGCGGCGATCTCCCCCTGGCTGTGCCCCACGACGGCATCCGGCTCGATGCCGCAGGATTGCCAGAGGCGGGCGAGCGAGACCATGACCGCGAACAACACCGGCTGCACCACGTCCACGCGCTCCAGCGAGGGTGCGTCCGGCTGCTGTCGCAGCACCGCGAGCAGGTCCCAGTCGATATGTGGCGCCAGCGCCTGCGCGCAGCGGTGGATGGACTCGCCGAACACCGGCGACTCCGCCAGCAGGTCGCCGGCCATTCCCGCCCACTGACCACCTTGGCCGGGGAAGACGAACACCACCTTGCCCGAGAGGTCGGCCGTACCCGTGACCAGGCCCGGTACGGCGCTGCCCCGGCTCAATGCGTTCAGCGCGGGCCGGGGATCCGCGTCGAGCACGGCGGCACGATGGTCGAAGGTACTGCGGGAGGTGACCAGCGCGTGCGCGACAGGTGCCGTATCGCTGCCGTCGGCAAACGGCAGAAGCTGTGCCGCCCTGGCCCGCAGCGCGGAATCGGTCCGTGCCGAGAGCACCCACGGCAGCGGCTGTGCCGCGCCGGCCGTCGGGGCTTCGACGGGTGGCGCCTCCTCCAGGATCACATGGGCGTTGGTGCCACTGATACCGAACGAGGACACCCCCGCACGCCGGGGCCGGTCCGCGCTCGCCCGCCAGTGGCGGCTTTCGGTGAGCAGCTCCACCGCGCCCGCGCTCCAGTCCACATGCGATGACGGGCTGTCCACGTGCAGCGTCCTCGGGAGGGTCCGGTACCTCAGCGCCAGCACCGTCTTCAGCACCCCGGCGATACCGGCCGCTGCCTGCGTGTGCCCGATGTTCGACTTCACCGACCCGAGCGCCAGTGGGGTGCTCCGGTCGCGGCCGTACACCGTCTGCACCGCGGACGCCTCGATCGGGTCGCCGAGCCGGGTACCGGTGCCGTGTGCCTCGACGGCGTCCACGTCCTGGGCGCGCAGCTGTGCGTCGGCCAGCGCGTCGCGGATGACCCGCTGCTGCGCGAGCCCGTTCGGTGCGGTCAGCCCGTTGGAGGCGCCGTCGGAGTTGACGGCGGTGCCCCGAATCACGGCCAGTACCGGGTGGCCGTGGTCGAGGGCGTCCTTGAGCCGCTCGACGACCACGACCCCGGCACCTTCACCCCAGCCCAGGCCGTCCGCTGATTCGGCGAACGCCTTGCAGCGGCCGTCCGCGGCCAGCGCGCCCTGGTGTTGGAAGATGGTGAACAGGGTGGGAGTGGAGAGCACGGTCACCCCTCCGGCCAGCGCGAGATCGCATTCCCTCGCACGCAGCGACCGGACCGCCAGGTGCAGGGTCACCAGGGAGGACGAGCAGGCGGTGTCGACCGAGGCCGACGGGCCCTCCAGTCCGAACAGGTAGGAGATCCGCCCTGACAGCACGCTCGCCGCGGTGGCGGTTGCCAGGTGGTCCCGGTGCTCGTTGTGGCTGCTGATCTCGCCCAGCAGCCTGGTGTAATCCTGCTGGCTGGTCCCGGTGAACACGCCGGTGCGGGTGGAGCGCAGGGACACCGGGTCGATTCCGGCCCGCTCCACAGCCTCCCAGGACACCTCCAGCATCAGTCGCTGTTGCGGGTCCATCGACAGGGCCTCACGGGGACCGATCCCGAAGAAGCCCGCGTCGAACCAGGCCGGGTCGGAGAGGAACGACCCCGTGCCGGTGAACTCGTCCGACCAGCCGCGGTCGGTGGGAAACGGCGTGACCGTGTCGCGGCCTGCGTCGATCAGCTGCCAGAACCCGTCCGGGTCGGTCACCCCGCCGGGGAACCGGCAGCCCATGCCCACAATGGCGATCGGCTCGTGGGCGTCGGCCTCGGCTTCCCGCAGCCGTTGCCTGGTGTTCTTCAGCGCGGTGGTGAGGCGCCGCACGGTCTCGAGCATCTTGCTGTCGTCAGTCATCGAGGCCGCCCTCCGCCTCCAAAGCGAGTTCTTGCTCGGCGAGCCTGAGCACGGTGTCGAGATCCGCCGCCCCGGTCTCGGCTTCCGCCGGGAGTTCTGGTGATGCTGCGGCCGGGGCCGGGGCCGGGGCGAGTTCGGCGTCGAGCCAGTCGGCCAGCGCGCTGGGCGTGGGATGGTCGAACAACGTGCTCGCAGACACCCTCAGTCCCGTCACCGCACTCAGCTGGTTGCGCAACTCCACCACACCCAGGGAAGAGAGCCCCTGCTCATGGAAGGGCTTCCCGGGCCGCACCGAGCCGACCGTGTCGTGTCCGAGCACCTGAGCGGTGTGCCCGCACACCAGATCGCGCAGGGTACGGACACGTTCGGCCCGCGGCATTCCGGCCAGTCGTCGTACGAGCGAGGAGACATCCTCGGACGGCGCGGCGGCCATGCTCCGCCGTGCTTCGGGCAGGTCCGCGAGCAAGGGGCTGTACCGGGTAGTGGCGAACACCGAAAGGAACCGCGCCCAGTCGACGTCCGCGATGACCAGCCCGGACTCGTCCTTGGCGAAGGCCAGGGTCAGCGCGTCGATCGCCAGGTCCGGGTCGAGTACCGTCATGCCGTTGCGGTGCAGTCGTGCGGTCACGATCTGCGCGTTCGCGCCGTCCACCGCCATGCCGCCCGCCCCCCAGGGCCCCCAGGCCACCGATGTGGCCGTGAGCCCGTCGGCGCGTCGTTGTTCGGCCAGTGCGTCGAGATAGGTATTGGCTGCCGCGTAGTTGGCCTGGCCCGCGTTGCCGACCGCACCGGTGGCGGAGGAGAACAGTACGAACACCTCGAGCTCCCCCGCGAGTTCGTGGAGGTTCTTCGCGCCTGCGACCTTGGCCCGCAGGACCCGGGCGAGCCGCCCGTGGTCCAGGGAGCCGATCACGCCGTCGTCGAGCACACCGGCCGCGTGCGCAACCGCGGTCAGCGGGCGGTCGTCGGGGATGGTGGCGAGCAGGGCGGCCACCGCGTCGCGGTCGGCCACATCGCAGGCGGCGACGTCGACGTCGGCTCCGAGCGCGGTCAGTTCGGCGACCAGTTCGGGATCGTTCGCATGTCTGCCGGTCAGGAGCAGTCGTTCGACGCCCTCGGCGGCCAGCCGGCGGGCAAGGTGCCTGCCCAGCGCGCCGAACGCTCCGGTGATGAGTGTGGTCCCGCGGAGGGGCCAGTCGCGTCGGGGGCCGGGTCCGACGGGCGCGTGCAGCAGGCGCCGGACGAACACTCCGCTGGTGCGTACGGCGACCTGGTCCTCCTCCGAGACGAGCACACCGGCGAGTCGTTCGGCCGCCAGGGAGTCCACCGCGGGTGGAAGGTCGACCAATCCGCCCCACCGCCCCGGGTGCTCCAGCGCCGCGACTCGGCCGAGTCCCCACACCATGGCCTGCACCGGGCTGTTGAGCCGGTCGTCGTGGCCCGTGGACACCGCTCCCTGCGTCGCGCACCACAACGGCACGTCCACCCCGGCATCCCCCAGGGCCTGGATGAGCGCGGTGGTCAGCGCGAGCCCGGCGGGTACCCCGGCCGTTCCCGGATGCTCCCGCTCGTCCAGGCCCAGCAGGGACAACACCCCGTCGATCGGTTCGCCGTCCGTTACGGACGCAAGGCGCTCGGCGATCTCGGCGCGGCTCGCGCCGATACGGATGGGCAGCGTCCGGGCGCCGAGCGTATCGCCGAGCGGTTCCGGCACGGGTACGTCCTCGCAGTGGGCGATCAGCCAGGTCCGCCCCCGGGCGACCTGGTCCGCGACAGGTTGCCAGGCTGCTCGGTACCGCAGCCGGTCCATCGCGGCTTCCCGGTCGTGGCTGCGCCGCCACCGCGCCATCGCGGGCAGCAACTCACTGAACTGCCCGTCGGTGCTGGTGCCCAGCAGATCGTTCAGGTACGAGAGGTCTCCGCGCTCCACGGCCTCCCAGAACGCCGAGTCCGTCCGCTGGGAGGCTTCCCCGACCGCGTCGGGCATCAGCCAGAACCGCTTGCGCTGGAAGGCGTACGTGGGCAGGTCCACTCGTCGCGCCCCGCTCCCGGCGTACCACGCCGACCAGTTGGGCCCGTGGCCGCGGACATGCAGCGCCGCGACGGCGCCGAGCACGTCGTCGTGGCGCAGGACGGGGATCACTGCCGCGTCACCGGTTTCGGTGAGGCAGTCGGCGGCCATCTCGGTGAGCGTCGTCTCGGGTCCCAGTTCCAGGAACGTGGTGACGCCCTCGTCCTGGAGCGTCCGCATCCCGTCGGAGAACCTGACCGTGCCCCGTACGTGGCGGACCCAGTAGTCGGGGGAGCACAGCTCCCCGGTGGTGGCCAGGCGCCCTGTCAGGTCGGACACGACGGGGATCTCGGGTGGGTGGTAGCTCAGGCTCTCCGCGATCGCGCGGAACTCCTCGAGTACCGGATCCATCAACGAGGAATGGAAGGCGTGGCTGACCCGCAGGCGCTTGGTCTTGCGTCCTCGGGTACGCAACCGCTCGGCCAGCGCGACCACCGCGTCCTCGGCCCCGGAGATCACCATCGACCGGGGTCCGTTCACCGCCGCCAGGGACACGCCCGGAGGGAGCTGCGCGACGTCCTCCTCCGACGTCGCCACCGCGTACATCGCGCCTTCCTCGGGCAATGCCTGCATGAACGAGGCCCGCGCGGCGACCAGTGCGCACGCGTCCTTCAGGGACAGCACCCCGGCCAGATGGGCGGCGGTCAGGCCACCGATGGAATGCCCGAGCAGCAGGTCCGGGCGGACACCCCAGCTCTCGAACAGCCGGAACAGCGCCACCTCCAGGGCGAACAGACCGGTCTGGGCGAACTCGGTCCGGTCGAGGCGTTGCTGATCCGCTCCGAACACCGTCTCCTTCACCGGCAGCCCCAGCCCGGCGCACACCTCGTCGAACGCGGCGGCGAAGACGGGGTACGCGGTGTACAGCTTGCGTCCCATGCCCACGCGCTGGCTGCCCTGACCGGTCAGCAGGAAGGCCATACCGCCCTCGGCCACCGCGCCGACCGTGAGGTCGGGGTCGGATCTGTCCGCTGCCAGCGCGGTCAGCGACCGCCGTAGCCGATCCCGGTCACCGCCGGTGAGCACGGCCCGGTGCGCCAGCGCCGACCGCGTCGTGGCCAGCGAGAAGCCGATGTCGCGCTCGCTGAGACGGGGGTGGGCGTCCCAGTGCGCGGCCAGCCGTCCGGCCTGGGCGCGCAGAGCCGCTTGCGAGTCGCCCGAGACCGTCCACAGCGGCGGGACGGACTCCTCGGGCTCCGGCGGAGTCTCCGCCTCGGCAGGCGGCTGCTCGAGGATCATGTGGGCATTGGTCCCGCCGATCCCGAACGACGACACCCCTGCCCGCCGGAGAGGGCCGTGATCGGGCCACGGCGTCCGCTCGGTCACCAAGCGCAGCCCCCCGTCCCAATCCACGTGGGAGCTGGGCCGGTCGACGTTCAGGGTGGCAGGTACCCATCCGTGCCGCATGGCCATGGCCATCTTGATCACCCCTGCCGCGCCGGCCGCGGCCTGGGGGTGGCCCAGGTTGGACTTCACCGAGCCCACCAGCAGCGGCCGGTCCGGCGGCCGGTGCGCCCCGTAGGCCTCCAGCAGTGCGCCTGCCTCGATCGGGTCACCGAGCTTCGTGCCCGTGCCGTGCGCCTCCACGACGTCCACGTCCGACGGTCGCAGCCGGGCATCGGCGAGCGCGGAGAGCAGCAGCCGGTGCTGTGCCGCGCCATTGGGCGCGATGAGCCCGTTGCTCGCGCCGTCCGAGTTGACGGCCGACCCCCTGATCAGAGCGAGCACCGGATGGCCGTTGCGGCGCGCGTCGGAGTACCGCTCCAGGACGAACATCCCACCGCCCTCGCCCCAGACGGTGCCGTCGGCGCCTTCGGCGAACGGTTTCGCCCGTGCGTCCGGCGCGAGCCCGCCCTGGCGGCTGAACTCCACGAAGACCAGCGGTGAGGACAGCACGGTCACCGCGCCTGCCAGGGCCAGCGAACACTCGCCACGGCGCAGCGCGCCGGCGGCGAGGTGCAGCCCGACCAGCGACGAGGAGCACGCGGTGTCGATGGACACGGTGGGCCCCTGCAACCCGAAGGTGTACGAGATCCGGCCGGAGGCCACGCTGACCGCGGTCCCGACCGCCAAGTGCGGTCGCTCGGTCTCAGCGGCGTCCGTGTACCCGGGGCCGGTGCCGTACTCGGTGTGGGTCAACCCGGCGTAGACGCCGGTGTCGCTGCCACGCAGGGCGACCGGGTCGATGCCCGCCCGTTCGAACGCTTCCCAGGACAGTTCGAGCAGGAGCCGCTGCTGCGGGTCCATTTCGAGGGCCTCGTGCCCGCCGATGTTGAAGAACGCGGGATCGAACTCGGCGGCGTCGTGGAGGAATCCGCCCTTGCGCACATAGCTCGTACCCGGTCGCTGCCGCTGCGGGTCGTACAGGGCGGCCAGGTCCCAGCCGCGGTCTTCCGGCATCGATGAAATGACGTCACGCCCCGCGGCGGTCAACTGCCACAGGTCCTCCGGCGACCGCACCCCACCGGGGAAGCGGCAGCTCATCGCCACGATGGCGATCGGCTCGTCCGAACCGCTGCGGCGCGGGACGACGGCAACCGGCTGCGGTGCGCGGTTCTCCAGGTATGCGGCCAGCCGGTTCGGGGTCGGGTGGTCGAACAGCGCGGCAGTGGGGATCTTCATCCCGGTCCGCTTGCGTAATCGGTTCACCAGTGCCACGGCCGCCAGGGAGTCCAGTCCGAGTTCGAAGAACGACCGGTCGGGCCCGTAGCCGCCGTTGATCGCCGCCTCGACCTCGGTCCGGATCAACCGCGGCAGATCCGTCGGCCGGGAGACGGCACGGGCGGGCCGGACCACTTCGGTGGGCAGATGTGTGCGCGCACCGCCCCAGCCGCGGAAGACCGTGGGCCAGTCCACCGGGATGCCATGGGTGTGCAACTCGCCCAATGTGCCGATCATGGCGTGCAGATCGGATGCGCCGCCGCGCAGTGCGGTGGTGACGAGTGCGTTCTCGGCGGCGGACGCGGGCAGTGTTTCCTCGGTCAGCGCGGCGAGCACTCCGTTCGCGCTGATGTCCACGTACGTGTCCACGCCGGCCGCGTCGAGGCTGTTCACACAGTTGAGGAAGTGCCCGGTGCCGCGCACCTGCGCGCCCCAGTACTCGGGCAGACAGACCACACCGGGGTCCGATCCGAGCGATGTGTGCACCGGGATGAGCGGAATGCGCGGTGGTCGGGGCGACAGGCCACGGGCGAACTGCTCGAAGTCAGTTGCCATCGCGGCCATGTGGGGGGAGTGGAAAGCCCGGTCGACCGGCAGCTGCTTCACCTTCCGGCCACGGTCCGACCACAGCCGGGCGATGCGCAGCACGGTTTCGCGGTCCCCGGAGACGACCACGGAGTTGGGGGCGTTCACAGCGGAGATTCCGGCCAGGTGCTCGAGCCCGGCCAGCGACTCCAGCGCCTCGGCCTCGGACACACGCATCGCGATCATCGCTCCGCCGACGGGTGTCTTCTCCCGGAACAGCCTGATCCGCTCGGCCAGCAACGCGCATACGTCGGGCAGGGAGTAGACCCCGGCCACGGTGGCCGCGGCCAGTTCGCCGACCGAGTGCCCGACCACGAAGTCCGGGCGCACACCCCAGTCCTCGAACTGCCGGAACAGCGCCACCTGGAGGGCGAACAGCGCGTCCTGGGTGTACATCGCCTCGTCGACGGGCGCGACCTCGGTGCGGGGCCCGTCGCCGAGCAGCAGATCACGCACCGACCAGGTGGACACCGCGTCCAGGTGGTGGCACACCTCGTCGAGAGCGTCGGCGAACACGTCGAACAGCGGGTACAACGCGCGTCCCATGCCGGGCCGTTGCCCGCCTTCGCCGGGAAAGAGGAAAGCCACCTTGCGCCCGGTACCGGCCTTCGCCGCGCCGCCCGCGCCGGCCGCGAGTTCACCGAGCCCGTCGGTGAACTCCGCGCGGTCACCGGCGAGGACCACGGCCCGGTGCGTCAGGTGCGGCCGTGCGAGCGCCAGGGTGTGCGCGGCGTCCAGCAGGTCCGGGCCGTCAAGCCCGGTCAGGTGGACGCGGAGGCCCTCCGCCTTGCCGCGTAAGGTCTCTTCGCTGTCGGCCGACAGCAGTAACGGCAGCGTCCGGGGCACGGCACCCGTTGACGACCGCGGGCGCGCCGGTGGTTCCGACAGCACCAACGCGCAGGCCGTTCCGGCGTCGTCCGCGGAGCTGAGCACGGCCGTCAACCGGCGGTCCGGGTCGAGCGGAGCGTCGGCGATCGGAACCTGCCTCCGGCTGAGCAGCACGGGCATGTCCAGCAGAGCCGTCACCGCGTCGTCCTCGCCGCCCGGCTCGGCGCCGTCGAACAGGCCGTCCCGCGCGGCCTCGTCCGCGTGGTACCCGCGCCGCCACAGGAACTGAATGCCGTCGCGGTCCACTTCGGCTCGCGCACAAGCCTGCCGTACGACCTCCCCCCTGCCCAGTGCGCTGCCGCCGATCACGCAGTGGATCGGGTCGCCGTCGGCCATCGCGGCCGGAAGCGGTTTCAGGACGAGAAATCCGCTGCTTCCGTCGGGTGAGGCCATCCACGCGAGCGCGAGCGCGGACTCACCGGCGTGGATGCTCTGGCAGGCCACGTGCACCACTCCGGCGGGCAGGATGTCCAGGGTCAGGGCAGGCCCGAGAACACCCAGTCGGGTGGCGACGAGGCCGGCCTCCGCCGTGGCGAACACACCGGCCACCGTGTTCCGCAGCCTCTCCGGAACAATGGCCGAATTTTCCAGTGCCCGTAGTGCTGCTTCATCCGGCGGAATTGCCGAGGAACTGCGCGACAAGCCGATGACGGCGACTGCCGCCGGACGAACAGTGCTGCTGGGCTCCATTTGACCCCTGTCCTGTCATGGTCGACGGGAATCGTTCCGAACGCAGGCTGTATACATATTCCCCTGGGCCACCGGCGCCGAATAGGCTGACCTGCCCAGGAGAGTCAGCTGGGCAGATCAGCGTATTCAGCGCCGGGCAAGCGCCGTCAACCCCCACAGGGGATTAGCTATGGAGTCACCTAGCTTTCGGCGGGGATTCCTTGAATCACATGAGATGTCCACGCTACGGTGCGATCTCCGGATTTGGAGTTGACTGGCTCAAGTCCAGTGTTGAGCACCTGAAGTCGCCTTACCCGCCTGACAAGGGTTGACCACCGAAGGGAATCAAGTGCAGCGACTCATGCGACCTGCCCTGCTGGACGGGGAGACCCTGGGGGAAAGCCTGGCCCGGTCGGCGAAGGCATCACCGGATTCCCGTGCACGATTCCCGACCGCGGGAGACGAGATCACCGCGGCGGAACTCGACTCCGCTGCAACGGTGGCCGCGCACGAGTTATTAGGCGCCGGGGTGCAACCCGGTGACATCGTGGGCGTGTTGGTGCCCACCGCCGCCAGGTTCCTGACCACGGTCTTCGGGCTCTGGCGGGCCGGGGCGGCAATCAGCGTGCTGCCGGTCCAGGCCGGTTTCGGTGATGTGCGGGGCACCGCGCGCAGGATCGCGCGCATCGCCGCCGTCGCGGGCATGCGCCACCTCGTCCTGGACCCTGGCCACGACGACCTCGGCCGTGAACTCGCCGCGGTGCACCCCGATCTGGCCCTGCTGGCCCCGCCTTCGTCCGGCGGCACCGGCAGCGCACTCACGCTGCCCACCATCGATCCCGAGGCACTGGCCATCGTCCAGTTCACCTCCGGCAGCACGAGCCTGCCCAAGGGCGTGATGCTGCCCCATCGGACCACCATGGCCGGTCTGCAAGCCTGTGCGGTCTCGGGCGCCTTCAGCCCGGATGACGTGTTCGTCCAGTGGGTGCCGACCTTCCACGACATGGGCCTGATCGGCCTGATGTCGCACTGGCTCAACGGCGCCGACGTCCACGTCTTCCCCCCGACCACCTTCCTCCGCCGGCCGGGCACGGTGCTCGAACACTTCGCCGCACACGGCGGAACCGTGATGACCGGCCCCAACTTCTCCTACGACTACCTGCTCGACAAGGTACCCGCGGAACGCCTGGCCACACTGGACCTGTCCAGCTGGCGGCTGGCGTTCAACGGCGCCGAACCGGTCAGCGCGGCCACCGTCCGGCGCTTCACCGAGGCACTGGCGCCCAGCGGCGTCGCCCCATCGGTGATGTACCCGGTGTACGGCATGGCCGAGGCCACCCTGTCGATCAGTTACCCCACCCCTGGCGACACCGCGAGGATCCGCGCGGTGGACCGCGACGAACTGGCCAGGACCGGTGACGTGCGCACGGTCGAGGAGTCCGCGCCCGCGGCCAAGCCGGTCGTCGCGGTGGGCCGCGCCGTGCACGGCATCGGACTCCGGATCGTCGGCAAGGACGGGGAGGTGGCCGCCGACGGCACGCTCGGGGAGATTCAGATCTCCGGGGAGCCGGTGACCACCGGGTACTTCCGCGATCCCGAGGCGACAGCGGCGGCGCTCGACAACGGCTGGCTGCGCACCGGCGACCTCGGCTTCCTTCTCGACGGCGAGCTGTACGTCACCGGTCGACACAAAGAGATGATCGTGGTGCACGGCCAGAACTTCTTCCCCGACGACGTCGAGGAGGTCGCTCGCACCGTGCCGGGCGTGTACCGCCGCCGCTGCGTCGCCTTCTCCGACACCGACACCGAGGGCGGTGAGCGGATCGGCGTCATCGTGGAGACCGGTGCGGACGCCGCCTCGGTGCGCGAGGAAGTCCGCAGGCGGGTGGCGGCCGAGCTGGACCTGTCCACGGTGGAGGTCTACGCGGTCAAACCCCACTGGATCCCCCGGACCACCAGCGGCAAGTGGCAACGCGTACTGGCCGCTCGACGCGTCACCGCCGATGACGCCGACGGGGTGTTACCCGCCATCGACAGCCCAGACCGAGGAGAACGGGTGTGAAGGTCAGAACGACATCGCCTGCCGGTGTGCCCCTGCTCGACGACGATCAGCTGCACAGCGCCCAGGTCTTCGCCGGGTATCAGCACGCGACCTGGGAAATGCACCACATACCGTGGGGTGAATTCCGGGCCGACCTGGTGCTGCCCGAGCACATCGTGTTCGCCAAGGGCGCCATCGTGGGCGAGTCCAACGTCATCGCCGCCACCCACGGCCTGCTCAACGAGTTCGACACGGACTACGATTTCTCGCAGTTCGCGTGCATCTGGGGTTACCAGGAGATCCAGCACCACCTCGCCTTCCAGACCTGGCTGCAACTGGCGGGACACAGCATCGACCACCGCACGATCGCCTCGATGCGCGAGGCGTACCCGCCGGGGGTGACCAGGGCGGCCACCCTGGCCACCAACGTCATCTGCGAGGTACTGGCCACACACGCCTACAAATGCGTCGCCCGCAGCATGCAGGAGCCGGTGCTCGCCGCGATTCTGAAGAAGGCCAGCGGCGATGAAGCGCGGCACGCACGTGAGTTCGCCCACTACACCGGGCGGCAACTGGCCGAGCGGCCGGAGGAATGCCTGTCGGTACTGGAAACCCTGTACATCTACATGGGCACCACACGCGATCTGTACCGCCATCCGGTCAGCCGGTTCAAGGGAAACCTGCCCGAGTTGCAGAACCACGAGACCATCGACGAGATGTTCGCCTACTTCGCCGAGGTGGACGAAGGCGGCACAGAATGGGCGAAGTGCTGTGAGCAGCTGTTCAAGTACTTCTCCACGCTCACCGGCTACCAGCTCACCAAGATGTCCGACGTGCGACGGGCGATCGCCGAGGAGTCGTCGAAGGAAGCGGCCTCCCTATGAGCGCCACTCAGCAGGGCGTCGGCGACGATATCGAATTCCCCTGGAACTCGGAGCCCTCCTTCAACTGCTTCGGTTGCTCCCCGCGCAATCCGATCGGGCTCAAGCTGCGCATGCGGCGGCTGCCGAACGGTGACTACGCCACCGAGACGACGTTCTCGGAGGACTACGCCTCCTACCCGGGGATCGTGCACGGCGGCATCGTGAACGTGCTGTTGGACGAGGTGATGGGCGACACCCTCGCGCTGGTCCACGGCATGCTCGCGTTCACCGTGACCCTGCGCAGCAAGATGCTGCTCCCTCTCGTGGTGGGAACGCCGTATCTGACGTCCGCGCGGATCAGCGGCCGGGGCAACGGGGTGCTGCTCACCGAGGCGGAGATCACCGGCCCCGGCGGCGAGTTGCACGTCATGGCCACCGGCACCTATCAGCCGATCCGCTCCGAGCAGGCACGACGACTGATGAAGCTGGACGACACCGCCTTCGGTCGTGTCCGGCACTACTTCGACCACGGAACAGGAGAATCATGACCACCGAGTCCGCCACCCGCGAAGAAATCGCCGCGGTCACCACCGAGTTGCTCGCCACCGAGCTGAACATCTCCGCCGCCGAGATCCATGGCGACGACGTGCTCAAGAACCTGCCCGCCGCCGACTCGCTGAAGCTGGTGCGCGTGGTGGCCAAACTCGAGCGCCGGTGGGACATCGAGTTAAGCGACGAGGCCGTCTTCGCCGCCATAACCGTCGACGACCTGGTCACCCTGATCGAGAAGTACGTCAGCGGGGAACTGGCGGGGTCATGAGCGCGCTGCCCCCGCAGGAGGCGGTCCAGGCCACCAACCAGCACTACGAGCTGCCCGCCGAACTGTTCGCCATCTACCTCGACCAGCGGCTCAAGTACAGCTCCGGGCTGTTCACCGATGAGCACACCGATCTCGACCAGGCGCAGACGGACAAGCTGCACTTCGTCGCACGGCAGCTCGGCATCACCGGCGGTGAGCGACTGCTCGACGTCGGATGCGGCTGGGGCAGCCTGATCCTGTTCATGGCGCAGGAATACGGCTGCCACGCCACCGGAGTCACCCCGTCGCTGCCCCAGGCCGAGTACATCCGGGCGCAGGCGGAGAAGACGGGCGTGGCCGAGTTGATCACGCTGGAGCTCGGTTCGTTCTCCGACGTCGAGCCGGCCGGACCGTTCGACGCGGCCACCATGCTCGGCTCGATCGTCCACATGCCGAACCGGACGGCCGTGCTGCGCAAGGTGTACGGGCTGTTGCGGCGCGGCGGTTCGCTGTACCTGTCGGAAAGCTGCTTCCGGGACCACGCCGCCTACGGGGAGTTCTCGCGGCGGCCGGGTACCAGACACGTCACCGAGGGCATTTTCGGGTTCGCCGACATGGTGCCGTTCTCGGTGCTGGTGGAGGCGGTGGAATCAGCCAAGTTCAGTCTCACGGCGTTCACCGACCTCACCGCGCATTACCACCGCACCATCGAGGAGTGGGAACGGCGGGTCGAGGCCGCGCGTGACCGCGTCGAACTGGTGGCACCGGGTATGAGCGAGCCACTCATCCGCTATCTCCAAACGGCCAACGCCGGCTGGGGCTACACCACCAAGCACTACGCGCTGAGTGCGGTGAAATCGCGGATGGGCCGGACGGAGGTCCCGTGACCGAAAACCTGCCCGAGTCTGCTGCGCAGCGGCCGGGACGGTTCATCGCCCCCGAGGAAATCGGCGCGCTGACCCGGAAAGCGGTGAGCCGTGCCGAGGCGCGGCAGTGGTCCATCGACGAGCTGCCCTGGGCGACGCTGCGGCCGGAGGAACTCACCGAAACCGACCGGTCGGTGGTCCGGTTCATCACCTTCATCGAGGACCACATCCCCGGGTATCTCACCTACTTCCTGGACGCCTTCCCCGTGTCCGGCGAGGATCTGGCGATCGAGGAGTTCTGTTTCAACCGGGAGTACTTCCGGTTCCTGATCTCCTGGGCGAACGAGGAGGAACGGCATGCCTCGGTGCTGACCAGGTACCAGATCGAGGCCGGCATCAGCAGCCCCGAGGCGCTGATGCGGGAGCTGGCCGAGGAGGGCCGCAAGAAGTTCGCACTGCCCTACGAGAACCCGGTGCAGGCCTTCACCTACACGCTGGTCCAGGAGAAGGCCACACAGCTCTTCTACCAACGGTTCAAAGCGGTGGCCACGGAGCCGGTGCTGCGTGACCTGCTGCACCGGCTGGCCAGGGACGAGGCGCGGCATTTCGCCTTCTACACCGAGCTCGTCGGCGCCTACATCAAGCGGCACGGGCTCGCGGCGACCGTACCGGATCTCAAAGACGTGCTGTCCACCTTTCGCATGCCACTGGCGGACACGTTGAACGGGTACTGGCGCTGGTCCCTGAACGTCATCGACGCCACGTCCTACGACCACACCGAGGCATACGAAGCGCTGGTCCGCCTCGTCAACGACTTCGCCACCTCGCGAGGCAATGCGTCAGCCGAAGACCTGGCCGAGTTCGTGGACCGCATTCGCGGGATCTGACCGGCACGTCCGCTTGCGCCGCCGGGGTGTGGTGGAAGCACACGGCCAGAGGACAGGATGGACATGACGATTATTTTCGATCCACGAGATCCAGCGATCCGTACGGACCCCTACCCCATCTATCGACGCCTGATGGAGACCGACCCGATTCACCGGTCACACTTCGGGTACTGGGTTCTTTCGCGCTATGACGATGTCGATGCCGTACTGCGCGCACCAGGGGTTTCGAGCGAGTTCTACCGGAACACGACATGGGCCGACCGCCGCGGTGGTCTGGACAGTCCGCTCGTCCGGAGCGTGCGCAGCTGGATGCTCATGCTTGACGGACCCGCGCACCGGCGGATCCGCAGCGTGATCAGCAAGGTTTTCACCCGTGCCTCCGTAGAGCGACTTCGGCCGCGCATAGCCGCTGAAACCCACCGCCTGCTCGACGCCGTGGGTGACGGCGAGACCGACCTGATCGACAGTCTCGCGTTACCCCTGCCTGTCACCGTGACCTGTGAACTTCTGGGCTTCCCCACGCATGACCGAGACCAGTGCCGCCGCTGGACGGAACACATAAGCCGGGTGATCGATCCCTCGATCACCATCGAGGACACGGCCGACATGAATACCGCAGAAGTGGAATTTCGAGAATATGTCACCGACCAACTCGAGCAGCGCAGGGCCGCACCGCGAGATGACATCCTGTCCCTTCTCCTGCACACCGAGGTCGACGGCGTCCGGCTGACCGATCACGAGATCATCGCCAATGTTCTGTTCCTCTTCGTCGCAGGCCATGAGACAACGGTGAATCTGATCGGAAACGGTCTGCTGGCCTTGCTCCGGCATCCCGACCAGTTGCGGATGCTGCGTGAGAACCCCAAGATGATCACTGACTCCATGGACGAGATCACTCGATACGACCCACCCGTGCAGATCGTCTCCAGACTCCTGACCGACAATGTCGCACTTCAGGACGTCACGCTCCCCGAGGGGGCCAAGGTGATGCTGCTCTTCGGGGCGGCCAGTCGCGATCCGGCACGCTATGCCGACCCCGACCGCCTCGACTTGACGCGAACGGGCATCAGAACGCTGGCCTTCAGCGGCGGCCCCCACTACTGCATCGGCGCCGCGCTCGGAAAGCTGGAGACCGCCATGGTGCTGACGGAGCTGCTGCGACGCTACTCCAAGATCGAGCTGGCCGGCGAGAACCTGGCCTGGCGACCGAACGTCAGCTTCCGCGGCCTACAGGAGCTGCCGCTCAGGCTGACGCGCTGACATGGATCGAGCGATGTGCAGGTGATCCGTCACCAGTGCCTGGGTCGTGAGGTGCCCTGCGTTTCCGGGACAGGGATCTGACTCTCACCGCGATGGCACGACGGCACCATCGCGGTCATGCGACCGTGGCGTGATCGGCTCATGGGCGAGGACTGCGCCACGGCTTCCGTCAGCTGTCGCAGCAGCGCGGCGCCGACCTCGCCTATGGACGCAAGCTGCCGCGGCTGCTGCGCGAGGTGGGCCTCACGGAGGTCGAGGCCGACGCTTACTTCCCGATCACCTCGCCCCAGTGCGCGTCCTCGAGGCGGCCAGCGTCCACCAGGTACGCGACAAGCGCACCGCCGCGGGCTCTGAAGCGCGCTGGGATGCGTTTGCCCCGGCAGTTTGAGCGGCGGCACGCGCCCGGGGTCGAGGCTCTGATGTTCTCTTTTCAATCCTTCAGGTGCATGCATCGTTGAATGCTCATTCAAGTGCTCCGCGCGCCGCGAGTTGACGTCACGTCAGCTATGGTCCCTGCTCCCGCGGTTGGGCAGTTTATGGTAGAAACTCTTTTCGCGCGGAGGGACTTCTTCCGCGGTCTCCGTCTTTCATCTGAGGTGGTACGGCCCTCCCACCCGGTTCGTTGGGGTGCTCCGTGGGCGTGCCGTCAGATGGCAAGAGAGAAAGGTGCGTTCATATGGCCCTGCGCCGTATCAGGCGGAACGCAAGCCGGATCCTGGTGATATCCCTAGCGACGTGCGGACTCGCGGCGGCGGGTACGGCTGCCGCGTCCGCGGCTGACGAGCCGACGCGTGAGCAGCTCCTGGCGGACTGTGAATCCGGGGAGGGCAAGTGCACTTTCAACGACCCTCAGATCGGTGAGCCGTACCTCGGTAATTTCCAGCAGGTCTCGGACACGCTCTACAACTGCAGCACCTCCGACAGCACCAAGAAGCTCAGCTGGACGCAGAAGGTCGGTTCGACCGACTCCGTCGGAGTCTCCATCACCGTCGGCGGAAAGATCATGGACATCGTCGACCTCAGCGTCACGGCGAGCTACGGTCACACCTGGACCAGGGAGTCCACGGAGTCGGACGAGCAGAACGTGACGGCAAAGCCCGGGGAAGTCGCGTGGATCTCCCGTGCTCAGCTGATGCGTGATGTCTCCGGTACGTGGCAGACGCATTATGACAGCCCGAAGTGGGATCACTACTTCTGGTTCGTCCCGGACACCATTTCCAGCCCGGCGGAAAACGGAACGGGCGGCAAGAACAGCGCCGTTGTGGTCCGGAGCCGACCGATGACCGAGGCGGAAAAGGCGTCCTGCGAAGCCGGCGGCAAAGCGGTGTTCGCCAAGTAGGGGTGACCCACTGGCAACACGGCAGATGATGCCGGTCACCGGAGGATCCCGGTCGGTCCGGCACTGGCGGTCAGCGGTCGTTCGGGATTGACCAGCCCGGCGTCTGACGGCCGCCCACGGGGGAGAGACCGGGGGAACAGCCCTCGGGTACGGACATCGTGCGGTCCGTGCTGAGCGCGATTGCGCCCAACACGGCCCGCACTTCATCCTCCAGGTATGGGATCGCGCGAGACGGGCGCGAGCTGGCACCGTGCGGGTAGTGACGGATGGGAGGCCTGCCGGGCACGGGAGGCGAATCGGCTTATGTGCTGGGCGTGTCACGAGCAGGTATACGTCTCGCAGCGGGCGTCCTCCTGGTGATTGAGGGGGAGCGCGGTTCACATAGAGTGCCGATCATGTCTCAGTCAAAGATCCTCGAGCACATCGCTCAGCACCGGCAGTCCACCCGGATGCCGTCCCGACGACAGAAGAAGACCCTGATCGCGGCCATGGGCATCGGCATGGCCGTCGCTTTGAGCGGGTGCAACGACGACGCCGGCAGTGCCACGGACAAGAACACCGACGCCGCGGCATCGAAGGCACCCTCGGCGGGGGCGTCCCAGTCCTCTGCCCCGGCGAGTCCCTCGGGTGATCAGCCGTCGGTCGCGGGATGGCAGACCCAGACCGCGCAGAAGCACCACTTCGCCTACGACGTGCCCGCCAAGGCCAAGAAGTGGAAGGTCCTCGACAAGGACGTGTCCCTCTCCTACACGGACAAGGACGGCAAGCCGATCGTCGTCATGACGAGTGCGGCCAACTACCGTCAGGGTGGCTGCGAGTCGAGCCCCAATCCCAAGGCAATGGGTGAGGCGGGCAAGGGGCAGCTGGCCACCGTCGGCACCACGGGCGGCGGCAAGGACGGCACCCTCCAGGAGAACGCCCGTAACTGGGCGGGCAACTGGGGCTTCGCCGCGTACGGGGGTGGGGACCACAAGCCCAAGATCAAGGTCAGTGAGGCCAAGCCGTGGAAGCAGGGCGGTATCGACGGCTACACCGCGACCGCCCAGGTGACCGTCACCAACCGCCCGAGCCCGTGTGTCCCGGCGAAGGCCGTCGTGTACAGCATCGCGCAGAAGCTCCCTGACGGCACCATGCACGGCTGGGTCATCTACGCGGACCAGGGAGTGCCGAATGCGCTGACCTCCGCCGAGATCAAGAAGATCATGAGCACCGTCCGCTCTACGGGCAACTGACGCCCATTCGGTCAGGGCCCCTGCTCATCCGTTGGGTGGCAGACGTGGGACTGACCGCGGTGTGGGCCGCAGCCGGCTGCGGCCCACACCCTCACAGCCCGGGTGGCTGCTGCCGTCGGGGATCCCCGGCCCGCTCGAGCACCGCAACCTCAACGTCCTGGTGTGCGCTACAGCCTCGCCGCGCCCATCCCCGGCTCCCTTGTACGTGAGACTCCGTCGGCCCGGCCCAGCCCACCTCGACGCTTCTGCTCAGCCAGCGCCACGCGGAGTTGTCGGCGTGGCTTCTGCGAGCAGCCCGTCGACGAACGTACGGAGTCCCTGAGGGTAGATGTCCCGAGCGGCCAGTGCGGCCCATTGGTCGCCGATTGCGGCCAGGTGTGGCACGTGGGACGCGTCGAAGGTGTCGCGGAAGGCGGGCAGTTCGTTGTCCGTCCGCCGGTGGGGGGAGCGGGCGCGGACGAGGATCTCGCCGACGGTGTAGTACCAGATGTTGCGGAAGACATCGACGGATTGTGCGGGTGTGCATCCGTGGTCGTCGGCCGCGGCCACGATGGCTTCGACCATCCACAGTGCGGATTCGTCGAGAAGACCGACAAAACCGTCGGCGGTGAGGATTTCGGCCGCCCATGGCCAGGCCGCGAGGGCGTCGTGCATCGCGGTGGCGGCCACGACGATGCGGTCCCGTGGATCCCTGGGCAGTCGGGGGCGTTCGATCTCGTCGATGTAGTGATTGAGCAGCAGGACCAGCAGGTCGTCCTTGCCCCGAATGTGGTGGTACAGGGTCGTCGCCCCGATACCCATCTCGGCGGCCAGCCGGCGGATGGTCAGTTTCTCCCAGCCGCCCTCGTCGATGAGCCGGCGGGCCGCAGTCACGATCTGCGCACGGGAGGTCAGGGGCGGTCGGCCGGTGCGACCGTGCGGTGCGGGTGGTCGGGGCATTGCCCCATCATGCCGTCCCGCCGCCCTCCGTCGTGACGCTGGTGCCGGTTCGGCCTTTCCTGTTTCACAGCGGCCGGTCTCAATGTTACTTTCGGAACATGTTCCGAAAGTCAGAGTCAACGCCGCGGACTCGATCCGCGATGACGCATGGTTCGGGTGCCCGGCCAGGGCGCACGCTCGCCGCGGTGGCCGTCGTGCAGTTCATGGTGTCGCTGGACCTCTCGGTCGTGAATGTCGGACTCCCACAGATCGCTGCCGGTCTCGGCTTCAGTGAGGTGGGCGTGACCTGGGTGATCCACGCTTACGCCCTCACCTTCGGCGGGCTGCTCCTCCTGGGCGGCAAGGCCGCCGACCGGTACGGCCGCAAGCGGGTCCTGCTGCTCGGGCTCGGACTGTTCGGCCTCGCCTCGCTCGTCGGTGGCCTCGCCCAGGAACCGGGCCATCTTGTCGCCGCCCGAGCCGCACAGGGCATCGGCGCCGCCGCGCTGGCTCCGGCCGCACTGGCGCTGCTGACCGCGACGTTCCCCACGGGCAGGGCCCGCGTCCGGGCCTTCGGGGTGTGGAGCGCGGTGAACGCCGCCGGGGGCGCCTTCGGCGTCCTGATAGGCGGCCTGCTCACCGAGTACGCCAGCTGGCGCTGGGTGATGTTCGTGAACGTGCCGATGGCCGCTTGCGCTCTGGCCCTGGCCCGGCGGGGCGTCGCCGCCGGTCCGCCGACCGCTCGCGGGGGTCGTCCGGACGTTCTCGGTGCCGTCCTGGCCACGGCGGGCATGACGTTGCTGGTGTTCGGCGTCGTCCGCACCGATCGGTATGCGTGGACCTCGCCGGTCACCCTGACGACTCTGGCGGTCGCCGCCACGCTGCTGGCCACGTTCCTCTACGTCGAGCGGACCACCGCCCGTGAACCGCTGGTCCGGCTCGGCCTGTTCGCCCGCCGCTCGGTCGCCGGCGCGAACGCCTTCAACCTGTTGGTCGGTGCGGCCATGGCCTCGGCCTTCTACTTCATGTCCCTCTATCTCCAACGAGTCCTCGGGACGGGGCCTGCGCCGACCGGGGCCATGTTCCTGCCGTTCGCCCTCGGAGTGGTCACCGGCTCCGTGCTCGCCATCAAACTCGGCTACCGTCTCGCTCCGCGCACCCTTCTGGTCATCGGCGGACTCCTCACCGCGACCGGGCTCGCCTGGTTCGGCCTGATCAGCCCCGACGGCTCCTTCACCAGCGACGTCCTCGGGCCCTCGATCGTCACCAGCGTCGGCTTCGGGCTCTGCCTCGGACCGGTCGTCTCCCTCGCCACCGCCGGTGTCGCGCCCAGCGAGACCGGCACCGCCTCAGGTCTGCTCAACAGCTCACGCCAAATGGGCGCCTCACTCGGACTCGCCGCCCTCGGCACCGCGGCCCATCACCGCACCGGACGGACCGCCACACCCGAGACCCTCAACGACGGATACGCGCTCGGCATGAGCCTGGGCGCCGCGCTCCTGGCCGCCGCCGTCCTCATCGCCCTCACCGTTCTGCGGCGAACCAGCCCACCGTCACGAGCTGAGCAGACCGATGACCGCGAACCACTCCCCGCACGGGACTGACCGGACGGGCGGCTCGGGCGATGCCGACAGGCGGGTGTGCGAGGAGGGGAGAGAACGTTGACAACTCATAGCCTGGTCGATCCGACGGAGATGTATCTCCGGACCATATTCGAGCTGGAGGAGGAGAGGGTGGTGCCACTTCGGGCGCGGATCGCCGAAAGACTTCAGCAGAGCGGGCCGACCGTCTCACAGACGGTGGCCCGGATGCAGCGCGATGGTCTGGTGCGGGTGGCCGGTGATCGGCGCCTGGTGATGACGGAGTCGGGCCGTCGGCGGGCCGTGCGGGTGATGCGCAAGCATCGCCTGGCCGAGTGCCTTCTGGTGGACGTGATCGGTCTCCAATGGGAGGACGTTCATGTCGAGGCCTCCCGATGGCAGCACGTGATGTCCGACGCGGTGGCGAACCGATTGACGGAGATCCTCGGCTATCCCGCCACGTGCCCGCACGGCAGCCCCATTCCCGCATGGGAGCAGAACGGCGCCGTCCTTGAGTCCGTCCTCACCATGACGGATGCGGCCACTGCTGCGGAGAGCACGGTGTTGGTCGTCCGGATCAGCGAACTGCTCCAGAACGATCCCTCGGTCCTGCTGCGTCTGAAGCGCGCCGGGATACAGCCCGATCACACGGTCACGGTCGTGGCCACCGAGGGCGGAGTGAGGGTGACCGGTGACGAGCGGGCGACGTTCCCGCACGAACTCAGCGATCACATCTTTGTGGAAACCCAGGGTGGCGTATGAGTTCGCTGGAACCGGCCTACAGGAGCATGGAGTTCACCAGGGTGCAGAGGCCGCAGCCCAGCAGGCCGCCGAAGAGCAGGCTGAGGCCCGTAATCACCATCCCGCGCCGCATGGGGCGTGCGCCGGACCGGAAGGCGGAGATCAGCGGGAACGTCGCCACACCGAACATCGCCACGGCGACGCACCAGGCGCGCGCACCCTCGACGTAGAACGACGTGGAGGTGCCACGGTCGAACGACACCGGGCTGGACGCCATCGCCTGAACCTTCTCACCCTTGTCGTAGTCTGTGCCGGGCTCGAAGTCCTCCACGTCGTAACGGAGTTTGCCGGTGTCGGAGCGGAAGGTACCGGAGCACTCCACATCGTCCTGGCTGGTGTCCTTGCCGCAGCGTTCGATGGTGATCGTCCCGGGGGTGCTGCCGGCCACCTTCCCGGGGCCCTGCTCGTAACCGACGGCCACCAGGACCAGGCCGAAGAGCAGGAACAGAACGCCCAGCACACCGGCCCCGATGCGGCTGCCCACGCTCCGCCTCGCACCAGCCGGCCCCGTGCCGGGCCCGCCCGACCCGACCTTCCCCAGGGCGCTCCCGGCCTTCGCATCCGTCTTCAACGCTGGTCCTCCCGCTCTGCGTGATGCTCACGCCCTGACTGAGTCAGGCGATCTTGCCCAGGTTGATTCGTACAGGTCAAACCGCCTGAAGGGCGCCGACGAGGTCATGCGCTACTGCTACGGCCTCGACCCGGACCAGGTGGACCGTCTCGCCGATGTTTTGTGACGGCTTGGCCGTGCTACGACAGGGTGGTCGCCGGGCGACGGTTGGTGCGCTTGGACCCCTCTCTCCTCCAAGGGGTGTGGACCGGGACGCGCTGTCCCGGCCCACGACGCCTCATCACCGACGACCGCCGAACTCCCAGGTGTGCACTTCGATGTCGGCGTATCGCTCCGGGGTCAGTACGGTGCGTGCCGTCTCCGGGTCCGGCGCCCGGAGCAGCACCGCCGTGCCCAACCAGGTGGTGCCGTCGTCGGACAGCAGCGGCCCGTAGGCGATGAGCTCGTCCCGGGCGGGTTGCCCGGCAAGGTCGGCTGCCCGCCCGGTGCCGAGTCCGAGCACGAGGTACCGGCTGCCGCCGGTCCGGCCGCCGGGGAAGTCCCACATGGTGCGCCCCAGAGTGTTGCGCCACCGTCGTAGCATCACGTCCCGGTACACACCCGCCTGGTAGCCGGGCTCGTCGAAGGCGAACGCGCGGGCGGCGGCGGGATCGGGCAGGTCGACGATATGCACACTGCCGGAGGGAGTGTCGCCGTCGTCGGTGAAGGTCGGGCCCCGGGCGACCATCTCCTTGGCGTACCGGTCCATGTAGGACCAGTGCTCTTCCAGCAACTCCTCGCGCAATGCCAGGGAATCGGGCCGGTCGCGGTGGTAGCAGAAGAACTCCATGTCCCTAGTCATGCCCGATCGGAGTTCGCCGTGCAACGCCTTTACCTTCCCCATCGATCGGCAAGCACGGCAACAACCCTCGATCGGCGCCCGACGTCTCATCCGCGCTCGCGGAGGAACGACTCCAGCTCGGCGGCCCCGGTCAGCATCGCCCGCCCGCGGGCGGACAGTCGGCCGCGCCCGTCGCAGAGTGCGGCCTCCAGCCCGCCGGTCGCCCGCACCTGGGCGATCAGCGGGGCGATCTGCTCCAACAGGTAGCCGTTCCGCCCGAGTTGGTGGGCCCGCCGGGCGTCCCGCACATCGGCCTCGTCGTAGCCACGGTACCCGGTCAGTGGGTCGCGGCGCGGCCGCACCCGCCAGGCACGCTCCCCTGCGCGCAGTACGCCTCCTCGGCCACACCCTCGTTCACCATCCGCATGATTGACGTCCGTGCTCGCGTGCCAGATCAACCGGCCTGAGTCGCTCACCGCTTTGAAGGTTTTGGCCCATGGTCCTGCTGATATTGCGGAGAAGTTTCAAAGGAAAGTTCAACGATACCGTTGAGGGCATGGCTACAGAGATCAAGGACACCGCCCATGCCGTGGACGCCGCCGCCGTGATGAGCCTGCTCCCGGCCCGCCCGCGGCTGCTCGCCCTGGGCGAGCCCACCCACGGCGTGGACACTCCGCTCGACCTGCGCAACGAGCTCTTCCGCCAGCTCGTCGAGCAGGAGGGCTACCGGACGATCGTGATCGAGAGCGACTGCATGATGGGCCTGGTCGTGGACGACTACGTCACCGGGGGCACGGGCACGCTCGACGAGGTCATGGAGCACGGATTCAGCCACGGGTTCGGCGCGTCCGCGGCCAACCGAGAGCTTGTGCGCTGGATGCGCGCCTACAACGACGGCCGACCCGCGTCCGAGTGGCTCCGCTTCGCCGGTTTCGACGGCCCGCTGGAAATCACGGGTGCCGCGAGCCCCCGGCAGGTCCTCACCGCACTCCACGGCTACCTCTCTGCCTGTGTGGACGCGGATCTGCTTCCCTGCACCGCGGAAACGCTCGACCGTCTGCTCGGCGCCGACGACCGGTGGACCAACCCCGCCGTGATGATGGACCCGGCCCAGTCCGTGGGGCAGTCGGCCGAGGCCAGGGAGCTGCGGCTGCTCGCCGACGATCTGGTGGCAGTGCTCGACGCGCAGACGCCGCACCTGATCACGGCGACCTCGCGGGCCGACTGGGACCGGGCGCACCTGTACGGGCGCACCGCCACCGGCCTGCTGCGCTATCACTTCTGGATGGCCGACACCTCACCGGCCCGCATGACGTGGCTGGTGAGCCTGCGGGACCGGATGATGGCCGACAACCTCCTCGCCGTCGCCGAACGGGGCCCGGCACTGGTCCACGCCCACAACGCCCATCTCCAGCGGGACAAGAGCTCGATGCGGATGGGTGACCTGCCACTGGAGTGGTGGAGCGCCGGCGCGCTCGTGAGCGCCCACCTGGGGGAGGGGTATGCCTTCGTGGCCATGGCCCTCGGCACGATGCGGCACCAGGGAGTGGACACCCCGCCACCGGACACGGTCGAAGGGGTCCTGTACGCGCTCCCGGAAGACCGCTATGTCATCGACGCGCCCCGGCTGGCCACCGTCCTCGGCGACACGCGACCCGCCCCCCGCGTGTCGCCGTACTTCGGCTACTTCCCACTCGACCCGGCACACCTGGCCGAGAACGACGGGATCGTGTTCCTCAAGGACGTCCCGCAGAGCTAGTGCCACCATCGGCAGTCCTGCCTGTCCTCCGCACCACGCCGCGATCACCCGGCACGGTGCTTCCACCAGCTCGCGACCTGGTCAAGTACAGGCGTCAGAGCGTGCCCGTCAGATGTGAGGGCGTATGCGACCGGACCTGGCGGAAGTCGGGTGTGCGTGACGAGTCCCCTGTTGACGAGTTCCCGTAGCCGGTCACTGAGCATCTTGTCGCTGATGCCGGAGACCGCGCCGCGGAGTTCGCTGAAGCGGGCCGGCCGCTGGGCCAGTGTGTGGAGGATGATTCCGCTCCATTTCTGGCCCAGCACCTCGAACGCGCTGATCAATGCGGGGTCCGTGGCCAGCGGTTCCACACGGTCGGGGATTGCCACCCACGCACTCCCTTCGGGGATATCCCTCCGTACGAAACGCCCTTGACGAGGTTCTCAGGCTCGCATGCGGGCCAGTTCGTTTCTCAGCTCCTCCACGGTGCCGAGGGTGATGCTCTCGTCCTGAACGGAGGGGGCGAGGGCCACGGCCACGGCAGCCTCTCCCACCTGATCGGCGGTGAGCCACGACGGGTCGCCGTTCGGACGGCTGCGGTTGATGATCGGGCCGAGCAGCAGGTTGTTGACGCGGCGTCGGCCACCCAGGTCGACACTCAGTGCCTCACGCATCATCAACATCGCTGCTCCGTGCATGCTGATGATTCCCGCCTGCGGGTAGGGCTCGCGCGCGGCGAATCCGGCGATGAGTGTGTAGCTTCCGGCTGCATCGAGCCTGGGCACAAAGGCCCGGGCAACCGCAAAATGCGACGTGGTGGTCTCCACGAAATGCTGCTGCCAGTCGTTCTCGCTGACCTGCCACAGGGCCTTGCCCATCCACCACCCGCCGATGGAGGGGACGGCGTGGTCCATGCGCCCATGGTCAGCGACGATCTTTTCTGCCAGTTCCGTCGCCTCGGCGAAGGTGCCATATCCCGCCTGGAGCCGGATGAGGCGATTGCCCAGCTGGGGGTCGATCAACTCGGCGAGGTGATCCAGACGTTCCTGGCTCCGGCTGGGCACAACAACGGTGGCACCGGCGTGGAGGAAGGCGCGGACGATGCCCTCCCCGACGTTGCCCGTGCCGCCGGGCACAACAACGACCTTGCCTTCGAGTGGTGCGTCACTCGGTGTGACGGGGGAGGGGGGAGTGCTCATGGACGTTGTTTCCTTGTCTCAGGGAAGTGCGGAGCGCGTGTGCGCGACCGCGGTTTCGGTGGGGCCGTGGGCTGAAGACCGGTGTGTTGGCAGAGGCGGGCCCGGCCGGATCGGCCGGGCCCGTCAGCGCCGCATCACGCCCAGGCCCGCCGCAGCGTCGCGGTGACGCGTTCGAGGGCCTCCCTGGCCGCGGGGATGGCGGCCGGCATGCTGAAGAACCCGTGGATCTGGCCCTCATAGCTCACCTGCTCCACCGTGACGCCGGCTTCGCGCAGCCGCTGCGCATACGCCTCGCCCTCGTCCCGCAGCGGGTCGTACCCGGCGGTGATCACCAGAGCCGGAGGGGCGGTGGCCAGGGTGGCGGCGTCCGTGTACAGAGGCGAGATACGCGGGTCCTTCGGGTCGACGTCGTCTCCGAGGTAGTGGCCCTGGAACCACGCGAGGGCGTCCTTGGTCAGCATCAGGCCCTCGCCGTTCTCCTCGTACGAGGGGAAGGGGTGGGTGAGGTCGGTCGCCGGGTACACCAGGACCTGAAGGGCGAAGGTGCCCGGCAGTTCGTTGGCGAGCACGGCACTCAGGTTGGCTCCCGCCGAGTCCCCGCCGACGGCCATCCTGGTGGTGTCGCCACCGAGCGCCCCGATCTGGCTGGACACCCACTGTGCCACTGCCCGGACATCCTCGACTGCGGCCGGGAAGGGGTGCTCCGGAGCGAGCCGGTAGTCGACGCTGACCACCAGGTATCCGGCGAGACGGCACAGATCCCGGGCCGTGGCATCGGACGCGGCGGCGCTTCCCAGTGTCCACCCGCCGCCGTGGATCCAGATCAGTACGGGGTGTGGGCCCTCGCCCTCCGGCCAGTACAGCTTGACGGGAACGCCGTTGGCCACCGCGTCCTCGGCCCGGGCGACCGCGGCCGGTTCACCCCCGAGGTCGGCCCACATCCCGTCCATCGCCGCACGGGCCTCGGGCGCGGACAGTTCGTGCAGCTGGGGAACGCCGGGCTGCATGGCCATGTCGAGCACCGCCCGCGCCGCCGGGTCGAGGGGCGTTCGGGCAGTGATGACGACCTTCCCTCGCAGATGGCCGTTGTCGAGGCGGCGGTAGGCGTCGGCCGCCCGCTCCAGTGGGAAGACCGCTTCGATGGGTATGCGGAGGCTGCCGTCCTCGATCATGGGCAGGATCTCCGTCATGGCCTGCGCTATGGGGAGCATCCCGCTCGAGAAGCGCACGCCGTGCCGGGCGGCGTCGAGGTCGGCAATGGTGATGACCTTCTCCGGGTCTCCGGTCAGTTCGACGGACAGCGGCAGCACGCCGCGTCCGGAGGCGTCGAGGACCACGTCGATCCCTTGCGGGGCCGCGGCGCGTATGCGTTCGGCCAGGCCGTCGCCGTAGGTGACGGGGGTGGCGCCGAGGTCACGGAGGAAGGGGTGGTTGGCTTCGCTTGCGGTGCCGATGACGGTGGCACCCCAGGCGCGGGCGAACTGGACGGCCATGAGGCCGACGCCACCGGCGGCGGCGTGGACCAGCAGGGTCTGGCCGGCGCCCAGGCCGAGCCGGCGCAGGGTGCGATGGGCGGTCTCCGCGGCGACCGGCAGGGCCGCGGCCTGCTCGAAGGTGAGGACGTCGGGCTTGGCGACGATGTTGTCGGCGTCGGCCAGGGCGTGGGTGGCGACGGCGTTCTGCTGGGCGGTGAGTCCCAGTACCGGCTGGCCGGTCTTCCACCGCGTGACACCGGGACCGAGTGCGTCGATGACACCGGCCATCTCCAGGCCCAGAGGCTGGGGTTCGGCGGGGGCGTCCTGACCGGGAGCGAACAGGCCCCGGCGCTTCTTGGAATCCAGGGCGTTGGCGCCGGCGGCGTGGACACGGACGCGGACCTGGCCGGGTCCGGGCTCGGGCAGCGGTACCTCGGCCACTTCGAGTACCTCGGGGTCGCCGTAGGCGGCATGCTGGAGTCTGCGGGCGATGGGGGCCATGGGGAATCGATCCTTCGGTCGGGTGTGCATGGTTTCGAGGGGCCGGGGCGGCGACAACGCGCCCTGGGCGGGCCGGGTTCGCCGTGTCCGGCCGGTTGGGGTGGCGCAGGTCAGGCGGGGAGGGCCGGGTAGTCGGTGTAGCCGCGCTCGTCGCCGCCGTAGAAGGTGGCCCGGTCGGGCTCGTTGTAGGGACCGGCGGCCGCGAGGCGACGGGGCAGGTCGGGGTTGGCCAGGAACAGCGCGCCGAAGGCGATCATGTCCGCGGCGCCGTCCTCGATGAGGTCGAGGGAGTCCTGACCGGTGGGCGCGGGGTGGGTGAACGGGTTGAGGACGAACGTGCCGGGCCAGTCCTTGCGCAGGCGCTCGGTCAGACTGCGGTCGGGGCCTTCGAGTACGTGCAGATAGGCCAGGCCCAGCGGGGCGAGACCGGCCACCAGGGCCGTGTAGGTCTCCTCCAGATCAGCCGGGTCCGTCTCGGCGATGTCGTTGAAGGGGGTGCCGGGGGAGATGCGGATTCCGGTCCGGTGGGCGCCGATCGCCTCGGCGACGGCGGTGGCGACCTCGATGCCGAAGCGCACCCGGCCCGCGGCATCTCCTCCCCAGGTGTCGATGCGCTGATTGGCGTTGGGGGCGAGGAATTGGTGGATCAGGTAGCCGTTCGCCCCGTGGAGCTCCACCCCGTCGAAGCCGGCGGCGATCGCGTTGCGCGCCGCGTCGGCGAAGTCGGCGATCGTCCGGACGATCTCGTCGTGGTCCAGCTCCTTGGGCGTGACGAAGTCCTGGGGGCCCTCGTGGGTGTACACCTGCCCCTTCGCCATGACGGCGGAGGGGCCCACCGGGATCAGGCCGTCGGGCAACAGGCTGGGGTGGCCGATGCGACCCGTGTGCATCAGCTGCGCGAAGATCACCCCGCCCTCACGGTGGACCGCGTCGGTCACCCGCCGCCATGCGGCGATCTGCTCCGTGGTGTGCAGGCCCGGTGTGTCGGGGTAGCCCTGGCCGACCACCGACGGCTGGACGCCCTCGGTGACGATCAGGCCGGCGCCGGCCCGCTGCGCGTAGTAGGTCGCCATCAGCTCCGTCGCCGTGGCACCCGGCCCGTAGGCACGGCTACGGGTCATCGGCGCCATGGCTATGCGGTTGGCCAGACGCTTGCCGCCCAGCTCGATCGGGTCGAACGCAGTCGTCATGATCATTCCTTTGGTCGGGAGAGAGGGGGCTGCTCGTCCGGCAGCACCCCGGTCGGTGTGCGGGCACCCCATCATTACCTGTCCGAACAAGTAAATGCGAATGACGCTTCCTGAGTCACCATGTGAGCCGCGCCACATACCCCGCTGTGTGCGGTCAGCACATGGATTTCACGCGAAGCTGAGGGCGGGGTAACCTCATAGTTGTCTGCACAGTGTTCGATCGAGAGAGGGCGGTACTGATGAGCCGGGAGGCGCAAAACCAGTCACTCGAAGCAGGTCCCCCCACGGTGACGGTGCCGGCCTCCGCCCACGCGGGGCCCGTCAGCCACGCGATCTTTCGCGTCGCCCGCCTGCACCGCATGATCGCCGGACAGCTGCTGCGTCCCCTCGGCCTCCACCTCGGCCAGGAACTGGTCATGATGCATCTGTGGGAACTCGGCCCTCAGCGGCAGACCGATCTGGTACGTCTGCTCGACTCCGACGCCCCCACCATGACCCGCAGCATCAAACGCCTGGAAAACGCCGGCTTCGTCCGCCGCCGCCCTTGCCCCGACGACAAGCGCGCCGTCATCATCGAACCGACTGTCGCCAGCCAGGCGCTGCGCCGCGAAGTCGAACGCATCTGGGCCGAACTCGAACATGCCTCGACCGGCGATCTCACCCCTGATCAGCAAGCCGAAACGCTGGATGCCCTGCGACGCGTCGAAGCCGGCCTCGCTCGCGCCGCCGCACACACTCCCCGGGCAGATGCCCCCGCATCGACCGCGCATGCCGACACCTCAGCCGACAACGAGGGGAAGCCGCACACGGGATGAGCACGTCTGGCTGCCGCGGCCCCGCTCAGCGGTCAGTGGCAGGACCATCGTGCGTTACACACGCCACCGGGCAGGCTTGTGAGCAACTGCCTCCTGCCCGGGCCTCCTTACCGGCAGCGCCGTTCCAGCGTCGCGGGGACTGCTTCGCGCTGAGGCGGGCGAGAACGAGGGCGGCGGTCGCGGCGAGCACGACGAGGGCGGCCCCCGAGAGCATGAAGGCCCTCTCCACTCCGGCGAGTGTGATGACGGTCGAGGCCACGAAGGGTGAGACCGCCAGGGCTCCGGCGACCCCGGCCTCCCACAGGCCCAGCGCCTTCGCGAGATGGTGTTCCGGAATGCGCTGCTGCACCAGTGAGATCAGCGGGATGTCAGTGAGTGCCGAAGCCAGCCCGGTGGCGGTCAGCAGAACCGCTGCCACGGCACCGGAGGTGACCGTTCCCAGCGGCGCACGGAAGATCCCGAGCAGGGCCCATGCCAGCACCGCGGCCAAGGCCGGCCCGCGGATGTGCAGTCCGGCGATCAGCAGCGCCCCGACCACCTCGGCAACCCCGGAGAGGCCCAGCAGCAGGCCGTACTGGCTGCCCTTTCCCACCACAGCGACCAACCCGACCGTCAAGAAGCCGCTGGTGAGGGCAAGTGCGAGCACGAACGTAGTGATGACCACCAGCACATCGGGGGCGGCACGCACGGCCCTCAGCCCGGCCGCGAGATCGGACCACAGCCCCGCTCGGCCGCCGGTCGGGGCAGGGCGTGTGACGCGGATGGCGGCCACAGCGCCCGCCGAGACCACGAACGTCAGCCCGTTGACCACCAGCACCCATTGCAGCGAGCCGTGCATGAGCAGCGGCGCGAGCATCAGCGGACCGACGAAGAAGGCGGCCCTGAAGGCCACCTGTAGAAGCCCGTTGGCCTGTTGCAGTCGGTCGTCCGGCACGATCTGCGTGACGATGGCGTTGCGGGCCGGTGCGAACGGGGCGCCGATCAAGGCGAGCAACGCGGTTCCCGCCACCAGCAGAGGCAGATCCAGCAGGCCGAGGGACATCAGCACCAGGGCCACCACCAGCACGGCGACCCGGGCCAGGTCGGTGGCGATCATCAGCTTCCGGCGGTCGTAGCGATCGGCGTACGAGGCGCCGATGAACGTGGCCACGAATGCGGGCGCGAACGCGGACACGCTGACCAGAGCCACAGCGGCCGGATCCTTCGTCAGTGTCCAGGCCAGCCACGCGGTCGCGGCGGTGTACAGGCCGTCGCCGAAGCGCGAGACGCCCTGGCCGACGAAGAGAAGCAGGAAGTTGCGGTCCCTCAGCAGTGACATGCCGCCACTGTCGGTTCCGCTCGCACACGTGATCAACTAATTCGGCAAACAGCTAATCAGTCGCTCGATCGCCCGCATCATCGCTGTGCAGGAAGCTCTCCAGGCTGGGGGCGAGGCCCGCCACCTGTCCGGGCACGAGCCAGTACAGGACGTAATAGCCCTCGCGGCGGCGCTCGAGCAGGCCCGCGTCCGCCATCACACGCAAGTGCTTGGACAGCGCCGCCTCGCTGACGCCGACGAGCGGAGCGAGTTCCTGGGTGCTGCGCGGACGTTCGGCGATCAGCCGCAGGGCGCGCAGCCGGGTGTCGTCGGCGAGCGCCCGGAGAATGCCGACGAGCCGAGCGGGCGGAATCCTCGGGCGGGCTTCCCGGGCGATCGAGGAGACGGGGAAGACGAGTCCGAGGGGCCAGGGACCGTCGCAATTGACCCGCACATGCGGCCACACATAGGCGCTGGGGGCGAGCACCAGCCTGTCGTCCGGTCCGATGACGACGTCGTGATCATGAGGTCTCTCGAGCCAGAACTTCTCGGCCCGCGCATCACTGCGTACTTCTGGCCACAGACCACGGAGCATCCCGTACAGGCCGCGCTCGGCGATCTGGTGCCCCGCCTCGCTGACACCGGCGGCCAAGTCAGGCTCAAGCCGTGCCCATTCCCCCTCGAACGCCTCCCGCCAGTAGCGCTCCAGCATGGTCAGGAACCGCTCCAACAGCGACTGAGGGGCGTCCAGGAGCATCGCGGCCATCGTGTCATCGCTTTCCCGCACGGCTCGCTCGCGCAGCTGGCGGCGCATTTCCGGTCGGTCCAGAACCCGCGGATCCCTGCCTTTGCCGCCGCCCGGCCACGGGGTGAGCAACGGGACGGCGAACTCCAGACGGACCAGCTCCGGATCCGCCGCCCGCAGACCGGCCAGCTCAGCCTCGAAGCCCGGCAACCCGCCTGTCGGCTGAGGAAAGAGGAACTCGGGAAAGTACGAGCGCACCGCGAAGGAGAAAGCCTCGATCTCCCGCTTCAGCCCCGGTGACAACCTGCGCATCGCGCGCACCCACCCGTGCTGGACAGGATGGTGCTTGGGCTCCACCAGCACATGAAGACTCAGCACGGCTTCCATCGCCGGCGAGTAGGCGAACCCCACCCGCTCCGCACCACTGGCCGGAATCCGGAACACGATCGTCATGACTCGCCATCCTTGCCGCACAGCGTCCCGGCGGGGGCGGTGCCCCGCCGACGGTGAGCGGTGAACCTCCGGGCGGCTCCGGATTTCGCCTGAGCGGTGCTGCGACCAGGAGCGCGTTGTGGGCCGCGTCGGTGAAGTCGGCGATCGACTGCCAGATCTCAGCCTCGCTCAGCCCCCCACCGGCACCAGGCCGTCGGGCAACAGGCTGAGGGCCATTGAGTCCGGGCAGGCGGTGGTGTGCTGGTGGAACGCCGGAAGGGTTGCTGGGGCAGATGCGCAACGGCTCGGCCGTGTGACCGCTGTATAGGGTGATCGTGCGATTCGGCGAGGGGAGTTCAGGGTGGAGCGACCGATGAGCATCGCGGTGGCGCAGCCGAGGTGCGCGGCTTACGACGTGACGGCCAACGCGGTGGCCCATGCGGAGGCGGTTCGGGCAGCGGACGCACGGGTGGTGGTGTTCCCCGAGATGTCGCTGACGGGATACCAGCTGGACGCACCGCCGGTGTTCCCGGACGATGAACGGCTGGCTCCGATCGTCGCCGCGTGCGCCGAGACCGGGACACTCGCCCTGGTCGGCGCGCCTGTACCGGGTCCGCACATCGGCATCCTGGCTGTGACCGGAGACGGCGCGCGAGTGGCTTATGGGAAGGTCTACCTGCACAGCAGCGAGGCCGTCCACTTCGTGCCCGGCGAGCCCGCTGCGATCGACGTGGACGGGTGGCGGCTGGGGCTCGCCGTCTGCCGCGACACAGGTATCCCCGAACACGCCGCGAGGACACTCGCGTTGGGCATCGACGGCTACGTAGCCGGGGTTGTCCACGCCGATCACGAGGCTGAGGTCCACGGTGAGCGCGCCCGCCGGGTCGCCGCCGACCACGGTGTGTGGGTCGCCACGGCCGCCTTCGCGGGTCCGACCGGTGGCGGTTTCGACCGCACATCCGGCCGTTCGGGAATCTGGTCCGCCGATGGGGAGTTGGTCGACGAGACGAGCGCCGCCCCCGATGAGATTGCGCGGGCGGTCTTCACCACGTGAGCCCCGTGGTGGTCTCGCCATGCTGCCCCGCATCGGGGATGACTGGTCCGTCCTCTGCCTGGGCATCCATGCCCCAGTGAACCCACCCCCTGATGCGAAGGCCACTACGGAATCCTGACCATTTCAGGCTTTGGACACCTACTGCTGGACAATGATCTCCCGCTTGAGGATCTTGCCCGTTGCTCCCTTGGGGAGTCCGTCGGTGAACGTGACGATCCGTGGGTACTTGTAGGCGGCAACCCGCTGTTTGACGTAGTCACGTATCTGACCGGTGGTGGTCTGTGCACCGTCCCGGAGCGTCACTACGGCGGCCACCTCCTCCCCGTGGATCTCGTGCGGCACGCCCACGACAGCGGCTTCGGCGACGGCGGGGTGTTCGTAGAGCACCTCCTCGATCTCCCGCGGATAGACGTTGTACCCGCCACGGATGATGAGGTCCTTCTTACGGTCGACGATGAAGTAGTAGCCATCCTCGTCGACACGGGCGAGATCACCGCTGTGAAACCACCCATCCCGGATGGCTTCCGCGGTCGCGTCAGGCCGGTTCCAATAGCCCTTCATGACGTTTTCACCGCGGATCGTGATTTCCCCGACCTCGTCCGGGCCCACTGTGGTGCCATCGTCCGCGATGAGTCCGAGTTCGACTCCGCGGATGGGGAGACCGATCGAGCCTGCCTTGCGCGGCCGGTCCGGAGGGTTGAACGCGGCGACCGGTGAGGTCTCCGAGAGCCCGTAGCCCTCCAGCACAGTGACGTCGAATTCCCGCTCGAAGCCGTGGAGTACCTCGACCGGCAGGGAGGCTCCACCGGAGACGGCCAAGCGCAGCCGTGAGGGGCCGTAGCCGTCGGGGATCCCGTGATGGAGCAGAGCCGTGTACATCGTGGGGACACCCAGGAAAACGGTGACCCTGTCCCGGCGCATGATCTCCAACGCCCTGCCGGGCTCGAACCGCGGCAGCAAGGTGAGAGTGGCGCCGGCGGCGATGGCGGTGTTGAGGGCGCAGGTCTGCCCGAAGGCATGGAACAGCGGCAGGCCCCCGAACAGCACGTCGTTCGGGCCGACGTGGAGCAGCGTCTCGGCCGTGGTGGCTGCGTTGGTCATCAAATTGCGATGGGTCAGCTCGGCGCCCTTCGGGGTACCTGTTGTGCCCGAGGTGTAGAGAATGACGGCGGTGTCGTCGTCCGCCCGGTCGACGACCCCGAGTATCGGATCGCTTGCCTGCACCAGGGTGTCGAAGGAGGTCGGCTCCGTGACCAGGCATTCGACCCCAGCCGCCGCCGCGGCCGAGGCAACCTCGTCCGCGACGTGCGAGGAGGCCAACACGATCCGGGCCCCGGAATCCCGGAGGGTGAAGGCGATTTCACGAGCCTTGAACAACGGATTCATCGGCACCACCACGCCGCCGGCACGGAGGATGCCGTAATACGCGACCGGGAAGTGGGGGACGTTGGGCATGACCAACGCAACGCGATCGCCGGCGCGGACGCCCTTGGTCTGCAACAGCGTGGTGAGCCGGGCGCTGGCGTCGTTCAATTGGGCATAGGTGAGGACGATATCGTCCTGGCGGATGGCGACGCGGCCACCGTCCGTGCGGGCGGATTCCGCCAGGAGCGCGACGAGGTTGTTCATTCGGCTTCCCCTCTGATCTGTGCTGGTGGCCGGTCACGGATGGCGGCAGCAGCCGCCGAGTCCCGCGGAGTTCCGCGGCGCGGGCAGACGGATTCGGCACGGAATTCCATCAGAGGCCATCGATCGGTAGGGATCGGCAGGGGATTCCGTACCGCGTTCCAGGGCTGGTCAAAGGTCGGACTGTTTGTCATGGTGGGCTCCGTTGGATTTCCGGTCGGCGGGGACACCGAAACCGGACGGCTCGCTCCATCGCAGTGGTGCAACGCTAGGTCAGCCCTCGGCTCATCGCTTGACCTGGCGTGGCAGCTGACTTAACCATTGGGGACAGAGCCCTGGAGTGCGCCCATGAAGCCCCTTGTCCGCAACGCGGCGCTGAGCAGCTACGTCGAGGTCAGCCAGTCGCTCGGCATCGACCCGCGAGCCCTGATGAAGCGCGTCGGCCTGGACCCCGTCGGCCTCGCGCTCCAGGACAGATGGATATCCGGTGCGGCCGTGACCCAGCTGCTCGAGCTCTCGGCGGCGGCCTCACACCGCGAGGACTTCGGCCTGCTTCTCGCTGAGCGCCGTCGCTTCTCCAACCTCGGCCCCATCAGCTTGGTCATACGTGAGGAGCCGGATGTCCGCAGCGCACTCGAGCTTCTTGTTCGTTATGGACATATGTACAATGAAATGCTCCACAGTCGGCTCTCCGAGGCGAGGGGCTTTGCCACCCTCAAGGTGAGCCTGGAGCTGGGTGAGCACATGGCGGCGCGCCAGGCCACCGAGCTGGCTGTGGGTGCTTTCCACGGGATCCTCCGCAGTTTCGGTATGCGGTGGCAGCCGGTCTCCGTGTGTTTCACGCACCGGGCTCCGGCGGACACCGCGACCCACCGACGCGTTTTCGGCCCCGTGGTGGAATTCGACCGGGAATTCAACGGAATCGTCTTCTACGCCGACGACCTCAACGCGCCCAACCTCATGGCCGACCCGTTGCTCCGGACCTACGCGCGGCAGTATTTCGAGTCCATCGCGGTCTCGAGGGACACGACCATGCTGGACCGCGTGCGCGAGCTGATCGAAGTCCTGCTGCCGACGGGGCGCTGTTCGATCGAGCAGGTGGCACGCAGCCTCGGTGTCGACCGGAGAACCGTCCACCGGCACCTGGCGGCCTCGGACGAGACGTTCTCCTCCCTCCTCAACACGACGCGCACCCAGCTCGCGGGTCAACTCGTGACGAACCCGCGCCGCTCATTGACGGAGATCTCAGAGCTGCTGGGATTCTCCGCACCGAGTGCTTTCTCGCGCTGGTTCCGCCAGCAGTTCGGTTGCAGCCCCAGGGAGTGGCGCGTCCGGCGGACCAGGCAGCAGCCCGTCGCCGAGGGATGACCACCAGCGGTCACCGGCTGCCGGTATGACCCCGGCCCATGGACGGCCGTGTTTCCAAGTCCCCAAGTGATACGTCAGATGTCACCTGTGGTGAAGCAGCCGATGTAACCGGCCCTTAACGTTGCATTACCGCAAGGGAGACCGTCGGCCACACAGGGTCGAACCGACCCTGTCCGCAGCCGTACCTCCCTCCCGCACCCGCTGAACGTGTCCGGGCTGCCCACGGGCCCCGGAATCCGCCTGCCATCCCACTCCGCTCCTCGCCAAGCCCTCGGGCCTCGTATCGCAGACAGCGATGCGCGCAGCGAGTGAAGACCCCTTCTCAAAGGAGACGGACCGTGCACTTCTTCGACGACTCCCTGTATCCGGAGAACCAGGAGAAGCTGGTCATCCAGGCCGCGCCCTACGGGCCGGAGTGGTTGCCCGGTGACGCCGACGACCTTCCGCTCACCATGGACGAGCATGTGCAGGCGGCGGTCGACTGCTACAACGCCGGCGCCACCGTGCTGCACATCCACGTGCGTGAGCTGGACGGCCGCGGCTCCAAGCGCATGTCCATGTTCAACGAGCTGATGGCCCGGCTGCGCGAGGCCGTGCCGGACATGGTCCTTCAGATCGGCGGGTCGATCTCCTTCGCTCCCGAGGATGAGGGCTCCGACGCCAAGTGGCTCAGCTACGACACTCGCCACATGCTGGCCGAGATCACCCCTGCGCCGGACCAGGTGACGATCGCGATCAACACCAACCAGATGAACATCGTCGAGCTCTTCGACGACGAGGACATCGAGGGCACGTCGATCGCCAAAGAGGCGTACTACAAGGCCTATCGGGACATGGTGGTCGAGGCCGGGCCGGACTTCTACCTCGAGCACCTCACGCGGCTCCGTGACCATGGCATCCAGCCGCACTTCCAGCTCGCCAACCTGGCGCAGCTGGAGACCGTGGAGCGGCTGATCCGCAAGGGCATCTACAGCGGGCCGCTGGTGCTCAACTACGTGGCCATCGGCGGTGGGTTCGCCGGCCGCCACCCGGCCGACCTCGTCGAGTTCATCCGTCGCGTCCCGGACGGCGCCGTGCTCACCATCGAGGCGTCCATGCGCGCGGTGGCGCCGATGAACGCGATCGGTATCGCCCTGGGCACGCATGTGCGGGTGGGCAACGAGGACAACCTGTGGCGGCACAAGGGCGAGCGGATGTCCTCCGTGGAGCAGGTCGAGCAGATGGTCCAGATCGCCAACGCGCTCGGTCGTGAGGTCGCCACCGGGCAGGAGGCGAAGCGGATCTACCAGATCGGCGCATGGTACTCGGGCGCCGACGAGACTCTGGCCCAGCTCGGCATGGTGCCCAACCGCCGTCCCGGTCAGCGAGGCTTCATGCTGCGCGACACCAAGAGCTGACCCAGACCCCACGAGCGGCGGTCGCGGGACCGAATCGTGGCATCCATCCCCGCCGATCGGGGTCGGCCCGCGACCGCCGCCCCAACACACACGAGTAAACGGAGCATCTTGTGGCACACGCCGTTCGCTTCCACGAACCCGGTGGCCCCGACGTCATGCGGTGGGAAGAGGTCACTGTCGGCGACCCGCGCCCGGGCGAGGTACGGATCCGGCACATCGCCGTAGGACTCAACTTCGCCGACACCTACTTCCGCACCGGCCTGTATCCGGCTCCGCTGCCCGCGGGGCTCGGTGTGGAGGCCTCGGGTGTGATCGAGGCCGTGGGCGAGGGCGTTACGCATGTCGCCGAAGGCGACCGGGTGACCTACACCGGGAGCCCGCTGGGTGCCTACAGCACGGAGCGGGTCATGCCCGCGGATTCGCTGATCAAGCTGCCGGAGGAGATCAGCTGCGAAACCGCCGCGGCGATGACCATGCGCGGCCTCACCTCGGCCTATCTGCTGCGCCGGATCCACCCGCTGAAGTCCGGCGACACCGTGCTGCTCCACGCGGCGGCCGGCGGCGTCGGTCTGATCTTCTCCCAGTGGGCGAAGCTGAACGGCATCACCGTGATCGGCACGGTCTCGAGCGAGGAGAAGGCCGAGATCGCCCGTGCCCACGGCTGCGAGCACATCATCTATTACCGGCGCGAAGACGTGGCCCAGCGGGTACGCGAGCTGACCCATGGCACAGGTGTCCCGGTCGTCTTCGACAGCATCGGCAAGGACACCGTAGCCGGATCAATGGCCTCGCTACAGCGCCGCGGTCTGCTGGTGTGCTTCGGCACATCCTCCGGAGTGCCGCCGCTCGACGCCATGCAACTGGCCATCCATGGCTCGCTGTTCGTGACCCGGCCCGCGCTGGCCGACTACATCGCCGAGCCCGCCGAGCGGGAGGCCCTGGCCGGTGAGCTGTTCGGCCATGTCGCGTCCGGACGCATCAAGATCGAGATCAACCAGCGCTACGCCCTTCCCGACGCGATTCAAGCGCATCGCGATCTCGAAGCGGGGCGGACCACGGGTTCTTCCCTCTTCGTCCTCTGAGTACAACGCGCCCACACATCCCGTCTCATCACCGAGGAGTGAGCACCATGCCTCAGACCGTCCACCCGAGGGACATCACACCCGCCCTGGTGCGTCCCGGCGTCCGCCGCACCTCCCTCAGGGTTGAGGAGCTGACCTGCACCATCGGCGCCGAACTCGTCGGCGTGAACCTCGGCGACGCCGCGCGCGACGACGACCTGTTCGCCGAGATCCAGCAACTGCTGATGGAGTACAAGGTCCTCTTCCTGCGGGACCAGGACATCACCCGCGCCGAGCATGTCGCCTTCGCCAGGCGCTTCGGACCGCTGGAGGACCACCCGGTGCTCGGCAGCGACCCGGAGCACGCGGGGCTGGTCCGTATCTACAAGGACCTGGACAGCGAGCCCGAGCACTACGAGAACGCGCTCCACTGCGACGGAACGTGGCGTGAGTGCCCGCCCATGGGTGCCGTACTGCGCTGCGTGGAAACGCCCGACGTGGGGGGTGACACGATCTGGGTCAACATGGCGGAGGCCTATCGCAGGCTGCCGGAGCACATCAAGGTCCAGATCTCGGGTCTGCGCGCACGGCACAGCATCGAGGCGAGCTTCGGCGCCGTGATGTCCACAGAGCAGCGACACCAGCTGAAGGCACGGTACCCGGACGCGGAGCACCCGGTGGTGCGCACCCATCCCGAGACCGGTGAGCAGATCCTCTTCGTCAATGCCTTCACCACCCACTTCGTCAATTACCACACGCCCGAGAACGTGCGATTCGGCCAGGACCACGCCCCCGGGGCAAGCAACCTCCTGAACTACCTGATCAGCCAGGCGGCCGTCCCCGAGTACCAGGTGCGCTGGCGCTGGCAGAAGAACAGCGTGGCCATCTGGGACAACCGCTCCACGCAGCACTACGCCGTCCAGGACTACTGGCCTGCCGTCCGCAAGATGGAACGCGCCGGAATCGTCGGCGACCAACCCTTCTGAGCCCGCCCCCCGGAGAGACGAGAAGGGTGACGCCGATGGGACTTCACACTGCCGGCACAGCCGTGCCGGGGACGTCTCCTGCCACACCGGCTGCCGTATCCCGCAGGTACGCCTGGCTGGTGTTCGGGTTGAGTTTCGGGCTTCTGCTGTCCGACTACATGTCACGGCAGGTCCTCAATGCGGTTTTTCCGCTGCTCAAAGCGGAATGGCTGCTGTCCGACACCCAGTTGGGTTCGCTGAGCGGCATCGTGGCCCTGATGGTCGGGGTGCTCACCGTCCCGCTGTCACTGCTCGCGGACCGCTGGGGTCGGGTGAGGAGCCTGGTGATCGCCGCCATGGTGTGGAGTCTTGCGACCCTGGGCTGCGCGATGGCCGCGAGCTACGGTCAGATGTTCCTGGGCCGGTTCATGGTGGGCGTCGGAGAGGCGGCGTACGGGAGCGTCGGTATCGCGGTGGTGCTCAGTGTCTTCCCCATCAGCCTGCGGGCCACGCTCTCCGGCGCGTTCATCGCGGGAGGCGCCTTCGGATCCGTACTGGGGGTGTCGATCGGCGGCGCTGTCGCCCAGCACCTGGGCTGGCGCTGGGCGTTCGGCGTCATGGGGATCTTCGGAATGGCCCTTGCCGTGATCTACGGCATCGTGGTCACGGAGAAGAGGCTGGGTACGGTCTCCGGCGGTGGCAGGGGCGCCTCCGGTGTACGCCCGGATGGCTGCCCGTCCGATGAACGCGCAGCTATCCGGACCCTGCTGCCGCGGCTGTTCTCCTCGGTTTCCGTGGTGTGCGCCTACATCGGCAGCGGGTTGCAGATGTTCATCGCGATGGCCCTGCTCGGCTGGATGCCCAGCTTCCTCAACCGCTACTACGACATGCCTCCCGGGAAGGCCGGTCTGGTCGCCGGGGTCTTCGCCCTGATCACCGGCATCGGCATGATCGGCGGCGGTATGGTCGCGGACCGCCTCAGCCGGAGAGACGGTGCCCGGAAGTGGACCGTGGCGATCACCTGTAGTCTCGGGTCACTCGCCTTGCTGACGGCCGGATTCCAACTGCCCTCCGGCCCGCTGCCACTCGTGCTGATCGGCGCCGGGACCCTGCTGTCCAATGCCACGGCCGGACCTGCGACCGCCATGGTGGCGAATCTGACACCTGCTGCCATCGCGGCGACAGCGATGGCCACGCTCACTCTGGCCAACAGCCTGCTCGGGCTTGCCCCCGGCCCAGCGGTGACGGGCGTGCTCGCGGACCGCATCGGCCTGCTCGGCGCACTACAGATGGTGCCCCTGGTCGCGATCGCGGCCGGTGCGGCCTTCGCCATCGGCAAGCTGAACTACGAGAAAGATCTGCGCCGCCTGGGGCTGCTCCCCGATGTGGCGCCCACAACCCCGGAGTTGCCGTCATGAGCCTCACCGCACAGCCGACGGTCGTGATCGTCCCCGGACTGCGCGATCACGTGCCGGACCACTGGCAGACCATCCTCGCCAACAAGATCGCCGATGCCCGTACCATTGCGCCACTGACCCACGACAGACTCAGCTGCGACGCCCAGGTTGCCGCCCTGGATGAGGTGCTGTCGGACATCTCCGGGCCGGTCCTCCTGGTCGCGCACAGCGCCGGGGTGATGACCACCGTGCACTGGGCGCAGCGACACCGGCGTCCCGTCAAGGGCGCGCTGCTGGCGGCCCCGCCGGACTTCGACACCCCGCTGCCGGAGGGTTTCCCCAGCCCGGATGTCCTGCGCGAAAACGGCTGGACGCCGACCCCGCGGACACTCCTGCCGTTCCCCAGCATCGTCGCGGCGAGCACTAACGACCCCCTGGCCGCGTTCGATCGCCTCGCCGATCTCGCCCGAGCATGGGGGAGCCGCCTCGAGAACCTCGGCCCGGTCGGACATCTCAATCCTGCTTCTGGCTATGGCGAATGGCCACGGGCGCAGGAGTTCCTCCGCGAGCTCAACTGAGCCTTGTGCGACGGGTTCGCTTGGCGCACGACGGTGTTCTCTCACACTCCCTCCCGCTCACCCTCGGGCGGGAGGGAGCTGTGTGCCCGCCGAGCACGCATCGTTCTTCAGGACAGATGGGGTCAGGGGAGTGGCCGCGACCACCATCGAGGCGCTTCAGGACCGAGGGCTGTCGGCATCGACTACTTGGCGGTCCAACCGCCCAGGTCATTGTCGTCGGACGCGCGCAGCAACGCCTCCGGGGAACCCAGCATGCCGTGCGGCAGATAGCCGGAGCGGACGCCCAGCTCCCACCCGTGCGCCCAGCGGGCTGCGGTGGTGTGGCTGACCTGGAACCGTTCAGCTGCCCGCCGCAGTGGCCATCCGTCCTCGACGACGCACTGGGCCAGACGCAGCCTGCCGGTCGGGGTCAGCGGGGCGTTACGGTGGATCAACGAGGGCCTCCTGGCGTCGGCAGTAGATCTCGCAATCCACACCGAAACCAGAAGGCCCTCGCCCTGTTCAAGCACCACTCACGGCGAGTCGCCTGTCACCAACGTCCCCGGACAGCACAGCTAGCTCGTTTCTTCGCCACCACGGCGTCGCCCGCTCGGGACGGCGTGCCCTGGCAGCCCCAGCACATCCATCAACTGGCGCTGGGTGTGGGCGTATGCCTCCTGAGCGTTGAACGCTCCTCCATCCACGGTCAGAACGTGCCAGGGGGTCTGTGCGAGGAGGCGATGGGTCAGGTCAGCCTCGAAACGGAGATGGACGGCGGCCGACGCGAGGTCATGAACAGCCCGGGTGCCAGGGGAGTCGGCAAGTTTCCGCACGTACCAGTCTTCCCAGGCAGCGCCTTCCCGCTTGACCGCGCGTCGCAGCGCCGTCTGCGGATCGTCGTGGACGTACACCACGGTGACCCGGGCTGGTTCCACGACCCGGGCCAGCTCTCCCATGACGTGGACAAGAGTGTTCTCTTCGTGGCCCCATGCCACGAGGGACGGGATGAACGGCAGAAGGGCGTCCGTCACCAGGTAGTCCCTGCCCGCCGCGAGTGACTCCGAGACGTAGGCGCGAGTGCACTCGACTAAGGTCGTGGGCTGGACGGAGCGGGCTCCACCAGCGAACTCTTCGGCCACGGGCCGGAAGGCGGCCCGTGTGAGAATGTCGGCCTCCTCGAAGTGGTCGACCGATGCGCCGGTGCTGGAAAGCCATTCGGCCACCGCACGGCACAGGGTGGACTTGCCGACGCCAGGGCTGCTCCCGATGACAGAGATGAGATGCATAGTCATCCCGGCAGTCTCGCAACCGGTCCCTCACTCGGTGGCGGTGGGGGCAACGGCCGTGACAACCCGGGGGTCGACACGTGGCAACGGGGCGGCGATCGCGGAGCGCTTCGCGCGCGAAGGGGCCGCGGTCGTGGTGACCGGTCGGCCTGGGCGGATTCACCGCGAACGGCAGCCACGGCGACGGTGGGGTTGAGCCCAGTCAGCCATCGTCCTCGTCTTCCTCCTGATCCATCCGACGGAACTCCTCGTACAGAGTCGTCCCCGGCCCCGCCGTATACACCGTGGAGTCCGACCAGTCGAATCCGTGGGACTCGCGAAAGAACACATTGGCGATGCACCGATCGGGGTGACGTACGAGACGGCCCGGTCGTCGTCGCAGATGTCCTGCGGGCCCTCCTCGTAGGTGACGGGCGCTAGCGCCGGGCACCGACAGCACGAGGGTAGGCAAAGGCCCCGCTGCGCTGCGTCGGCCCGGTGACGGCAGCGCCCCGGGCGGTGGCAAGCTGAGCCGGAAGGTGCCGTCGCTTCACTGGCGCGGCGGGCGATGGACGGTCGTGGGGAGGCTGGGCGTGGACAAGGTTCTTGCGGGCCTGGACGAGGGGGTCGGCTGCGGGGATCCCTGGGAGGGTGTGGACGCGGAGAAGGTGGCTCTGGCTGCCCGGCAGCAGGCCGAGCGCCCGGTGCCCGGTGTCGAGGACATGGCGTCGTATCTCGCTGCCCAGGTGGCCGACGACTCCCACCGGGAGGTGATCGGCCCGCTGCTGGACGGTCAGGGCGCGAGCGGCGTGATCGTCCGGCGTGGCACGGTGATCGCGTCCTGGGGGGACCCGACGCGCGTGGAGATGGCGTACAGCGCGACGAAAAGCGTGCTGGCACTGGTGGCCGGTATCGCCCATGACGACGGGACGTTGATCCTCGACGAACCGGTCTCAGCCCGCGTCGGGCTGCCGCAGTTGGCCGACGCCCATGGGCAAGCGATCACCTGGCGCCACCTGCTGGACCAGACGAGCCAGTGGGAGGGCGAGCTGTGGGGCAAGCCGACATCGGTCGACGCGCAAAGCACCCGGGAGGGCACCGAGTCGGTCGGCGGGCCGCCCGGTGAGGGCTGGGCATACAACGACGTCCGCGTGAACCTGACCGCCCTCGCGCTCACCACTCTGCTCCGCCGCGCGCTGCCGGACATCCTGCGGGACCGCGTCATGACTCCGATCGGAGCGTCATCGTCCTGGTCCTGGCACGGCTACACCAACTCCCTCGCGGACATCGACGGCGCCCCTGTACCGGTGGTCTCCGGCGGCGCCCACTGGGGCGGAGGGCTGTGGATCAACGCGCTCGATCTGGCCCGCATCGGACACCTGTGCCTGCGCGGCGGTCGATGGGGGCACACCCAGGTCATCTCCGCCCGTTGGATCGAGCAGATGTGGACACCGTGCCGGGTCAAGCCCAACTACGGTCTGTCCTGGTGGCTCAACGACACTTGCACCGTATGGCCGGCCGCCCCGGCAACCGGACGCTGCGCCCGTGGCAACGGCGGCGGCCATCTGCTGTGGGTCGACCCTGCCCGAGACCTGGTGATCAGCTCTCGCTGGGGCGCCGAGGTGGAGACCCTCCTCGCTGCGGTATCGCAAGCGATCGAACCAGGCCCGCTCAGTGCCTGAGGCGGGCATGTCCCGTGTCGGTCATCTGGTCTGCCGCGAGCGGTGCGCAAAAGTGGTGGACAGAGACGACCCGAGCGGCAGACTGGCCCCATGACCGCATCGGATCCCAAGGCCGACCTTCACTTTTACCTCCAGTCCGCCCGCGACGCCCTGCTGTGGAAGCTTGAGGGACTCTCGGAGTACAACATCCGCCGCCCGCTGACGCCGACCGGTACCAACCTCCTTGGCCTGGTGAAACACGTGGCCGGCGTGGAGCTGGGCTACCTCGGCGACACCTTCGGACGGCCGTCGGGCGAGCCGTTGCCCTGGCTGGAGGACGGTGCTGAGCCCAACGCGGACATGTGGGCCACCGCCGACGAGTCACGCGAGGACATCGTGGAGCTTTACCGCCGGGCGTGGGCGCACGCGGACGCGACGATCGACGCACTGGCGCTGGACACGATCGGCAAGGTGCCCTGGTGGCCGAAGGAAAGGGATGAGGTGACGTTGCATCATGCCGTAGTGCGCGTGGTTGCCGATACGCACCGGCATGCCGGGCACGCCGATATCGTCCGGGAACTCATCGACGGCGCCGTTGGGATGAACAAGGGCAACGACAGCATGGTGCCCGGCGACTCGTCGTGGTGGGAAAACTATCGAAGCCGACTGGAGCGTGCGGCTCAGGACGCCGACCGAGACGCCTAACGCCGGATCGGACGGAGATCAGAGACGATCGACATGCGCTCGCACAGGGCGGACCCAGCCGCGAGTGCCAGAGCTCGGCCGGCCTGCCGCGCTGCCGCTCAGGCCCGCCGGGATGGCTGAGCGGTACGGCCGGTAGAAGACCGTCCAGCCGATGGCCGCCCGAGGGCAGGCGGAGGCGGGTCAGGCGTACGGGTCAGTGAGCGGGCGGGGGAGGGGGCCGGGGGTGCCGGTGCGGATGAAGGAGATCCAGGCACCGCGGACCGCCCGGCCGAGGGCGGTGACCTCCCTCCAGGGCGTGGAGCCGAGCATGGGCGCGTGTCGCCAGGCCCTCTCGGGCCCGAGCAGCAGCGGGAGTTCGACACAGTGTGTGGCGCCCAGCTGTGTGCCGGGCGGGCGCCAGTCGAGCCGGTAGGCGTGGGTGCGGGCGCCCGCCCGCCGCAGCTCGGCGGCGAGGCGCGCCAGAGGTTCCCGGTAGCGGAGCCCCGTGCGTTCGCCGATGTCGGCGGGTTCGCCGCGGCCCGGCGGGAAGGCGGACATGTCGTCGGCGTTCCAGCCGTAGAACACGTCCGTGCCGCGCACCCCCGGGTCGAGTCCGGTGCCGGGCAGCGCCGGAACCCCGGTGACCGGGGTGAACGGTGGTTCCAGGGCGCTGCCGGTGTGCTGTCGGTGGTCGGCGGCGGTGCGTGCCTGCACTGCCAGCAGGGCCGCGGCGGGCGCTGTGCGGGGGTCGGCGGCGCAGAGGCGGCGCAGGTGCTCGGCGAAGGACCGGCCGGTCTCCGCCGCGTCCCGTACGGGGCGCGCCGCGATGTCGAGCGGCGCGCTCTGGAGCACCGCGCGGTGGAACAGGCCCCGCGCCGTGGGCATCCGCATCAGCAGTACGGCGGAGAGGGCGCCCGCCGACTGCCCGACGACGGTGACGTTCTCCGGGTCACCGCCGTACGCGGCGATGTGGTCCTGGACCCAGCGCAGCGCCGCCACTTGGTCGTGCAGGCCGAGGTTGCCCTCGGACACGCCGTCGAGGACCAGGTAACCCAGCGCGCCCAGCCGGTAGTTGACGCTGACGACCACCACCCCGCCCTCGGCGGCGAGGTCCCCGGCGTCGTACCAGGCGCGCAGGCCGGAGCCGCTGCTGAAGCCTCCGCCGTGGAACCAGACCACCACCGGGCGCCCCCTGCCGCCGGTCCCCGGCGCGGTGACGGTGAGCTGGAGGCAGTCCTCGCCCTGGGCGATCCGGTCGCGGGGCTTGCCCATCACCGCGTCGAGCCGGGAGGGGAGTTGGGGGCAGGCCAGGGCGCGCGGCGGGGTCCGCTCCCGCGCGGTCACCGGCCGGGGGAGGCCGAACCGGCGGGCGGTGGCGTAGCGGAGCGGACCGCTGCGCAGGACCGGGGCGTTCTTCACGCCTCTCCGGCGAATTCGGGGAGCCGGGTGGCCCCGACTCCCGGTTGTGGCTCCGGGACCGTACGGAACAGCGCCGTCGCGCCGATCAGGCTCGCTGCGCAGATGGCCACGAGGTACCAGGTGACGCCGGTTGAGGAGGCAGATGAGCCGAGCAGCGCTGTGGAGATCATCGGGGCGAGTCCGCCGCCGAGGACGGCACCCGCCTGGAGGATCAGGGACGAGCCGGAGTAGCGGACCCGCGCCGGGAAGGTGTCCGCGATGATGGCGCCCTGCACACAGTGCGTCACCGGGATGATCAGACCCATGCCCGCGAGGGCGACCAGGGCGAGTGCCGGATTCCCGGTGTCGAGCAGTGGGAAGAAGGCCCCGCACCACACCAGGATGGCCGCGGACCCGGCGAGGAACATGGTTCGCCGTCCGTGCCGGTCGGCGACGGCGGTCCATACCGGGATGGTGGCGAACCACAGCACCGCGGCCCCGCTCACCCCGAGCACCAGGAACTGCTTGTCGTAGCCCGCGTGCTGGGTGCCGTAGGAGAGCGTGAACACCATGAACACGTAGGCTACGGCGGAGTTGGCGACCACCGCGAGCAGGGTCAGCGCGAGCCGGGGCAGGCCCACCTGGAAGGCGGCGGCGAGCGGGAAACGGGCCACTTCGCCCTGCTCCCGCACTCGGTCGAAGGAGGGTGACTCCTCGATGCGCAGGCGTATCACCAGGCCGGCCGCCACGAGCACGATGCTGAGCAGGAACGGGATCCGCCACGCCCACGCGGTGAACGTGGCATCCCCGGCGAGGGTGCTGGTGCCGAGGAAGGCGAGGTTGGCGATGACCAGGCCGGCCGGGGTGCCCATCTGCGGGAAGCCCGCGTACAGGTTGCGCCGTCCGGCGGGGGCGTGCTCCATCGACATCAGAGTGGCGCCGGCCCCCTCGCCACCGAGCCCGATGCCCTGCATCACGCGCAGGACGACGAGGAAGACGGGGGCCCACAGCCCGATGGTGTCGTAGGTGGGGACCAGACCGATGAGGGTGGAGCCCAGGCCCATCAGGAGCAGGGAGACGACGAGGGTCGCCCGGCGGCCGACCCGGTCGCCGAAGTGTCCGAAGACGAGCCCGCCCAGTGGCCGGGCGACGAACCCGACGGCGAGCGTGGCGAAGGAGGCGAGGGTGCCGGCGGTGGCACTGAGGGAGGGGAAGAACTGCTGGTTGAAGATGAGAGCGGCGGCGGTTCCGTAGAGGAAGAAGTCGTACCACTCCAGTGTGGTGCCGACGAGGGTGGCGATCGCCGTTCTGCTCACGACGCCCCCTGTGGGCCGTGCTGCGGTGCTCATGGCGGAGACCTCTCGCTGGTGGCGGCAGACGGTGGGGTGTGTTGGGGGTGGGGTGTGTATCGCTGGATCCTCTTGGCACGGGACATGGCGCACAAATACCGAACCGGGGCGCCGCCATAGCGGTTTCGGTATAGCGGGCCGCGAGAAGGTCATTTGTCAGGCATGGTGGGGGTTCGAGAGTGGGAGCCATGACGGCACCCCCCGCGCTGGATTCGCAACGTCGTCGACGGACACTTCGTCGGGCCCGACGAACGCCAGGGCTTCGGCGCCATCGACCCGGCCACCGGCCTCGTCCACGCCCGCGCCTACGAGGCCGGTGCGCCGCTGGTGGACCGCGCCGTGACGGCCGCCCGGCGGGCGGTGTCCGGCTGATCGGCAAGAGCGGCTTCCTCACCGAGCGGGCCCGGCGCAAGATCGAGCGCGGCAACGCCGAGCTTTACCTGGGTCTCCCCGGCCCGCTGTGCCCCGTACCGTCCGGGTCGTCCGCCTCCTGCTCCGGTGTGCGGCCGGTGCTGGACATCTGCGCGGCGACCTCCTTCAGGGTCCGGATCATCGCTCGTGCCGACGGGCTCAGTGTGCGGGTGGCCGAGGCGGTCACCCCCACGCTGTGCCCGACGGCCTCCAGTGGAACCGGCAGCCGTGCCAGCCTGCTGTCGTCACGTACCAGGAGAGCGGGCAGTACGGCCACCACGTCGGTGTCCAGAAGGAGTTGGCGGACCGTCAGGAAGGAGGTGGTCTCCACCCGGTTCTCCGGCAGTCCGAGCCCGTGGCGGGCGAACAGCCCCTCCACCTCACGTCGCAGCGTGGTCTGCGGCCCGGGCAGGATCCACGGGTAGGCCACCAGGTCGGCGAAACGGATCCCGGAGGTCCCGACGAGCGGATGGCAGGACCGCACCGTCAGCTCGATCGACTCCTCGTAGAGCGGCCGCCGTATCAGCCCTTCCCCGGAAGGCGCGGTCAGCCGGCCCACCACCAGGTCGATACGGCCCGCCTCCAGCTCCAGCAGCAATTCCTCGGGGGAGGATTCGCGCACGATCACGGTCAGGTAGGGGTGGTCGCGCTTCAGCGCGGCGATGGCCCGCGGCAGCAGGATGTTCGACCCGGCGAGATGGGTGCCGACCACCACCGTCCCCCGGTCCGCCTCGGCCAGCTCCACCACATGCCGCCCGGCCTGGGTGAGCTGCGCCAGCACCGCCCGGGCGTGCTGGGTGAACGCTTCGCCGAAGACGGTCGGGGTCACCCCGCGTGGGCCGCGCTCGTACAGCTCGACGCCGAGGATGTCCTCCACCTCCTGCAGGCTGCGGGTGGCGGCGGGCTGGGCCACATGGAGTTCGGCGGCGGCGCTGACGACCGTGCCCTGCCGCGAGAGGGCGTCCACCAGCAGCAGATGGCGCATCTTGAGCCGGCCGTCGAACAGGCGGGGCATCTCCACGCCACGACAGTAGCCGACTCCCCGGGGTGCCTTCCGGCCGATCGCCGACGGTCAGCCGACGGGGCCGTCGCGCAGCACCCGGGAGAGGCCGAGGGCGGCCGTGCGTACGGCGGAGGCGAGCCGGGCCGCGCTGAACCGCTCCCGGGGCACCGCCACCCAGAGCGCGGCCACCACCGCCCCCCGGGCGAACACCGGCGCGGCGTGCCGAGCGCAACAGTGCCGGGTCGGTGATCGAGCGGGGCGTGAGGCTCCGCAGCGGCTGGGACACCCGGAGAAGGCGAGCAGCGCCTTGCCCACCCCGGTGCAGCTCAGCGGCAGGCTGCCGCTGATACGGGAGGGCAGCCGGAGCGCGTCATGGCCGTCGAGCCGCCCACCGCACCGCTCAGGGGGAGCTCCGATGACCACCTCCGACACCGCATGGCCCGGCCTGCTCCTCATCCAGGGCGTCACCCTGCGCGACGGTATGCACGCCGTTCGGCATCGGCGCACACACCGACTGGGAGTGGATCGAGGCCGTCAGGAGGACATGATCACCGACGTCGCCCTGGACCTGGCGGCGGATCGAGCGGACTCCTGACGTTCGTCTACAACGATCCCCGATCCACCAGCGGATTGAGGCGGCTCGTGGCCTGTTCCCCGGTGTTCTGGGGCGTGTTTTCGCGGCGGGGGAGCAGCAGCGGGGTGGCCAGGAGGAGGACTCCGGCGCCCGCGATGGCGGTGCGGGGGCTGGTGATGGCGGCCAGCAGACCCCACCCGGCGGTCAGAACCGCGGTGGTGGCGCTGGTGCTGACCGACCACGCGGTCAGGGTGCGGGCGACCCGGTCGGGGTCGGTGTGGTTGAGCCGATAGGTGGCCAGCACCGGGTTGAACAGGCCGCAGAAGGTCACCAGCCCGAATTGGATCGTGATCATGAGGACGATCCCGGGGACGCCGGGCTGGACGAACGCCAGTCCGAACGGCCAGCATGCGCGCAGCGTTCCGGTGGTGAGGAGCACCTTGTGCTGCCCGAACCGCGCCACGAGTCGGTGCGCGAGGCGTGAGCCGATGAGGCCACCGACGCACGGGGCCGCGAACACCAGACCGTACTGCCAGGGTGCGAACCCGAGACCGAGCAGCAGGAGTACGGCGAGCAGCGGCTGAGGTGCCATGATCAGGCCGTTGACCAGGATGGTGTTGAGGAACAGCGGGCGCAGCACGGGGTGGTTGAGGATGTGGCGCCATCCTTCGAGCAGATCGCGTGCTCGCAGCCGTGGTCCACCGGTCCGCGCGGGGCGCGGTTCCGTTCCGCCGATGGCGCGGATGCCCAGCGCCGAGAGCAGGTAGCTGACCGCATCGGCGACCACGGTCGTCACCGGGCCGAACACCCCGATCGCGGCGCCGCCGAGCGGTGGTCCGACCGTGGTCGCGGTCCATGTCGTGGACTCGAAACGGCTGTTCGCGAGGAGCAGGTCCTCCGGTGGCACAAGTGTCTTCAGATACGCCCCGCTCGCCGCCTTGAAGGCGATGTCGGCCGCGGCGACGACAACAGATACGACGAGGAGTTGGGCGAAGCTGAGCCGGCCGAGAGCGAACGCGGCGGGGACGCTCATCAACGCAGCGAACCGGGTCAGGTCCATCGCCACCATGACCGGCCGTTTACGGCGGAACTCCACCCATGGGCCGAGCGGTACCGCGACCACGGCCCCCACAGCCCGCCCCGCGGCAGACAGCGCCGCCACCTGGGCCGGTCCGGAGTCCAGTACGAGGACCGCGATCAGGGGAAACGCACCGAACCCGAGCGACGTGCCGTATGCGCTGACGGCATACGCGGCCCACAACCGCCCGAACTGCCGCCCCAGCGCCCGTCTGCCCGGCATACCCAACGCACCTCGCCTCGTACGGAACAACCACACGCTGACCATCGGCATCAAAGCGAGTAGCAGGCCGCCTGATCAAACAACCGACCGCCGGGGACGCACAACCATTCATTGTGTCGATACGCCGGCCGACGTGGATCTCGATGCCAAAATTCGGTTGCACATCATCGCCACTCGGGTCAACGTCGCCCGACACCTGACGAAGGCGGAGAAGATGACCGCGCAGACCCACCACGTCGACCATGAACTCATCCAGGCCGCAACGGACGTCGCCCGCACACGCTGCCGGGGCGACAACCACACCATGGCAGCCGCGGCCCGTGCCCGGGACGGCCGGATCGTCACCGCGGTGAATGCCTACCACTTCACGGGAGGACCCTGCGCCGAGCTGGTCCTCATCGGCGCGGCAGCGGCTCAGGGCGCCTATGAGCTGGACACGATCGTTGCCGTGGGGGACCGCGACCGGGGGGTTGTTCCCCCATGCGGCCGGTGCCGCCAGGTCCTGCTCGACTACTTCCCCTCCCTCAAGGTCATCGTCGGCAAAGACGACCGCGCTCGAACCGTCCTCATCACTGAATTGCTGCCCGAAAGCTACGTCTGGGCCGACCATCAGCTCGAAGCCCCGAACACCGAGCCGTTTGGCACGAGTTGACACCGTCTGATGAGTGGGTCAGTGGGTGAAGGCTCATTCATGCTGTGTCCCGAGTTGCTCGGCCAGGAAGGCGATGATCTCGTTCCGGGCCTCCATGGTGGGGTGACCGTCCTGGTCGACAAGGTGTGCCGTGACGACGCTGTGGGCGCAGCCGACGACGTCACGGAAGAAGGGCGGAGGGTTGGTGTTCGCGGTCTCGGCTTTGAGCACGCGGCCGTCGAATGCGTCCCCGAGCAGTGCTCGGTAGGCCGCGAACCGCCGGCCGGTGCACCACCTGTCGTCGTCGAAGCGGTAGCCGAGAACCTTCAGTCCATCTCGCGCTACGCGTTCAGCCACGGCGGCAGCGTCGTCATCGCTGATCTCCAGACCGCCGGGGTCGTCGAGCGGGAGCGAGGGATGGTTGACCACGGGTGCGATGACAGCGGGTTCGAGCGCCATGGTCAAGGCGAAGTTGCCGGTGAAACACAGACCGACGGCGCCGACGCCGGGCCCGCCCCGTTCGGCGTGCGCCAGACGAGCGAGGCCGCGCAGCCATGCGACCACGGGGCTGGTGCCGCCACCGGCGAACGCTCGGAACTCGGCGCTGACGCACGCGCGCCGAACGACGGTCTCGCGTGCCTCGGCGAGCGGATAGGCACCGTCGACACCGAAAAGCGAGGGCAGGTACACGGAGAAGCCGGCATCACGCACCCACCGCGCGAACCGCGCGACGTCGGGGCTGATACCCGGCATCTCGGGCATGAGGATGACTGCCGGTCCTGACCCGGCAACGTACACGGTCTTGTCGACGTCATCGACGCTGATGGCTCTCCGCGCGAAGTCGTCCAAGGGGTCGCGCTTTCCTCGCATGGTTGTCATGAACCGAGATGATGATGAGTGGCCGCCCTCCTGGAGAAGCGGCGGCATCGCCACGTATCCCGGTAATATCGCCACCTGTTCACAGGCGCCGGAGGAGCCGCATGAGTCCGCTGCGAGTCGGTGTGCTGGCCTACCCCGGTTGCTTCGCGTCGGAGGTGTTCGGAGTCCCCGACCTCCTGGCCATGGCAACGCACGTCGCCGCGGCGCAAGGGCCGGGTCAGCCGGCCTACGAGGCGTCGGTCATCTCACCCCGGGGGCGTGTGAGCGCGTCCGGCGGCTGGGCCCTCGACGTCTCGCCGGTTCGCCCGGTAGACGTCCTGATCGTGCCGGGCTTCGAGCTTTCGCCCACCCTCGATCTCGACGCGACACTCGCACACCTGGGACCGGAAGTAGCGTCGATTCGATCGCTGGCGGCCTCGGGGACCGCTGTTGTATCGATCTGCGTGGGCGCTTTCCTGGTCGCTGAAGCCGGGCTGCTCGGCGGGCGCGAAGCGACCACGTCCTGGTTGTTCGCGGATCGGTTCGCCCGCCGGTACGCCGATGTGCGTCTCCGCCCGGAGAGTTTGGTCGTGACCGACCGGGGGGTGACGACTACAGCGGCCTTCAGTGCCATGTACGACTTCGCGCTGCACTTCATCCGCGAGCACGACGGCCCCCGCGTCGCCCGTAGCACCGCGCGTATCGCGCTTGTTGACGATGCACGTTCCACACAGGCTCCCTATGTCGACTCGGGGCTCATACCCACGGTGGGCAGGGAGTTCTCGCTCAGCGTCAAGCGGTGGCTCGACCAGAACCTCAGTGCTCGCTATGACCTGGCCACCCTCGCCCAGGAGTTCCACGTCAGCACCAGAACCATGCTCCGCCGCTTCGGCGACGAAGCGGGTGAGACGCCACTTGCGTACCTGCAAACGGCCCGGGTGCGCCGAGCCAGACACCTGCTGGAGACGACCGACAGGAGCGTCGCACGCATCGCCGCCGACGTCGGATACCGCGACCCCGGGGCGTTCAGCGGCCTCTTTGCCAGACACACGGGCCAGCGGCCGAGGGAGTACCGCGCGAGATTCCATCGTCGCTGCGACCACCACGAGTCAATCCGACGAGCGGACACGTGAGACCCGCCGGCGACGTCACACACCAGCACTCCTGCTGGGCCTTCGCATTTCGGTATTAATCGTTGCGTTCTATCGCAAATGCCGCCTGATCGGCTGGTCAGGCCCATGCGCGCTTTCTCGGGAGCGTCGTGCATGGACACTTCGTCCAGCGTGGACTTATAGTCCATCCATGGAGGCAGTCGAAGAGAGCACGGATCCTCGAGTGCGGCTGTGGGCCCCCGTGGGTCAGGCCGTCGCCCTGTTGCTCGGCCCGTACGCCGAGGTGGTGCTGCACGACCCGGATGCCGACCGGATCCTGGCGATCTGGAATCCGATGAGTTCCCGCAGTCCGGGGGATTCCTCACTGCTGGGCGAACTGGACGGGCTGGACCCGTCGGCGCGGGATGTGTTCGGGCCGTACGAGAAGCTGCTCGCGGACGGTCGGCGCCTGTCGTCGGTCAGCGCTGTCCTGCGCGACGCGGACGGCAAGGCCCGCGCGGTGCTGTGCGTCAATCTCGACCGCACGCCACTGGAGCAGGCCGCGGCCGTGCTGTCCGCGTTCGGCGCCCCGACCGCGCCCCGGCCGGAGCCACTGTTCGAGCAGGACTGGACCGAGCGCGTCCAGCACATCGTCGGCGCGTACGTACGCGAGTGCGGCCGCCCGGTCGAGCGGCTGACCCGCGCCGACCGCCTGGCCGTCCTCGCCCGGCTGGACGAGGCCAGGGTCTTCGCAGTGCGCCGTGCCGCCCCCGTCGTCACCAGTGCCCTGCGGGTCTCCCGATCCACTCTCTACGGCCTGCTGGCCGAACTCCGAGCACCCAGCACAAAGGACCACACAGAATGACCCGACTGCCCGACTTCCGCCTGGAAACCTACTTCTCCCGGTGGGAGTTCACCGCACGCCACCACCTGACCGCCTCCGACGTCCAGACCATGCACCTCGGCGAGTTGCTCGACCTGGCCGACGACCAGGACCGCGCAGCGTTCCAGAACCTCTCCCTGGGCTACACCGAGACCTTCGGCGACCCGGCCCTGCGCGAGACGATCTCCGGCATGTACGAGCGTGCGGACGCGACAGACGTCATCTGCTTCGCCGGCGCCGAGGAGGCCCTGTACCTGGCGATGAACGTCCTGCTGGACGCGGACGACCACGCGGTGGTGGTGACCCCGAATTACCAGGCGGCCGAGACTGTGCCACTCGCCCTGTGCGAGGTGACCGGTGTCGCCCTGGACGCCGGCCGTGACTGGGCTCTGGACCTCGACCAGGTGAAAGCGGCGATCCGCCCCAACACCCGGGTCGTTTCGGTGAACTTCCCCAACAACCCCACCGGCAAGGTCATCAGCGCCGCCGACTTCACCGAGCTGGCACGCATGTGCGACGAGCGCGGCATTCACCTGTTCAGCGACGAGGTCTACCGCGGCCTGGAGCGCGACCCGTCCCGCACCCTGCCGCAGGCCGCCGACCTGTCCGAGCGCGCCCTGTCCCTGAACGTGACCTCCAAGTCGCTCGGCCTGCCCGGCTTGCGGATCGGCTGGATCGCCTGCCGTGATCGGGAGTTGCTGTCCAGGCTGGAGCGGGCCAAGCACTACACCACCATCTGCAACTCCGCCCCCAGTGAGGTCCTGGCCCGTATCGCGCTCAAGGCCCGCACGACGATCCTGGACCGCAACCGGGCGCTCATCGAGGCCAACCTGCCGCTCTTCGACGCGTTCTTCGCCGAGTTCGCCGACCTCTTCGAGTGGCAGTCCCCGGACGGCGGCTGCGTGGCCTACCCCCGCTACCTCGGCCCCGAAGGGGTGGAGGAGTTCTGCACCCGCCTGGTCGAGGAGGCCGGCGTCCTGCTGCTGCCCGCGAGCATCTACCGTTCCGAGCTCACCCCCACCCCCACCGACCGATTCCGTATCGGCGTCGGCCGCGCCAACCCCGAAGCGGGCCTGGACGCCTTCACTCAGTGGCTGCGAGCCAACCGATGACCCCGCTCATCCTCGGCACCGCCGAGATCAAGCGCGTCACCACCCCGGAGCTGGTCCTTGCCGCCGTCCGTGACGCGCTGATCGCCCACGCCCACAGCCGCACCAGCGTCCCACCACCGCTGCACCTTCAGTTTCCCGAGGACGACGGTGACTGCCACGTCAAGGCCGGCTGGGTCACCGGCACGCCCGACTTCACCATCAAGATCGCCACCGGCTTCTACCGCAACACCGCGGTCGGCCTGCCCACCAACCATGGCCTGGTCTGATCACCACTACACCGGCCACGGCCCCGGTCCTGCAAGCCGGTCAGGTCCGCGAGGGCGCGCACGTGACCGGCATCGGCACCGACATGCCACACAAGAACGAACTGCCACCGGCGCTCTTCGCCCGCGCGGCGCTGATCGCAGTGGACGACCACCAGCAGTGCCTGGACCACGGCGACTTCGGCCGTGCCGTGCGCGCAGGGTCCACCACCGACACCAGCGATACGCCCGTCGGCCTCTTGCTCGCAAGCCCCATCGATCGGCCGGACGGGGCGATTACGATCGCGGACCTCACCGGCGTGGGCGCACTCGACGCAGCACTCGCCACGGCCGTCCTGCGCGAACTGGCGCCGGAGGCGAAGTGACCGCTTTCACGCTGTTGATGCGACAGCCGAGCACTGCGACCATCCGTCGCTGCTGATGTCGTTGCTGCCAGGGAGCCTCCGGCTGGAGGGGGAGGACATCTAGCGGAAGATGGAACTCCTTGCCCGGCAACTGGTGGCGATTCACGGGTTGCCAGCGTCGTCCGGGGCCTTCCGCGCTGCCTGGAGCACTGCTCAGTCGAGGACCGCGGTGGCTTCGATCTCGACCAGATGGTCGGGGACGTCCAGTGCGGCTACGCCCAGCAGCGAGGCCGGCGGGACCGGGGTGACCCCCAGTTGTGCGGCCGCCCGGGAGATCCCCTCCAGGAGCAGGGGCATCTTGTCGGGGGTCCAGTCGACGACGTACACGGTCAGCTTCGCCACGTCGTCGAAGGAACCACCGGCCTCGGCCAGAGCGGTGGCGATGTTGAGGTAGCACTGCTCGACCTGCGCGGCGAGGTCGCCTTCGCCGACCGTGACACCCTCGGCATTCCAGGCGACCTGCCCGGCGATGAAGACCAGTTTGGCCCCGGATGCGATCGACACCTGCCGGTAGACGTCGACTTCGGGCAATCCGCCGGGGTTCACCAGGGTGATGGCCATGCTGCCTGCCTCCATGTCGTGGGAGCCGTCTTTGGTCTCCTGTCGTTACTGAGGAACCGTAGGAGAGTGGTCGCTGACATGGAAGAACGCACTTCTTGGTGACTGGGGAACCTGATGGTGACCAAGCAGTTCAAGGGCTCACCCAAGGACGAAACAGACCTGACACGCGCGGACTCGCGTTGCACGAGGATTCCCGCTCTCCAAGGGGGCTACGCCGTTCCTGGATCGGCATCAGACCCGGTGTCTTCCTGCCGTGTTCCGGCCGCACCTCGTGTTGGGTCCACGCGCTCGAGCTTGGTCCAGCCGGTCCAGCCTCGCTTCTTCAGCAGCTCGATCAGTCGGCGGGCCGGGGGCAAGGCGTCGAAAGCCAGCGTGTCCATCAGCGTGACGAACGGTGGCTCGATGTCGGTGTCGTCGACGTAGTCCTCGCCCCGCTCATCGGCCATCTGCGTGACGTAGGCGGCCAGTTCGTCGGCCAGCTCGACCAGCCGTGGATCGTCGTCGGACCGGTCGAGAGCCTGGCCCAGGGTGAGATAGAAGTCGATGAGCCGCGGGTCGGCCATCTGCTCCCGCTTGCGCGCCATCCACTCCGGGACTCGCTCGGGGGAGTGCGCGGCCAGCGGGATCCAGCCGTCGCGTTCGACCTGGATGATCCGCTCGTCGACCCCCAGCGCCCGCAGTCGGTCGAGGAAGTCGACCACCTCCGGGGGCAGCGCCAGATTGTCCCCGGCGGCGAGGCGGGCGATCCGCTCGCGGTGCCGCTGCCGCTCCCCGATCTCCGCCCGAAGCCGCCTGTCGATGTCCGCGACCGCCGCGGCGAACTCCTCCTCGTCGGCCTGTAGCAACTCCCGCACGCGCGCCAGCGGGACCCCGGCCCCGGCGAGGGTCCGGATCTTGATCAGCTCGACCATGGCGTCGGCGCCGTACCTCCGATAGCCGGAGTGATCCCGCTCCGGCTCCGGCAGCAGCCCCTTGGCGTGATAGTGCCTCACCGCGCGCACCGTCACTCCGGCGTACGACGCCAGTTCGCCGATCGTCAGCATCGGACCAGTCTCCTGGGAACTGCTCAAGAAGTCGGCCTGCCGGCTGGGTGGAGTGCACTGCGGATGATCTGGGCGACGTCCGGGGCGTGGGTGAAGACCAGCCGGTGGCCGGTGTCGACCCAGGAGGTGGAGATGTGCGGCCGCTCGTGAACGAGCCGTTCGACGCCGGCACGCCAGAGCTGGTTGTGCCGCGGCACACGTCCTTCGGTGCTGTCGCCGGCGATCGCGGTCGACATGATCATGCTGATGGGGTGTTCGATCTTCCGGTACCGGTCGAGGAGGGCGGACCGAACCACATCGATTTCGAGGTTCAGGTCGAAGATGTCCTGGGCGGTGAGTGAGACCTGACGCGTGCTGCCCTTGACCCGCTGGACCCCTTGCCGCGTCGCCAGGTCCTCCGCCATTGCGCGGAATTCCGCCAGGTCGGCCTCGGTGATGAACGGTTCGGGCAGCGGGTTCGCCCCATCGATGAGGACAAGCTCTGCGACGGTGTCAGGACGCTCGGAGGCGTAGTGCACGGCCAGGTCCGCGCCCAGCGAGTAGCCCACGAGCACGGGCTCCGAGGGCAGGCCGAGGCGTCCCAGCTCCGCGAGCACGGCGACGAGATCGCTCAGGAACGCGTCGAAGGAGTAGCGGTCGGCGGCCGAGGCGAGGCCATGGCCCCTGAGATCGAAGGTCACCACGTCGTGGTCGCGTCGAAGGAGCTCGGTCAGCTCGTGCAGATCGGCCTGTGTCGAGTTCAGTCCAGGGCACAGGACCAGCGGTCGTCCCTGCCCGCCGCGGGATACCGGGATCGTGACGCCATCGTGGTGGACCGTGAAGTGCCGTAGGGTCCTGTCGCCTGTCGGCAACGACGCGTGCAGTCCGGAGACCTCGATCGTTTTGCTTCGTGTCGTCATGCCAAGCATGCTGAGAGGTTGACCCTGCGTCAGGGTCAACTCGTCGCAGCGGCCTCTCTCTGGCCACGGGGCGCCCGCCCCGCGCCGTGACACCCACGAACCCGCACGAGAGCGTCGGATGTGCGCGATCACGAACATGGCGTCGGCAGTGGCCTGCGACAGCGGCCACGGACATCAGCGGTGGCTCGTGTGTACGCGACCGCAGGTGCCGAAGCCGCTGACTCTAGGATCCTCGGATGGCAAGCACGAGATACCTCCTGCGAGGCCCGCGAGTGGCCGTTCGACACATCTGTCATCAGGACTATGACGAGCTCACAGCGCTGGCCCAGGACAGCGCCGAGATGCTCCGCCGCCGGCTGGGCGTCGCCGAGCACACGGTCGAGGCGTTCGAGAGTCGGCTCGGGCGTTTCGAGGAGCCCACCCACGAGGGCTTCGTGATCTGCCTGCACGGCAACGGCGCGATCCTGGGGGGTGTCAACATCAACAACATCGTCCGGGGCGCCCTCCAGAGCGGAACTCTGGGGTACACCGCCTACGCCTCCACGACCGGCCGCGGCTACATGACCGAGGGGCTCGGGCTGGTCGTCCAACATGCCTTCGGTGATCTCGGACTGCATCGGCTGGAGGCGAACATCCAGCCGGACAACACCCCCTCGCTGAACCTCGTCAAACGCCTCGGCTTCCAACGGGAGGGCTACTCGACCGCCTTCCAGTTCATCAACGGCGAGTGGCGAGACCACGAGCGCTGGGCCATCACCGCGGAGATGGCGGGGACGGCCACACAGCCCACCAGCCGAGATCAGGTCTGCTGAGGTTCGCACGCACCGGCGGGCCGACCGACATCAGCTGCCAGTCCCGCGTTGAACTACACCGCAACGGCAGGGGAGTTCAACGCGGTGCAGGGGCCGGGTGTTCAGCCCGGTGATGCCGCGCCGGTGAGCGGATGCCAGGCATCCCAGCCGCATCAGCCCGGTGTGCGGGAGGCGCCCGCGTAGGACTTCGCCGACCACCCTTCGGCCAGTGGAGAATGGTGGTCATGACGACGTGTAGGAAGTGCGGCGGCCAGCGGCGCCGGTGGCCTCGGTCTTGTTCCCGGTGCCGTTCCAGGTTGGACCAGGCAGACATGGCCGCTGACGCTGGGGAAGTCGTTGCGGAGTTCGGTTTGTTCGGGTGGATTGGACGGGGGATTGCGGGAGCGGCGCGGTTCATGCTGCGTGTTTTCGACTGATCGACCGCACGCGGGCACGGGCGGACCTGCGTTCTGGCGCTTCGGTTCCGACGGTCACCAGGTGCTGCTACGTCGACGGGGTCGTCTTCGCCGCGGTCTTCGTATGCGCGCCGCATCCCATGCTGCCGTGGCGCAACACGGTGCTGGCCATTGCCGCTCCCGCCGCGGCCCCCACCGCCGCAGAACCGGGCGCTGACGCCCGGACGACGGTGGGGACCGGTGAAGGGGCCCCGACCCGGGGCGCTTTTCAACCGCCGACGGTGGTGAGGGTGCCGGTGACGCGGAGGGCGTTGTCCGTGCTGAGGCCGAGGCGGGCAGCCCAGGCGAGGGCGTCGTCGAAGGTGGCGTTTGTGTCGGCCAGGAGGGCTGCGGTGAGGGTGGGTGGCACCTTGGCCTCGTCGAGGAGGGTGGTCCACTGGCGGGCAGTGAGGGAGAGGTAGCGGAGATCCGGAAGGTCGGCCAGGACGGGGAGGTTGGCGACGTCGGCTCCCGAGAGGTCGAGGCCCCGCAGGTGGGGGACGGTGCGCAGGGAGGTGATGTCGGCCGGGGCGGTGGTGGTCAGGTCGATGGAGGTGAGGTGGGGGTGGGCTTCGAGGGGAGTCAGGTCGCCTTCGGTGAGGCTGATGCGCAGGGATTCGACAGGCAGTTCGCGCACGGGCGTCAGGTCGGCCGTGGCGGAGTGGTTGAGGTGTAGGCGCCGGAGCCTGGGGGCGGCGGTGAGCGGGGCGAGGTCGACGAGGCCGGTGACGTTGTTGATGTGCATCGCCTGGAGGGTGGGCGGGACCTCGTCGGGGATATCGCCGCCGATGATCTGCTGGGGAGCGGGATCGTGGTCGGGCTCGAGCAGGGAGATGTGGTCGCCGTCCTTCTCGTAGGCACCCTGGTCCATCAGTTCCAGGTAGTGGCCCAGGAGTGAGGTGATCGAATCGGCGACGTAGGTGGGTCCCTCGTCGTAGTCGCGGCCGGTCCGGATGATCTGGCCGGGGCGGCCGTCGCGGGCCGGAGCGGTGTCCGCGGCCAGGAAGTTGCCGTCCTCACTGGTGCCGAAGCGCAACCAGCCGGGGTGGCCTCCACATCGGCGGACGGTGTCGGTGGGTGTGGTGTCGAAGACGACGGCGTCCCATTCCAGATCCCAGCCGTACCAGGGCCGTTCGCCCGCGCCCCACTCGGTGTGCTCGGCGACCATGCTCTCCAGCGACAGCCAGGCGTTGCCCTGGAACAGGTAGCGGTGGTGGTGGCCAAGGCCGTCGCCGTCGGCTATCAGGTAGAGCGCCCGCAGGTCGGCGGGCAGGCGGTGGCCCAGGCGGCGTTCGGCCTCCTCGATCGCGGCGGCGGTGGCGGGCGGGGGCAGTTCCTCGGGGTGTCCCAGGATCGCGGCACGCCGCTCGAGGTAGGCGCGGAAGCGGGCCACGGCCAACTCGGGGTCGCCCGTCGGCGCGGCGGTGCCGGGCTGCTGATGTTGGCCGGGCTGCGGCAACTGGTAGTCGGGGTCCAGGACCACCTGGAAGCCGCTGCTCATTCCGGTCACCCTGCTGATGGCGTCGCTGAAGGCGACGAGCCGGTACTCGCCGGACGGCCGGCACTGAATCTCCAGGCTGATGGGCTCCCAGCCGCGGTCCTCGCGCACTCTCTCCGCCAGCGCCATGAGTTCCTCGTAGGGATTGGGCAGGCCCGTGTTCCAGCGCTCCTGCTGTCGGCTGTAGCCGCCGGTCACTCCGGTGCCACCCCGCCCTGCCCGGCCGTGCAGCACCGCATGCGTCCAGCCCTTCGGGGCCCTGGCGACGATCGCCTCGACTATCGGTCGTACCGCCTGCTCCACCATGCTCTGCTCCTGTGCTGTCGAACGTGCCGGGCATCATGGCACTGACCACCGACATGGAGACTGGGTGTCCTGAACGCGCCGGACATCGGCAACAGCAAGAAGTGCGAGAACGGTCGTCGGCAGACACGCCGGCTTCCCTCGAGCGCATGGCCGTAGAGGAGGTCGTTTGGATGCCGCCTCTGGTGCGGGGCGAACCGCGTGGTCGGGTGGGAGCGGGTCTGCTTGGATGGCGGCATGGCAGCGGAGCGCTGCGCTGGTGTCCTCCGTCTTCCACTCCACGACGACAGGGGCACCCTGACTGATCGCGACCGAGGCCAGCTCCTTGGTCCCCTTCGGCAGCGGGACGTTGGTCCACTTCTTGCCGTCGTAGCGCAGCGCCAGCGCCTGCCAGGAGCCGTCAGGCGCCTGGGTTTGCCCCACGGCCCACACCTGCCCGCCCGGCCCGGCGACGACCGCGTTCAGCCCTGCGCGCGCGGCACCGACGCCGGGAACGGCGACCTTGCTCCAGCGTGCGCCGTCGTAGTGCAGCAGCACCGGCTTCCCGGGCTTGATGAAGCCCGTGCCGCCCACGGCCCACACGTCGTCGGCGGCGAGCGCGGTGACGCTCGACAGCTGCCAGTGGTCCCTGGCCCCCGCACCGACGTCCGGCAGCTTCTGCGCCTTCCAGCGGGTGCCGTCCCAGTGCTGGAGCATTCCGACAATGTGGGAGCCGCCTCCGGAGACAGGTACCTGCGCCGCGCCCGCTCCCCGGGCATCGCCGGGAGCGCGGGTGTCGACGGAGGTCAAGCCGGCGCCTGTGGTCCCCCGGGGCACCGGAGCGACAGCGGACTTCCACGCCTTGCCGTTCCAGCGCTGCGTGACCACGCCGCCGAGCTGTTCGGCGTAGTCACCGACCACGAGGCCGTTGCGCGGCGAAGAGGTGTCGACGTCGTTGTACCGGATGTCGTCGGACCCTGGCACGGGCGGCGTCTTCACCCGCTTCCAGCCGGAGCCCTTGCGTTCGTCGCGCTCCCACAGGGTGGGTACCATCTGGAAGTTGTTGTCCTCCTTGGGGACGAACCGCGTCCCCGCCACCCACGTCGTCTGCGCGTCAGGCCGCGTGGAGGCGAAGAGCGGGGCGTTGCCCGGCGTCACCCTCGACTCGCTCCACCCGGAGGCATGCGGCGAGCCCACGGACGGAGTGGACTCGGTCGCGGAGGCAGCGGCCATCGCCGGCATCGTGCTCGCGGCCAGCGTCAGCGCGGCCCACGGCACCATCGCACCGCGGACACCCCGGGTACTGAGCAACTTTTTCAACATTGCTGCCTTTCACGTAGACATCAGCGGACGGCCCGTGCGCTCTCTCCCCCTGGGGCTCGGCGCGCGACCGCTCCGCCATTCCAACGGCTGTACGGTTGTTCAGCAGCCCTCTTCCGAAGCACTGAACAATGGCGAAAGCGCTGGTGGTTGGGGGGCGACGGGGAGCAGGGCAACAAGGGGAGAACGGGTGGGCCGTCGTGAGAGGCCGGTGGACCCGAGCGCGGGTCCGGTTCAGCGCTTCGCTTACGAGTTGCGCAAGCTGCGTCAGGAGGCCGGAGGGCCGACCTACCGTGCGATGGCGCAGCGGGTGCGGTACTCGGTCACGGCCCTGTCCCAGGCGGCGGCGGGCGAGCAACTGCCCTCGCTGCCGGTGGCGCTGGCGTACGTGGAGGTCTGTGGCGGGGACCGGGCGGAGTGGGAGGAGCGCTGGCGGGAGGCGGCCACGGAGGCGGCGGAGGCGGCGGTCGGGGAGCGGGCCGAGGACGCCGCCGCCGTCGACCCGCCCTATCGTGGCCTGACCCGCTTCGAACCGGGCGATCACGAGCGCTTCTTCGGCCGTGACAGGCTCGTGGCCGACGTTGTGGAGCTGGCGCGGAGCAATCGGTTCACTGCCGTCTTCGGCCCCTCGGGAAGCGGCAAGTCCTCGCTCCTGCGGGCGGGCCTCATCCCCGCGCTCCGGAACCCCGGGAACGGCGGTGGCGCCCCGTCGGCGGCACCGCCGCCCGTCGTCATCCGGGTCCTGACGCCGGGTGAGCACCCGGTCCGTACGCACCGCGCGGCGCTGATCCCGAAGGCGGGGGGCGGCGACACCTGGCTGATCGTCGATCAGTTCGAGGAGGTGTTCACGCTCTGTCAGGATTCAGCGGAGCGGGGCGAGTTCATCGATGGGTTGCTCTCGGCGCGTGAACCGGAGAGTCGGCTGCGCGTCGTCGTCGCCGTACGGGCCGACTTCTTCGGCCGCTGCGCCGAACACCGCGGGCTGGCCGCCGCGCTGCGGGGCGCCACGCTGCTCGTCGGCCCGATGGGACCGGCCGAGTTGCGCGAGGCGATCGTGCGGCCTGCCGCCGCGGCGGGCCTGATCGTGGAGCGGTCGCTGACCGCCCGGATCGTGGCCGAGGTCGCCGACGAGCCGGGCGGTCTGCCGTTGATGTCCCATGCCCTGCTGGAGACTTGGCGCCGACGGCGCGGACGGACGCTGACGGAGGAGGCGTACGAGTCCGTGGGCGGGGTCCACGGCGCGATCGCCGCGACGGCGGAGCGGGTCCACGGCGAACTGTCCGCGCGCCAGGCGGAGCTGGCCCGCCGGATCCTGCTGCGGCTGATCACCCCGGGCGAGGGCGCACAAGACACCAGGCGCCCGGCGGACCGGGCGGAGCTGGACGCGGACGGAACACCGGGGGATGCGTCGGACGACACGTCGGTGGTGCTGGAGCGCCTGGTCCGGGCCCGCCTGGTGACCGTGGACGACGGGGTGGTCGACCTCGCCCACGAGGCGCTGATCACCGCCTGGCCGCGGCTGCGGGGCTGGATCGAGGAGGATCGCGGACGGCTGCGCGTCCAGCGGAAACTGATGGAAGCCGCGCGGGCATGGCAGGAGCTGCACCGGGAACCGGGCGCGCTGTACCGCGGGGCGCGGCTGGTGGAGGCGGAGGAGGCGTTCGGCTCGGACCGGGAGCGAGCCGCCCTCACCTCTCTGGAGCGGGCGTTCCTCACCGCGAGCAGCGGCGGGCGCCAACGCGAGCGCCGCCGGGTCCGGGCCGTGGTCGGCACGCTGTCCCTGCTGCTCGTCCTGGCGATGGTGGCGGGCACGGTGGCCTGGCAGCAGAACCGCGAGGGCGACCGGCGCCGCGCGGAGGCCACCTCGCGCCGCGTCGCGTCGATCGCGGAGACCATGCGCTCCGCCGACCCGGTGACGGCGCTGCGGCTGAGCGCCGCCGCGTGGCGGATCAGCCACACGGACGAGGCGCGAGCGGCGCTGCTGGGGGCGGTGACGCAGCAGGAGCAGGACTCCTTCACCGTGCCCGGCGCGGACGTCGACGGGGACGAATACTTCAGCGCGGACGGGCGGACGCTGGTGCGCGTCGCGGCCGGCCGGGCAGAGCGCTGGGATGTCGCCGGCCACCGCCGGACTGGCGGACTCCGCCTGGCCGGCGAGGAGCAGGTGGTGGACCTGTCCCCGGACGGACGGCGGTTGCTGGTGGCGGCGGGCGGTCGGTTGACAACCCGTGACCTCGACACCGGGAAGCCGGTCGGCCCGCGCCCTGCTCCCTACACCGAGGACACGAACGCCGTGTACGCCCCGAGCGGGCGCACGGTGCTCCTTGCCGACGACCACTCGGTCGGGCTGTGGGATGTGCGGCGCGGGCGCTTGGTGTTCCAGCGTACGGGCAAGGACATCTACCCAGCGGTCGCAAGTCCGGACGACCGGCTCGTGACGCTGTGCGTGGGGCATTCCCTGGAGCTCTGGGACATCGCCGCGCGGCGTCAGGTGCGCCCGCCCCGCGCGGCGGCGCTGTCGCGCGCCGTCTGCGGTAGCGGCAAGATCCCCGACAGCGGCAAGGCGTGGGAGTTCGATCCGCAGGGCCGCAGGCTGGTGGTCGGCAGCGAGAAGCCGGTCATCTGGGACCTGAGGTCCGGGAAGACACTGCGGATCCCCTACGACGCCGACACGCTGGACGGCGTCCGATTCAGCCGCGACGGGCGGTTCGTCTCCACGGTGGGCGACCAGAAGATCACGCTGTGGCGGATCTCCGCGGATTCCGCCAAGGCGGTCTACTCGCACCGGCTGGCCAGCGAGTACGCCCCGGGCCACTGGCTCGATCTGGACCGGGGCGTGATCCGGTACCAGGAGGGGATCGGCGACGGCACCGACGCCGTGCGGACGCTGTTCCTGGGCGATGCCACCGCCTCCCCCCGGCGCCGGGAACCAGCCCAGAAGGCCGCGTTCAGCCCCGACGGGCGGTTGGTCGTCACGGCTCGCCTCCACGGGAGGCGGATGCGGTTCGAGGCGCGGCGTACCGACGGCGGCAGCCGGGCGGCCTCGCTGCCGCCGGTCGACTGCGGCACGGCCGACCGGCCGCTGAGGAAGAGCGAGCAGTGCTGGGCGCACCTGGCGTTCAGCGGCGACGGGCGGACTCTGGCCTATGGGGTCGGCGCGCAGCAGGTACGGGACGCCCCGGGGGACCGGGCACGGACCGGGGCGCGCCCGGAACGGATCACGGTGTGGGATCTGCGGGAGAACCGCAAGCGGGCGGAGCTGGTGCTCGCGACGGACATCAAGGAGACGGAGAGCGCTGATGCCATCGCGCTGAGCCCGGACGGCTCCTCTCTCTTCGCCCTCCGGCCGGACCCCGGAGCCTTCCTGGAGCAGTGGGATGCACAGCGCCGCACAAAGGCGGCGCGGCATACCGAGAAGGCCCCTGGCAGAACAGGCACCTGGTTTGTTCCTCCGGCCGGGGCCATGGCGGTGCGCCCCGACGGGCGACAGCTGGCGACCACGCACGGGATCGGCTTCACCCTGCCCTCGGCCCACCGGGCCCCGGGTGCCATCGGGCAGATGGACGCCCACGCGCTCGCCTACAGCCCCGACGGCGAACGGCTCGCCCTGGGCGGCCCCTACGACCGGGTGACCGTGTACGACGGCGACGGGGTGCGCTCCCTGGGCTCGCTCTCCGGAACGTACTCGGGCCAAGCCCGGAAGGAGGAGCCGGTGGCCGCCCTCGCCTACTCGCACGACGGCGCGACACTGGCCGTGGCGGGCACGAAAGGCACGGTCCAGCTGTGGGACGCCGCCTCGGGGCGCCCGCTGGGGACCACGCTCAGCACCGCTGCCGACCCCGTCCTGGCGATCGCGTTCAGCCCCGACGACCGGACCCTGCTCGTGGCCGGGGCCCGGACCCCCCTCAGGGCCTACCCCGTCGACCCCGCCCGCGCCACCGCCGCCGTCTGCGAACGCGCGGGCGGCGGCCTGTCGCGCGCCGACTGGTCCACGTACATCCCTGAGGTCCCGTACCGCGACATCTGCTGATCCCGGCCGGTGGGGGGCGGTGCGGAGAGAGGCGGGGCGGTGGTCCGGCCGGCCCAGGCAGCCGACGCGCTGTGGGGTGCCCCCTGTATCAGCCACAAGTGCACTCATTATCAACGCAGTTGTGTACTCAGCGCTAACGACGTACCGACCACATTCCGGCACGCTGGAGAGACGCGGATCCCGTGGCGATCAGCTCGGCGACGGCGCGATCTGGGCCAAGGACCGCAACGGAAACGTCGTCGCCGAAGCCCGGTGAAGGCGTGATCCGCCTCGCCCTGACCGCCTGCTGTGTAGGCAACAGGTACAACATCTGCTCACTGCCGGTGCCGGTGTATTCCTGACCGGCCCGAGGGGAGCATGAACGAGGGGGCCGCACCCGGATCTGCCGGTCGCGATCGGCGGTATCGACTATCAGGTTTCCAACGGAGCCGGGACCTTGTGGCAGCTCGCTGTGATTCCGGCACTCCAGTCCCGCGGTCTGGGAACGCTGCTGATCCGAGCCGCCGAGCAGAGGATCAGGAGCCGCGGCCTGCGCAGGGCCGAACTCGCCGTGGAGGAGAACAACCCTCGGGCTCGCGCCTTGTACGAGCGCCTGGGCTACAGCGCGTTCGGCCGCGAACCCGATGCCTGGGACGAGGAAGGTCCTGACGGATCGATGCGTCGCCACGAGACGATGTGCGTTCTCATGCGAAGGGAGCTTTGAAGACCGGCGTCCAAGAGTCGGCGCACACGCTCGTTCCCCTGCACCACGTCAACGCCTTGCCATCCGCGGGGAAAGACGTCTCGAACTCCACGACAGCTTCGTCCCGTTGGACTGCATACCAGCCATGATCGTGCTACGGGCTCATAGGAAGTACAAAGCCCTGGACCGGGTGGCAGCTTCCTGTCAGATTGTTGTGCCACTTGACCTTTTCGGGGTAGGAAAGATCTTCGTGACAACGGGGGATCTCGGTATGCCTGCGGTAGGCGGAAGCAACTGTCTTCCCCGTGTACTCGATTTGGACTCCATATCCAGCGCTCTGCGAGACACATCGGCTGACCAGAGGGATCGGGGATGGCGGGAACTGCAAGCAGCGCATTGCCCACGAGGCAGATACGGCATAACAGTGGTGTTCTCTCGTCGCCGACAGCACCAGGGGTGCGCGTTCCGGTGCTCGGAGATGCTCTGCGACTGCGGGCGAACCTGCTGAATGCCATCCAGTACGCCGCTTCGGACGGCAGTGAAGTGTCGTCTTTCCATGTCGGCCCCAAGAGCATACTTTTCGTCAATCGAAGCACTGCGGCGGACATTGTCCTCTCGGACATTCATACCTTCGGCAAGCCGGACGGCAAGAATCCGCTGAGGCTGGTGCTCGGGGACGGGTTGATCAGTAATCCGAACCATGACAACTGGTTGAAGCGGCGGAGGGCGCTTCAGCCCATGTACAGCCGCTCCAGCCTTGCGGGCATGCAGCGGAAGATGGCCACCGTGATGGCCGAACGCACCAGGCGATGGGAACATCAGGACCGAACAGACCTGAATGTTCACGAGGAAATGCTGGCCGTCGCCCTCGACAGCGTGTCGATCTGCATGTTCAGCCGGTACGGCGACACAGTGTCCGACATCATCACGCCGGCAACGGCCTCGTTCCTGCTCGACTTCGTCGAACGTCGGCTCCGGGGGCCGTTCTCCTTACCGGTGAGCGTGCCGAGTCGGCGTAACCGTCAATTCACCTCGACCTTGCACAATCTCGATGATCTCGTCTATCGGCTCATACAGGAACGACGCAGATCCGACGAACAGCACGGCGACCTTCTGGATCTTCTGCTGGAGGCCAGAGTCGGCGACGCCGCGGAACCATTGACCGATCTCGAGGTGCGGGACGAAGTTCTGACCACGTTCTTGGCCGCGTACGAGACCACGGCCAGTGCACTGACGTGGATCCTGTATCTGCTCGCGTGTTACCCGGACATTCAGCAGCGCGTTCGCCAGGAGGTGCGTTCGTCTGCATCGATGGATCACGAGGGTGCTCCACGGGGGCACAAGGAGCTGCGAAGCGGCGCATTTCTGGAATGCGTCATCAATGAGAGTATGCGGCTGTTCCCGCCGTCTCCGACCATTCCACGGCATGCAAAGAAGGATGCGCTCATCGGCTCGGCCGAGGCTCCCGAAGGAGCGCTTGTGATGCTCAACGTCGCAGCTATCCAGAGGGATCCGACCGTCTGGGAACGGCCTGACGAATTTATTCCGGAGCGCTTCATGAACGGCACACCCGGTAAGGGAACGTATATGCCCTTCGGTGCCGGTGCCCATATGTGCATCGGCAAGGGGTTTGCCATGATGGAGATGAGTCTGCTGGTGATGAATGTGGTCGACAAGTTCGAGATATCGTTGCGGGACTCCACAGGGCCAGAACCCATGGCGCTCATCACCCTCAGGCCTCGTGACGGGTTCGGACTGACCCTCACAAGAATCTGAACTCCCGCCGCTGGTACCTGCCGCTGGTACATGTCTTCTGGAACGCACGACATCATGAGAGGTGGCCAATGCGCCGCGTGGCACGTTTCAACGCGATAGTTGAGCTCGTGCGTCCTCGTACACTTCTGGTCACCCCACTCTCATACTGCGTGGGTGTATCCGTGGCTGATCACGGCTTCGACCTCGTGGTGGTGCTCGGCATCGTGTTTCATGTTCTCGCCCCTCTGGCCGCCAATGCGCACAACGCCGTGACGGACCTGGTGGAGGACGGGAAGAACGTACCCGGCCGCTTGAAGCTGGTCGAAACAGCAGGCGAGCAGCTGCTCCAGAGGATTGTGTACGCAAGCCTGGGCCTCATGCTCGTGCTCTCGCTGATGATGTCGCTCGCCCAGAGCATCATCTGGGTGTTCAGCGTGTTCCTCGTTCTCGGCTACTCCTCACCGAGATTCCGGCTCAAGGGCCGTCCGGTCACAGGTATGGCCGTGTTCGCGATGGCAGTCACCGAACCGTTCATCGCGGGCGCGCTTCTGGGAGACTCGTGGTGGGAGATTCCTCAGTACGACTCCTACCAGCCAGTTGCCCTTGGGGCGTTCCTGTTCTTCTGGTACTTCGCGAAGGGAATCATGAAAAATGTTCCCGACTACGCCGGAGACAAGGCGGCCGGACTCAGGACGATTCCAGCGCTCATGTCATCACAGCGCTCCGCCGCCTGGGCCGCCGCGATAGCGACCACACTGGTCTATGCCGCGTTCCCGGTGCTCGTTCTGGTCACCGGGCTGCCCGATCGCCTGGCTTATGTGGGCCTCATGACACTGCCGGCCGTGGCTAACATGATCTCCATGGTCCGGGCCCGAACGCAGCTCGAGTACAACCTGGTCGGCCAACGCGACATGTATGTGTCCGTGGTGTTCCTCGGCCTCCTGCTCTTCGCGTGGCGACCGTCGGTGGGCTCAGCGCTGATCGGGCTCCTCGCTCTTGCGGTCATGGTCTGGACGGATGTGTCCGGAAGGGACTCCAGGGCCAGTCGCCATCTGGACCGCACGGAGTCAGAGGTGAGCATTCCAGTTGGAGGAGGCCCCAACGGTGACCAATGACCGCACGCCCCGTGGCAAAGGCTCCGAAGTGCATGGGATCTTCGAGAAGATCGCCGGGTACTACGATCGGATGAACTTTGTCATGACGCTCGGCCGTCATGACGCATGGTGTCGTGAGGTGGCCGCACGTGTCGCACCGCCCGCCGGCGGACAGCTCGTGGACCTGGCCACCGGGACCGGTGTGATCGCCTTGGCGGCGGCACGCAAGTACCCTGCCGCCACTGTGACGGGCGTCGATTTCTCGGAGGAGATGCTACGACGTGCGAGGACCAAGTCCGGGGCAGACGCGGTCCGATGGCGGCAGGCGGACGCAGCCTGCCTGCCCTTCGAAAACGAGTCAATCGACGGAATCACCCAGGGCTATCTCCTCAGGAACGTCGAAGACCTGGACGGAGTGCTTCGCGAGCAGTACCGAGTTCTCAAGCCCGGTGGCCGGGTGGTGATTCTCGAAACGTGCCCCCCGAGCGGCCTCGCGAAGCCGGTCGTGAAGTGGGGAGTGCGCACCGTCGTTCCGCTGCTGGGGCAGGTTGTGGCCCGTGACCGATCGTCCTACAGCTATCTGGAATCCAGTACGCTCGCCTTCGAGTCGCCACGACATATCGCCGAAATTCTGAGTGGACTTGGTTTCAAAGGAATTGGCTGGCGAAAGAAGTTCTTCGGCACGAATGTCATTCTGTGGGCCACCAAGCCGCGATGATGGAGGCGGCGTGCCGAACTAGTCGACGCGCCGGGAGCTTCCTGATGAACCTACGGGGGAGATGTCGTGAGTAGACCTGCTTTAACCAGCACTCCAGCCATTCCTCATGTATCGCGCGCGATGAAGGCGCTGGAACGCTGGGCATCCGAGTACCCCGGCGGGATCGGGTCCATCGGGATCGACGACGGCGAGCTGACCTGGGGAGAAATCGCCACTTCGACGCGGACGCTGGCCGGGCGACTTGAGCGGGCTGGAGTCGAGGCGGGCGATCGAGTCGCCGTGATGGCCGGCCGGTCGCGCTACGCGCTGAGCAGCCTGCTGGCGATCTGGGCAAACGGTTCGTCGGCGGTGCTGCTCGACGAACGGCACCCGGTCGAGCGGCTGCGCTGGACAACGCAGGATGCCGGTTGCTCGGCGCTCGTGTCATCGGAACCGAATGCCGCAGACCTGGGCCTCATGGTCATCGAGACGTCCCACTCCGAGACCCAGTCCACCGGCCCTACCCTCGCCGAGCTCGGTTACGGCGACGCGACCGGAAGGGAGCGCGGAGCGGAGGCGTACGTCGTCTACACCTCAGGTACCACCGGTCGCCCGAAGGGCGTTCGCGTCGGATGCGCCGCCTTGGAGAACCTCCTGGACAATGCCGAATCGCTGGGATACCGGCCGGGCAGTCGAGCCGTTTCGGTTGTCTCTCCTGGTTTCGACGGCTGGCTGTGGTCGATACTCACTCCCTTCGTCAACGGCGTCACCTGCGTCGCGATCGACCCCACGCTCGGGAACGTGGCACAGGCCCTGGCCGCACGGCAGATCGACAACCTCTGCATGACCCCCTCGCTCTACGCGGCGATCGAGAAGCTCCCGCCGGTCGAGGTTGCCGTGGTGGCCGGAGAGCACTGCCCGGACTCCCTCGTCGTTCGGCTCCAGGAGATCGCCGACCGAGTGATCAACGTCTACGGCCCGACCGAAACCACCATCGCCGCCACCATGGCCGATACCGCTCGCGGCGACGACCCCCGCTCGACCGGTCGTCCGTTGTCGGGCTACACCGTCACCGTCGTCGATGCCCACCTGAACGAGGTCCCCGCCGGCGTCACCGGTGAGATCCTCATCGGTGGCACCGGAGTCGCCCTCGGATACGTCAGCACGAGCGCGGCGGGCGCGGATCGGTTCATCGACTGGAACGGGGCCCGATATTTCCGTACGGGTGACCTTGGGGTACTGCGCGCCGATGGGCAGCTGAATTGCCTCGGCAGGATCGACGATCAGGTCAAAGTCGGGGGCTTTCGCATCGAGCTTGAAGAGATCGAGAGCATTGCCTGCGAAATACCGGACATCGCAAGGGCGGTGGCCTATCTGCGAGGCGATCCGCACACACTCGCCATCGGTCTCCAAACGGTATCCGGCGCCCCACTGGACCATGGCCTGCGAGAGCAGCTCACCTCCCGGTTTGCCGCCCGGTTGCCACGACAGCTGTGCCCGACGTTCCTGCATGGCATCGTCGACGTTCCCCTCGAGCCGACCGGTAAGGTTTCGCGTCGCGAGGTGGCCGCGCTCGGCGATGCCGAACGGTCCCGCCAGGATGATGGGGGTGCGGACGACGCCCAGCCCGTGCATGACGGTCACGTCCTCGACAGCGTCCTCAGTGCCTGGAGCGGAGTGTTCGGACACAGCGTCTCCGCGGACTCCGACTTCTTCGCCGTCGGTGGACATTCACTGCTTGCCGCTCAACTGGCCTCTCGGATAGAAGCGGAGCTCGAGGTCACCGTCTCGATCACCGATGTCCTCACGGCCAGGACTCCTCGGGCACTGGCCACCCTGATCGACGAGACGAGGCCGGCGTGACCTATCTGCGATCCTTCACCGCGGCCGACGTGAGCGCCGCCACGACAGTGGTGGTGTTCCCGCAGTCGGGCGCGGGTTGCCTGCGCCTGCGATCGATCGCGTCGGCGTGTCCCCCGGGACTGAACCTGATGGGGGTGCAGCTGCCGGGGCGCGAGGATCGATTGCGGGAGCCCTCGCCGAGCAACCTGTCCGAGGTTGTCGATTGCCTCAGCTCCGAATTACGCGATCCGAGCCGAAGCGGACCGATGGTTTTCCTCGGCATCAGCCTCGGTGCGGTCATCGCCTATGAGGTTGCGAGAAAGCTCGAAGCCGAAGGGGCGGCGCCTGGTTCGCTGGTGGTGGCCGCGGCCCGATCGCCGGAGTACTGGAGCACCTTCCCCGCGGCGAACCCGCCCCTGGCGGAGTTGACGGCCCTGCTGCCTCCCTGGGTCCGTGAGTCCGAGTCCGCCGGTTACGCCGTCGCGACGATGCGCTCCGACCTGCGTCTCATGGCCGACTATCGAGTACCGTCCGCACCGCTGACGCGTACATCGCTCCGATCGGTGTCGGGACGCCGCGACAGTATCGTCACCACCGAGCAGATGTCCGGGTGGCAGGAGAGAACGACGGACCATCAAGGCCATCACGTGATCGATGCGGATCATCACGAATTCATGGACCGCGACGTCCTCATCGGGCTTCTCTCGGACACTGTGGTCGAGACCGCTCCAGGGCAGGCGGTGCGCGGATGAACCAGCGCACGGCGCCGGACCTGTTCGAGCCAGGTCTGTTCCAGGGAACCACGTTCTACGAGGTCTTCGCCTGGTACCGGGCAAACGATCCAGTGTCCTGGCAGCATCCGGCCGGGGAGCCGGAGGGGTTCTGGAGCGTCACCAAGTACCACGACGTGGTGTCCGTTCACAGAGACACCACGAGGATGAGCTCGGTGAAAGGGATGCGGCTGGGCTCGGCGGACTCCGCCGTCGACGCCGTCGCGAACAAGATGCTCATCGTGTCCGACCCGCCCGATCACACGCGGATGAAGCGCGTGCTCATCCAGCCGTTCTCGCATGAGATTCTCGGCAGGGCCGAAGCGTATGTGGAGAAAGTCGTCGCCGATGTCGTGGCCACGGCCCTTCAGTACCCGGAACCGGATCTGATCAAGCATCTGGAACGCATCCCGACCGATGTCATCTGCGCGATCATGGGGTTACCCCGTTCAGACTGGGAATGGATAGGGAAACAGACCACCGAGGCCTTCGAATCTCCCTCGGAAGTTCGCCGTATCGCGGCAAACGGTGAGATTTTCAAGTATTTCACCGACATGGTGAAGGAGAACCGCAGAACCGCCACGAACGACTTCATCAGCGGGATCACCGCTCGGACTCACAGCAGTCCGCAACTGACCGACGAGGAACTGGTCTTCAACTTCAGCGGCATTCTGGCCGGTGGGAACGAAACGACCCGGTACACGCTGGCAGCGCTTACGCATCAGCTGGCGGAGCACCCGGACCAGTGGCGTCGAATCGCCCGAGGGGATGTCGACCCGGCCATCGCCACCGAGGAAGGACTGCGCTGGTCGGTGCCCGGAATGCATGTGCTGCGGACCGCGACCGAGGCAGTCCGGATCGGTGCGGTCGAGATCGCGCCCGGCCAACGCGTCGTGACCTGGATCGGCTCAGCCAACCGAGACGAAGAGATATTCGACAACCCGGACACGTTCGACGTCGGACGGACCGGCAACCGGCATCTGAGCTTCGGTGCGGGCCGCCATATATGTCTGGGGAGCCGGCTCGCGAGGCTGGAAATCGCGGCGTATCTCCGGACGCTGCGCAGCATGGTGAGGTCGCTGACACTCGAGGGTGCGCCCCGTTACAACGGGTCGAATTTCACGTGGGGCTTGAACGAACTTCCGGTGGTGCTCCACAAGTGATGGATACTACGCCCTCTTCTCATATACGCGCCGTGACCCTCTGCCTCCCTGACGAAGTGTTCCAGGACGGGCGAGTCAGTGTCACCGGCATCAGCGAATACGGTGAGAAGGCACGGGAGATCGGTGACGAGATCGCGCGGGCCGGGTTCGACGTCCAGACGGTCCGCCTGTCCAGCCCGGCACTCGACGAGCCGCTGGACCACGACCGACTCCTCGCGCGCGCAGCTGATCTGGTGGACGGCTGCCGACGTGCGGGCGTGGGCAGCGCCTCGTTGACCGCATTGCGGCCTGGTGCGCTGGTGGATCTCGAGCCTTCTGACGTCGCGGATGTGTTGACCGCGTACCCATCGCTGTTCATGGCTGTTATGGTCGCCGACGGTGCCACCGTGGACCACGCTGCCGTCGATTTCAGCGGGTCCGTCATCCGCGAGTTGGCGAGCCGTGACGGAGATGCCAACTTCCGCTTCGCGGCAGCCGCCAACCTGAACGCCAACGCTCCGTTGTTCCCGGGATCCTTCAGCGACGGCCTTCGTGCAGGCGTGAGCGTGGGGTTGCAGTCGACCGGCACGCTGCTCGCCCGCGCCCGAGCGGATCGCCCCCGTGACCTCGCGGAGGCGACACAACTGACCAGGACATGTCTGGAGGAACAACTCGCCGCCATCGAAGGCCTGCTGAGACCGTCGTGCGAACGACGCGGTCTGCTGTTCCATGGTTTCGATCCGTCGCCGGCCTGCGCACCCGATGCCAGCATCGGAGAGTTCCTCGAACGCGTCGGCGGTATCCGGTTCGGTTCGCCTGGCACCATCGCGACCTGCGCTGCTGTGACGGCCGGTATCCGGACGGTCAGCCAACCCACCGTCGGATACGCGGGTCTGATGCTCCCCATACTCGAAGACAGGGTGCTCGCACACGCCTGGCAGGAGGGCCGGATCGACGCCGACTCGGTGCTCGCGTATTCGTCGGTCTGCGGTGCGGGTCTGGACACGATCCCCTTGCCCGGCTCGGTTCCCGAGCACGAGATCGTCGCCATGATCAGGGATATGGCAGCACTGTCCGCACGGTGGGGGAAACCGCTGTCCGCCCGGTTGATGCTTGCGCCGGTCGGTTCCGACCCGCGGCGAACAGAGTTCCACGCAGAACAGATCATTAACATCAACTATCCGGCCGTGTACCACGGATCCAGCACCTGACGAAGCACTACTCGTCGCGCATGACCTCGGGTTCGTGCCGACGTAGCAGGCGGGCCACGGTGAAGCCGCAGACCAGACTGATCGCCAGGAGCACGCCGAGGTCGATGCCCCACTGGGTGGCGGTGTGGGCCCACAGCGGGTCGAGATCGTCCGGCTTGTCGAGATTCCAGGGCGGCATCGTGTGCGCCAGGTCGAGTGTGGTCCCGGCGCCCGCGACCGCCCAGCGGGCGGGCATCAGCCAGCCGACTTGTTCGATGCCCGGAGAGTTGAACAGCTTGAAGAGGACGCCGGTGAAGACGACCTGGACGACGGCGAACATCACCAGCAGCGGCATGGTCTTCTCGGAGGTCCTCACCAGCGCGGAGATGACCAGGCCGAACATCATGGACGTGAAGCCCAGCGCACCGATCACCACACAGACCTCGACCGCCGTGGGCATGAGCAGTCCCTGGGCGGGCAGTTGCCGGACGGAGAAGCCGATCGCGCAGATGACAACACCCTGCATCGCGGTGATCAGACCGAGGACGACCACCTTCGACATCAGATACGCGGACCGGGACAGACCTGTGGCTCTCTCCCGTTCGTAGATCACCCGTTCCTTGATCAATTCGCGTACGGAGTTGGCCGCGCCGGAGAAACACATGCCGACGACCAGCACCAGCAAAATGGTTCCGGCCTCCTGGTTGTAGCGGAATCGGCTGTCGGGCGGTGGCGGGGCGAGTCCGTACGTCGCCGGAATCAGACAGCTGACTCCGCCCAGTACGGCCGGGAGCAGCAGCATCAGCGCCATGAAGCCCTTGTCGGAGGCGATGACCGACACATAGCGGCGGATCAGGGTCCACAACTGCCCGGTCCAGCGCTGTGGTTTGGGCTGCGCGGCTCGCGCGGGCGGCTGCGCCGGAAGGGTGCCCGGCTCCTGCGGCGGTACGGCCGAGGCGGTCTCCGCGGCGCATCGCTCGTACTGCGGGGAAGCCCGCCAGCGCCCGCCCCAGTTGTCGTCGCGATGGTTCTCGAAGGCGGAAAAGACATCAGCCCAGCTGTCGTGGCCGAAGAAGTCCAGGGCCTCGTCCGGGGCACCGAAGTAGGCCATGGAGCCACCGGGAGCCAGCACCAACACGCGGTCGCACAGGGCCAGTTCGGCGACGGAGTGCGTTACCACCAGGACGGTGCGGCCGTCGTCGGCGAGCCCCCGCAGCAACTTCATGACGTCGCGGTCCAGGCCCGGGTCCAGACCTGAGGTGGGCTCGTCGAGGAAGAGCAGAGAGGGCTTGGTCAGCAGTTCCAGGGCGACGGACACCCGCTTGCGCTGACCGCCGGAGAGCGAGGCGACCTTCTTGTCCCGGTGGACGTCGAGTCTCAGCTCCTGAAGCACCTCGTCGATACGGGCCTTGCGCTCGGCGGCCTTGGTGTCACCGGGGAAGCGGAGCCTGGCTGCGTACGTCAGAGCGGTGTCGACGGTCAGCTCCTTGTGCAGGATGTCGTCCTGCGGAACGAGGCCGATACGGCGTCGTAGCTCGGCGAACTGGGTGTAGAGATCGCGGTGGTCATAGAGGACCTGGCCGCGGTCGGCGGGCCGGTAGCCGGTGAGCGCGCGCAGGAGCGTGGACTTCCCGGAGCCGGACGGCCCGATCACCGCCACCAGCGACTTCTCCGGGACACCGAAGGAGACGTCGTCCAGGATGGTCTTGCCACGCCCCACCGTCACCGTCAAGTTCCGGGCCGCGAAGGAGACTTCACCGGTGTCGACGAACTCCTCCAGCCGGTCCCCGGCGAGGCGGAAGGTGGAGTGGCCGACACCGACGATGTCGTACGGGCCGATGATCCGGCGGTCCACGGGCTGCCCGTTGACATAGGTGCCGTTGTGGCTGCCGAGGTCGACGATCTCGAAGCGGCCATCGGGCAAGGGCCGGAACTCCGCGTGGTGGCGGGAGACGTGCGGGCTCTCCACCACGAGTTCGTTGTCCTGCGCGCGGCCGATGCGCAGCTGCTGTCCCAGGACGATCGGGTGGACGCCCGACGGGTCCCGGTCGATGAAGAGTGCCGCGGCCGCTCCACGGGGCCCGTCTCTGTCTCCGTCGGGCCGGGTGGGGTGATGGGGGTCCCGGGCGTCGCCCGCGCGTGCGGTGGCCCCAGACAGGGGGGCATTGACGGGGCCGGATGCGCCGCGGTGGGGGAGGGGCCGGAAGGGGCCGTCGGCCGGGGCAGCCTCGTACTCGGGCCTCGGTTCGGTGACCCTGGCGGGCTTCGGCTCGCGAGGCGGCCGGGCAGCGGAGGACGACGGGGCGGGGGCCGGGGCCGGAGCCGACGCGGTCGCCGGTCGTGCCGACGCGGCCGACGGGCCGGAAATCGACGGGTCCGAGGCGGGCGGGCCGGAGGGGGCGGAACCCGCCGCCGCGCCGGTGGGGGCAGCCCTACCGGTCGGGGCCGCCGGCCACGCTGAAGCTGCCGCGCCCGCCGGGGCTCCCGGAGCCGTCCCCTCCCGGGCACCGGGCGCCACCGGGGGTGCGGCGGGGGCCGCCGACGTACCCCGACCCGTGGCACCTCGGGCCTCCTCACGGGCCTCGCCCTGGTGCACCGCCGCGCGGACCTGCGCGGCAGCACCCGCGTGGTCGCCACCCACCGCCGGTGAGGCGCCGGGGGCCCCGGTGAAGTCCAGCCGCATGCCGCTGGAGACGTCCCCCAGCCGGACGATCGAACCGTGGCCGATCTCGATCCGCTGGATGCGGCGTCCCTCCGCGAACGTGCCATTCGCGCTGCCGAGGTCCTCGATGACCCACGTCCCGCTGTCGCAGCGGATCGTGACGTGCCGCCGGGAGACTCGGCGGTCGATGCACGAGATGTCGGCCTGATGGTCGCGCCCGATGGTGTAGCTACGGGACGCGTCCAGGGTCCAGGTGCGTCCATTGGCATGCAGTACAAGTTCCGGCACGTCTGCCCCAAGTCGGTCGTGTGCATCGAGGCCGTCTGTGCCAGGACAGACGGCGGCTCGGACGGCTCCTGCGATTCCGGCGTGCGCCCGGACGGCCCGGGTGCCGGCGAGCGTCATACGGTCCGGGGCGCGAGGCGGCGCACCACCACCGGCCCGTATGTGCCCCGGTTCCTCGGTGGGCCGTCCGCCGGCCGGCGAGGGCCGGAACGCCGACGACCGGTGTCCTCGGAACGGTCGGCAGCGGGGGCGGCTACGCACCTGTCCGGTGTCGCCGACGCATGGTGAGCCGATTCCCCGTGAACCGAGCCGTGCGTTTCCCGAGGAACGCAAGGGGCTGCGCGCCGACGGTCGATGAGACCGTCGGAGGTGCGGTCGAAGTGTTCGTCGGGTGTCACGGCGGTGTGTCCTCGTGAGGTAGGTCAGCCGGTGTACGGCCGGGACCGCGCACGCCTGTGCGTACGGTCATGGCCGACATGGAAGAGGGCACGGGGCGAGAGGAGGTTGCGTGTCATGGCGCGGAGCCGGACATCCCGATGGTGGACGGCGTGCCGCCGACGGTGCCGTGCTCCGGGCCGGAACGGACCGTCCAGCGCTGCCCGTTGGAGACAGCGGAGGTAGTCATGGTCGACGCCCCGCCACGCGACGGTGCGCGTTAGTGAGACGTTAGCGGTGCGGCAGCGGTACAGCAGCCGTACGCCAGCGGGGCCGGACAGTCTTGAGACGTACCGCAAGACGACCACATCCCACTGGGGGGAACCACCATGTCGATCACCGCCACCAACGCCCGTACCATCCGCACCGCTGTCGCCAGCGTGACCCTCGTGGCCGCCGCCCTCACCCTGGCCGCGTGCAACAGCGATGACGCGGACGGGGTCAAGCGGTCCGGTTCCGCGGAGAGTTCGGCCGCTGCCACGGGCTCCGACTCCAAGGGCGGCGGGAAGCAGGACACGAACGCGGGAGGCGGCGCCGACGCCGGTGCCCAGGGCGGCGCTCAAGGGGGCGGCTCCAAGGTCGGCACTTGTGATCCGGACAAGGTGTCCATGAGCGTCACCAAGGCCCCCCGGCCGGTCAACTACCTGCTGCTCCAGGCCACCAACAAGTCCGGTGCCACCTGCTCCCTCCCGGGCGCCCCCGCGCTGCGGTTCGACGACGGGCAGGCGGCCACCCCGGTCGTGGAGGCCACGAAGCCGCAGGCCGTCGTCACCCTCGCGCCCGGCAAGTCCGGCTACGCGGGCATCCTCACCTCCAGCGCCGATGGTTCCGGCACGAATGGCACCAAGGTCACCAAGCTGGAGGTGTACCTCGAGGGCTCCGACACCGCCACCTCCGTCTCGCTGCCCGGCGGCTCGGTGTACATCGACGACAGCGCGAAGGTCACGTACTGGCAGAGCGACATCTCCGACGCGCTCAACTGATTAGGCAACGGGTCACGTTCGCACCCGGAAGACCCGGGCAGCCGACTCCCCTGCGGCTGCCCGCTGACCGACGGCCCCCGGCTCCCCCGCGGGGGCCGTTCCGTCATGTCGCGCCCCACCGCCGTCCCCGCCCTCGTCAGCGGCAAGACCTGGGGTTGATCGGAAGCACGCTCATGCGGACCTCAGCCCGACCGCGGCAGCGGCTCGACGAGCGTGCGCTGAGCCAGGCCGGCGTCGCGCCCGGTGTGCTGTCTCGCCTGAGGACGTCTGATACTCCAGTTGTTTCCCTCGAGTCAATTGGTGGTGTGTTCGGCTACCGTTCGGTTCGAGCAGGGCGGTGAAAGCAGACCGGCTCTCCGCCGAGGGCTGGACTCGGGTGCCTGTCGCCGCGGGGCTCGGAGGGGGCGTCCGGGCATGGTCGGCCCCTGCCGGGACGTGGGAGGGGAGCGGGCATGGTGTCCGTGGGAGAGAGACTGAGCAGAGCGCGGGAGCGGGCCTTCATCGGCCGGGAGGAGGAACTCGGCCGCTTCGAGGCGGCCATGGACGGAGATCCGCAGGCACCGTTCGCGTTCTACCTGTACGGGCCGGGCGGCATCGGGAAGTCGACGCTGCTGCGGTCTCTGGCGGATCAGGCCCGTGCGACGGGCCGGCCGCTCCTCGAACTGGACGGCCGTTTCGTCAGCCGGGACCCGGCCGACTTCGAGCGTGCGGCGGCTCCTTTCCTGGACGTTGCCGGCGCGGTCCTGTTCGTGGACTCCTTCGAGCATTGCCAGTGGCTGGAGAGCTGGCTGTGGCAGCGGTTCCTGCCCCGGGCCGCGGACGGCGCCCTGGCCGTTCTGGCGGGCCGTCTCGCTCCGCAGGCGCAGTGGACCGCTGATCCCGCCTGGGCCGGGCTCCTGCACGTTCGTGAACTGGAGCCGTTCTCCGAGGAGCAGTGCCGCAGTCTGTTGGCCGCGGCGCGGCTGCGGCCCGAGTGGCGGGAGCGGGTGCTCCGCTTCGCCGGAGGCAATCCGCTGGCGCTGTCCCTGGCGGCGGCCGCGGGGCCGACGGGCTGGAGCAGTGAGGAGATGTGGACGCCTTCGGCCGACGTTCTGCGAACCCTGCTGGCGGGGTTGATCGGGGAGGTGCCGACGGCGGCCCACCGTCGCGCTCTGGAGGTGGCCGCGCAGGCGCATGCGACGTCCGAGGAACTGCTCCACGCGGTCCTGCCCGAGGAGGACGCCCATGTGCTGTTCGCCTGGCTGAGGGACTTGCCGTTCATGGAGACCACCTCCCGGGGGCTCTACCCGCACGACGCCGCACGCGAGACGCTGGCTGCCGATCTGCGCTGGCGAGCTCCCAACGCCTTCGTGGCGATGCGCCGGCGCCTGGCGGAGGAGTACCTGCGCCTGCTGCGCGAGGCGCCCGAGGAACGGGTGTGGACGGTCACGGACGAGCTCTTCTACCTCTTCCGTGAGGGGAAGACCGTGGCCCGACTGCGCACCTGGTCCCGCGAGGACGAGGTGCACGACTGCCCCCTGCATCCGGACGATATCGACGCCGTGCTGCGCATGGCGGAGGAGAGTGAAGGCTCCGCTTCTGCGGATCTGGTCCGCTACTGGGTGCGGCGCCAGCCGCAGGCCTTCAGCGTCTACCGTCTGGTGAGCACGGGCGAGACTGTGGCGTTCACGGCCCGGCTCGCCCTGCCGGCTCCTCCCGACCCCCAGGATCTGGCCACCGATCCCGTCGTCGCCGCGGCGTGGGAGTACACCAACGCCACCGCACCGGTGGGCCCCGGCGAGCACATCGGCATCAGCCGATTTTCGATCTACCCCGAGCGGTACCAGGTCCCCTCGCGCGTCATCGACCTGAGCAGCTCCCGTGCCCAGGCGGAGTCCGCCCGTGCCCGCGGCCGTGCCTATGGCTTCGCCGTCTTCCGGGACGCCGAGACGTGGGCCGAGCGTGTCAAGGGAACCCTGAGTGACACCGGTGCGCGACCGCGGGTCGGTGCGTACACCTACGGGCTGTTCGGCGTCGACTGGCGTCAGGTGCCTGTCGAGACCTGGCTCGGCCGCTTCATGTCGGCGCCCGACGTCCCTGCTGAGCCGGGGCCGTCAGCCGTCTCGCGCGCAGAGTTCGGCCAGGCCGTGCGCGAAGCCCTGGCGCACTGGCGCGACCCGGCCACCTTCGCGGCCTGCGCCCTGATGCGCGCCCGCTTGGCGGCCGACCTCATCGATCCTGCCGAGGAACTGCGTGCCCTGCTGCGCCAGGCCGTCGACGACCTCGCCCGTGACCCGCGCGGAGTGCGCGCCCGTGACGCCCTGACGGCGAGTTACTTCTCCGGTGCGCCCACGCAGGAGGCCGCCGCCCGCCGCCTCAGCCTCCCGTACGGCACCTACCGGCGCCATCTGCGCCAGGGTCTGGACCTGCTGTGCGAGGCCCTGTGGCAGCAGGAGTCGCACGGCACACGGTAGGAGGCGAACGGTGCCGGCCGAAGGGCGGCCCGTGGTGCTTTCCTGACACCTCCGGCGGCCCGCCCGCGCAGACGGCTCGTGCCCGGCCCCGGCATTCGCCATGCGGCGGACGCCGGGGCTGACGGGCCGACACCGGCGTCGCATGGCTCCGGCTCCACGTGGACAGGCGTGGACAGGAGTGGACAGTTTCCGCCCCTGTCCGGTGTGGAAAGTGGACACCGTTCGACACGAGTCTGTGCGGCATGAACGTTGCACGTACGCAGACGGATTCGGCAGCAGCCCGAGCTCGTCGGCCGGGCGTCGCGCTCGCGGCGCTGGCCGCGGCTCAGTTCACGGTCATGCTCGCCACGTCGATCGTGAACGTGGCCCTCCCGCAGATCCGCGCCGGGGTGGGCCTGTCGGACACGGGAACCACCTGGGTGGTCAACGCCTACGGCCTGGCGTTCGGGGCGTTGCTCCTGGCGGGAGGGCGGGCGGCCGATCTCCTCGGCCGCCGTCGGGTGCTGATCGCCGGCCTTGCGCTGTTCGCGGGTTCCTCGCTGGCAGCAGGACTGGCCGCCTCCGCCGGCGTGCTGATCGCCGCCCGTGCCGTTCAAGGCGTGGCGGCCGCCGCCATCGCCCCGGCCGCGCTCGCCCTGGCGATGGGTCTGTTCCCGTCCGGCCCAGGGCGCGGCAGGGCACTGGGGGTGTGGGGCGCGGTCTCCGGTGCGGGAGGGGCGGGCGGCGTCCTGCTGGGAGGTGTGCTGACCCAGGCGTGGGGCCGGCCCTGGATCTTCCACTCCGTGGCGCTCGGCGCGGCACTGGTCCTGGTGGCCGTAACGGCGCTCGTGCCACAGGCGACCGGACGGCAGACCGGGCGGTTCGATCTGCTGGGCACCGTCACCGTGACCCTCGCCCTGACCTGCCTGGTCTGGGGACTGACCACCGCACGCGGCACCGGCTGGACAGACGCCCGGGTGCTGAGCGCCCTCGTCGGCGCCGCCACGCTGCTCGCGGCCTTCGCCGCGATCGACCTTCGCCGGCCGAACGCGCTGCTACCGCCGCGCCTGTTCACCACCGGCCGGGTTGCCGCGGGCAACCTGCTGATGGCACTGCTGGGGTCGGTGTGGATCGCGCTGTTCTTCTTCCTGCCGCTCTACCAGCAACAGGTCCTCGGGTCGGATCCCCTGGCCACCGGAGCGGGCCAACTCCCGCTCGCCGGAGCCAATATGCTCGGCGCGGCCTTGGCGCCCCGCATCTCCCGGCGCATCGGCGCCACTACGACGGTGACCGCGGCCTTGTTCACCGAGGCCGGCGGGCTGCTGTGGCTGTCGCGGATCAGCGCCGACGGGAGTTACCTCGCGGACATCCTCGGTCCGAGCATCCTGGTCGGGCTCGGCCTGAGCGTCGCCTTCGTCCAGCTCACCGCACTCGCCGTGGACGGTGTCCCGCCGCAGGACGCGGGACTGGCCGGTGGCCTGGTGAACACCACCCGCCAGGTCGGAGGTGCGATCGGCCTCGCCGCCCTGGCCACGCTTGCCGGCTCCGTCACCACGCACGCCGAGGTCGACCAGCCGCACCTGGAGGCGCTCACCGCGGGCTACCGCGTCGCCTTCACGGTCTCGGCCGCGGTCCTGGCCGCCACCGCACTCCTCGCGATGTTCCTCGCCCGCCGGACCGGCCCACACATGGTGACCGGCTCCCCCTCCCCACTTCCGGCCTGCAATCCACCCGAATTCCCTGAATCGGCTGAACAAAGAGTCAGCCGGACCACCGACAGATGCCCATCACGAGGAGAGACACAGCCATGACCACCATCGACGAGACCGCCCCCGTCATCGTCCGCCTGGACACCGTGATCGACGCCCCGGTCACGACGGTGTGGGAACTGCACACCGACATCGCGGCCTGGCCCACCTGGAACACGGACATCGACCAGGCTGAGCTCGACGGGCCGCTGATGCCCGGCACTTCCTTCCGCTGGCGAACCCACGGCATGGACATCACCTCCACCGTGCATGAACTGGTCCCCGGCGAGCGGATCGTGTGGGGCGGTGACGTCGACGGCATCACCGGGATTCACGTATGGACCTTCGAGCAGAACGGCGACCACGTCACCGTCCGCACCGAGGAGTCCTGGAGCGGCGCCCCGGTCGAGGCCGCGGTCGACCAGCTGGGCAAGGCTCTCCAGGACTCCCTGGAGAGCTGGCTCACTCACCTCAAGGCCCGTGCCGAACAGTCAGCCTGACAAAGCATCACATCTACATCCATCAAAACGAGGTTCCTGCCATGAGTGCTGAGAAGAAGCCGTACCTGACCGGCCACTACACCCCCGTCGCCGACGAGATCACCGCCACCGAACTCACCGTCGAGGGCACCCTGCCCCCCGAGCTGACCGGCCGGCTGCTCCGCAACGGCCACAACCCCAAGCCCGGCGTCACCCCGACGCACTGGTTCAAGGGCAGCGGCATGGTCCACGGCATCCGTCTCCGCGAGGGCCGCGCCGAGTGGTACCGCAACCGCTGGGTGCACACCCCCGCCCTCGACGGCGCCCCCTACATGACCGAGAAGGGCCCGGACCTGACCGCCAGCACCGCCGGCACCCACATCATCGAACACGCCGGACGCCTCCTCGCCCTGTGCGAGGCAAACCTCCCCTTCGAACTCACCCCGGAACTCGAGACGGTCGGCGTCCACGACTTCCGCGGCAAGCTGCGCACCGCGATGACCGCGCACCCCAAGGAGGACCCGGTGACGGGCGAACTCCACTTCTTCGGGTCCTCGCCGTTCCCGCCCTTCCTGACGTACTACGTCGCCGATGCCAAGGGCGAGATCGTCCACAGCGCAGAGATCCTGGGAGCGACCGCCTCCCTCAAGCACGACTTCGCCATCACCCGCCACCACGTGGTCTTCGCCGAGGGCAACGTCACCTTCGACCCGAGTGAGCAGTCCGGCATCCCCTATGGCTGGAGTGACCAGCAGCTCTCCCGTATCGGTGTCATGCCGCGAGGAGCCGACGGCGACCGCCACATCCGCTGGTTCTCCATCGAACCGGGCAACATGCTGCACGTCTCCAACGCCTACGAGGACGGCCAGGGCCGCATCGTCCTGGAGGGCCCCACCGTGGACCGCGAGGGATTCCACCTCTCCTGGAACTGGTGGATCGGCGCTCCCGGGCGCGGCACCGAGCCCGTCGCCCGCTCCTACACTCGCCGCTGGGTGGTCGACATGGCCGCCGGCACCGTCGACGAGCAGATCATCGACGATCTCGCGGTGGAGTTCCCGACCCTCAACGAGGACTACCTGGGCGCCGAGAACCGCTACCAGTACGCCATCTCCTTCCCCGACGAGAAGGGCTTCGGTGGCTACGGGGTCGTCAAGTACGACCGCACCACCGGCGCCCGCCGCATCCACCAGGTCGGCGACGCCCGCATGCCCAGCGAAGCGGTATTCGTCCCCGCGGCCGGAGCCACCAACGAAGACGACGGCTACCTCCTGGCCGTCATCTCCGACATCAAGCAGGACGCCTCCCAACTGCTGGTCCTCGACGCCTCCGGCCTCGGCCGGATCGCCACCGTCCACCTGCCGCAGCGGGTGAGCTCCGGACTCCACGGCTCCTGGATCCCCGACAGCACCCTGGACGGCAGCGAGGGCTGACCACCACTTCCGTCAGAAGGCGGTGGGCGGCGCGGGACCACGGGACCGCGCCGCCCCGGAACCATTCCCGCCGCCGGACAGTTCGTGGCAAGAGGGGGGTGGATGATGCAGCCGCCTGCTGTGGTGCGCCGCTACGGCGCGGAGCACCTTTGCCCGGCGCCGGTCGTCAGCTCCTTCAGGCTCTGCCCCAACGAACTCCCCGAAGGAAAAACACCCATGCACCACACCGACATCACCACCGCCCTCACCGATCTCCTCTTCACCCCCGAACTCGACCTGAACGAAGCCGTCGACCGCCACTTCACCCCCGACTACCGCCAACGCACCGACGGCCGCTGGGACGACCGCACCGCGTTCCTCGCTCACATCGCCCACCTCCGCACCGTCGTCGCAGACGGCTCCGTCCACGTCCACGAAGAGCTCGTCAACGGCCACCTCTACGCCGACCGTCATACCGTCAACGTCACCAAGACCGATGGAACCACCGTCACCATGGAGGTCTACCTCTTCGGAGAATTCGCCCCCGACGGACGCTTCCACCGCATCGAGGAAACCACCCTCATGCTCCAGGGCGCCGAAGCCGACCGGAACCTCGGCAGCGCCCGCTGACCCCCAGCCCGCACCGGTGGTGGTTCACCAACTCACCGATGCCTACGGCGTCATGATCCGCGCCGCCTCGTCAGGACTCGACGTCGCGTACCCATTGCGCCGCCAGGTGCGTACTGCGGATCGGCATGGTGGGCGATGGTCGAGTACGGGGCTCATGCCGCGGACCTGGCGGACAGGCGGTCCGGTGCGATCAGGTTGTGCTGTCAGCCGGTGATGCTCTGGGCGAAGTGGAAGAAGTTCTCCGGGTCGTACGTCCGCTTGACTTGCGTGAGCCGTGGGTAGTCGGCGCCGTAGTAGGCCCGTCTCCAGTCGCGCAGGTCGGGGTCGATGAAGTTCTGGTACGCCTGGCCGTTGCCGTACGTGTCCAGAGTGCGGCTCAGCTCCTGGAGCCAGCGGAGGTTCGCCGTGACGAGCGCGGCGTCGTCCTGCACGGCCCAGGTGGTCTCGGAGGCCAGCAGGAAGCAAGCGGTGCGGTGGATGAACGCGGTCTCCCGCGGCCCGACTTCGGCGATCGCGCCGCCCCACGCGAACAGGGCGATGCCCGCGCCGTCCGGGTTGGAGCTGCCGGGCCAGGCGTCGATCGCCTCCATGAACGCCGCTACCCCGCGTTCGGGCAGTGGGCGGTCCAGGTACCTGGAGGTCACCGCATACCGGTCGCTGGGGACGCTGTGGTAGAGGAAGTCCTTGGCCTGCCAGAACGTCTGGTTCTCGATGAGCGTCCGCTCCGGCCGCGCGGCCCGCAGGACGGGCGCGAGCAGGTCCCGCAGATCGTCCGCAGTCCCGAAGAACTGCCCGATGGCCGAGACCTTCCGCGCCCCATCGATCTCCGGACGGGTCCGGCCGGCGCTGCCCCCGCCGATGCGGCAGGAGAACGCGCTCGGCGCCTGTGTGACCAGGGCCTGGACGGCTGCGAACGCCGCGGGTGTGTCCTGCCAGTCCCAGTCGAGCTGGTAGACCGCCACCGTGTCCACGGGTGTGGTGCGGAAGGTGAACTCGGTGTTGATGCCGAAATTGCCTCCGCCGCCGCCCCGGCAGGCCCAGAACAGGTCCGGGTGCTGTCTGTCGTCGCACACCAGGGAGTTGCCCGCGGCCGTCACCACCGTGGTGCGCTCCAGAGCGTCGGCGGTCAGGCCCAGCTTCCGCGAGCTGAAGCCGAATCCGCCGCCCAGGGTCAGTCCGCTGATGCCGACCGTGGGGCAGCGCCCTGCGGAGATGGCCAGGTTGTGAGGCTGGAGGGCGGTGTAGATGCCGCTGTTCCGTGCGCCCGCGCCCACGGTGACCGTGCCCGCCTCGCGGTCCGGCCGCACCTCGTTCAGCTGGCCCAGATCCACCAGCAGTCCCCGGGTGGCGGAGTATCCGCCGTAGCTGTGCCCGCCGGACCGGGCGACCAGATGGATGCCGGTCCGCTGCGCGAAGAGGATCGCGGTGCGCACATCGCGGGCGGTGTGGCAGACGACGACTCCCGCGGGGCGTCTGGCGTCGTACCGGAGGTTCTGCGGGTGGCCCCACTCGCGGTAGCCGTCGTCCTCGGGCCGGATCAATGTGCCGTCGAGGCTGCGGGCGAGTTCGTTCCACGCGAGATCGGGAAGCGTGCCGCGCGGCGCGGCGTGGACCAGGCCGCCGAAGCCGGCGAAGGCTCCTCCGGCGACTGTTGTGGCGGCCACTGCACTTCCTTGGAGTACCTGTCGTCTGCTGACTGTCATGGCGCACCCACCTCACCGGCGAAAGGATCCATGGCGGTGAGTCTTGCGGCCGGCCTGGGCGAACGGGAGGTAAGGCACGTCGAGCCGTACGCGTGTCACCCCTTGGAGGCGGCCGTGCCTCTGAGCGGTGCAACGTGCCGCTGATGATCGGATCGTCTGCCGCGCGGCGTGACGAGGCGGTGGGTGCCGCGCGAGGTGACGCCCGGCGAACGTCCGGTCATGGAGATAGTCACCGACCGGTCACACTGTCGTGGGCGGAAGGCGCTGGACCCGCTCACCGGGCGGGCGGCAGGCCGCGCAGCGTGGGAAGCAGCGCCAACGCCACCTGGAGGTCCAGGGTGTCGCTGTCGATTCCGCGACCGAGGATGCGCTTTGCCTGCTGGACCCGGTAGGTGACCGTGTTGGGGTGGATCGTGAGCCGTTCCGCGGTCCGCGTGCGGCTGCAGTTCTCGTCGAGGTAGCTCGCCAGGGTCATCGCCAGCCGGAAGGTGCCCTCGTCGTCGTCGGCCAGACGCCCGAGCACGCGGATGACGAAGGTGCGGGCCTGCTCGGGGTCCACGGTGCCGAGTGCGGCGACGGCCACGTTCCGGTAGCGGGTGACCGGCGCACCGTTGGGTTCGGCCAGCATCACCACCCTGCGGGTGTGCGTGGCCTCGATGTGTGTCCGGCGGAAGCCGTCGAGCCCCTGCGCCGGGTCGCCGAGAGCGATCCGGACCCCGGCCGGGGTGGCGAGCCGGGCCGGGTCGAGGTCCGTGTCGGTGAACGGTGTGGCGCGGCTCAGCCATGCGGCGTGGGTCTGCGGTCCGAGCGGGTGCGTCAGGGTGGTGTCCGCGCCGACGGCCTTGGCGGTCGCCGCCACCACCTGCTCGACGGCTGAGTGCGCACCTATGTCGGACGCGGCCTCGATCCCCCAGGCGATGAGTCCGACGTGGTGGCGGTTGAGGTCGTAGCGCAGCCGGACGGCCGCCCGACGCTGGTCGCGCTCGCGGCCGGCCAGGATCGCCTCGATCGCCTCCGCGCGGGCCGCGACGGCGCTGCGCATCCACGCCTCCCGCTCGGCCGTGTACTGGCGCTCGGTCTGCGTGACCGCCGCGTCGTGGTACGCGAACAGCCAGGTCGAGGCCAGTTCGAGGGCCACCGCCTGCTGGGGCGCGCCGGACGCGCGGGCGGTGATCCGGTCGAACATCCACTGCCACACCGTCGCGTGGCCGAGCCGGTAGGAACGCAGGATGGCGGCGAGTGTCAGCTGCCGGTGCACCCCCGACCGGGTCGCCTCGACGGTCTCCGCCGGGAGATCCACCAGACGCGGGTCGTCACCCCGCTCGAGCGCCCGGGCGATCAGCCGGAAGTGGGCCTCATTGCTCTTGGCGTACTCGACGGCCGACTCCGCGTCCGGGAACCACGTGGGATCCTCGGCCCGCAGGGCCGCGGTCATCTGCTCCGAGAGCGTCACCGCTTCCGCGGCGAACTCGACCGCGACCGGGCCCAACACCTCCTGCCAGGCCTGCTGCGCGGCGGGCCTGCGCAGAGGCGCCCATTCGAACTCCACGACGCGACTCTAACGAGGTCGGGCTCCCCGGGGGCGATCGGCCCCTTGTGACCCGGTGCCAAGAACGACGGCAAAGTTGGCGGCCCAGTACAAGCCCGCAGAGGCATGCGCGGACTACCTTCCGCGCATGCCCACACCACGCATCACGACCTCGGACCTGACCGGCCGCACAGTGGTCGTCACCGGAGCCGGCAGCGGCATCGGCCGTGAACTGGCCCTGCTGTCCGCCCGCCGCGGTGCCGGTCTTGCCCTGTGCGACATCGACGAGCAGGGGCTGGCGGAGGCCGCCGGCCGCATCCGGGCCATGGGCCGCGAGGTCTTCACCCAGCGTGTCGACGTGGCACGGGCCGCGGACATGGACGCCTTCGCCGCGGGCGCCCTCGACCGCTTCGGGCCCGCGGACCTGCTGGTCAACAACGCCGGGGTCGGGCTGCTCGGCGGGTTCCTCGACACCGGCGCCGAGGACTGGGACCGGCTGGTGTCGATCAACCTGATGGGCGTCGTCCACGGCTGCTCCGCGTTCCTCCCCGCCATGATCGAACGAGGCAGGGGCGGCCATGTCGTCAACCTCTCCTCCACCGCCGGCATCCTTGCCAATGCGCAGCTGTCGGCGTACAGCGCGACGAAGTTCGCGGTGTTCGGCCTCTCGGAGGCGATGCGCCTGGAGATGCGCCCGCACGGCATCGGCGTCACCGCCGTCTGCCCCGGCGTGATCAACACCAACATCACCAGGTCGACCCCGATCCGCGGCGGCGGAGACGTCGACAAGCGCCGCGAGCACCTGACGGCGGTCTACAGCAAGCGCGGCTACACACCCGACCGGGTCGCCCGCAACATCCTGCGCGCCGTGGACCGGAACAAGCCCGTCGCCCCGATCGCCGCCGAAGCCCACCTCAGCTACTGGCTCTCGCGCATGGTGCCGCCGGCAGGACGGTGGTTCTCCGGCCGCCTGGCCGCGATGGCCGAGTAACCGCCCACCCTGCACCCCCTGCCCACCCGCACGATCAACGGACGGCACACGCCCCGAGAGGTTGACCGATGTCCAAGGAACACTTCACCGAGCAGGAACTGGCCGAGGTCAAGGCGGCCCAGCGGCTGGCCTACGACGCGGTGGCCGCCGTCGAGGCGCAGCTGTACGAGGGGATCACCGAGAAGCAGGCCGCAAAGGCCATCGAGGACTGGCTGCGCGCGCACGGGGTGCGCCGCTTCTTCCACTATGGCTTCGCCTGGTTCGGGGACCGCACCCGGTTCAAGAACTTCGAGAAGCCGAAGGGCGCGGCGCTCTCCAGCCTCCTCAACCCGAAGATCGCCCACTTCGGCAAGCAGTTTCAGCCCACCGAACGCCCGCTGCGACGCGGTGACGCGGTCATCCTCGACGTCGGCCCGGTGGTCAACCGCTTCGCCTGCGACATGGGCTACTCGTGCAGCCTCGGCGGTGGAGACGACGAGGAGTTCCATGCCGCCCGGATGGCGCTGGAGCCCTACCGCGCCCTCATCCTCGACCTCGTCCGGCGCGGCGCCACCCAGTCCCGGATCTACCGGGAGGTCGACGCGGTGATCTCCGACCAGGGTTACGAGAACATCCACAGCTACTACCCCGGCTCGGTCATCGCGCACAAGGTCGGCAAGATCCCGGGAACCCGGCTGCCCACCTTCCGGATCCAGGGGTTCAGCCCGCAGGCCCTCGCCTACCTGAGCGGTCACCTGCTCGAGTCCGCGATCCGTCCCCGGCTGAACCGGACCCCGCTGTGGGGCGAGTCGTCCGACCAGCCCTGCGAGCCGGGTCTGTGGGCCGTCGAACCCCACATCGGCAAGGGCGAGATCGGCGTCAAGTGGGAGGAGTTGCTCGTGGTCACCGAGGACGACGCCTACTGGCTCGACGACGACCTGCCCCACATCCGCTATTGGCAGCAGCACCACGCCGCCTGACCACCGATTCCCCGTCCTCCCTCTACATGGAGAGCTCCATGACCGACGTGAAGAGCGAGACCACCACGGAACTCGCCGCACTGGCCGCCGAGGCATACGTCTTCGCCTACCCGCTGATCCTCATGGAACTGACGAAGCGGCAGTTCGTCGCCCCGGGAGCCACCGGCCCCGGCTGCGCACCGGTGAACACCTTCGCCCACATACCGGTGGCCCCGGACGCCTCCTTCGAGGCGGTCGTCAGCCCCAATGCCGACACCCTGTACTCGACGGCCTGGCTGGACCTGTCCTCGGGCCCTGTGCTGCTCTCCGTCCCCGAGACAGGCAGCCGCTACTACCTGCTGGAGATGCTCGATGCCTGGACCAACGTCTTCGCCTGCCCCGGCACCCGCACCACCGGCAACGGGACGGGCGAGTTCGCCCTGGTCGGCCCGGGCTGGGACGGACAACTGCCGGTCGGCGTGCAGCGCATGGACGCCCCTACCTCCACCGTCTGGATCATCGGGCGGACGCAGGCCAACGGTGTGGCCGACTACCCGGCCGTCCACGCCGTCCAGGCCGGCTACCGGCTGACGCCGTTCGACGGCGCCACTGGCCCCTCCGCGGAGCACGGGCCCGGGCCGGTGGACCTGGCCACTGCGCCGGTCGACCAGGTCGCCGCCCTCGACCCCGCCACCTTCTTCGCCATGACCGCCCATGTGCTGGCGGCCAACCCCGGGCGGCCCGACGACGCCCCGATGATGAAGGCGCTGGAGCGGCTCGGCGTCATCCCCGGCCGGCCGTTCGACTGGGACGCTCTCACCCCGCAGGACCGGAAAGACATCGCCCGCGGTGCGGCGGCCGGACTGGCGCTGGTCGTGGAGGCAGGTCGCGCGCCGCGCGCCGAATTCCGCAACGGCTGGCTGACCGCCTACGACCTCGGCGAGTACGGCACCGACTACCTGCACCGGGCCTCGGTCGCCTGGGTCGGCCTGGGCGCCAACCTCGCGGCGGACGCGCTCTACCCGCTGAGCCGGGTGGACGCCGACGGCCGGCCGCTCCATGGCAGCAACGCCTACACCCTGCACTTCGAGGCCGACGTGCTGCCCCCGGTCGGCGCCTTCTGGTCGCTGACCCTGTACAACGACCGGCAGTTCTTCGTGGACAACCCGCTGAACCGGTACGCCATCGGAGACCGGGACGCCCTGGAGTTCAACCCCGACGGCTCCCTGACGCTGCTGATCCAGCACGACTCCCCGGGCGAGGCCCGGCAGGCCAACTGGCTGCCCGCGCCGGAGGGATCCTTCAACCTCATCATGCGCCTGTACCTCCCCCGGCCGGAGGCCCTCGACGGCACCTGGCGCATGCCCGGCATCCGCCGCGTCGGCTGACCCACGCGCGGCCGGGGCGCTGCGCCGCGCACACCCCCGGCCCCGCACCCTCATGGCCCCGGAGGGGCCGACCGCCCCAGGGACACAACAGCTGCGGCAGACCCGGCAACCGCATCGGGCCCTCCGGGGCCACGCCACACCTCACGGAGGTCCCCCATGGGTACGCCATCGCTCCACCAGGAACCGGATCCGGACGTCGAGGCATCCGGCCCGTCGACGCCGCCGGTCTCCCGGCGTTACGCGTGGTACGTCTTCACGCTCGCCTTCGCGCTGGCGCTCACGGACTTCATCGACCGTCAGATCATCGTCTCCGCCTTTCCCTACCTGAAGTCCGAATGGGATCTCTCGGACACCCAGTTGGGCGCCCTGGTCTCCGTGGTCTCGGTGACCGTTGCCCTCGGCGCGCTCCCGCTTGCGCGGCTGGCGGACCGCTGGAGCCGGGTGAAGTCCATCAGCCTCATGGGGTCGGTCTGGAGTCTCGCCGCGCTCGGCTGCGCTGTCAGCACCAGCTACGCCCAGCTCTTCGCCGCCCGGGCAGCACTGGGAGTCGGCGAGGCGGGGTACGGCCCGGCAGGCGGTGCCTTGCTCGCGGGCATGTTCCCGCAGCGGCTGCGGGCCACGATCATCGGTGCACTCCAGGCCGCGGGGCCGCTCGGCGCCGTGATCGGGGTCGTCTGCGGCAGCCTGATGATGAGCCACTTCAGCTGGCGGATGACGCTCGCCGTGTTCGCCGCCCCCGGTCTGCTGCTCGCGCTGATGTTTCTGCGGGTGCGCGACCCCCACGCGCCGTCGCGGGCCCGGGCAACCGGCGCGGACGCCGGGGACGGAGCTGCCCCGCCGGTCGGTCTGCGCGCCGTCACCGCGGAACTCTTCCGCTCGCGTACCGCCGTAGCCACCTACCTCGGTGGCGCGCTGCAACTCGTGGTGCTCTCCACCCTGTTCGCCTGGCTGCCCAGCTACCTGGCGCAGGCGTACGGTTACACCCACACCCGGGCGGGCGCGGTCGCCGCGGTGGCGATCATCGCGAGCGCGCTGGGGACGGTCGTGCTCGGCAACCTGGCGGACCGCGCGGGCGCCGTCCGCAGCCGCAACAAGCTGCTGCTCCCTGCCGTGCTCGCCCTGCTCGCTCTCGCCCTGCTGACCCCTGCCTTCGCCTGGGTGCCGGCGGGGCCCCTGCAACTGTCCCTGATCGTCGCCGGCGCCTTCTGCGTGGCGTCCGCGGTCGGACCGGTCCCCGCGGTGGTCATCGATGTGGTGGACCCCGGCGTGCGCGCCAGCGCCATCGGCATGGTCGCCCTGGTCAACAACCTCTTCGGGCTGGCCGTGGGACCGCTGCTCACCGGCTGGCTCTCGGACAACCACGGGCTGCCCGCGGCACTCGCCGTTACGCCCCTGTGTTGCGCCGGAGCCGCCGCGGTCCTCTGGTACGCCTCACGGACCTACGCCGAGGACCTGCGCCGTCAGGCCGACCGCGCCCAGCCGGCCGCGACCCTCTGAACCCGGCCGCCCTCCGGCCCACCCACCCCTTACGGAGGTCCGATGCTCAACCTCGTCACCATGCTCGAAGACAGCGCACGCGCCGTGCCCGACCGCACCGCGGTGGTTTTCGGCGACCAGCAGCTGACGTACGCCCAACTGGATCGCGCCGCACGGCAGGTGGCGAACCTGCTCCGCTCACGGGGCATCGAGGCCGGCGACAAGGTCGCGCTCTCCTGTCCGAACCTGCCCTGGTTCCCCGTCGTCTACTACGGCATCCTCAAGGCCGGTGCGGTCGTCGTCCCGCTCAACGTGCTGCTCAAGAGCCGCGAGATCGCCTACCACCTGGCCGACTCCGGCGCGAAGGCCTACTTCTGCTTCGAGGGCACGCCCGAACTGCCGCTCGGGCAGGAGGGCTGGGCCGGCTTCGGCGACACCGAGAGCTGCGAGCACTTCTTCGTGATGACCGCCCGGCCCACCGACGACTCCCCGATCGAGGGCGCACAGACGCTGACCACGGCCCTCGCCGATCAGGACGCGGAGTTCGACACCCTCCCCACCGAGGCGGGCGACACCGCGGTCATCCTCTACACGTCCGGCACCACCGGCCGTCCCAAGGGCGCGGAGCTCACCCACGCCAACATGACGCTCAACGCCCTCACCTGTCACAAGCTGTTCGGCGAGGTCGAGCACGACGTCCACCTCGTCGCCCTGCCGCTGTTCCACTCCTTCGGCCAGACCGTGCAGATGAACGCCGGGCTGGCCGGCCGCTCAACGCTCGTGCTGCAACCGCGCTTCGACGCCGCGGCCGCTCTCGCGCTCATGCAGCGCCACCGAGTCACCTTCTTTGCCGGTGTGCCCACCATGTACTGGGCACTGCTCGGCGAGGAGGCATCGGGCGCCTCCTCCGGCATCGGGTTGCCGCAGATTGCCAAGAACCTGCGGATAGCGGCCGCGGGGGGCGCCGCGCTGCCGCTGGAGATCCACCGCCGCTTCGCCGAGCGTTTCGGAGTCACCATCCAGGAGGGGTACGGACTGTCCGAGACCAGCCCCGTCGCCACCTTCGCTCCGGTCGGCGAGGTGCCGCGCCCCGGCTCGATCGGACGACCCGTCTGGGGCGTGGAGGTGGAGCTGGTCGGCGAGGACTGGACGCCGGTTCAGGGCGCCGATGTGGTCGGCGAGATCGCCATCCGGGGACACAACGTCATGAAGGGCTACCACGCCCGCCCCGAGGCCACCGCCGAGGTCATGCGTAACGGCTGGTTCCGCACCGGTGACCTTGCGCGCCGCGACGAGGACGGCTGGCTCTACATCGTCGACCGCGCGAAGGACGTGATCATCCGCGGTGGGTTCAACGTGTACCCGCGGGAGATCGAGGAAGTGCTGCACACCCACCCGGCGGTGAGCATGGCCGCCGTCATCGCCGTGCCCCACTCGAGCCACGGCGAGGAGGTCAAGGCCTGCGTCGTCCTCAACCCCGGCGCCGCCCTCACCGAGGACAAACTGATCGCCTGGTGCAAGGAGGAGATGGCGGGCTACAAGTACCCCCGGCTGGTGGAGTTCCTCGACTCCCTGCCCGTGAACGCCACCGGGAAGATCCTCAAGAGGGAACTGCGGGATGTCCCCGAGGCGCGGCACTCCGCATCCTGAAGCCACGAGCCACGCCGCCCGTCACCGTGCCGGCACGGATCCGGACGGTGACTCGGACGCGACGGTGGCAGCTGACGAACTCGTCGGCCGGTATGGCCGCGGCCAGTCGGCGACCGGCACACGCACGCCTGTGCGGCGCGCGCCGGTCGCAGGATGGAGCGCTGCTCCTCCCGAGCCGTCACGTCGATCATGGTTGGTAGCCTCCCGGGATGACTGCGACTTTCGACGAAGCCGTCCGCGCCCGGCTGCAAGCCCCCACAATCTGGTACGTCGGCACCGTGTTCGCCGATGGAGCACCACAGGTCAGCCCGATGTGGGTGGATCTGGAGGGAGAGGGGGAGCTGATGTTCAACACCTCGGTGGGCCGGGTGAAGGAGGAAAACCTCCGCCGTGACCCCCGCGTCTACCTCTCGCACGCGGACGCCACCGATCCCTTCGACCGCGTGCAGATCAGTGGTGTGGTGACCCGCTTCATCGAGGGCGAGGAGGCGCACCACCGGATGGACCGGCTGGCCCGCAAGTATCTGGGCAGCGAGCGCTTCGAGTGGATCATGCCGGGAGAGCAGCGGGTCGCGGTGATCGTGAGCCCGGTCAAGGTGCGGCACATCGTCGGGGTGGAGCGATTCCGACCCGGCGGCCCCGTCCCCGCTCCCTGACCGGCACACCCGAGCGCCATCCCACTCCCGGTGCCTGGCCCGCCAACGAGGCCGACGCGCGTGTACGAGCCCGCAGCACGACGATGGAGGCACGGACCGTTCGTGTGGATGCGTGAGGGGAAAGCAGGGGTGATGAGGCCGGAGAGATCCGCGCGGCGCGCCGGGCATCGCAGTGTGCCGCACACCGCGGACCTGCGGGTGGAGGCATGGGCCCCCACGCGCGAGGAGTGCCTGGCGCAGGCGGTGCGGGGTGTCTGCGAGTCGTTCCTGGACCTGGCAGGGGCAGCCGGTGTCCGCAGGCGGGACGTGGTGGTGGGGGCGGACCGGGACGAGGACGTACTGGTCGCCCTGCTGGAAGAGGTCGTGTACTGGCTCGACACCGAAGGTGAGGTCCCGGTCGACGTGGAACTGACGCCCGTCACTGGCGGCTTGCGGTGCGGCCTTCACATGGCTGATGCCGGGGCGCTTCCGGTGACGGGGGCCGCGCCGAAGGCCGTCACGTGGCACAACCTGGCCTTCATCCGCGGGCCGGAGGGCTGGACGTGCTCGGTGACGCTCGACGTGTGAGCCTTGGCGATGGCCGAATCCGCCCATCCACCCGGATGAACACGTCCTTGAGATCGGTACCGGGCTCGGCAGCGGCGGCGTGCCGGACCGCGCTCCGTATGACGCGGTCATCGTGTCCGCCGCGTTCCCGGAGGTCCCTGCGCCGCTGACCGGAGAACTGGGCTCCGGTGGTCGCCTCGTACAGCCCGTCGGGCCGGGTGGCCAGGACCAGGTCGTGTCCTTGCTGCGCACCGCGGCGGGGCTGAAGCGTCGGCGGATACTCACCCCCGCCTATTTCGTCTCGTCCGCTTGCGAGGACGCTACGGCTTCCCCTGCTGAGCCCTGCCGACCGCGCCGGACCGCTGGTGTTCCGGCAGCCGGCTTCCATCCGCAATAGCATGGATGCCACGGGGCTGGGACATCGAGGAGTCCGTACCGAGGAGTATGCGCGGGCAGCAAGCCTCTTCCCACGGTCGCGCCTTCGAAGCGGCGGCCGCTCACGATTCCCCCACTTCCTGAATCTCCTGACCACTCCGGGTATCCGTGTCATGCACCACCTGTGGCCCGGAGGAGGCAGCCGGTGCAGCGCAGGCGTGCTGGCTCGCCCCGGGAACGGTGTGGGCGGGCGGTGGCGCGTTGGCGGGAGAGCCCCGGAGAGAGGGTGACGGGCATGGACATCACGCCGGTGGAGCAGACCCCCTTCCGCTTCCGTATCGAGCGGCGGGGTGTGATGCGGGTGCCCGGGGTCGTCTTCGCGACCCGGGAGCTTCTGCCGCAAGCGGCCGGGGACATGGCTCTGGAGCAGGTCGCGAACGTAGCGGCCCTGCCCGGTATCGTCCGCGCCTCGTACGCCATGCCCGATGTGCACTGGGGGTACGGCTTCCCGATCGGAGGCGTGGCGGCCACTGACGTCGACGCCGGCGGAGTGATCTCGCCCGGCGGCGTCGGATTCGACATTTCCTGCGGTGTACGCCTGCTCGCCGCCGACACCGACCGCGGACGGTTCTCCCCCCGGCTGCGGACGCTCATGGACATCCTCGGGGACACCATCCCACGCGGCGTGGGACGCGGCGGCCTGTGGAAGCTGGCCGGACGCTCGCAGATGGAGAAGCTGCTGACCGGCGGTGCCGAGTACGCGGTCGAACGCGGTCACGGCGTGCCACGCGACCTGGTGCGCTGCGAGGACCACGGAGCGCTTCCGGAGGCCGATCCGTCGCAGGTCGGGCAGCGGGCCGTGGACCGGGGGCTCCAGCAGGTGGGCAGCCTGGGCGCGGGCAACCACTTCCTGGAGGTGCAGGCCGTGGACGAGGTGTACGACACGGACACCGCGGCCGCCTTCGGTCTGCGCCCCGGCCAGGTGTGCGTGATGATCCACTGTGGCTCACGCGGTCTGGGCCACCAGGTGTGCACCGACCACGTCCGGGTCATGGACCACTCGCTGCGCGCCTACGGCATCTCCGTCCCGGACCGGCAGCTGGCCTGCGCCCCGGTCGTCTCCCCGCCGGGCCGCGACTATCTGGGAGCGATGGCAGCGGCGGCCAACTACGGCCGCGCCAACCGGCAGCTGCTCACCCAGGCCGCGCGCCACGCGTTCGCCACCGCTGCCGGGGTGGGCCTGGACCTGGTGTACGACGTATCCCACAACACCGCCAAGATCGAGACCCATGACGTGGACGGCGTACCGCGTCGGCTGTGCGTGCATCGCAAGGGCGCCACCCTGGCCCTGCCCCCCGGCCACCCGAACCTGCCGGAAGACCTCACCGAGGCCGGGCAGCCCGTGCTGGTCCCCGGCACCATGGGCACAGCCTCGTACGTGATGGTCGGCACGCCGGAGAACGACGCGTTCCTGTCCGCCTGCCACGGCGCGGGACGCGTATGGAGCCGCCACCAGGCACTGCGCCGGGTCCGGGGCGAGCAACTGCGCGGCGAGATGGAGGCCCACGGCATCGCCGTCCGACCGTCCTCCTGGCGCGGGCTCGCCGAAGAAACCCCGGACGCCTACAAGGACATCGACACCGTGGCCGCCGCCACCGAGGGCGCGGGACTGGCCCGGCTTGTCGTCCGCCTGGTGCCGCTCGGCGTCGTCAAGGGATGAAAAACACCGGGGGTACGCCGGGGACCATGTTGGTGCCGTCGGGACGATGGCACCGACCAACGGCCACGTCTGGACGGATCGCCCGAGCCGCGGGTCGCGGCACGCCGCCTTCCCGTGACGAACCGGCGCTCGGCCGAGTGCTCAGGCAGTCGCGCAGACGGCCTCGACGAAGTGGCCCACCTGCTCATCCGGCAGGCGACGTGCGAGATCCGCTTCGCTGATCATGCCGACCAGGCGATGGTTGTCGATGACCGGCAGGCGCCGGATCTTGTGCTCCTCCATGGTCCGGAGGACTTGGCCGGCGTCGGCATCGGCGTCAATCGTGATGGGCTTGCCCTGCTCGAGCTGGCCCGCGGGCATCGTCTTGGGGTCCTTGCCCTTGGCGAGACACTTCACCACGATGTCGCGGTCAGTGATGATTCCGTGGAGCCGGTCGTCCGGTCCGCAGATCGGGAGGACTCCGACGTCCAGCTCATTCATCGTGCGCGCCGCGGCTTCCAGCGTCTCGTTCTCCTGGATGCAGGTGGCACCGACGTGCATGATTTCCCGTGCTGTGGTCATGGTCGTCTCCTTCGAGCGTCGCGATGTGCTCAGGGAGAGCCCCGTAAGGCCTGGCCCCGGCCCCGACCGGTACTCCTTCAGGCCAGTGTGGATTCTTCGCATCCTGTACGCATGCCGGGGAACCGGGTGCCACGGCACCGCCGTGGTGCGAAGCCGTGCGCGCAGGCGATGGCCAGGTCGGTGGGCGGGAGTGGCTCCGTACCCAGGAGGTGCCGCAAGGCGGGCAGAGAGACACCGGCTGCCTGGAGGCTCAGTGCCATGGCAACCGTGACCAGCAGAGACGGGTTGGCCAGGCTGCCCGGGCGAGCCCGGGAGCCGAGCGCCACGCCGAGCTGCGTGGCGCAGAGGACCAGGAACATCCTGGACTGCCAGGGGCGACCGGTTTCCCGGGCCCGGACGCCGGCCGCGAGGGTCACCGTGGCCACGAAGGCTCCCATGACGAGGATCCTCGGCCACAGGCCGGCACCCAGCACGCTCCCCTCGGGAGGCCGGGGCGAGTGGCGCATCGTGTCCGGGGCGACGGGCTCGGCACCGAGAGCGACACCGGGCAGGCCGTGGGTGAGCAGGTTGATCCACAGGAACCGGCGCACGTTCGCGTAGACCCGGAGAAAGGCGTCAGGACTGCGTCGGGCCGCGGCCGTGGTCGGCGGCGTACGCGGCGAAAACGTCCTGCGGTGTGCCGCCGGTGTGGAGAAAACGCTGGTCAAGGATGGCAGCCAGGTCCTTCAGCGCGTCGGCGAGCAGGTCGCCGGCCAGGAGCACATCCGGCCGCCGGGCTGCCTGCCCACGCTGGGCAAGGTCAGCGGCATAGCCGACCGTGGCCGCCAAGGAGGAGTGGTCTTCCCCGTCGTGGAAGTAGTAGGCCTCCGCGTACTGGGTGAAGTCGATACGGACGCGCACGACCTCAGTGGCCAGGCTGTCCAGCAGCAAGGCCCCCACAACGCAGTCGAGCTGCCCAGTCGTCGGATCTGTATCGCGCAGGAGCGCCAGTCGGACCGCCAGGGCCCTCCTGCGGGTCAGGGCCGGGTAGATCTCAAGGACCCAGGAGACCGTGGCCGTCAGGAGGACGAAGCCGACCAGGGCCTCCAGCGGCGAGACCAAACGCAGCCAGCCGTCGGCGGGGACGACGTCCCCCAGCCCCAGGGTGGCAACCGTGACGAGCGACAGGTACACGGAGTCCAGCAGCGCCGGTTGCTCCGCCGCCCTGGAACCAGGGGCGAAGGTGAACGCCCCTGGCATGTGGGGCCAGTAGATGATGGCCCAGCCCAGGATGATGATGACCGCCCACATGCCGACCACCGTCACCATGGCCAGTGGCCCGACCAGCCCGACCACACGCCCGCGCGCACGCACATGCCGGGCCAGTTTCCACAGCGCCGTCATGACGAGTCGGCTCAGGCCGCCGTGGCGGCTGGGATGCCAGAGCGTATGGAACAGATCTCGCAGGGCGGCCATGACCAGGGTCACCCCTGCCAGCGAGATCAACCACTCCATACATGTCTCCCGAGGCCCTGTTGCGTGCGTCGGCCCAGGCAGCGAAGGCCGCTGCTCCTGCCGCCCCAACCGCCCCCGCGCCCGGAGCCTAAGCCGAGGCCAACCCCGCAGAGCGCCGAATCGCCGTACCGCGCGTGGCGATCGCCGGGCGAGTTCCCGGCGGCGTCAGGGGCGCCGCAGACACCGGGTCCGTCGGCCCATCAGAGAACCGTGGCGGTGTCTTGCGCGCTGCCCGAGGGCCGGCGCGGTCGACTCACGCCGCTGGTCCATGAAGTGACTTTCGCAAGAGGCGAGCGTGGGTACGGTGAGTTGTGAGAGCGTCACAGCCCGGAAGATGGGCGCGGGGTGCCTAAACGCGGGAACAAGGGGGCGTGGTGTGAAGGAGATCGAATTGGCGGATGCGGTGGCGGCGGTGCGGGACGAGCTGCTGGCTGCCGCGGCGCGTGGGGCGGGTGCGGATCTGGCGTTCCGTGTCGGGCCGGTGGAGCTGGAGTTCGCAGTGGAGCTGCGGGCGGACGCCAAAGCGAAGGCGGGTTTCAAGGCATGGGTGCTGAGCGGCGACGCAGAAACGGCGCTGGCCCGGGGCCGCACGCATCGGGTGATGGTCACGCTTACCCCGCAGCGGCCTGACGGCGGCGACCTGTTCGTCCACGGCGGCGCCGGCCAGGAGCCGGGGCCAGGAGACGTCTCCGGGCACCTTGAGGACTGAGCACGGTGCGGCACAGATACCAGGGGGACGTTGGATGGACCGGATGCGAGTGCTAGCGGTCGAACACGGTGGAAGTCGCGGTTCGGGGTACGTGGTTGGGCCGCGGCTTGCGCTGACGTCCGCTCATGCGACGCCCGAGCGCGACGGCGCCGTATCGTTGTTCCGGCCCGGCAAGGAGCTGTCCTGGCACGGGACCGTGGTCTGGCGTGGTACCCCGCGTGGGCGCGACGACGCCGCTCTGGTGCGTATCGATGACCCGTCCTGGGCGCCTCCGCCGGGCGCGTGGGACCGCTGGGGCCGTCTGGTCACCCACCGGCCCGCCACCCCGTGTGAGGCATGGGGAATTCCGGAGGTGGTGCAGCGCCCCGGCCGTGCCGTGGACACGCTTCAACCCTCGGGCACGCTCAGCCCTGGCGACCGCTACGTCGGGAACCGGTACGTGATGAGCCTGACCCAGCATCCCCCGGTACCGGCCGGTGACGGGGGCTCGCCGTGGGCCGGGATGTCGGGCGCTGCGCTGTTCTGCGGTGATCTGCTGACCGGCGTCATCGCCTGCGACCCGGCCGACCGTGACCACGCCCACCTGGAGGCGGTCCCGGTGTGGGTGCTGATGCGGGACGCGGCCTTTCGTACCGTCCTGGCGGAGTACGGGCCGGAGACCGGCGTGGCGCTCGAACCGGTGGAGTGGCAACAGCTGGTGGAGCCATCGGAACCGGCAGCCCAAGGCCTGCTCGCTTCGCCGGCCGCCCTACTGCGGGCCCGCCGCCAGGTAGTGCCTTTCCGCGGCCGAACCGCCGTGCTGGGGGATCTGCGCGCCTTCTGCGAGGAGGGGGGTTTCGGCGCCCGGCTGCTGCACGGCCCCGGCGGGCAGGGCAAGACCCGGCTGGCCCAGCACGTGGCCGATGTGCTGGCCACCGAAGGATGGACCACACTGTGGCTGCGTGCCGACGCGGACGGCGGATCCCTGGCCGCACTGGCGGCCGCTGCCGTGCCGCTCCTTGTCGTGGTCGACTACGCCGAAACCCGCACTGCACAACTGACCGCGCTTGTGGAAGCTGCCGCCCGGCACAGGGGCGGCCAACCATTCAAGCTGCTTCTGCTGGCGCGCACCGCCGGTGACTGGTGGCAGGCACTGCAGGCCGCCACCCCGGTCGCTGAGGAACTGTTGGACGGCGCCGCGGCGGTGCGACTGCCCGCGCTGGAAGCCGAGCCCGGAGCCTCCCGCACTGAGGCTTACCGGGAAGCCGTGCGCGGCTACGCGGGACAGCTGCCTCGGGTGCGCGGCTGGCAGGACCACGACTGGCCGGGCTTGGCCGCCCGCCTCACCGCAGGCGGAACGTACCCGGATGGCCAGCCGTCGGTTCTGGAAGGCCCCGGCATGGAGATCGCGCTGACCCTGCACATGACCGCTCTGGCCGACCTCCTGGACGCTGCCGGCCAGATGCGGGCCGACGGCCCGGGGAACGAGGCGCCACCGGCCGACGGTCGGGGTGTGGAGGACCGGCTGCTGGCTCATGAGCGCCGCTACTGGACCAACGCCGCCACTGCACGCGGACTGCACCCGAACTTGACCATGGCCACGCTCACCGACGCCCTGGCCGCCGCCTTTTTCCTCGGCGCGGAAACGCACCTTCAGGGTGAAGGTCTCCTGCGCAGGGTCCCCGGACTGGCCGACCAGCCAGGCGACCGGCTGGGTGCCGTACTCGGTTGGATCGCCGCACTTTACCCACCGGCACCTGGCGCGCCCTGGGGCAGCCCGCAGCCGGACCGGCTGGCTGAGCGATTCCTCGGCCGGCATCTGCTGGACAGCCCCGGCCTGCCCGACCACGTCGTTCCCGGTGCCACCGACCGCCAGGCCACCCATCTGCTCACCATCTGTACCCGGGCCGCCGCCCACCCCGTCTTCGACCACCAGCTCGACCAGCACCTGACCGCGCTGTGCGTGCGGCACTCCGCCGTACTCGCCGGCCCGGCCGTCGACGTCGCCACCCAGGCAGAGGCACCCCGACCCCTCCTGGATGCCCTCGAGCAGATCACCGACTCATCCCGCACCACGTTCGCGGACTTGGAACAGCTCGCCCGGCGGCTGCCCGCCACCAGCTACAGCCTCAGCTCCTGGTCCACCCACCTCAGCCGGCTCATCGCTGACCACTACCAAGCCCGCAGCCACGGTGACCCCGAAGCCCAGCCGGCCCTGGCCGGTGCTCTGCACGATCTGTCCAGTCGGCTGGAGAGGTTGGGGCAGTGGGACAAGGCTCTGGCCGCCTTGCGGGAAGCGGTGGAGATCCGCCGAAAACTGGCCGCGAAACAACCCGCCACGTTCCTGCCGGACCTTTCCTCAAGTCTGAACAACCTGTCTGCTCTACTGAGCATCCACGGGCAGACCAAGGAAGCACTGGCCGCGGTCAGCGAGGCAGTGGAAATCCAGCGGAAAGTCGCCGCACAGCAGCCCGATGACATCGTGCTGTGCCACCTCGCCACGAGCCTGGACAACCATGGCGGAGACCTGGCGGCCCTCAGGCAGTGGGAGAAAGGGCTTGCGCAGATCAGCGAAGCGGTGGATATCTACCGAGAGCTGGTCGCGAGGCGGCCCGACCAGTTTCGGGGAGGCCTCGCTGGAAGTCTGAACAACCTGGCCGCCATTCTGCAGCGCCGGGGGAAGCGGCAGGAGGCGCTGACGGCGATCAGCGAAGCGGTGGATATCTACCGGGAGTTGGTGGCGACACGGCCCGACGCATTCAGGCACGAGCTTGCCGTTTGCCTGGTCAACCTCTCCAGTACCTTGGCCAACTTTGGCCGGCAGGACGAGGCGCTGGCCGCGACCAGGGAGGCCGTGGAGATGTACCGGAAGCTGGCGGCGGTACAGCCTGATGCGCATCGTCCCGGGCTTGCGTCCAGCCTGACCAACCTCGCCAGTGACTTGGCCGCCTTCGGTCGGTGGGACGAGGCGCTGGCAGCGGCTGGCGAGGCCGTGGAGATCCAGCGCGAGCTGGTGACGGCGCTGCCCTCCGCGTTCCGGCCCAGTCTCGCCAAGAGCCTGCACAACCTCTCCGTATGCCTGAACGCTTCCCGGCGGCGGGATGAGGCACTGGCCGTGATCAGCGAAGCCGTGAGGATCCGCCTCGAACTGGCCAGAGAACGGCCCGAAGCCCACTCCTACGAGCTGAATCAATCCCTCAAACTTTTGGCCTTTCTTCGGGGTGACCTGAGCGGTGGCATGCAGTTCTGAGCAAGTTATCGGTCGGGGCAGCGGGATGACGTTGTCGGAGGCAGGCCCGAGCCCTCTGCACCCGAGCGCCAGTGGGTAGGCATTGCGTCCCTTGCCGACCAGGGCGGAGGCTGCGTCCTCATGCCGGTGCTTTGGCCGAGGATCATGTGTCGAGGTTGGCGAGAAAGCTCTCCAGCCGCGCCGCAACCTCGGCGGGGGCCTCCAGTGGCAGCAGGTGCCCACAGCCGGGCAGGACGTGCTTGGCCGGGCGCCTCAGCGGATGTGCCTCTCGCTGCGGATGCGGGCGCGTTCGCGTCGTGGGGCCGCCAGAACGTTCGGGATGGCGCGTGGCAGGCTGATCCCGCAGTAGCGGCGCAGGTCAGTGCTGGGGATGCCCTGCGTGCTGTACGAGGCGGCGGCGTTCGAGGGCCGCGGCGAGGGCGTAGGCGCCGCCGACTGCGATGGCGAGGACCCAGTAGAGGCCAGGGGTGCCGAGGAAGAGCGCCGCGGTGGAGGTCAGAGCCAGCCAGACGCCAAGGCTGTAGTGCAGCAGGTTGCGGCGTGCGGCGCCTTCGGCGAGGTAGAGCAGGCCGACGATGAGACCGGAGCCGGCGGGCCAGAGGATGGACTGCAGTTCTGGCATGTCGAGGGCGGACGTCAGGCCGGTGATGGCGAGGAACAGGGCGGTGAAGGCGGCGATCCAGGAGGCACCGAGCAATTTGCCGGAAAGGACGTCCGGCCCGGAAGCCCCGCGTTGGGCTCGCAGGGCGGCGACGGTGGCCTGGGTGATGCCGGTTGCCAGCCCGATTCCGAGGAGTGTGGTGGGCAGCCAGCCGGGCAGGCCGAGCAAGGGGCTGTCGCCCTGGGAGACTGCGGCGGCGCCGTGTCCGAGCAGGTAGGCGAGTCCGAAGCTGACGTAGGCCGCGCGGTTGTCGACCTCGTTCACGAGACGACTCGGGGTGGCACTGGCAGCGACCGGAGAGTCGGGGGCTGCGATGGACATGGGGGAATCCTCCAGGGTGGCTTGGGGATGTGAGTGAGGGGTTCGGGAACAGCACGGGCGGCTCGGGCCGGTGTGCGGCAGCCGGGCCGTGCGGGGGCGGGGACCTGACCGAGAGTCACCGTCCCCGAAGGGGGGTGGGCGGCTCCGGGAGATCAGCCCGGAGCGAGCCGCTTGCCGACGGTCGTCCCCGGCTGTGCCGCGCTCCGGCACGGTGTGGGTCGGTCCTCGCCGGTGTCCCAGGGCACTGTCGGGGATCCAGGAGCCGTGGATTCCAGCGGTCATGCGGCGGGGGAGAGGGACCGTGACGATCCGGTCGAGGCCGGCGGCGTCCAGGACCAGCAGCTGCGAGGCGTCCTACTTGAGGTCGGAGAGGACGTGAGCAGGTAACCGTCGTCCTCGTTGGTGGCGCGTGCCTCGTCCTTCGTGCGGCCAAGGTTCATGGCGCACAGCCTCGTGTCGGGCGGTGTCCACTTTCCATGCCCAGCAGGGGCGTTGACTGTCCAGCCCTGTCCGCACCTGTCCACGAGGAGCCTGCCACCGGTGCTCAGCCCTAGCCCTCTACGGCTCCGGATCCACGCGCGGCATCACCCACGCACTCGCACGACAGCACGGCCCGGTCTCCCCCTTCTCCGCCGCTGCGGCGGTGCTTGTCGGCGCAGGTCGGCGGCAGGGCCCGGCTGTGGGCCGCCGTCACCTCTCCGATCAGACCTGCCAGTCGCGGTCCGGGACGCCTTCGTGGACAGGGGTGAAGTCCAGCGACAGGGAGGCGGGACCGCGGGTGTACAGGCCGGTCTCCCGGTAGCGGAAGCCGGGGCTGTAGCGGACCTGATCCAGTATGGGGAGGAGCATCGCGGCGACGGTTTCGATCTCGGCGCGCGCGAAGGCCGCACCGACGCACTGGTGGAGTCCGGTGCCGAAGGCCAGATGCTGGGCGGCGGCGGTGAAGGAGCGGGCGGTGCCCAGGTCCGGGCGGTGGATGTCGAAGGTGTCCGGGGCGGTGAAGGCTTCGGGGTCGCGGTTGGCCGCGCCGATCATGCAGAAGACGGTGGCACCTGCCGGGACGGTGGCGCCGGCGAACACGGCGTCCTTCTCCGACCGGCGGGGAATGAGCTGGACCGGCGGTGTGTACCGCAGGGTCTCGGCGATCGCGGCGGGCAGCAGGCTCGGGTCCTGGCGGACCTGCGCCATCTGCTCGGGGTGGTCGATCAGGTGCTTGATGAGCAGGGCGAGGGTCTTGTCGGCGGGCTCGGTGGCGGCAGCCAGAACGTTGATGATCAGCGCGGTGACGTCGCGATTGCTCATGGTGATGCCGTCGAACTCGGCGGTGCACAGCTTCGATATGAGGTCTTCGCCGGGGTGGCGGCGCCGCTGTTCGATGAGCGGGACGAGGTAGGCCTCCAACTGCTCGGCGCAGTCGAGGCAGTGCCGACGGCGTTCAGGGGTGAGGGTGATGCTGGTGATGAACTCGGCGACCCCGCTGTGCCAGGCGGCGATCTGCTGCCAGTCCTTCTTGTCCAGGCCGAGGATGTCGACCGTCACGTAGATGGCGAGGGGCTTGCCGAAGTCGTTGACGAGGTCCACCCGGCCCCGGGGAAGGAAAGGCGCGATGAGCTCGGCGGCGTTGGCGTGGACGGCGCGTATCTGGTCGTGCAGGACCTGCCCGGTGAAGCCCCGGACGACGATCTTTCTTTTGGCGGTGTGCTCGGCCCCGGTCATCTGGGCGAGGACCGGTCCGCGCATCACCGGCTCGGCGCGTACCTGGAGCGTCTCGGTGCTGAATGCCTGATGGTCGGTCAGCACCCGCTTCACGTCCTGGTAGCGGGAGAGGAAGTAGCTGTCGATCGTCGGCTCGTAGTGCACCGGTGCACGTTCCCTCAGCCCGGGGAAGTACCGGTAGGGGGTGGCGGCGAAGTCGTCGGACAGGACGCTGAAGCCGGACTCGGCTCTGGGCATGGCAGGAAATCTCTCAGGGGGAAGAGGTGAAGAGGGGGCGTGGCGGGGGGCGTCGGCGTCCTGGACCGCGGAGGTCTGGGAAAAGGAACGGCTTCGGCACCCCGCGGGGAGCCGAAGCCTGATCTGCCGTCGGCTCAGCTCTTGAGCGGGCCGCCGTTGATCGCCACCCGGCGGCCGTAGCGGGTGTGCGGGTGGTAGTCGTAGAGCGCGTGGTGCTGGACGCAGCGGTTGTCCCAGAAGACGAGGGTGTTGGGCTCCCAGCGCACCCGGCAGCAGAGCAACGGGCGTTGGGCGACCACCTTGAAGAGCAGGTCCAGCACCGCTCGGCTCTCGTCGGCCGACAGTTGCGGGATGCGGTCGGTGTAGGCGGGGTTGACGTAGAGGACCCGGCGGTCGGTCTCCGGGTGCCGGACCACCAGCGGGTGCTCGGACTTCGGTACCACGTAGTCCGGGGGCAGGGTGTATTGCTTGAACGGCAGCCCGCCGTCGTGCACGGCGGTCAGCCCGTCCAGCAGCCCGCGCATCGTGGGGGAGAGCATGTCGTAGGCCAGGTACATGTTGGCGAACATGGTGTCGCCGCCGCAGCCCGGCTCGGGTGTCTGGATGATGTGCAGCATCGAGCCGAGCGATGGCTCCGGGTCCGCGCTGCCGTCGGTGTGCCAGCCGTTGCCGGCCACGTTGTTCGCCTCGGGGCTGGTGCGGATCTCCAGCATGTACGGGTCGCCCTCCGGCGGCGGGTTGACCGGACGCAGTTCGCCGAAGTGGCCGGCGAACCGCTTGTGGTCATCGAAGGTGATGTCCTGTTGGCGGAAGACCAGCACGTGGTGGTCGAGGAACGCGCGGCGGACCTCGGTCAGCTGCTCCTCGGTCAGCTTCCGGGTGAGGTCCAGACCGGAGACCTCGGCACCGATGATCGGGGTGATCGGCGCGACCTCGATGGTCCGGTACTCGGCCTGTGGCCGGGTGGTGATCCGCTTGATGGCGTCGAGTTCGTACTCTTCCATGGCTCTCCCTGCCGTTTCCGGGCGGTCGCCCGGCCGGAGTCCGGCGGATGGTGGGTGGGGCGGTCGGATGGTTGCGGTCGGTCGTGGCAGTGCGGTCACGGACTGGTGTCGAGCGGTTCGGACAGGACGGTCCGGCTGGTGGCGGGATTCCAGTGGTCCCGGTGGCGGGCGTCTGTCCCGGCCGTAGGGCGGCCGTCCGGGCCGACGGGCGTCCGGACCGGCGGGCGGCCGGTACGGATCGTGGAAGCCGTTCCGTCCCGCCGTGCCTCCTCCGGAGGCACGCTGCGGCCGTACGCCCAGGACGGCCACGGGCGCGGCACCGCGGCGGTGCGGATGTCACCGGTGGGCGACGGGAGTACCCCGTAGCCCGTGTCCGGCATGCATCGCGGCATGGACCGGGTGGCGCGGGCTCGGACTCGTACCGGTTCATGCCGTGGGTCCGGCAGCGCCGGGCCGAACGTGCCGACAACGCCTGGCAGGGATGCGATGAGGGGCCTCCGGGTGGGACGCCGGATGGACGGGCGGGTGGCCGGTGCGCACGTCAGAGCTGACCCTCCACATCGCGGTGGACAGCGTTGACCGCGGTCGTCACCGCCGCTACGTGGGGCGGTCGGACCAGGCCGTAGTGGGTGGTCTCCCGTTCCTCCCAGTCGCTCGGTGCGGTGAGGTGAGGCCGCCACAGCTCGCGCTGCTCCGCGGGCGAGCCGAGCGACGGCAGGCCCGGCACCGGGAGCCGGGCCAGCCACACCCGGGCCGGGGTGGTGGTCAGCAGCGGAAGCCGGTGCTCTGCCATGGCACGAAGGTTGGCCAGGCAGCGCCGGGTGAGCCGGTCGGCGTACTCCCGGGCCGCCTCGCCGTCCCGGCCGCCGCTGCCGACTCCCAGCTCGTGCGCGAAGAGTGCTTGCAACTCCCCTTCGCCGTACGTCTGGTAGAGCCGGCCGGAACCGGGCGGCGGCGGGTCCAGCAGATGGACTGCGGCCACGGGTCGGCCGACCGCTTCCGCCTCGGCGGCCATGCCGACGGCCACCCAGGCGCCGAACGACCACCCGGCCAGCTGCCGGTGCCAGCCGGCGGCCGGGAAGCGCGTCTCCAGTGCCGCGTGGTACTGGCGGGCCCGCTCGGCGATGGTCCACTCCGGGCCGCCGGACCGGTGCAACGCCGGGTCGGCGATCAATGTCACGGTCAGCCGCGGGTCGAGCCCCGCGGCCAGCGCGCGGTAGGCCTGGATGTCTCCGCCGACCGGGTGCACCAGGCACAGCACCTCGGTTCCGGTGCCCTGCTGCCACACCTCGAGCGTGACCTGCGATCCGGCCGCCGGGACGTCATCGGCTGCCCCGGTCGTGGCGCAGGAGGCGGACGCCGCGGAGCGGGCCCGGTCCAGCAAGGTCAGGACCTCGGTCAGGGAAACCTGGTGACTCAGCTCGGCCAGATCGAGCTCTACGTCGAAGTGGCGCTTCATCTCGCCGATGAGGTCCAGCAGAGTCAGCGAGTCGGCGCCCAGGTCGTAGAGCGAGGCGTCCGGGTCGAGGGTGTCCAGCCCCAGCCACTCGCACAGCCAGTCGCCCAACAGCCCGGCGGGTTCACCGCGGCTCTCCGTGGGACTCTGCCGTGAACCGCCGGTGTCCGGCGCCGTGGTGGTGTCCGGTGTGGCCGCGGTGGGGGCCGGGGCGGGCGGGGGCCCGGCGTAGAAGGCGCGGGACGCCGTCAGTTCGGTGGTGGAGACCAGCACCTGCGGCAGTTGCGCGGCCAGCGCCCGGGTGAGGGTCCGACGGCCCTCCGCCACCGTCAACCCGACCGCCAGATGAGCCTGGTGGCGGACATCCGCGGCCGGGGCACGCAGCGCCATCCCGGCCTCCCGCCACACGTCCCAGCCGATGGCCAGCCGGAGCGTCGTCCCACCGCCGTCCGGCTGGTGGTGGGCGAAGGCGTCCAGCACCCCGGCCGCCGCGGCGTAGTCGAGCTGGCCGACCCCGCCCAGCGTCCCGGCCATGGAGGAGCAGTAGACGGCCAGCTGCGGCCGGAATCGCTCGACCAGGCGCTCCACCAGCAGCGCGCCGTTCAGCTTGGCAGCAGAGCCGGTGTGCGCCGCGGCGGCATCGCGGCGCGCGATCAGCCCTCCGGTGCCTGCGCCGGCCGCGTGCACCACGGTGTCCAGCCGTTCGGTACGGCCGGCGACGAGCGAGGCGAGCCGATCCGGGGAGTCGGTGGCCAGGTCGGCCTCGACCAGCTCGATCCGGTCGGCCCATGGCACCAGTGAGTCCGGCAGTTCCGGCCGCCGGGCCAGCAGCAGCACCCGGCCGGGGGTCCGTTCCAGCAGCCAGCCGGCGACCGTGGCGCCGATTCCGCCGGTGCCGCCCAATACCAGGTGGGTCGTGTCCGCCTCGGTCGGCACCACCACGTGGTCACACGGTGCCGGTACCGGCACCGTGTCCTGCCGCCACCAGTAGCCGTGGCGCAGCGCCAGGTGCGCGGGCAGGTGCCCGTCGGCGGCCAGCAGCACCGCCAGTGGCGCCGCCCAGTCGGTCGGCGCGGCGGCCGGGAGGTCGATCCAGTGCCCGGCGGTGGCGCCTTCCTGTGGCGCCACCTCGGTGACACCGGCGAGCAGCGCCAACTCGGGCCGGTCCACCGGACCGTCCACCGGTCGGGCCCGGTACGACAGCCACACCGGGCGCAGGGTGAGACCGGTCCGGCCCGCCGCCGCCCGGACCAGTGCGGCCGGAGCGTCCAGGCAGGCCCGGCGGGCCCGGTGCAGTCGGTCGGCGTCGACCGGGCCGGTCACGCTCAGCGGCAACGCGTGCAGCCAGTCCACGGCGCCCAGGTCGCCCAGCGCGTCCAGCAGTGCGCCGAGCGAGGCCGGGTCGGCCGGGTCCACCGAGTAGGAGTCGTTGCCGAGCCGGGCGAACCCGCTCGCCGCGGCCACCAGGACCACCCGCGAACGGACCGAGCGCAGCGCTCGCACCTCCCCGGGGTCGGCCGGGCCGTCCGTGACCAGTACCAGCGGGTAGGAGGCAGCCGCCGAGGCGGTGGCCGCCGCCCGGCGGAACCGGACCCAGTGCGGCTGGTGCAGCCACTGTTCCTCGGCCAGCCGTGTCGGCCAGGTGGTACCGGTCAACACCGGTGCGGACGCTGCCCGTTCGATGCCGTACTCCGCCCGGGAAAAGGCAGGGGGAGGGAAGTCCCATGGCGCCTGTGCCGGCCCCGTCGGCCAGTCGATCGGTCGGCCGGCCAGCCAGTCGGCGACCAGACTCGGTGCGCTGCGGTCCGCCGCCTGGACCGGCTCGGCGCCCGGCTGTACCGCGATGGCGGTAGCGGTGCGCAGCCACCGCACCGCCGAGGCCGGGTCCGGGCAGACCGCCGCGATCCGCCAGCGGCGGGCGGGCCGGCCGGCCTGGAGATGCCGCAGAACCGTCGGGTACGCCTCCGGGCGCTCCGCGAGGTATGCGGCGATCCGGTCCGCGTCGGCGCCCAGCGCCACTTCGCTGGAGGCGGAGAGCAGCAGGCAGGGCGGTGGTGCGTCGACCGGCCGTCCCGGCTCGCCCGCTTCGATCAGCGCGTGCGCGTTGGCGCCCCCGATGCCGAAGCTGCTGACCGCCGCCACCCGTGGCCGGTCGGCAGGCCAGGGCCGTGCCGTGGTCGGTATGTAGAACGGTGTCGGGTCGGGGCCGAGCTGCGGGTTGAGGGCGCGGAAGTCCACGGTGGGTGGTATCAGTCCATGGTGGACGGACAGTGCCGCCCGGATCAGCCCGACCACGCCGGCTGCCGCGCCCAGGTGCCCGATCTGGCTCTTGACCGAGCTCAGCGCGGTACGGCCGGAGTCCGGTACCTCGAACGCCTGGCGCAGCGCCCCGACTTCGACCGGATCGCCGAGCCGGGTGCCGGTGCCGTGCGCCTCGACGTAGCCGAGGTCGGCGCCGGTACGTCCGCCGCGGCGCAGGGCGGTTCGGATCACCTCGCGCTGGCCGGCGAGCGAGGGGGCGCTGTAACCGAGCTTGTCCGAGCCGTCGTTGTTCACCGCCGACCCGGTGACCAGCGCATAGACCGTATCGCCGGCTCTTCGGGCCAGGCTCAGCGGCTTGAGTACCAGCATGCCGACCCCGCAGGAGCCGACGGTGCCGGTGGCGTCATCGCTGAAGGACCGGCAGTGACCATCCACGGAGTAGATGTGCTGCGGCCGGTAGCGGTAACCGTCGCTCAGCCCGGTGTCCACCAGCACCCCGCCGGCCAGCATCACGTCGGCGTCGCCCTGCCGCAGCATCCCGGTGGCCACGTGCACCGCGAAGAGCGAACTGGCGCACGCCGCTTGGACGGTGAACGCGGGGCCGGTCAGGTTGAGGTGGTAGGCGGCCTTGGTGGCCAGAAAGTCCTTCTCGTGGTGGAGCGCGAGCTGGAAACCGTCCGGCAGCCGGTCCGGGTCGGTCTGCCGGAGCATGGACTGGAAGTAGGTGTTCTCGCCCGCACTGGCCACCAGCCCGACCCGAAGAGCCGAGGTGTCGGCGATGCCGGCGTGCGCCAGCGCTTCGACGCAGGTCATCAGCGTGTGCCGCTGCTGTGGGTCCATCAGCCGGGCGTCCTGCCGGCTGATACCGAAGTGCTCCGGGTCGAAGTCGAGCAGCCCGTCCATCTGACTGCGTGCCCCCACCAGCCCGTCCGGGGCTTCGAAGTACTCGATGCCACGGCCGCCGTTCCGGACCAGCTCCCAGAAGGACCGCAGGTCCGGGGCACCGGCCAGCCGCACCGCCATCCCGACCACCGCGATCGGCTCCTGGCCCGCCGCCTCGGCCGATGACGCGCCGGGCCCGGCGTACTCGAGCGGAGCCCGGTCGGCATGCGTCCCGGGAGCCTGTGCGGTGAGCTCCGCGGCGCCTTTGCCGGAGCGGCCCGGCCCCGTGCCGTCCAGGAAGCGGGCCAGTGCACGCACCGTTACATGCTCGAAGAGGTCGGCGATCTGGAACCGCAGGCCGAGGGCGGTGGTGCACCGCAGATGGAAGCGCATCAGCGCCAGGCTTGACGCGCCGGCTTCGAAGAATGTCTGGTCCGGGCCGATGGGCACACCGGTCACCGTCTGATACGTGGCGGCCAGTTCGCTCTCTCGCTGCGAGTGCTGCCCGTCGGACGGGGCGCGCCGCAGCTCCTCGCCGGGGGTGCGCAGCGCTGTCCGGCGGTCCACTTTGCCGCTCGGGGTACGCGGCAGCGATGGAAGACGACGGAACCGGTCGATGCGCACGTGCGGCGGGAGCAGCGGCACCAGGTGGTCGGCCAGCTCCTCGGCTGACGGGGTGTCATCGCGGCACTCCAGGCAGGCGGTCAGCCCGCCGTCCTCCGGGACCACCACCGCGCCCACCACCCTCGGGTGGCGCAGCAGCGCCGCCTCCACCTGTCCCAGCTCCAGCCGGTGGCCGCTCAGCTTGATCTGCTGGTCGTCCCGGCCGTGGTGGTGCAGCAGCCCGTCGTGGCCGAAGGATGCCCGGTCGCCGCTGCGGTAGAACAGGCCCGCTCCGGGCAGTTCGACGAAGCGCTCCCGATTCAGCGCGCCGTCGCCCAGATAGCAGCGGGACACCATGGTGCCGCCGATCAGCAGGTCACCGACGCAACCGGGGGGCAGCGGCTCGCCGGTCGGGTCCACCACCCGCAGCAGCGCGCCCGTCACCGGGACGCCGATGGCCGGTCGCTCCGGCCAGCGTGCCGGGTCACCGTCCAGGCACAGTGCGCTGACCACGTGCGTCTCGGTCGGCCCGTAGTGGTTGAACAACCGGGCCCCCGGCAGACCGGCGAACCAGTGGCGGATGGCGTCGGTGCACACCAGCTGCTCGCCCGCGGTGACCACCTCCCGCAACCGGGACGGGTAGCGGCCCAGGTGGACGGCGTGTTCGGCAAGCAGTTGCAGTGCCACGTACGGCATGAAGATGCGCTCCACGCCGGCCGACTCCAGCTGGTCGAGCAGGGCCGGGGCGTCCTGCCGCCAACCGCGCTGTACGAGGTGCAGGCAGCCACCACCGCACAGGGTGGTGAAGATCTCCTGGAACGAGACGTCGAAGGACAGCATGGAGAACTGCTGGGTCACGGCCGGTGCGTCCAGGCCGCCCTCGGCCGCCTGCCAGTGCAGCAGGTTGGCCAGCGTGTGGTCGAAGACCTGGACGCCCTTGGGTACTCCGGTGGAGCCGGAGGTGAAGAGCGTGTACAGCGGACGGCCGGCGTGCGGCGGAAGTGGTACGGCGGGCGGCTCGCCCTCCGTCAGGGTGACCGTCCGGCGTGGTGTGTCACCCGGGTCCACCACGTCGAACGCCGGCTCGCCGCCCGCCGCGAGGAGCACGCACACCGGGTCGACCTGGCGCAGGATCTGCCGCAGCAGCCCGGCCGGGTAGGCCGGGTCGAGCGGCACCGCGGTCCAGTTGAGCCGGGCGAGCGCCAGCAGCGCCACCACGTGCTCCACCGACGGCTCCATGTACAGCGCCACATGCCGCTGCCGCTCACCACCGGTTGCCAGCGGGTGACCGGCGCGCAATTCCCCGGCGAGCCCCGCCGCCCACACGTCCAGCTGTGCGTAGGTGACCGGGCCGTCCGCAGTCATCAGGGCGGACGCGCCCGGAGTCCGGGCGACCTGGGTGGCGAAGCCGTCGGCCACCGTGGGCCGGCCGCCGGCCGGCTCGGCGCCGCGCCCGAACTCCGGCAGCGCGCGCCGGTACGGGGCCGCCAGCTCGACGGGGGTACCCGACCCGTTGGTGGCGAGCAGGTCGAGTCCGGTCCGGCACAGCCGGTCCATGGCTTCGATCTCGGCAGCCGTGAAGTGGTCGGCCGCGTACTCCCACAGGCAGTCGAAGCCGTCCGGGTGTTCCACCAGCGAGACGGTCAGCGGCACCTTGGCCTCGGCCGGTGCCCGCCACACCGGCCGGGCGGTGACCCCGGGCAGCTCCAGCGCGCCGAAGTCGGTGTTCTCCAGGACGAACAGCACGTCGAACGGGGGCCGGCCGGCCGGATGGTCACGGTCGTCCAGCACGTCGGCGAGCGACACATCCTGCCACTCCAGGATTTCGCGCACCGCCGCGCCCAGCCGCAGCAGTTCGGCGCGCAGCTCGCCGCGCGGGGCGACCGCCACGGGGAGCAGCACGGTGTTGGCGAACATCCCGACACTCGACTCGAACTCCTGCACAGGACGGCCGGTGACCGGGGTGGCGATGCGCGGCCGGGTCCGGCCGGTGACCGCGTACAGGCTCCAGGCGAACACGCCGAGCAGCAACTCGAAGCGGCTCAGCTCCAGTTCGCCGCAGAGCCGGTCCACCGCGGCACGGTGGTCCGGGCCCAGTACGGTGTGCACGAGTCGGCCCTCGGGGCCGGCCCGGTGGCGGGCAGGCCGCAGCGGTTCGTCCGGCTCCTCCTCGGTGGTCCAGCGCTCGCGCAGCTCGGCGCGGAGCGCCTGGTACCCGGCCCCGGCGAGCCAGTCGGCCTGCCAGGCGGCGTGGTCCAGCGGGGTGGGTGCCGCGGAGAGCTCCGGCAGCGCGGTGTCCGGTGCGCCGAGCGCCTGGGCGTAAGCGGCCGACAGGTCGCGGAAGAGCACGGTCAACGACCAGCCGTCCACCGCGATGTGGTGCAGCCGCAGCAGCAGTGTGCCGCCGTTCGCGTGCGGCAGCCAGCAAGCGGCCAGCATCCGGGGACGCGCCAGATCGTGCGGCTCGGCGAAGAACCGGTCGGCGAAGGCGGAGGTGGCCTCCTCACCGGTGAGCGCCGCGGCCTCCGGCTCGGTCCACGGGTCGTACGGCTCACCCACCACTTGCAGCAGACCGTCCGGCGACGTCTCGAACCCGGTACGCAGTGCCGGATGCCGAACCACCAGGCCGCACAGGGCCCGGCGCAGCGCGGCCTGGTCCACCGCGCCGTCCAGCCGGAGCGTCTGGCCCACCGTGTAGCTACGGGAACCGGGGAAGCGCTGGTGGTGCAGCCAGAGCCGCTGCTGCTCGCTGGTGGCCGGACCACGGGTGGCACCGGACGGCGGGGCGGGCACCGGGTAGCGCGGTTCCGCTCCTGAGCCGGCCTGATCGATCGCCTCGGCGATGGTGGCGAAGTCGGCGTGCAGCACCGCCGCTTGGCTCAGCTCGTGCCCCCAGCGGCGGCGGATCTCGAAGCGGAACCGCAGAGCCCGCAGGGAGTCGCCCCCGCTGGAGATCCATCGGTCCATGGGGCGCAGCCCCGAGGTGCCGAGCACTGCCTCGGCCAGCTCCAGCACCTCGCGTTGGCGGGCGGTGACGGGAGCGGCCGGGCTCGCGTCGGCGGAGCGCTGCCACGGGCGGTCCGGACGACGCAACAGCGCGGCCCGGTCCACCTTGCCGTTGCCGGTCAGGGGCAGTGCGTCGACCCGGTGCATCCGGTGCGGCCTCATGTAGGCCGGTACGGCGGACGTCAGGTGCCGGTCGAATTCCTCGAAATCCAGTTCCGGGCCGACCACCAGGTAGGCCAGCAGCTCGTGTCCGGCGGTCTCCGGATGCTCCCGGGTGCAGACATACGCCTGCCGGACTGCCGGGTGCGCCGCGATCCGCCGTTCCACCTCGGCCGGCTCGATCCGGAAGCCGCGCACCTTCACCTGCCGGTCCACCCGGCCCAGATAGGTGATCACCCCGTCGGGGTCGGCCCGCACCAGGTCACCGGTACGGTAGTAGCGTTCCCGGCCGCCGTCGTACCAGGTCAGCCGGACGAACTGCCGGGCGGTCTCGTCCGGCAGGTTGCGGTAGCCCCTCGCCACGCCGGGCCCGGACAGCAGCAGCTCGGCCACCTCGCCCGGGTCGGCGACGCGTTCGGAGCCCGGTACCACCAGCAGCGCCCCGGTGTCCGGTATCGGCCGGCCGACCGGCACCACGTCCGCGTCGAAGTCCCGGGGGAGTGGGTGACTGAGGGCGATGGTGCACACCTCAGTGGGGCCGTAGGCGTTGCGCAGCACGGTGGAACCGCCGGTGTTGTGCTCGTACCAGCGCCGCACCACGGCCGGGTTGAGCTGTTCGCCACCGACCAGCACCTGTCGCGCGCCGGCGAAGCAGGAGGGCACGGTGTCCACCACAGCGTGGAAGAGCGCGGTGGTGACCAGCACCGTGTCGATCCGCTCACGCAGCAGCGCGGTGGCGAGCCGGTGCGGCGACTGTACGTCCTCGTCCTGGAGCACCACGCAGCAACCGCCGGTCAGCAGCGGTGTCCATATCTCGAAGTTGAGCGCGTCGAAGGCCGGGTTGGACAGGCAGGAGAAGCGTGCCCCCGCCTCCAGCCGCAGCCAGCCGGGCAGGGCCATCCGCATCACGCCGGCCTCCGGCAGCTCCACACCCTTGGGCCGCCCGGTGGTGCCGGAGGTGTAGAGGATCAGCCCGGCCGGACGCTCCGGGAACCCGTCGATGACGGCGCCCTCTGTGACCGGTTCCCGCCCGGACTCCGGTCCGCTCTGCCGAGGTTGGGGATCCGATGTGGCCGGGCCGGGGCCGTCGCCCGGCTCGGCCTGGTCCGATACGGCGGTCAGCAGCCGCTCCGCCGACAGTGGACGCACGGTGGCCGGTGGATTCTCCGGTGTTGTGGTGCCGTGCACCAGCACGACGCTGCCCGAGTCCGTCAGGATGTGCGCCTGTCGCTCCGGTGGGCTCTGCGTGTCGAGCGGTACCACCCGGGCGCCCAGCCGCAGCGCGCCGAGCACCACCACGACCAGTTGCCAGGAGCGAGGCAGGCCGACCGCGACCGCATCGCCGGGGTGCGCCCCGTGGCGGCGCAGCGCCGCGGCCACGTCGGCGCCCGCGGTGTCCAGCGCCGCGTAACTGAATCGGCGGCCTTGGTCCACCAGCGCGATCGCGTGAGGGGTGAGCCGTGCCTGGAGGTGAACGCCGTGTGCCAGACCGGTCGCCACCATGGCCGGTATCCCGTCCGCCGGTGTCCCGGCCGGGGTCGGCGGCCTTCCGGGGCTCGGCCGCTCGGCGGGGGCCGGGCCGGGGCTCGCCGTCGTCATCACAGCTCCAGCGCCACGGACGGCACGGCGGGGCGGGCCGGCGCCGCGGTGTCCAGCCGGGCCAGTTCCGCGACGATCACCTCGGCCACCGCCGACACCTGCGCTCCCTCCAGCAGCTCCCAGTGGCCGCAGTCGAGCGGCACCACCGCGAGTCCCGCGCCGGCCCGCCGCTGCCAGAACTCGCGGGTCGGGTGCGGGCCCGACGCGCCCCGCCCGTCCGTGGCGGCCTCGATCAGGGTCAGCCGGGCGGTGGTCGGCCGCGGCTGGTGTGCGCGGGCGGTCATCCGGCTGTGGTTGTAGGTCTCGAAGTACCGGGAGAGCTGGTCGGCCTTGATGCCCGGGTACATGCCGTTGAACCGCACCAGCTTCTCGGTGAACTCCTCGTACGCCACCGGCTGGATCGCTGCCCGCTCGGCCGGGTCGTCGGAGGCTTGGGTGTCGAGCAGCACCACGCTCAACCGGGAGTGGCCGGCCGGCGCCAGCCGTCGGCCCATCTCATGCGCGATCAGGCCGCCATAGGACAGCCCGCACAGCAGCAACGACTCGTCCGGGCGGGGGTCGATCAGTTCCACGTACGCCTGCGCCATCGCCTCGACGGTGGGAAGCGGCGCCTCATGCGCGTTGATGCCCGGGGCCTGGATGCCCCAGACCCCGATGTCCTCCGGGAGCGCGCCGGCCAGCGGCAGATAGCAGAAGGCGGTACCGCCGGCCGGATGGACGCAGATCAGCCGCCGCCGGCCGGCGCCGGCCCGGAACTCGATCAGGTTGGTATCCGGCGCCCCGGAGGCGCCCCGGCGCAGCCGTTCGGCGAGTGCCTCGATGGTCGGATGCCGGATCACCTCCCGGATCGGCGGCGTCTCGCCGAACTCCTCGCCGATCGCGTGAGCCATCTTGATGGCCGAGATGGAGGTGCCGCCGACGTCGAAGAAGTTGTCCGCTATGCCGATGTCGGGATGGAGCAGCAGCCGGGACCAGATCCGGCGCAGTCTCATCTCCACATGGTCGCGTGGGGTCGTGGTGTTGACCTGTGCCGGCAGCGCCGCCCGTGCCCGCTCCAGCAGGGCCGCCCGGTCCAGCTTGCCACTGCGGTTCAGCGGCAGAGCGGGCAGCTCCACGAAGACTGCGGGGATCATGTAGTCCGGCAGCCGCTCGGCCAGGGCGGCCCGCCACTCGTGCGGTTGCCGGGACTGCGCCTCGCCGCGTCCGATGCCGGCCACCAGCCGTGGTTCGCCGGCCGGGTCGCGGTCGACCAGGATCGCGGCCTCCCGCACCCCGGACAGCGCCAGCAGGGCCGCCTCGACCTCACCGGGCTCGATCCGGAAGCCGCGCAGCTTGATCTGGTCATCGCGGCGGCCGACGAACTCGGCGTTGCCATCGGGCAGTCGGCGGGCCAGATCGCCGGTGCGGTAGATCCGGCCGCCGGTGACGAACGGGTCGCTGCGGAACCGCTCGGCGGTCAGCTCCGGCTGGTTGAGGTAGCCGCGGGCCACGCTCGCCCCGCCGATGTACACCTCGCCCACCACACCGGGCGGCACCGGCCGCATCCGTTCGTCGAGCAGGTAGAGCCGGGTTCCGGGCAGCGGCCGGCCGATCGGGCACGGCCGGTCCAGCGGCCGCGGGTCGACGTAGGCGGTGCTGTACAGCGTGGTTTCCGTCGGTCCGTAGCCGAAGCAGATCCGCAGCCCGGGCAGGGCCGAAGCCATCCGGTGCAGTGCCGCCTCGGGCAGTGGCTCCACCCCGGTCAACACCTGGCGAAGCGCCAGCCCGGCCAGCCGGACCTTCGGGTCCTCGTCGATCCACCGCACGTAGGCCGGCGGCAGGAAGGCTTGCACCACCCGGTGTTCGCCGAGCCAGCGCATCAGCGCGGCCGGGTCGCCGCGCAACTCCTCGGGCACCAGGTGGACTTCGGCGCCCGTGGTGAGGGGCAGCAGCAGCTCGTGCACCGAGGCGTCGAATCCGATGCTGGACCAGGCCGAGGTCGCCTCGCCCGGGGTGGCGCCGAACCGGGCCAGCCACTGATCGAAGAGGTTGACCACATTGCCGTGGGTCACCGCGACACCTTTGGGCCGGCCGGTGGAGCCGGAGGTGTAGATCACGTACGCCAGATGCGCGGACGGGACGGCGATGCCCGGTGTGCTGTCCCGCTCGCCCTCGGCCTCGACGGCCGTCAGCGGGTGCCAGTCGTCCGGCGTGCCCTGCCGGTCGGTGAGGACCAGGGCCGGCTGTGCGTCGGCCACCATCGCGGCCAGCCGTTCGGCCGGCTGGCCCGGGTCCAGAGGAAGCCAGCCGGCGCCGGCCTTGAGGATGCCGAGGACACCGACCACCAGCTCGGCCGACCGGCCGACGTGCAGGGCGACCACCTGGTCCGGGCGCACCCCGCGGGCGATCAGGGAGTGCGCCAGCCGGTTGGCCCGCCGGTCGAGCTCGGCGTAGGTCAGCCGACGGTCGCCGTCCACCACCGCTGTGGCCGCCGGGGCGGATCGCACCCGCGCCTCGAACCGCTGGACCAGCCCGGCCGGTTCGGCGGTCCGCTCCGTCCTCCGGGCGACGCCGGGCACCGTTGCGTTTGCGTCCGCCGGGGCACCGGTGGCGTCCCAGTCGGCCAGCAGCTCGGCGGTCTCCGCCTCGTCCAGCAGCGCGTACTCGGTGACCGGCCGTCCGGGCTCCCGGGCGAGTTGCTCCAGCACCCGGACCAGGTAGCGCACGTGGCGCTCGACGGCCTCCCGGTCGAAGAGCGCGGTGGCATAGTCCAGATCACCGACGATCCGTCCGTCCGCCTCCTCCAGGGCGAGGACCAGGTCGAACTTGGCCGGGGCGAAGGGCATCGGCAACAGCCGTACCGTCACCCCCGGCAGCTCCATCATCTTCTCCATGGGCGGAACCCAGGCGAGCATGGTCTGGAACAGCGGGGTGTGCGCGGCGCTGCGCGGCGGGTTCACCAGCTCCACCACCCGCTCGAACGGCAGGTCGACGTTCTGCACCCCGGCCCGGACCGTGGCCCGTACCTGCCGCAGCAGTGCCGAGCCGGTCGGCGCGTCCGCCAACTCGACCCTCAGCGCCAGGGTGTTGACGACGAAGCCCATGATGCCGCCGACGTCGCCGCGCCGACGATTGGCGGTAGGAGCGCCCACCACCAGGTCCTGCTGCCCGGACAGCCGGGACAGTACGATCGACCAGCCGGTCAGCAGGGTCGAGAAGAGCGAACCCTGGTGCTCCTTGGTGACCGCCTTGAGCGCCGAGGTCAACTCCGGACCGATCTCCAGGTGCACCCGGTCGCCGGTGTGGTCCTGCTCGGCCGGGCGCGGCCGGTCGGTCGGCAACTCCAGCAGCGGCGGCACACCGGCCAGCTTCCCGGCCCAGTACTCCTCCTGCGCGACGGGTTCCTCACCGGCCATCCACGTCCGCTGCCAGCGGGTGAAGTCGGTGTACTGCCACCGTGCCGGCGGCAGCGGGTCCGGCTCGCCACGCAGCAGGGCAGAGTAGAGCGCGCCGGTCTCGCGCAGCATCATGCTCCGGGACCAACCGTCGAACATCGCATGATGCACGGTCAGCACGATCACGTGGTGGTCCGGGCCGAGCACCACCAGCCGGCCACGGGCCAGCGGTTCGGCGGCCATGTCGAACGGCACCACCGTCTCCCGGTACAACAGGTCGGCCAGCCGTTCCTCGGCATCAGGGCAGCCCGTCAGGTCGTCCACCGTCAGCGCGAAGCCGATGTCCGCCGGATCGACCTGTTGGTATGCCTCGCCCTCGAACGGCACCAGCCGGGTGCGCAACGCCTCATGCCGGGTGGTCAGCGTGTCCAGCGCCCGACCCAGCACCGTCCGGTCCAGTGGCCCCCGCAGCCGGAAGGCCATCGGCTCGTTGTACGCGGCACTGGCCCCCTCCCGCTGTGAAAGCGCCCACAGCCGACGCTGTCCGAAAGAGAGCGGTGGCCGATCGGCCAGCCGAGCTTCGCTGTTGGACGGGGCCGACGAGGGCTGCGAAACCGGGGCCGCCTCGGCCGAAGAGGCGGAACTTGGCAACGATGTCATCGACGAGAGCAGCCCTTTCCACTCGTGGAGCCGGAAACATGCGGAAGCCGGGTACTGCGAATCGGCAGGCGCCCAGCGGACGACGCGCCGGGCCGGAACATGCTCACCGGCGGCTTGGAATCACGATCCAAGGTCTTGGATTGGAGATCACGAAGCCGTTCGGGGGAGGATTTTTCGCCAGCGTGATGATCAAGTCAATGAGAGCACCAGCAGAGTGGTGATCTGCCTGGTGATTGCGGCCCCAGGACGCTGTACAGCGGGGCGGTGACAGCCTGGGCCGCCACGGCGATGGCACTGATGGAACCGGCGGCTCTCGAGATGCCCGCTCTCCGCCTACGGCATGGGCGCACTGCCCGGCCTGCCGTCCGGGTCAGGAGGTCACGCCTGCGACGTGGGCGACCGAGTGCGGTGAACGCCGACGCGTCGAGCGGCCCGCTGAGCGTCGCGCTCGCGCTGTGGCCGGGGGTGCGTTCCGAGCCACCTCGGGCTTGTCCTCGGATGTCGCGTCCACATCAGTGGGGATGCGAGGGCTGGCGGTCCTGTGGTATCGGGTGGCGTTCCGCACCCTTGCTTCAGCCGGTCACGGCACCGTTCCGCCGGCCTGTCCGCCGGCGTTCCTCAACCCTCAGGGCTGCCAGCTGATATCCGGCTCCAGCAGTCGTCCTGCCGAGCGGTGAATCCGCGGTGGACGGCGGCCGGTGCCTTCACACGCAGGCAGGTGCTTCTTGGGCCACTGCTACGGGCTCTGGGGCCGATGGTTCGGCAGAGCACACGCTGCTGTCCCTCCCGGCATCCGGTGACGGTTGGCCGCGATCAGCCGGTAGACCCCCTGGGCTACCCACCGCGCGGGAGGCAGCATGAGCAACGCACCCAGTAGTGACCATCCTCGGCCCGCACTCAACAGCAACTTCGCGACAGCCTGAGCTCCTCCATAGACGGTCCCCGTTGGAGTCACCCACAACACCTCATGCTCGGCCCGTTCTTGGGTGACGCCGAGCGTTTGCAGGTCCGCGCATTGCCATGGGACGAACGCGCAGTGTGGTCGGAGACGTCGTTCAGCGAAGTGCACCGAGGTGGTGCAGAAGCCGCAATCTCCATCGAAGACGAGTACTGGCTGAGGCCGCATGGCTCCATCATCGCGCGCCCCGCGGCAAAGCGGTCACGTTCGTCCACATCTCATGCCGCATCAGGCAACGCTCACTTTCTTCCGGAGTGACGCACCGCCCCGGTGATCGCCGGGGCGGCGTCGGGCCGTCAACCTATGCGGACGGCAGAGCGAGTAGGGGTTTTTACCTCAATGCGTGGGTGGACTGGCGGACCGGGCCCTCTTGTTGAGCGTGCTCCAGCGAGCGATCAGGGCAACGAGGGAGGCGCCGGTCGGAGGAGCCAGGAGATAGATCCACAGGGAGTCCGTCCGACCGGCCCACAAGGCCGGGCCCAGCTGCCGGGCGGGATTGGCGGAGCCGCCGGTGCTCGGCCCGAGGGCAACAATGGCCGCGGCGACGGCCAGGGGGAGGGCCATCGGGATCCATCGGGTTCCCTGCGGCAGGGCCAGGAGGAGCAGGGCCAGTCCCATGATCAAGGCCGTGGCTCCAGCCTCTGCTGCGAACAAGGCCGGGGCCGTCCACCCGGGGGCGGGGCCGACGGCGGCGTACGCCATCGGCCCCGAGACAACCGTCCCCCACACGAGTCGGGCCAGGCCGGTGCCGACCAGCGATCCGGCGAGCTGGGCGACGGCGTAGGGCAGGACGTCACGGCCAGGAAACGCGCCGGTCACCCATAGTGCGAGGGTGACGGCCGGGTTGAGGTGTCCGCCCGAGTACCGTCCCCACAGGGAGCGCAGAGCGAGCCAGAGCGCCAACGCCACGATGCCTGCCACGACAGTGAGCTGGAGACGCAGGTCCGGCAGGTGCGCGCCGAGAGGGGAGGCCATCACCCAGCGCACGGCGGTGACCACGACGAACAGCAGCACTCCCGTGAGGGCGAACTCCACGGCAGCCGCGGCCCAGTGGTACCTGGCCGTGGGACGCGGGTTGTCACTGGATGGTGAGGCGATCTTGCGGTGGCTGTGGCCACGGGTGCCGCTGAACAACGTCAGCCCCAGGGCATCTTGCCGGTGGCCACCTTGGAGCCCAGGTCGAGGGCGACCAGCAGGCCGAGGTTCGGGTAGCGCCGGAGTATCGCGGCTCGCAGGGCCTCGGGATCGTCACTGTTGCTGGCCAGCTCTTCCTCGAAGGCGGCCAGGTAGTCACGGGTGAAGGCGATCACGGACGCGTCGGTGGCAGAGTGCACGGAGCGGTGCCCGGCCACGACGTAGCCGGGGGCGAGCCGCTGCATCTCGGCCAGGGCCTCGTCCCAGGCGGCGCGCTCACGCGAGGTGGCGGTGTCGGCGGTCCACACGTGCAGGTCGGAGAAGAGCAGGACTCCGCCGACGACGGCTCGGTCCTCGGGCTGCCACAGGTACTCGGTTCGCCAGACCAGGTCCGGGTGTCCGCCGCGGATCTCGAAGGTGTGGCCCTCGAGGGTGACGCGGTTCTCGTTCAGGACCTCAGGGATGACGATGTCCGTGGGGAGGTTCTTGCCGAGGTGTGCCCAGGTTTCGAGCTTGGCCTCCCAACTGGCATTGATGCGCTCGACGGTGGTCGCCGTGGCCACGATCCGGGCCTGGGGGAACGCTGCACGGATCACCTGGAGGCCGAAGTAGTAGTCCGGGTCAGAGGTAGTGACCACGACGGTGGTCAGCTCCTTGCCGCTGTCGACGATGTCCGCGAGGACCCTGTGCTGCTCGGCCAGCGTGAACTGGCCGTCGACCAGGAGGGCTTCGCGTTCACCGGTGATGAGGACGGACGACTTGTGCAGGCCGGTATCACCGGCAGTGTGCACCGTGTAGGTCAGTTCGGAGGACATGCGGGTGCCTTTCGAGATGGATGGTCCCCACGACAGGGATTTCCCTATTCCGTCAGCGGGCCCTCACGACTCGGTCCGGCCGACACCTGCAAAGCTAAGGTCAGTGGGCAGGCGTCCCGGGATACATCAACGACCTCGCATGGTGAAAAACTGACATTCTCGCGATCGGTGCTGGGAGGAGCGCTCCACGTGTCCTGGCCGATGCCCCGGTCACGACCTGCGCCGACCGACCGGCTTAGCTCTTGCCGCGCACGTTCACCCGGAACGCGATCGGGCTCTGCCCTGTGCGCTGGTGGAAGTACTTGCTGAAGTTTGTCGCGCTGGAGAAGCCCAGGTGCGCCGCGATCCGGGTAGCGGGATCGTCTCCATGAGCCAGCAGGCGCTTGGCCTCCAGGATCACACGACGGTCGATGAACTCCTTCGCGTTGACGCCCGCGGCCGTGAGGGTGGCGCGCGACAGGGTCCGGGGCGAGTAGCCGAGGGCGCGGGCGTAGTCGTCGAGGGTGCGGGTGCGGGTGAAGTCCCGTTCGACGGCGTTACGGAAGCGCACGAACGTGTCGTCGGGTTCCGGGGCAGGGCTGCCCACCTGCGCGGTGAGGTGGGTGAGGCGCAGGACGAGAGCCGCCAGCACGTGGCGCAGGACGGTCACATGGACGTCGAGAGGGAGGCGGCCCAGAGACCGGAACTCCAGTTCCAGGTGGGCCAGTGCCGTCTGTAGCGCCTGGCGGTCCTCTGTGTCGGGGATATGGAGGGCTCGGGTATGCGGCTCGTCCAGGTCGGCCGCGGCCGCGCTGGCCGGGTCCAGGAAACCGTTCTCGAAGAGGATCAGGGTGCCCTCGGCCCGTGTGATGTCCCCCCACTGCTGCACCTGACCTGGGCGCACCCAAAGCCAGGCACCGGGCTCGAGCGCGTAGCCGGTGAAGTCGACCGTGTGCCACAGGGCGCCGCTGGTGAGCGTGAGCAGTTGGTGGAAGGCGAGGCGCTGCGGCGCCATGAACCTGTCCTCGCCCAGACGTACCGGCACCCGCGCCCGCAGGTCGGCGAGTGACATGACCTCCACCCCGGTCGGTGTGCCGACCGGTGCTGCAAAGCCTACGTCCGCGATCTGTTCGTGTCGGTTTTTCACCATCATCAGTCACCAATGTATCCGACGTGCATCTCCTTGACCTCCTAGCTTAAGACGTACCGTTCTCCCCGCGGATGGCGCGGAGAACAGAAAAGGGAAAGGCTCTCCGATGTCTGCCACATCTGCCCGAACGCGTCTGACATACGCCTTCGACGCCTACTGCGGCTGGTGCTACGGCTTCGGCCCCGCACTGCACGCCTTCGCCGAGGCCAACGCCGAGCGGATCGAGTTGCGGGTGCTGTCCGGCGGGCTGTTCACCGGCCACGCGGCCCGCGCGGTCGCGTTCTATCCACACATCCCCGGCGCGAACGCCCGTATCACCGAGCTGACCGGCGTCACCTTCGGGGCGGCGTACGAGAAGATGCTGGCAGAGGGTACGACCGTCATGGACTCCGCCGACGCGGCCACCGCGCTTGTCGCCCTGCGCTCGCAACCCGGCGTGACCGACCTGGACGCGTCCGCGGCGCTCCAGCGCGCCTGGTACAGGGCTGGTCGCAGCCTCTCCGACCCGGCGGTCCACCGGGACGTCGCTGTCCAGCTCGGTGTGGACGCTGATGCCGTGGCTGCTGCGTACGCCGACCCTGCCACCCGCGCCGAGGCCGAGGCTGACTTCCTCGAGGTGCGCCGTCTGGGCACGGACAGCTACCCGACGCTCCTGCTCCACACAGAAACCGGCATCGACCGTCTCGGCGGCCCTGTCTCCTCCGCTGAGAGTCTGACCCGCGCCCTCGACCGGCACCTCGCCACCGAGGCCGCTGCCTGAGCCGCGCCTTGTTCCGTCTGTCGTACACGTCAGAAGGCTGATCAGGACATGGCTCCAGCGGGTCGCGACCGGCTGCCCGGATTCAGAGATCACGGTCGTGCTGGCCCGCTAACCCCTCAGCCTCGCCCCCTCGTCTGGCCTTCGGGCCGGGCGAGGGGATTTCGTGATGTCATCACCCGCCAGGTGGACAGACTCGTATACGGCGCCCCCAGCGGCGTAGCGTTGACGGACCATCCACCTGGCGGGGGTGATCATGCCGTACGAAAACGAGACCATCGGCGATCGGGTCGGTCGACTGCGCGAGCGACGCGAGCTGACCCAAGAGCAGCTCGCCGAGCACGCGAACGTATCGGTGGACACCGTGCGGAAGCTTGAGCAGAACCGGCGGTTGACGGCGCGGCTTTCCACGCTGAACCAGCTGGCCCGTGCGCTGGACGTCGAGACGTCCACGCTACTGGGGCAGCCAACTACTTTTGAAGTGCGCTCCGATGGTGACGCCCCTTCCGTGCTCGCACTGAGGCAGGCGGTATCACCGCTGTCCGACCTGCTCGGCGAGGACCCTGACGCGGAGGATCCGCCATCCGTGGGAGCACTGCGTGCTTCGCTTCGATCGACGGAGGTCATCCGTCGTGAGGGACGCATGGGCGCGATCGGCTCTCTGCTGCCCCAGCTCATCCGTGACGCCCGCGTTGCGGCTCGTGCCCATCACGGCAGTGACCAGGCAGCAGCGCACGCTGTCCTGGCTGAGGCGTACCAGGTGGCGGCGACCACTCTTACCGCGTTGGGCAAGGAAGATGCGGCGTTCACTGCCATGGAGCGTGCAACGGAGGCGGCCAGGCGCTCGGATGACCCGCACCTCGAACCTATCGGCGCCTCTACCCTGGCATGGATCTTCACGAAGCAGGGACGACTGGAGGACGCCGAGCGCGTAGCGCTGACGTATGCCGACCAGATCAACCCCGGCTTCCGCTCTAAGCCAGTTGACCTCTCCCTTTGGGGAATTCTGCTGCTCCGCGCGGCCACGGCGACCGTGCGCCAGGGGGAGAGCAAGTACGACAGGGTGGAGGAGTTGCTCAGGCTGTCGACGGGTGCCGCAGCGAGCATCGGGGTCGATCGACTCGACTACGCCACTCCGTTCGGCCCCACCAATGTGGGTGTAGCGAAAGTGAATTTCCAGGTTGAGATGGGAAGGAGTGCAGAGGCAGTAACTACGGCCCGTACGGTGCAGCGCGTCGGCTCGCTTCCACCAACATGGCGGGCTCGATTCCATGTGGATCGTGCCCTGGCGTACTCCGAGCTCCACCGGGATGAGTCAGCCACCTGCGCTCTGCTGAAGGCTGAGGAGGACGCGCCCGAATGGATGAGGTACCACGGCACCGCACGGCAGCTTGTGGCAGAACTCCGTAGCAGGGAGCGGCGCCGTACTTCTCCGGTGACGAATCTCGCGGATCGGCTCCACCTGGACGGGTAGGGCATTGCGTCCTACCTGGGTGAGAAAGTAGGACGGCCCTTCACTGTCTGACCGCGTCCGACGTCCTTAAGTTGCGCCCCACTGGACAGCTGCGCTGATCGCCCGACCTCCGCCAGGGCAAATAGGCGCCGCATCCGTTCGACAACAGGGGCACATATGACGACCAGAGCCTTGCCGTGGACACCGCCGCCCGCCGTGGACGTAGCGCCGTTACCCGTAGGGAAGCGGTGGGACGCCGTACGCGTCGAAGCCCCTGTCGGTGACCGCGCCCTGGCCATGCTCGGGGACGCGTCCGGAGCCGTAATCCAGGACACCTACGGCACCTTGTACTGGCTGATCGCGAAGGGGACCGCCCGCGGCGATTGGCGTCTCCGCCAGGTCCGCGTGCTCACCGAACGGGCGGCGGAGAGCACCGTTCTCGGCGTCCCGCCGATCACCTGGACCGACTCCACCGCCAAGGCCCGTACGTACTGGCGTGTGCCGCTCGCGCCCGGCCAGTACCTCACGAATGCCGAGCGGCTCTGGGAAGTGCTCGCCGCCGCGGACCACGCCGAGTTCGGTGCCAGGGTCGAGGGCCGCCAGTTCTGCCGCTACTGCCAACTGCCCACCGACGAGCCGGTCATCATCGCCGACGAGCACGGCGGCAGCCTCGGCGGCGGCATCATCTACGCCTGCCCCCGGCACGCCCGCGGCTACCCGGTCGTCGAGGCGGAGAAGCTGATCGACGTCCTGCGGCGTGGCCGAGAACAGGCGGGGGCGTGATGGCCGAGACCCAGCAAGCCGAGCCCGCCGCCAAGGTCGACCAGAAGTGGCGGGCAGCCATCGAGCACGCCGCGGACTGCCTCGCCTGCCGGACGCCGGGCGACGTATGCGAGACGGGCGAGACCCTGCTCACCGCGTACACCGAGGCCACACAGGAGGCACGGTCAGCAGGTGGTGCGGCATGAGCCACCGCCGTCTGACGCCTGCCGACCGGGCCGTCCCGTGGTGCTTCCGCGCGGCGCGGGCCGGGGTCATCCCCGCCGCGATGCTCGGCGTGCCGGCCGCCGTCGTCGCCCTGTGCGTGGTCGGAGAGCCGGCCCGATGACCTCCTCCAGGTCAATCCCTGTGGGCAATGGGACTGGATTCAAGGCACTACCGACACGATCTCCCCACCGATCGCTGATGAGCTACAAGGAGTCACCTGATGGATTGGAGCATCGAGCACCGTATGGGAACGGGAGACGACGGCAGCCGCATGGCGTGGATGCTGCACGCCGACGGCTCGTGGGCCCGAGCCTCCACCAAGCAGGGCGAACACACCGCGACCGTGCACCAGGGCGGCCCCCGCCGCCTGTACGAGCTGCTCGATCAGATCCGCTGGCGGTGGTTGGAGCACGCCGAACTCCCCGTCTACGGGGCGAAGGTGACCATCACCCATGACGGCGAGACCACCCTGTCGCGCGGGGGGTGGACGGCGACGCTGTGAGCCGGGGCCGGTTTCCCCGACGGCCTGCACTCGGCAGACTGGGCGTAGTCGACGAGCAGGGGGGCCGGGCATGGACGAAGAGCCCCTGGAGGAATGGGCAGCGCGTCGTGATCAAGGTCGCCCGGCACAGGGGGAGCGGCGGGCTGTACCTCTAGGGCGTGTCCGACGGGTCATGCGCGAGTGCGGTCGGCGTTGTTGTGCGCGGACGGTGCGGGTATCCGGAGTGCGGCGCGGATCACTCACGAATCATCTCCGATCCAGGCCATTCCCGCCCTCATTCTGCTTGGCTGGTGGCTCTGACGATCACAGGAGGTCGATACGCATGGCGCTCACGCACTGGGGGTTCATCTACACGGCGGACGGCAGCGCGGCAGGTGGTGATGTCAGCACCGTGGACACGGGTACGTGCCGCAGTGTGTTCGTCGGGGTGGAGAAGCCCGAAGAGGGCATCGAGGTCGCGCGCCGCCTGGTGGGCGAGGGTGTGCAACTTATCGAATTGTGCGGGGGGTTCGGCCCGGTATGGGCTGGGCGTGTCATCGAGGCGATCGACGGCGCGGTCCCCGTGGGCGTGGTTGGCTATGGGCCCGAAGCGGTCGATCAGGTGCACGCGATTTTCTCCTGACGTGTGCCGCCTCCCTCGCTCCGAAGGAGGCGGCCCGGGCCCCTCGTAGGGCGAACGCGCGGCGCACCTCGCCGCCGACGCGCCGCGCGGCATCCAGGAGGGGGACGGGCACCAGTGGACCCGGCCGGGGTTGGCGAGGACTTCACAGCTGCCGCGGGCGAGACCGGCGATGACACGACCTCCCGGGCCGAAGGTTCCTCTCCCGGCGTTCAGCAAGCTGCCCCCACGACCCGAACCATGGCGGCCGACCGAACGGTTCTACCGGTCCTGACGTGTGGCGACCGTGAGCCAACAGAGCCGCCCCGCCCGGTGGGCCCCGCTTGGTGACCTGGCGGACTGTACAAACACCCAGAGTTGGGTGGTTGGCGCACGCTGCGGACGGCGCTGCCCGCCAACGCCGTAGATACTTCGGTGCGCCCTTTCCTGACGAGAAGGGCAAGGCGACTCGACGAACTTCAGCGCATGCAAGGAGAATCTCTCGTGAGGATCACCGCCATACGGAAGCGGGCCGTGAGGGCAGTTTCTGCCACGGCCGTGGTGTACGCCGCGCTGTTCAGTGCCGCCGGTCCCGCCGCGGCAGTCCAGGGCGGGCAGCCGGCCCGGGCGGCGGACTACCCCTGGGCCGTGGCGGTCAAGCCTGTGGCGATCCCGTTCTCCTTCTGCGGCGGCACGCTGATCGCCCCGACCAAGGTCCTCACCGCAGGGCACTGTGTCGACGCCTTCCAGAAGGTCCCAGGACTTCTTCAGGTGGTCTCCGGCCGCGACAAAATGTTGTCCTCGGACGGCACCAAGGTCGGCGTCGCCCGCATCTGGCGCCATCCGGACTACGCCACCTTCGACTACCAGGGCGAGACCGGCTACCGCAACGACGTTGCCGTGCTCACCCTCAAGTCGCCGATCGACGCGCCGACCCTGCCCCTCGCCCGTCCGGACGCGAGCGACCTCTACCAGCCTGGCCGGAAGGCTCGGATCCTCGGCTGGGGCACCACCTCCTCCGGTGCCCTCGACGGCGGCGTCCTGCGCACCGCGACCGCCCCGGTGATCGCCGACTCCTCCTGCGCGAGCGCCAGTTCCTACGGCGATGCGTACGACTCCGACCAGTACACGTGCGCGGGTGACTTCGCTCAGGGCGGTGTCGACACCTGCGACTACGACAGCGGCACCCCGCTGGTGGTCGACGGAGTCCTCGCCGGCATCACCTCCTGGGGTGTCGGCTGCGGCAAGCCGGGCCACCCCGGCCTTTACACCCGTGTCAGCACCTTCTCCTCGGAGATCACCGCTCAGCTCGGCACCCACTGATGCGCAAACGCCTGCTCGATGCCCTCCGGGCCTACCCGAGCCGCTCGCCGGTCACCTTCGCATACCTCTGTCTCCTGCTGCTCACCCATGCCTGGATCACGTGGGGCCTGACGGCGGATCGCGCCCAGACCCTGCTGCATTACGTCAGCACCGACCTCGACAACCTGGCCGACCGCCCGGGGGTCGCACTGCTCGGCAGTGCGCTGTTCTTCAACGGCACGCTGACCGACGTCACGTCACTGCTCTTCCCCGCCACCGTCATCACCCTGGGATTCGGCGTCTGTTGCTGCCTGGCCTGGGCCGAACAACGGTGGGGCCCGCTACGGGCGTTCGTGGTGTTCCTCACCGGGCACATCGGCACCACGCTACTCACCGCGGGCGTCATCACCCTGGCCCTGCGACATGGCTGGTATCCCGCCGAGGTCCGCGACACGCTCGACTACGGCATCAGCTACGGTACCCAGACCGTCATGGCCGCCACCACGGCGGCAGTGCCGCGATGGGCCCGGCTTCCGTGGGCGGCCTTCGTGGTCGGCTGGCCCATCGCCGGCGCGGAATGGGCCGGGCCGCTGCCCGACTTCACCACCGTAGGGCACGTGCTGGCCGCAGCGCTCGGCTTCCTTCTCGCGCTGCCGCCCGTGGCGCGCCGACTCATCCGACGTCCTACGTGGGGAGGCGGACGAGTCCGTCCAGAGTTGCAGAACGACAGGTGACATCCATGACAGCCACTGCGGGCAGCTGTGAACCGGCTGGCCCGATGCTGTGGGTGCCGGTCGCGGATGAGACATCCGCGCTGGTCACGCTCGCGGTGCGGGGGATCACCGCATCGCCGGGCAACCGGTTCGGTGCCGTACCTCGTCGTGACACACCTCCACCGACGTCAGGGCCCGGGCTGGTGGCGAGTGTGTCCGAACCACCGTGGCCGAGGGACACCCGGGGTTGCTGCCGGGGGTTCGTCCGGTCGTGTCGGCGTGGCCAGATGGTGCTGGAGATCGAGATGGCGGAACTGGTGAACTGCCCCCACCTGCCGTAGTACCCCGCGTCGTTCGTGTGCGTCTGCCAAGAAGGCCGTCAGATCGCGGGGCAGGGACCGGTGCAGTGCCAGACAGTGGCGTGCGAGGCTGTAATTCCACCATGCGGTCTGGCTGAGTGCCGCGGCGAAGCCGATCGTCGCCCCGTAGGCCAGGCCGCGGACGAGAATGTGCGCAGGGTTGAGTGCCAGCCCCTCCGCGTGTGCGGTGCCGCGGGTGATGCCGTAAGAGAGTCCGCCGTTGAGTAGATAGGTGGCGCCGTAGCAGAGAAGGAACGCAACTCCCACGGCGAGCCCGACCGTGACCCACAGCTTTCGGAAGGTGCACCGGTCCTGGGCGAGGAGCGCGGCGGGACCGACGGCCGTGGCCAGGTCGGCAGGTTTGCCCCGCAGGCCGCGGGCGAGGCCGACGGCAAGGCCGTAGGCGCACACGAACGCGAGCATGTCCGAGTAGGTATAGGCGGGTTCGCCGGTGATCCTGGCCTGGATCTCCAGGACGGCCCAGTGGGTGACACCCACGGTCGGGCCGCTGACGATGCCCACGATGAAACCACGCCAGTCCCAGGACCACTGCGTCCGGATCGCCGGTGCCGGATGGGGGCGGCCCGCGGAGAGCGTGCTCGCGGCGGCGCCGACGGCTCCGCCGGCCAGGCCGTACACGGCCGCGTTCACCAAGGCACCGATGCCTGCGGCCACGGGGCCGAAAACGGGCCGGAAGGAGAACCAGAGGGCACCGCCGGAGGCAAGGCCCACGGCGAAGCCGCGCCAGTCCCAGGACCAGCGGGGCCGGGAGGGCGGGGCGGGTCCGGTGCGTCGAGCCGTCAGCCTGCCGGACAGGGCGCCGACGACTCCGCCTGCGAATCCGTATGCGAGTCCGTTCGCGGTTGTGGTCATGAGCCATTGCGAGTGCCCGGTGGCGAGCGCGTTCGTCAGCCCTTCCGCGACGCCTGCGGTGAGCCCCGCGGCGAGCCCGCAGCCGATGCCACCCGCGATCCCGCCCGCCAGCCCGGCCACGATCCCGGCAGGTGGCCCGGTGAGCCATCCGCTGTCCAGGCCGGCCACCCTGGCGATGAGCCGGCCCATCACTCCGGCGGTGAACCACGCCAGGGCGCCGACGGCCGCTCCGGCAGCCAGTTGAGGAGCACGGGGCGGCAGAACCCGGTGCAGTTGCCACCACGCCAGGTCGGTCGTTCCCCCGAGGGTGCGGGTCAGAAGCCGCGCGAGACAGGCGTGAGCCTGCCGGGCCCGCTCTGGGGACCACCGGCACGGATACCGAGGGTGCGGGCGGTAGGCCGCGGTGAGGAACGCGTCGAACAGGTGGGTCCGTACGGCCGCGCTGTCGGGGAAACGTATGCGGTCACACAGCTGGGCGGGGTCGGGGAGCGTGGCGTCGTGCTCACCGGGCCGCGGGTTGTACACCGTCCTGGCCAGGAACAGCATCAGCGGTGTGTTCAGGGCTCCCGCCACGGGGGCCGGTGTGCCCAGGCGTCTGATCACCGGATCCCAACGAGCCGCCGCGGTGCCTGATCCGCCCGCGTCCCGTCGTATGTAGCCGGTGATGTCCGCGGCGGCGAGCGGCCGCAGCTCTACCGCGGCGGCGCCCACCAGCCGGATCGGTACTCCGGTGGCGGGGGTCAGGGCGTCGCGGTATTCCGCCACGCGGCTGGACAGTACGAGCGCCTGTCCCGGCGGCAGCGAGGCATTGATCACGGCGAGTGCCTGGCCGCGTACGGGTTGGGGAATTTCGTCGAAGCCGTCCAGGATCGGCAGGATCAGTCCGCGCTCCAGCAGGGTCCGGGCGTGACTCGACCGATCCGCGCGGGAGCCCCGGGCGGGGCCGCCCAGGCCCGCGTAGTCCCGGGCGAGCCGTTCCGCCATCCAGGCGTCAAGCGACTGCTCGGTGGGGCTCCAGGACGCCAGAGGGAACAGAACGGGGACGGCGCCGCCCTCCGCACGCTCTCCGAGCAGGGCCAGGAGCAGGCGGATGAGCAGCACCGTCTTACCGGTGCCCGGTTGCCCCAGGACCAGCAGCCGACGGGTGGGCGTACGGCGCAGGAACACATCGGCGATCTGTTCCCCCGCGCCCGCCAGCCCGGCCGGGCCGTCCGCCCAGCCGGAAGGGTCGGAAGGCTGTCCCGACGGCCACTGCGAGGCCATCTCCCGTAACAGCGGCCACGATTCGGCCAGATCCGGGTCGGCAGCGTGCCAGGAAACCGGCAGCGGATAGGGGTCACTGATTCGCCGTACTTTCGCCTCGGCCTCCCACTGTCCACGCACCGCAATCGCCAACTGGTCGGCGACCTGCGGTGCTTCCCGGCCCGCTTCGCCCTCGGCGCGCTCGGCGCGGAAGGCCGCCCAGGTCAGGTACAGGCTCCCCAGAGACGGCAGGAAAGCCGTGACGACCCCGGCCGGCTGGAGGTCAAGGCGGTACGCCACCCATACGGCGGCGGCCGTCCCGCCGACTGCCAGCAGGAGGAAGATGACACCGTCCCGCCGAGTCCGCCCGCTCATGCCCATGGAGGCATTGTCCGGTTGAGGATGGGGGCGCATACGCCGAAACGGGTCTTGTGTCCCACGTGGGAGTGACTGCCGACCTGCTGGGCCCGTGAGTCCTGCTGATCGGTGGATGCGCAGGCCCTCCGGGTCCTCGCCGACACCACCGAGGCGCTGATGGCTGCCTGTTCCCCTGGCGCGGAGGGCCGTTGGGCCGTCGTGTACGCCAACGCCCGTGCCGCCGCTGACCGTTCGGTGCGCACCGAGATGTTCGACGCGATGGCGGCGGGGGAGTGGGAGCTGACGCCTGCGGCACCGAGCACCAGGCCGTGGACATCGCCCGCGCCCAGGTCCTTGCGATGCAGCCTGCGACAGCATGAAGTGATCACTACAGTCTGGGCATGGCCATACGCGACGAACTCCTCATCGACCTGATCAACCGTACGGAGATGGAGGGCGAGGGTCCTCGCATCACGGTCGTGGCGCAGGGCGCGGTGATCACCGGTCGTCTCGCGGCGCACCGGCACTGGGCAACGCACGTCGCCAGTCGGCTCGGTGAGGCAGGTCTGCCGGACGAACGCTTCGCCGAGGACTTCACACGGGAAGCGGCCGAACCCCTGACCTATCCGCCGGCGTTCCTCCACATCCATGGCGTCCAGCTGATCTCCGGCTCCAGCAGCCTTCCGGCCGCGCTGGGCCAGTTCTTCCGGGTGCCGCTGTCCGCGGTCAGCGCATGGAGCGTGCGCTGAAGCACGCAGGCCGGTGCATCCCGACAGCATGCCGCCCCTGCCCGTAGACGGACCGACGAAGCGTGCTGTCGGCCGCTTGAATCACGTGGTCACCGCCCCCGGTTGGGGCTCCACTCGTAGGCTCCTGGGGCCGTCTCGATGACCTCGCGCGGCCAGGTCAGCCTGACCTGTGCCAGGTGCTCGCGGTGCTCAGCGATCCAGTCCCCTTGGGGTCGGATTCCCAGGGCCGCCGTAAGGCGGTCCGGATCGTTGACCAGGATCGACAGCCGGCCGTCCTCGTGCATGTGGATGTCGACGTTCAGACCGCGGTCTCCGCCGATGCCGGCTGTCCGGCCTGGTTCCAGGCTGGACAGCTCCTGCTCCCAGGAGTCCAGCTCATGCGGGAAGATGTCGAGGTCGAGCCGGGCGTCGACGAAGCTCGCAGAGGCGATCACGTCCGCGCGCAGAATGTCGTGGCCCGTCAGCACGCCCGGTCTGGATCGTCCCGTGACGCGCACGATGCAGCGATTCCCCTCCTGATCGGAGAGATGGATCAGGTCCTTCGGAGCGGGTTCCGTCATGTCATTGCTCGCTTTCGTGCGCTGGTGCGGGTGGCATCGTCTCCCATCGCCGGATGTCCGACACAGTTGGACCCAGGCCGGAACAATCTGCGTTCAACCGCGGCACCGTGTGTGCCGCCGGGCGATGCCGCCCGCCGCCGCTCCTCGATGGCTGCTCATGCCTCACCTCCACCTCGCGATGGCCGGAGCGACTGCTGCCTGGACACAGCGTCGGAGAACCCACTACTCTGAAATCGAACTAGTCGAGATTTTAGAGTAGAACGCGGGACTGACTACGGGATGCCGGTGAATGAACCCTCGTCGGGCTGGCTGCGGGGTGTACTGCCCCTGGCGCTCGCCGCCGTGCTGGCGCAGGGCGATCAGCACGGATACGCGCTGGTGCAGCAGTTGGCCGCGCACGGATTCGGCACCATCCGCGGCGGCGCGCTGTACCCGGTGCTCGGTCGGATGGAAACCGAAGGGCTGGTGGAAGCCCGCTGGGAGCCCGGGGAAGGCGGGCCGGGCCGCAAGGTGTACCGGCTCAGCGACGCCGGACGGACCCGACTGATCGAGGAGACCGCGGCATGGCAGCGGTTCTCCGACTCGATGGACCACCTGTTGGACCACGTAACGAAGGAGGGGGAGTGACGGACGGGACTTCCCGATGGAACGCTCGGGCGCGGCTGGCGCTGGCGGCGCAGTCGGTGGACAGAGCCACCGCCGACACGGTTCTCGACGAGGTGGAGCTGCACTGCGCGGAGAGCGGTGAGACGCCCGAGGACGCCTTCGGTGCGCCGGAGGAGTACGCCGCCGCCGTGGCCCGAGATCGCATACCGCCCGAGGGGCGCACCGGCCGGCACTGGGACGGCCTGACCCGCGCGGACCATGTCTTCGCCGCTCTCGCTCAGACGGGGGTGGCCGCCCTTGTGGCCGGCGTTGGTGTGTGGGTCTGGGACGGAACCATGCTGACCGTGACCCCGGCCGGACTGGCCGGCGGCGCGTTCCTCGGCGTTGTGATACCGAGCGCCTGCCTGATGGCGACCCTTGCGAGTTCCAGGCGCCGGGGTGCCGTCGGCTGGGGAGCGGTCGCCCTTGCCGCGTTGCTGCTGTCCGCTCTGGCCTTCACCTCCCTGCCGACGGCCTCTCTCGGTCGGCTTCCCGCCCCGGCCCTGTGTGTGCTGGGTGTTCTGCTGCTCTGGTCGGCCGCGCGTTACGAGCCGACCCCTGACCACGAGGAACTCACCATGAAGTCTCAGACCAAGCCCGAGAACTGGCTGGTTGATCTGCCCCGGCTGCTTGAGGAACGGCACGGACTGTCCCGCGCCCGGGCGGCCGAACTCACCAGGGAGGCCGCCGATCACCTCACCGCCACCCGGCGTTCTCCCCGGGAGGAATTCGGGCCCGTCGAGCTGTATGCGCTGAAGCTCGCCGAGGGGCAGAGCGTCCCCAGTACGCGGTGGTGGATGCGTAAGGACGTTCAGGCGGTGGTATCCGCTGTCATCCTCGTCGGCTACCTGGTGGCCAACCTCGCCTCAGGCGGGCCGGCCTGGCAGACCGTGCTGGCCGCGGTCGCCCTGGCAACGGAGCTGGCGCTTTTCACCGCTTACCTGCTGCGCAAGCGGCGCGCCGAGTCCACCCGACGGTAACCACGACACACCGGCTTGGTCATGAGCCGGTCGGCTCGCCTCGGGGAAGGCGTGACCGGGACGGATTTACTTCCCTATCGATCCACCAGGAGTTCACCATGCGCAGCAATATGGGTGCCCGCACGGCCTCGTCCAGCACGCGCCGCCGTTGCCTCCGCCGTACCGTGTCGATCCTCGCACTGGCCTCCGCGGCGGCACTTTCGATCACGGGCTGCTCACAGCAGGACGCGATCTGCGGGGGCGGTGAGTATCCGGCACTGAACGTGGGTTCCACTGGCCGCACCTGCGTTTCCAACGGCAACGAGCCGCCCAAGGGCTACACCCGCTACCCGAAGAGCAAGGTACCGGAGAACGTGGGTGACAAGTGGGACACCTACTGGCAGAGCCACACCATCGACAAGGACGGGAAGATAGTCAACGCGCCGAAGAGTTGATGTGGGGCCTGAGACTGGTCGTGCTCTGCGGGGAGCCGAGTGCATGGCCGTCACCAGGGAAACGATCGCCGACGCCGCCTTGGCCGTACTCCACGACGATGGCCTGGAGGCGTTGACCCTGCGAGCCGTCGCCGACCGCCTGGGCGTCCAGCACAACTCCGTGCGGTGGCACGTCGGCAACAAGCAGGGGCTTCTTGAGCTGCTCGCCGAGCGCATCATCGGCTCCAGTGCCGACGGGCACGTGGCGACCGAGCCCTATGAGCGGCTGACCGTGCTCTGGGGGCGCCTGCGTCAAGCCCTGCTGGCGCATCGCGATGGCGCCCGCCTCATCAGCGGTCTCGTCACCACGGGGCCGCATACGCTGGCCTTCGCCGATGCCTCCATCGGTGCCCTGAAAGAACTCGGCAGAGACCCGCAGAAGGCCGTCTGGCTGCACTGGTCCGTCTTCTATTTCGTTCTCGGCCTGACCATTGAGCAGCAGGCTCACGAACCCGTCCAGGTCGACTCCTTGCGGGCCGCCCTCGCCTCAGGCCCGTATCCGAGCCTTTCCGCCGCCGAGACATCAACGCACCTGATGGCGGCCGACTTCGACGAGCGATTCACCTTCGGCCTCCGATCCCTGCTCAACGCGCCCGACTGAACCGGGCTGTGGTGCTCTCCTTGACCGCGTGTGCGGTGCGCCAGTGGGAGCGGACGACGAGCAACGGTCGCGCGCCACTCATCAACGCCCATGAATGAGTGGACGATCCCTTTGGCGGTCCACCGAATCAGCAATCCAAGGTATGCGTCTGACCAGGCGTCAAACGTCCCCCTGTACCGGCGGAAGTTCGTACATCCCGGCCGGGGCGGACGCGATACGGCTGACGCACGTCGCCACCCGCGCCATGGGGCGACTGGTGAGACGCGATGAGGCACGACATACGCACCACGGCCCGGGCAGACGCCGACGTGGTCGTGGTGGGAGCCGGACCTGTCGGGCTATGGCTCGCCGCCGAACTGCGCCTGCGCGATGTTTCGGTGCTCGTCCTGGAGAAGGCCGCGGTGCGGGATTCCCGCTCACGCGCCGTGGGCATGCAGGCCGGTACGTTGGACACCTTCGCCACGCGTGGCGTCGCCGAGCGCTTCATCGAGCGCGGGACGCCGGTTCCACCCGTTCTCGCTGGCGCTCAATCAGTTCGACACCGAGCAACTGCTGGAAGAGCGCGCCACGTCGATGGGGGCCGAGGTGCCTCACGGGCAGGAGCTGGTCTCGCTGACACAGGACGACGAAGGCGTCGAACTCATCGTCCGTTCCGAAGGCCGGCACGTCACACTGCACACCAGCTGGGTGGTGGGATGCGACGGAACCCGTAGCGCGGTCCGCGGGGCCGCCGGTATCGGCTTTCCCGGCTCCGACACCACGTTGACCGGCTGGCTGGCCGATGTCGTCCTGGAGGATCGGCCCGAGGAGCCGTTCATGCTCGGGACGCGTGCTGCTCGCCGGAGACGCGGCCCACATGTTCTTCCCCGCCGGCGGTCAGGGGATGAACCTCGGCATCCAGGACGCCGCCAACCTCGGCTGGAAGCTCGCCGCGACGGTGCGCGGACGCGCCGCGGCCACCCTTCTCGACAGTTACGACACCGAACGGCGCCCGGCGGGGGCAGCGGTCGTGGCAAACACCCGCGCCCAAGCTGCACTGTTCTGCGCCGAGACACCGGAGGAGGTCGCCCTGCGCGACGCCTTCTCCGCGGCCTTGGCGCAGCCGGAGACCAACCTGTTGTGGGCCCGGCGCGTAGCCGGCTTCGGCGACCCGCCCTACGCCGTCGCTGCCGAAGCCGACGGCACCTCTGCTCACCCCATGGCAGGAACACGGCTTGCCGGACTCGCGCTGCGCTCCGACACGACTGCGGGAACCGCCCCTCACACGTTGCTGCACGACGGCAAGATGGTGCTGCTCGACCTCGACGGCAAACACACGCCGCAGACCGCATCCGCGGACTCCGACGACTTCGCGCACCATGCCGCTGCCGTCGACCGCGAGGTCGCTGCCGAGCCGTGGCGCGACATCACCAGCGTCCTGATCCGACCGGACGCGCGCATCGCCTGGGCCAGCACGGACCACGATCCACGACGCCGCGCCAAGGGCGTCGCGGTCACCGTGCGCGACATGGGAGTTCTCGTCCAGCGAGACGCCCGGCGCTCACCGAAAGTGGCTCTGCCGCGAGGTTCCCCTCACTGCTCTGAGGGTTTGCTGATCTCGACCCAAATGGTCTTTCCGCGAGGGCCGTAGCGGCAGCCCCAGCGATTGGTCAGTTGGGCGACGAGGAACAGGCCGCGGCCTCCTTCGTCGGTGGACCGGGCTCGGCGCAGCCGGGGCTGGGTGTTGCTGCCGTCGGACACTTCGCAGACCAGTATGCGGTCGCGGGTGAGGCGCAGTCGCACAGGATCGACGGCGTAGCGGACCGCGTTGGTGACCAGCTCGCTGACGATGAGTTCGGTGGTGAACGTCAGGTCCTCGAGCCCCCACGCATGGAGCTGCTTCGAGGTGACGTTGCGCGCCTGCGCGACGATCTCGGGGGCGCGCGGAAATTCCCAAGACCTCGTGTTCTCGCCGAGCACGGAATGGGTGCGAGCCAGCAACAGCGCCGCATCATTACGGGCAGTTGAGCCACACAGTTGTGTGAGCAGCCGGTCGCCCTCTTCCCGCAAGTTGCATCCTGATCGGCACGCTCGGGCGAGTGCGGACTTGAGCCGCTCCATGCCCAGGCTGATGTGCGGCTGCTCGACCAATCCGTCGGTGTACAGGGCGAGGATGCTGGCGGGCTCAATGTCGATCTCGGTCACGTCGAAGGGCATGCCGCCGACACCGAGTGGGGGGCCGGGGTCCAGCTCGATGAAGTCAGCTGTGCCGTTGGGGCTTACCAGCGCAGGGGGCGGGTGGCCGGCGCTCGCGATCGCGCAGCGGCGGGTTACGGGATCGTAGAGGGCGTACAGGCACGTCGCTCCGGTGCTGTCGGAACCGTTGTCGCTGCCCTCGGCGTCGGTGGCGAGCTCCTGGACCAGGTCGTCGAGCTGCATGAGGACCTCATCAGGTGGGAGGTCCAAGGAGGCAATGGTCCGAATGGCAGCGCGCAGTCTCCCCATTGTTGCCGCGGCGTGCAAGCCGTGCCCGACGACGTCTCCCACGACGAAGGCCACCCGCAGCGAGGACAGAGGGACGACATCGAACCAGTCACCGCCTACGCCGGCTGCGCTACTGGCAGGCCGGTAGATGCCGGCCGTCTGCGCGGCTGTGATGTGGGCGGAGGAAAGCGGAAGCAGACTGCGCTGCAGGGTGACGGCCGCGCGGTGCTCCCTGGTGAAGCGCCGGGCGTTGTCGACACTCAGTGCTGCCCGGGAGGCGATCTCGAGCAGGAGCTGGGAGTCTCCTTCGTCGAACGGGGAGTCGTTCTGCACTCGCCAGACCACCACACTCCCCAGAGCCAGCCCGCGGGCGAACAAAGGAGCCACCACTGACGAATGCCCACTGGGCGGGATCAGCTGCGTGATGAGTGGAGATCGCGCACCGTAGAGTTTCGCGAGCTCGCGAGGGTTGGTCACTACGGCGTTGCCGCGAAGCACGTTGAGAATACTCCGTTTGCCGGGGAGAGAAGGAAGCTGCTCTCCTGGCGAAATCATGCCACTGGGCCAAGGACCCAGGGCCCGCACCGCAGCGCACCGCAGGTGATGCCTGCCCACCCCGGCGGCCAATTCCGGGGGCTCGTCTCCGACGAGAACGGATTCGGCCAAGAACACTTGGGCGAGATCGCCGAGCGAGGGGACCAGCAGGTCTGCGAGGTCCTGGGTGGTTCGGTCGACATCGAGCGATGTGCCGATCTGGTCTGCCGCCCTGTGGAGCAGTTCCAGTCGGTGCCGCGAGCGGTGCTGCTCGGAGACGTCCCTGAGATCCACCACCAGCCCGATCGTTTGCCCGTCCTCGACCTCCAGCCGCGCGGCCGTGAGGGACAGCATGCACGGATTGCCCGAGGGCCCGATCGCAGAAACGAAGGGAATCTCCATGCCGGACAGCGCGGCATTCCCGTCGACGACCTGACGCAATCGGCGCTCCACCTCCGGGGCGTGCTGAGCGTTGAAGAACTCGTGGAACAGGCTGCCGACCGGAACACCGACGCCACCGAACATGGTTGGCCGGACGTTGGACTCCAGCACCCGCAAATCCGTGTCGGTGATCACCAGGCCCGCATCCTCCCGAGCCATGAATGCCCGACTGACCGCGAAGTGGTGTTGGAGCATCGCCCTGTCACCGACCGCATCCGCATGAGGCCTCATCGCGCTCCTCGGCCTACCACCACCCAATTGTCTCTATAGGCACATTACGTCGCAATCACTCGATCGCGGTCACACTATGCTTACTCTTGGTGATGGGCTGCAGGCTCTGTGTTCGAGTGCTGAATCATTCACGACTCTCGTACGGCGTTTATGCCTGTGCGCTGCGTTGGGCGCTGAGCACTGCCTTCTGCGCCCAGGAGACTTCGAGCTTGCCGGTCGGTGTGCGGGGCAGCTCATCCGTCAGCACGAGGAAGCGGGGCACCTTGTATCCGGCGAGCCTCCGCCGGACCCAGTCCTGCAGTTCCTCCTCGGATACCGCGGAGCTGCTTCGTGTAGCCACGACGGCCGAGACCCGCTGGCCCCAGGTCTCGTCGGGGACTCCCACCACTATGCAGTCGGTCACCGCGGGGTGGGCGAGCAGCGCAACCTCGACCTCCTGGGGGTGCACCTTCTCCCCTCCGGTGTTGATCACCCCCGAGCCGCGGCCGAGGAATCGGATCGCTCCGTCAGCCTGTACCTCGGCGAGATCGCCGGGGATGGCGTAGCGAGTGCCGTCGATGTGCCGGAACGTCGTTTGGCTCTTGGCGGTGTCCTTGTAGTAGCCCAGAGGCATCGGTCCGCTGTAGGCGAGGGCCCCGACTTCGCCGGTGCCGGGCCGTACTTCGGCATCCGCTTCGTTGAACACCTTTGTGGCAGGGGAGGGGAAGAAGCGGGCGGGGAGGTCCTTGGCGGAGGTGGTGATCGCAAAGGCGAAGGGCCCACCCTCACTGGAGGCGATCGCGTCGATGATCGTTACGTCCGCGCGGTCGTGCAGCTCACGCTTGAGTCCGTCGCTCAGCGCTGTCCCGGAGCTGATTATGGACCTCAGCGACCCGATGTCGTGGGGGGTCCCGGTCTGCTCGGCGCGTAGCAGTTCATCGACGAGTGGTTGGCAGACGGCGTTCCCGGCCACGATGATCGTGTCGACGGTACGTTCGGCCACCGTCTGCCACACATGCGCCGGATCGAGTCCACCCTGCCGTGCCAGCACTGCTCTGCCGCCGACCAGCAACGCGCCCATCGTGTTGAACAGCCCCGTGGCGTGCATCAGCGGGACGACGGGCATGGTGGTGGGAGCTGTGCCGTCCCGGTGGGCTGTCGAGGCGATCTCCACGGCTTCATCAAGGGTGGCCGGCAGGGTGTTCCGGCCGAGGGGGCGGTATATGGGTACGGCCAGGGAGTGCAGGAGATCGGCCTGCTGCCAGATCACTCCCTTCGGTTTCCCTGTGGTGCCGCCGGTGTACATGAACAGGCGGTCCGTTCCGGGGCGAGGGGCGGCCGGCCTGGGCGCGGTGAGAGCGAGGATGTCCTCCAGGGTCGGCGCCTGCGGCCCAGAGGGTCCGCCGGCGGGCAGGTCTCCGACGCGCACGAGCAGCCGGAGTGTGGAGACGTGCTCGGCGGCGTGTGCCACGTTTCCGGCGAGGGCTCCGCTGTAGACGAGCGCGGCGGCATCCGCGTCCTCGAGGAGGGAGGACAGTTCCTGCTCGGTGTAGCGGTAATTGGCGTTGACGGGGATGGCGCCGAGTTTCAGCGCGGCGAACACCGTTTCCAGGTAGGCGGCGCTGTTGTACAGATAGCAGGCGACGGTATGGCCGGGACCGACTCCGGCAGTCTCGAGGGCGGCTGCCAGACGTGCCGCGCGATCGTCGAACTCGGCATAGGTGTAGTCGCGGCCGGGTTCGGAGATCGCCACCGCGCCGGGCAGGGTCCGGGCCACCGCTTCCCACATGGTGCTGAAGGACATGTCCATGCCGATCATTCGCCCTTCTCCTGAGCGGAGCCGGACAGCCCGAACAACCGGGCGGCGTTCTCCTTGAGGATCAACGGTCGGACCTCATCCTTGATCGGCAGTTTCTCGAAATCCGCGAACCAGCGTTCTGGAGTAAGCGCCGGGAAATCGGAACCGAAAAGAACCTTTCTTTTGAGTAGCGAATTCGCCTGTGCGACGAGCTGCGGCGGAAAGTATTTGGGCGACCAGCCGGACAGATCGATGTACACCTGCGGCTTGTGCGCGGCGATGGAGAGTGCCTCGTCCTGCCACGGTACGGACGGGTGAGCGATGATGATCGGCATGTCGGGAAAGTCGACGGCGACGTCGTCGAGGTGCAACGGGTTGGAGTACTTCAGCCGGATCCCGCCGCCTGCCCGCTGACCTGCGCCGACGCCGGTCTGACCACTGTGGAAGAGCGCTGGCAACCCAGCCTCCTGAATGACATCGTAGAGCGGGTAAACCGTCGGGTCGTTCGGGAAGAAGCCCTGGTCACTCGGGTGGAACTTGAAGCCCCGCACACCGTGGTCCCGGATCAGGCGCTTGGCCATCCGGATGGCGGCGGCCCCGCGCCCGGGGTCGACGCTCGCGAACGGGATCAGCACATCGGCATGCGCTTCCGCCTGGTCGGCGATCTCCTCGTTGGAGACCCGGGGCGGCTTTCCCGTCCGGGTGATGCTGTCGACAGTGAAGACCACGGCGGCCATCGAGCGCTCGCGGTAGTAGGCGGCGAGCTCGGGTACGGTCAGCTCGGGAATCGTTCCGAACACCCCGGCCAAGAGATCTGATCCGGTAGCCGGCCGGTTCTTCTCCGTAACAGAGGCAAGGGCGTGCGTGTGCACGTCGATGGCGGTCAATCGCGTGATGTCCATGCGGCTCCTCACATCGGTGCGGCATATCGGGCGGCGTCTCCCGCAATTCCCTCTTCGGGCGGGCTGGGAGCGCTCCGTCGGCATGCCTTCAGGCTCGGAGACCCGGCCGAGCTCGTGGTGAAACGCTAGGGAAACGCACCATGGCGGAACACCGGTCAATGACCCCAGCCCTGTCGGCGACATGACTGACCTCGGTCAGGACAAATGACGTAGAGCGCAATTACCCCTGTTAAGAGGGGATGGCATTTTACGCTCACAGAGGTCATGCTGTGAGCCACTGGCCATTTTGCCGCCACTGGTCATGAACGTCGCTGAGGAGCTAGTGCCATGTCTGGTTCACTCTCCCACTCCTTGCTGCCTGCCGCTCAAGGGCAGCGCATTGGCTGGGCGGTGCCGGTAGCAGCTGTCCCGGAGGGGTTGGCCGTGGTGGACGGCGATGGGCTGTTCGTGCAGCTCAACGCGGCTGCTGCCGCTCTGTGCGGCCATGATGAGGCAGATTTGATCGGCAAAGGAGCGCCCTTCGCCCTGCCTGATGGCTCGGAAAGCTCGTCCTCCCTGTTCGATGCCGCGTCCGCGGAGCACGTGACGACATGGGAGCCGGGTCCGGGGATATGCCGGGAGTTCGCCTACCGCGCCCAGCGCCTCTCCACCGACCAGCCGCTGGCTGTGGTCGCATTCCGTGATGTGACGGACGAACGTCACCGGGGGCGCCGCATAGCCGCAATCGCCAGGTCCTCTGTAAAGCTGGCGTCCGAGGGGTCCCTGAGCGCGACGCTCGACGCCCTCGCCCACGAGGTTCTCCAGGCCGATGCTCTCGCGGGCGTCCAGATCTTCACAGCTGATGCCCCAGTGCGGGGGCTGCGCATCATGGGGTCCGCGGGCTTTCAACGGTGGCCGGACTTTTTCGAGCGCCTTATGCAGTGCCATGAACGAGGCGCCTCTCTTCGCATGCTCGACGCCTTTGAAACGGCTCAACCGGTCGTGGTCCCACATCGGTGGTCAGCCATTCAGGACGATCCCGCATGGCAGCCACTGCGCCCATATCTGGGTGAGCTGCGGTGGGACTGGTTCGTCAGCGTTCCGCTCATGGTGCGTGGACGGGTCGCGGGCATACTCAACGCATTCTGCGCGCCGGGGCAGGTGGTCGGACCGACGGCACTCGAATTCCTGGTCGCCATGGCAGACCAGGCTGCCGTGGCCGTGGATTATGCGGCTCTGCTGCAGAGGGAGCGCGAAGAAGCACGGAAGAGGGAGCGACAGCGCCTTGCGCGCGACCTGCATGACTCGATCGTTCAGCAGGTCTTCTCCATCGGCATGCAGGCCGAGGTGATGAGGGTGTTGGGCGAGCGGGGCTCTCCCGTGCCTGCCGAGGTCGCCCGCCGCGTCGCCGCCGAAGTCGGCAGTCTTTCCCAGACTGTTCTTGCCGATCTCCGGGCCATGGTGCACGAGCTGCGGCCCTTGGCTTCCTTGGATCTCAGACTGGAGGACGCAGTCCGCGCACTCGTGAAGAGCACGACGAACCGCACGGGACTGCATTTCAGCCTCAGCATGGGAAGGGGCCTCGACCAACTCGCGCCTGACGTGGTCGAGGACGTGTACCGGATCGTCGCGGAAGCGGTCCACAACGTGGTCAAACACGCAGAGGCTACGGGAGTCGTGATCCGGCTGGCGGTGCGGCGCCAGAGGCTGACCGCCAGTGTGTCCGACGACGGTCACGGACTCGATGCCGCCGGTGACAGCCAACCCCGTGAGCATCACGGATACGGGTTGACGACGATGAAGGAAAGGGCGGAACGATGGGGCGGAACGCTCACCATGACGTCACGGCCGACAGTCGGCACCACGGTACGGGTCGTGGTCCCGCTGCTGAACGAATCCGGGAGCACCAACGCGTCATGAGGATATCCCCGGCCCCGGTCTCACATCCTGCGGAGAGCTCATGAGCCCCGACACCCTGACTACGCGTACCCGGGTGCTGATCGTGGACGACCACGCTGTCGTTCGGCGGGGCATCCGCGCCTACCTCGAGGTCCTCGGCGACATCGAAGTGGTGGGTGAAGCCGTCAATGGTCAAGACGCCCTCGACAAGCTTGGTGCTGCCTCCGCTCACTGCGAACTGCCGGATGTCGTCCTGATCGACCTCGTCATGCCCAAGATGGACGGTGTGGCGGCCACGGCACACATCACCAGCCGCTACCCCGGAGTCCGGGTCGTCGTACTGACCAGCTTCGGAGAAATGGAGCGCGTGCATGCCGCCCTCGGCAAAGGCGCCTCGGGGTACCTCCTCAAGGACGCCGAGGCCAGTGAGGTCGTTGCTGCCGTCAGAGCGGCCGTCAACGGCGAGGTGTTTCTCGACCCCGTCGTGGCCCGGCAACTCGCCCAGGAGGTGGTTCTGCCTCCCACCGGGCTGAACTCTCTCACCAGCCGTGAGCGCGATGTACTCATCCTCGTCGCGGAGGGCCGATCCAACCAGGAGATCGCCGACGAACTAGTGATCAGCGAACGCACCGCGCGCACGCACGTGAGCAATGTGTTGCGCAAGCTTCAGCTGACCTCCCGGACCCAGGCCGCGCTTGTCGCGGTGCGCCAGGGACTCGTTCGCTCCTAGCACCGATCAGTGCAGGGGACACGACAAATGTCCTACGTCGCATACGACGGAAGCGAACACAGGTGCCGTCATCAGTAGATACCTCCTCCCACCAGCGGCCTCGTAGCGTCAGGAAGGATCCGCACAGCTCATCCGAGGAGGCACAACATGCTCGACGGCAGGGTTGCCGTAGTCACGGGTTCCGGTCGCGGTCTGGGCCGGGCGTACGCCCGAGCACTCGCTGCGGCAGGTGCCGCCGTGGTGGTCAACGATCTGGACGGCGATGCCGCCGAGGAGACAGCGCAGTCGATCACGGACGCCGGTGGCGCTGCCGTGACGCACATCGGCGCCGTGGGCGGCTCGGACGTCGCCGATGCGCTCGTGCAGCGGGCGGTCGAGGACTTCGGCCGACTCGATGTCATGGTCACCAACGCCGGCGCTCTCCGGGACAAGACGCTGCGCAACACCACTGACGAGGACTTCGACCTCGTGGTCAACAGTCACCTTCGGGGCACCTTTACCTGCGGGAGGGCAGCTGTGGCCCGCTTCCGCGAGCAGGGAGACGGAGGCCGACTGATCCTGGTGGGTTCCCCCGCCGGGCAGCGGGCGAGTTTCGGGCAGACCGCGTACTCGGCATCGAAGGGCGCCATCGTCGCCATGATGCGTACGTGGGCCGTTGAGACGGCCAAGCTGGGGGTGACCGTCAATGCGATCGTGCCCACGGCTCTGACCCGCATGGTCGCCACCATTCCGGGGCTTGGCGAACTGGTGGCGAAGGCCGAAGCCGGAGAGCCGGTCCCGGAGCCCGCGCGCCGACGCGGTCTCGGTACGACCGACGACGTCGCACCGGTGATTGTGTATCTGGCCTCGCAGGAATCGAGCCACGTGACCGGACAGGCCATCGCCGCCGGTGGCGACCGTATAGCGCTGTGGACGCATCCGACCGAAGTCGCCGAGCAGTTCCGCTCCGGGGGATGGACGACGAAGTCGGTCGGCGAGCTGTTCGCCGGTGCATATGCCGGTCGGCTTCAGGACTTCAAGCCCGCACCGCTCGAGATCGAGGGGGTGTGACCATGCCTGCCGCCATTGCTGTCAAGGGCGTTGAGGGTGTCCGTGACCTTCCCCTCGGCGAGGAGCTGGGGCACAGCGACTGGTACGAGGTCACCCAGGAGGCGGTGAACCAGTTCGCCGACGCCACCGGCGACCATCAGTGGATCCATGTGGATCCCGAGCGGGCCGCGGAGGGGCCCTTCGGTGGCCCCATTGCGCACGGGTACCTCACGCTGTCGCTCGTGCCCCGGTTGCTCCCCGAGATCATCGAGCTCTCCGGGTTCGGTATGGGTGTCAATTACGGGTGCCAGCGGGTTCGGTTCCCGTCCCCGGTACCCGTCGGCAGTCGCCTGCGCGCCGGCGCGGTCCTGGACGAGGTCGCCGAGATCAAGGGTGGTGTCCAGCTCACCATCACTATGACGTTCACCGTCGAGAACGAGCCGAAGCCTGCCTGCGTCGCGACGGTCCTGATCCGCCAGTACGTGTAGGAGAAACCCTGAGCCCGGCCTCCGGCTGATGCCGGAGGCCGGGCTCGGCCAGTGGATCAGGCAGTGCTGCTGTTGGTGACGGGGCCCCCGGCGGAAGGCTGGTCCGCGCCCGCTCCGCTCGGTACCGAGGCAGCGGGTGCGGGAGGGTTCTCCTCGGCGCGCAGTAGCCGGTGCTTTGCGGGCAGGATGGCCAGCATACTGATCACAGCAACTCCGGCTATGAGCAGCGAGACGGCGTGGGACGTGCCGAACTTGGCGAACCAGGCGGTGGCGAGGAGAGGAGTGACACCGCCACCGACGATGGAGCCCACCGTGTAGCAGATCGTGGCGCCGCTGTAGCGGAGTCGGATCGGGAACATCTCGGTGATCAGTGCCGGCTGCGGGCCGGCCATGATCGCGTTTGCGGCGGTGATCACCAAGAGGGCGACGACGATCAGCGGCACACTTCCCGTGTTGACGAGTGCGAACAAGGGAAATGCCCAGAGCACGGCCAGGACGGTGCCGGTGAGGAACGTGGCTTTGCGGCCGAAGATGTCGCCGGAAAGGCCGGCAGCAAGCATCATCAGGATCCAGGCCACGCTGACTCCCACGAGGATTGTCAGCATCGTCGTGGTCGGCAGCTTCAGTTGGGTCGTTCCGTACTGGACCATGTAAACCGACACCAGGTACCCCAAGGCCGGACCGGCAATCGAGGCGAGGCCGCCAACGAGCAGTTGCAGGGGAGTGTGGCGGAAGACCTCGACCACGGGCATGCGCGCGATCTCGCCCGCGTCCCTGACACGCTGGAATTCGGCGCTCTCCTCGATCGACAGGCGGATGACGAGTCCGACGATGATGAGCACGGCACTGGCCAAGAAGGCGATCCGCCACCCCCACGTCACGAAAGATTCGGGAGACATGGCGCTGGTGAGAATGAGAAACGCGAGCTGGGAGAGCAAGATGCCCGTTGGCAGTCCCAGCTGCGGGAAACAGCCGTAGAGCGAGCGTCGCTTGGGTGGTGCGTTTTCCACGGACATGAGGACCGCACCGGCCCACTCGCCGCCGACTCCGGCGCCCTGCGCGAGTCGGAAGACTATGAGCAGGATCGGCGCCCAGATGCCGATGGAGGCGTAGGTGGGCACCAGCCCGATGAGCGTGGTGGCCAGTCCCATGATGAGGAGGGAGACCACGAGCATCGATTTGCGGCCGACGCGGTCGCCGAAGTGGCCCATGATCACGCCGCCGAGAGGGCGGGCGACAAAGCCCACGGCGAAGGTGCCGAGTGAAGCCAGTGTGCCGCCGAATCCGGAGAGCCCGGGAAAGAACTGGGTGGGGAACACCAGCGTGGCGGCGATTCCGTAGATGAAGAAGTCGTACCACTCGATGGTGGTGCCGATGTAGCTGGCCAGGGCCACCCGGCCGGCCTTCCTCCGTATGGGGGGCGGGGGTTCTGTGGTGAGCTTGCGAGCGGTCATACGTCACTCCTCGTCGAGCGGGGACTACCCGGCCAGTACCGGCAGAGGGTGTGTGTCGGAAGGTCGACAGCGGTCGTGCGCGTGGTGGCCATGCCGCTTCTTACCCGGGGTCGGCATGTCCCGGGTCCTCGGCCTGATGGACGCGGTTCACTGATTCGGGCCTTGTTGGGCTTACTCACGCCCTACCGACTCAGTGGGGCAACGGTAGGGAAAGGCTGCGGAGCGGAACACCGTCCAATGACTGAGCTCTCTCGGCGGCATGACCGGTTTTAGGGCAGGTCAAATGACGCAGAGGAAATGCCCGCGCTATGGAGGGCCGGCTCGGGTGCTGTGGCGCTGCCTGTATGTTGATTACCCAGTTTCGCTGCGCAGCAGTGGGGGAGCCGATCGTACGCCGACGAGCCAACAGCGGGCGGCGCGGCCCGCGGTGAGAGCTCGTGCGACACATGACGTACGCAGGCCGCGACTCATCGCAGACCGAAGTGCCGTCATCCGCGAGTTATCGCGCCTTTCCCAGATCACTAATGTCATTTTCGTTGCCGCAGATGACGGTGTGTCGCCATTGCGGCCGCCTGATTGCTGGGAGAGGAAATGACCGACGTGACGGGGCCGCCCGCCGCCACCGCGACCGCACCCGCAGGCATATCGACCGTGTCCCGTATGCGAGTTGAATTCGACGGCGATGTCATCGTCCGATCGCGGCGTGCGGAATCGGATGGGGTTCTCTCGCTGGAATTCGGACTGGCTTCGGGTGAGCCGCTGCCCGCGTGGGCCCCCGGCGCCCACATCGACGTCGTGCTGCCCAACGGCCTGGTACGGCAGTATTCGCTCTGCGGTCCGGTCGATGACCGCACGACGTGGCGCATCGGCGTGCTGCGCGAGCCGCGGAGCCGTGGTGGGTCCGAGTGGATTCATGATCACGCCCACGAGGGTGCCGAGCTGCGGATCCGTGGCCCCCGGAACAATTTCCCGCTGCATTCCGTACCGCGGTATGTGTTCATCGCGGGAGGCATCGGGATCAGCCCATTGCTCCCGATGATCGCCGAGGCGGACGCCGAAGGAGCCGACTGGGCCCTGTACTACAGCGGCCGTTCGCGCGGTTCGATGGCCTTCCTCGACGAACTCAAGGCCTACGGCGACCGAGTGACAGTCCAGCCCAGCGACGAACCGGGCACGCTCGACCTGGCGGCCATCCTTGGGGAGCCGACGCCGTCGACGCTGGTGTATTGCTGCGGTTCGGTGGGACTGATCGAAGCCGTCGAGTCAGGCTGCGCCGCCTGGCCGTCCGGATCTTTGCACGTGGAGCGGTTCGCTGACGCCGTACCAGCCGCGGCAACGGGCGCCGACCAGCCGATCGAGGTCGAATGCCGCAGGTCCGGCATCACCCTGACCGTGCCGGCGGATGTCTCGATTCTGAAGGCGGTGGAGGACGCCGGCCTGTGGGTTCTCTCCTCGTGCCAGGAGGGGATCTGCGGCTCCTGCGAGACCGAGGTGCTCGAGGGCGAAGTCGACAACCGGGACTCCCTGCTCACCGCGGAAGAACGCGCCGCGAACGACACCATGATGATCTGCGTTTCCCGCGTGAAAGGTAGTCGGTTGGTCTTGGACTTGTGACCAGACGTCGCCGTGCCGGCCAAGAGCGGGTAGCCCCCGCGTATGAGGCCATGGCCGGCGCGGCCTGCTCGGACCGGAGCTGTGCCCGATCTATCCGGGCGCCCGGATCGCCGGCCGGGCGGTGACCGGGCTGTCTCATCCCGACGTTCCGACCGTGTACACGAAGTTCTGGCCTCGCTGCCGATATGGAGGTGGACGGACATCTCCGTCGCAGCGCTCGCCACCCACCCACAGGAGCGGAAGTAGTGAACACCCTGCCCCTGGCCGACACGGTCGCCGTCGTCACCGGTGCGGCCGACGGGCTTGGCAAGGCGATCGGGCGCCGTCTCGCTGCGGACGGCTGCGCAGTCGCCGCCCTCGACATCAAGGAAACCCCCAACGGCACCGCGCCCGCCAACGACAACCTCCCGGGCTCGGTCACCCCATGGACCTGCGACGTCACCAACCCCGTTGCGATCCGTGCAGCCATCACCGACATCGTCGGCGCCCTGGGCGGCGTCGACATCCTGGTCAACAACGCCGGACTCCTCTCGGGCCGGGCGAGTCTCCTTGACGCCACCCCCGAGGAGTTGCACCGCTTCTACGACGTCAACGCCGTTGGTGCGCTCTTGCTGGTTCAGGCATGCTTCCCCTATCTGCGGGAAAGCTCGCATCGCGGCCGCATCATCAACATCGCCTCCCGCACCTTCTTCACCGGCTCCCCGGGCCAGATCGGCTATGTCGCCAGCAAGGGCGCCCTACTGGGCATGACCCGGGTGATGGCGCGGGAGCTCGGCGAGTACCGCATCACCGTCAACGCCGTACTGCCTGCCCAGGTGGCCACCCCAGGCACCCGCGCGCATTCCGGTGACGACGTGTTCCAACGGACGATGGCTCAACAGGCGATCGGCGAGTTCGTCACTCCTGAGGACTTCGCTGGTCTGGTCGCCTACCTCGCCTCGCCGGACGCCAAGTTGGTCACTGGCCAGTCACTTGTGTGCGACGGAGGAGGTCTGTTGCACTGACGTGACGCCCGGACGACCGGCGAGATTGCCAGACCTCTGCTGCCGCCGGCACGGGTGCGCCCGCAGGGCGGCCTGCCATCTCGCTACGAGCGCCACCCGCGTAACGGCCTTTCTCGGCCTCGCCGCAACCCTCTGCCGCTAGGGGCGCTACCTCAAACTGACCGGGTAGGACACGCTCTCAAGGCTTGATGCCGGCCAGGTCGCGGAGCAGCGGGAGCAGTGCGGGAACCCTCTCCTTGTCGATTTGATCGAAGGTCCACTGGTTCACACGCCTGACCGCGGGCTCCAGATCATCCAGGAGTGCACGGCCTTCCGGGGTGATACGGACAATATGGCGCCTTCGGTTGGCCGGGTCGGTTTCGCGGACCAGCCAGCCGCGCGAGGAAAGCCGGTCCAGCAGGGCCGTCATGGTGGAGCGGTCAATGGCCGTTGCCTGAGCGAGCGCGGACTGGTCGATCCCGGGATGCTCCGCGAGCACGCTGAGCGTCGCGTACTGCGGGGCAGTGAGCTCGGGCACCTCCGTCTGCCATGCCGCTGTGGCCCTCTGAAGCGCACGGCGCAGCAGGTGCATGGGGGTGTCGTCGAGCGGCTGGACGCGCATGGTCTACGGACTCCGTTCCAGGGGCGGGATGAAGATCCTGACACACGACATCGGGTTGCCCAAGGCAACCATTCGACGTACGCTGACATTCAGCACACCAACATTACGTGTGCTGATATTTAGGAGGACTCAATATGCGTCACCCTTCGGATCTGCGCGAACACATTGCGGCACTGGAAGGTATGGGCGACCTCGATCGAATCGATACGGAGGTCGACTGGAACCTGGAAGCCGCCGCGCATACGCGCTACAGCGTTGAGCGCCGCCTTCCCGCACCGCTGTTTCAGAAGGTGAGCGGCGTCGAGGACGGCTTCCGCCTGTTGGGCTCGCCGGCCGCGCTGAGCGCTGCCCCGGACAAGCCCTTCGCCCGCGTCGCGCTGAGCGTTGGCCTTCCGCCGGAGGCCACCGGTCGGGATGTGGTGGACCGCCTGGTCGACACCTGGCACCGCCCCGGCATCCCCCCGAAGACAGTCAGCCGCGAGGAGGCCGAAGTCAAGCAGAACGTGCTGCTTGGCGATGACGCGGACCTGACCCGTTTCCCGGTGCCGTTCGTGCACCAGGGGGACGGCAACCGCTACGCCAACACCTACGGCGTGATCATCGCCCAGACCCCGGACGGTTCGTGGACCAACTGGTCCATCGCCCGGATCATGATGGTCGACGGCAAGCACATGACCGGCCTCGTCATGCACCCTCAGCACATCGCCCAGGTCTGGCAGCAGTGGGTCGACCTCGGCAAGCCCATGCCGTACGCCCTGGTGCAGGGCGGCGACCCGGCCATTCCGTTCATCGGCGGTGTCCCGCTGCCCGACAATGTCAACGAGGCCGACTACATCGGCGCACTGATCGATGAACCGCTCAAGGTGGTCAAGGCCGAACTGTCGGATCTCCTGGTCCCCGCCAGTGCCGAGATCGTCATCGAGGGACACCTCTCCATCGAACGCTCCGGCGTCGAGGGGCCGTTCGGCGAATACGCAGGCTACATTCCGACCGAAACGAGCCTCCAGCCGGTCTACAGCGTTGAGGCGATCACCTACCGCGATGACCCGATCTGGCCCATGGTCGCGGAAGGCACACCCGTCGACGAGTGCCACACCTCGCAGACCATCGGCATGGCCGTCGGCGCACTGGCCGCGCTGCGCGCAGCGGGCCTTCCGGTCACCACCGTCTGGGGCTCGATGTACAGCGCCGGCCACTGGTATGCGGTGACCGTGCCCTCCGACTGGCGTGACCAACTGCCCGGCACCACGCCCGAGGAGTTCGCCCGCCGGGTCGGCGAGACCGTCTTCTCGACCAAGTTCGGCCACTGCCTGCCGCAGGTGTTCCTGCTCGACGACGACATCGATCCCGCCGACGAGCATGGCTTGATGTGGGCACTGGCCACCCGGGTCCACCCCGTGGACCGCAAGGTCTACTTCGAAGGCGGCCCGATCCTGCCGCTGCTCGCCTGCTACACCGACGAAGAGCGGCACGCCGCGCATGGCACCAAGGTGATACACGAGGCACTGCTCCCCGCACCCGGAGAGCGTCAGGTGATCTCCAACTTCGAGCACGCCTACCCCGCCGAAGTGCGGGCCAAGGTGCTGGCCCGGCACCAGCGTTGACTCCGATGGGACGCAGGGCGGCCGGGCCCGCCCAGGCTGAGCCCGGCCGCCCTGCGTCCCACGCCACGGCGCCCGGCAACCGCCCCCGTCGGAAAGCCCTATGAGGGTTCAAGTTCAAGCGAAAGGTACGTACATGCGGTTGGTCGTCGGGATGACAGGCGCCACGGGCGCGATTCTGGGCATCCGATTGCTGGAGGAACTACGTCGGCAGCCGGACGTGGAGACACACCTGGTCATGAGTCGCTGGGCACGGGCGACCATTGAGCTGGAGACCTCGTGGACGGCGCGGGAGGTCGCGAAACTGGCGGATGCGGTCCACGGCTCCGAGGACCAAGCGGCCTCTATCTCCAGCGGCTCGTTCCGTACCGACGGCATGGTGATTCTGCCGTGTAGTGCCAAGACACTCGCTGCGATCCGGGCCGGTTACGGAAGTGACCTCGTGTCACGGGCGGCAGACGTCGTTCTCAAAGAGCGGCGTCCCCTGGTGCTCGGGGTGCGGGAGACCCCGCTGTCGGCCATTCACCTGGAAAACATGCTGGCCCTCTCCAAGATGGGAGTGACGATCCTGCCGCCCATGCCGGCCTTCTATAACAAGCCCGAATCGGTAGACGACATCGTGGATCACCTGGTTGCCCGTGTCATGGACCAGTTCGGCCTCGACAGTCAACGCGTGGTGCGCTGGCAGGGACCTTCCACTGCGCGTGGCGATAAACGTCCCACCCTGCACAGCCAGGACGCAGTCGTTGCCTGAACCGCGGCCGTGATGCCGCAGCCCCCGACAGTCAGTCGTGTATTCCACTCTCGGCACGGCCGAAGCCGCCTTCTCCTCACCGCATCCCAGTGAAATGCTATACGGCTAGCTATATTTATAGCTTTCTGTCTCCGAGCGGATTATGGGGCCCTCAACGCTCTGCTCTCTGCTGGCGAGCCCTACGAGCTGAGGCCGATGGATCTGCGTGAGCGCCTCTTGCTCACCTCCGGCGGGACCAGCAACGTACTCAATCGTCTGGTCAAGGCAGGTCTGCTCACGCGCCAGCAGGACGCTTCCGACGGCCGGAGCAGCCCGGTGTCGCCTGAGCGACACCGGGCTGCACTTGGCCGAGGAGGTCGTCGCGTCGTGGACTCAGGCCCAGCGCGACTTCTTCCGGGATGTGCAGGCTGACGCGAGCAGGACCGCCTCGGACGCGCTCCGTCAGATTCTCGTCTGCCTCGGAGACCTTGAACCGCCTGTGCCGCAGCGAGCGCGGGTTCCCGTCGCCACCGACGGTCGGCCCGGCCGTGACGCCAGCTGAGCGTCGGCTGAGGTGCCCTTCGGTGCTGGGCTGAGGCCCAAGCCGCGGGTGGCGGCCGAGGCTCGGGCCAGCTGCCAAGCCCGACCACTCACGGCCCGTTTCGCAGGAACAAGGGTCACCGCACGAAGGCGCTGTCGGGGATCCTGAACATCCTCTGTGCGTTGCCGTGCGCGATCTTCGCGCGGTCCGCTTCCGAGATGGGCGCGCGGTCGAGCCAGTCCGCCCCGGCTCGCGGGTCGGCGAAGGGGTAGTCGACGGAGTAGAGGATGGCATCCGCGCCGACGGAGAGCAGGGCCGCGTGCAGGGCATGGTCGTCGAAGTTGCCGCTGGTGGTGACGTGGATGTTCGTGCCGAAATATTCCGGGAGGGTGCGCTCGACGGAGCGACCGAACGGATTCACCGCGAAGTAGTGCTGGATACGTCGGATGTAGGAGGGCAAACCCTCGCCGAGGTGTCCGATTATCAACCGTGCGCCGGGGTACCGGTCAAACACGCCGGAGAAGACGATACGCAGGACGTGCGTTGCCGTCTCGGGGGCGAATCCCCAGGTCGCGCCAGCCAGTTCGGGGTGGCCGGCGAGCATGGCGTTGGGCACGGAGGGCCGCGGGTGCAGGTACACGGGGACCTGGAGGTCCTCGGCTGCGGCCCAGAGGGGCTCGTACATCGGGTCGTCGAGGTAGCGGACCCCGTCCGCAGTGTCGGTATATCCGTTGATCATCGCACCGGCGAACCCGTGGGCGTGGACGGTGCGGCGCAGTTCCTCGGCTGCGGCGTCCGGGTTCTGAGTAGGGAGTGACGCGAACGCGCCGAGCCGATCCGGATGCTTGCCCACCTGATCGGCGACGAAGTCGTTCATGTCCCGGGCGAGCGCGACGGCGGTGGTCGCGTCGGCAACGCCTTGAAGGCCCGGCGCATTCTGCGACACCAGCGAATAGACGACATCTCCGGCGAGCATGTCGTCAATCCGCGGCTGTCCGAGGTCAACGAGCTTCGGCCACCTCGATGCCAGATACTCCTCCGACACGCCTTGCTTGCTTGAGATCTCCTGGGGGTCGGTCGGCAGGAATCCGCTTGAGTCGTGGGGGTAGTAGCAGGCCTCTTCGAAGGCGATTTTGGGTAGCATTTCCTCACTTCTTTCTGGTGGTTTCGCAGCGAATCTCTTCAGCTCGGCGGGAACCTCGGTGACGCACCGAGGCGGAGCTTGAGCGATCGAACGACAGCGCCGCATCTCGCTCACTGACCACGTGTGGCGCGGTCCGTCGAGCCGTCCCAGTCGGGAATAGCATTCAGAAAAGCTTTTTCAATGTCTTTCTGGTCGCTCTTGGGTGGGCGTGATGCCCACTGCCCCCCCGTTAACGGGTAACCCGGGCTTCCTGAGAGGCGCGGCCAGTTGGAAGTCCTGGGTCGTCGTGCGGGATGCGTCGATCAGAACCCGCCTCGCCGAGGGCATGTGCTCAGGCCTGCTGACGAGGGCGAGTACGTACCCGTCGGGCAAGCCGGTCGCTGCGTACTCGCCGTTGGCGTCCGTTCGGGCGCGGAGCAGCTCGCGACCATGACCGGTGGTCACCGTGAGCACGGCGCCGGCCACCGGGAAGTCGGAGTCATCGACGACGCGGCCGACGAGCAGCGGCTGCTGCTCTCCGAAATGGTGATGATGCGGAGTCAGGCTGGTCGGCGCCGGCAACTCCATCGAGGGATCGTCCACCGGAGCGGGCTGCAGGGTCGATGCTTCGTCCGGTGCTTCCTGTGCGCGCAGTTTCCGGCGCTGCTTCACACAGCCCAGCAGGATGAGCACCAGACCGCCCACGGCCCACCCGGCCAGCGCCAGCGTGGGCCTGGCGAGCTTGGTGTGATCCAGGTAGGCAACCGAGCGCACGGCATCGACCGCATTGCCCAGCGGCAGGATCGGATGCAGGAATCGGAAGAATTCCGGAACCAGGGCCACGGGCACCATCCCTCCGCTGGACGGCATGCCGAGCAGCATGAAGAGGGTCGCTGCCACCCCGGGGAAGAAGCGTCCGAAGAACGGCACCAGTCCGTAGGCGGTGAGCGATATCGCCTGAGTGAGGAGGAAGAGGTAGAGCAGGAGCAGCGGGTGCTCCGGCAGTGCATGCAGCCCGTAGACGCTGAACACGTAGGACAGGCCCGCGATCAGTACGCCGCAGCCCAGGAAGGTGAGGCACTGCCGACGCCGGTTGAAGCCCACCGCCCGCTGCATGCCGATCACCACGAAGTAGCAGGGCAGCGTGCAGGCCAACGCCGCGTAGGTGCCGGTGGATCCCAGGCCGTCTCCTGGCAGGGTCGGCACCAGTTCGTGGAAATGCAGCGCCTTGCCTGCGTGCTGGGCGGCTCCGGTGAATGCGTTCAGCACGACCGACTCCAGCGCTGCTCCGTCGGCCTTGGCCCCGTAGAGCTGGAACGAGTTCCCCTGCGGCTCCAGTGCGGCCACCGCGTCCTGGTGGGCCACCGCGGACTTGGCGTCCCGCAGCGTGCCGACCGGCACGAGGTCGAACGCTCCGGGCGTCGCCCGGTCGAGGTCGTCCTGCAGCTGTGCGGTCGACTGTGGCGACGCGGCCACCGCAACCTTGATGTGGTGCGGGGCGGGCTGGTGGAAGGCGACCAGGTAGCTGAAGAGCAGTCCGGCCAGGAAGAGCGCGGGCAGCCAGAGGTTCTCGGCGAGCGTCCGTGCGGTGGGTGCCAGGGATGATCGCCGCCGTGGGATGGCGGGGGTTCGGAAAGCGTGTGCCATGGCCTGGCGTCTTCCTCGGAGGGTTCGGTGGAGGAATCAGCAGAGCGATTCAGGTTTTTGCAGTTCTGCAAGAATACAGTAACGCAATAATGCCTCAGCGATACCCTGCGAAGGGCATACGAGGTGAACGACGCGAGAAGAGACGGCTCATGGATCTGCAGCACACGTCACCCGGACTCCGGGAGCGCAAGAAGCTGGAGACCCGCGCGGCCCTGCGCAGGGCCGCCATCCAGCTGTCCCTAGAGCACGGCCCGTCGGCCGTGACGGTCAATGAGATCTGCACAGCCGCCAACGTGTCCCCTCGCACGTTCTTCAACTACTTCGAGAGCAAGGAGGAGGCGCTCTTCGCCTGGGATCAGCAGCTCACCAGGGAGTTGGTGGCACGGCTCTCCCGACAGCCAGGCACCGTTCCGGCGCTCGCCGCGCTACGCCTGGCCATGCTCGAAACCCTGCCCAGCTTCGGCGCGGACGCCAACTGGGCCGCGCGTACCGAGCTGCTCGCGGCCCATCCTGAGCTGAACATCAAGCTCGCCGACTGCATCCGCCGCATCGAGCAGTCACTCTGCGAGGAACTGGCCCGACGCCTCGGGATGCCGGTCGACAGCATCTTCCCGCAACTGCTCTCGGGCGCCGCGATGACGGCCCTCCGTGCGGCCTTGCTGTCCTGGGCGCCCGGCTCCGATCACGAGGTCCTCCAAGCCCTGGTCGCGGAGGCATTCGACCTCCTTGCCGCCGGGCTGCCGGATCCGCGTTCCGCACCCGATCGGCGCTGCTGATCCCGCGGTTGGGGGCAGCGGTTCACGGCGTATTGGTGAGTTTGGTCAGCAGTTGTTGAAGCTGCTTGCGCTCTTGCGGTGTGAGGCGGTCCAGCAGGAGGGCGTCCACTTCGCCGGCCACGGGGAAGATGTTGCGGATCTCTTGGTCGCCTTCGTCGGTGAGGTGGACGAGGCGGCGGCGCCGGTCGTCGGGGTCGATGGCGCGGGTGATCAGGCCGCGCTGTTCCAGGCGTAGCAGGACGGCGGCGAGGGTGGCCTTGTCGATGCCGGCCGCGGTGGCCACGGCGGACCCCATCGGGGTCCCGGCATCGTGGCGCCCGGTCTGGCCGACGTCCCAACCACCCCAACGACGGTCCGGCCTCCCCCAGCGGGGAGACCGGCACCGTGGCTGCTGATGCGGCTCAGACGGAGCCGGAGGTGCGCCATCCCGGCTGGTAGGTCTCGCGGGCCATCGCCGCGTAGGGGGCCGGGCTCACGATGGCGCGGACCGGGAACTGCTGGTGCGGCTGAACGGTGGTCTTCTTCGAGCCGCCGTTCGGCTCGCCCCAGATGACCTTGACCTCGGCGCCCAGCGGGACATCGGGGTTGACCGTGGCCAGCGACAGGGCCTTGCGCTCGTTGGGGCTGTAGCCGGTGAACAGCGACAGACCGATGTTGTTGCCGTCGGCGTCCTGCACCGCGTCGAAGTTGGACGAGCCGTAGTTGGCGTTGGGCAGGTCGAAGAACTGGTAGCCGGGGCCTTCGGGGTCGACCGGGGAGGCGAGGAGCTTGGCGACGTCCTCGGCGTTCCAGGCGAGGGTGACCTTGCGGCGCTGGGTGCTCGGGTCGATGGCCTCGAGCGCGCTGCGGCCCACGAAGTCGTGGTCGAACTTGACGAACCCGCCGTAGCCGAGCTCCCACGGGTTGAGGTAGTAGTCCTCGATGTTGTCGGAGACGAAGCTGCCGGCGAGTGCGTTGAACGCTTCGTAGCTGTCGGCACCGAGCCACTCGCGGAACGGACGCAGTTCCTCCGAGGTATAGATCGCGGGCAGCGGCGAGGGGATCCAGCCCGACTCGAGCGTGTTGCAGGAGTAGGCCCGGCATCCGGCCGGCTCCAGGCCGAACTCCCGTCCGGCCTCGAGGATGGCGTCGCGGACCTTGTCGTACGTCTTGTACGGTCCCCAGATCTCCAGTCCGGGCGCTCCGGCCATGCCGTGGCGCAGAGTGCGGATGCGCTCACCGGCGATGTTCATGTAGCCCATCTTGAAGAATTTGACCTGCTCGACGGGGCCGCCGTTGACCTTCTCGATCACGTCCCAGGCGCGAGGACCCTGAATCTGGAAACGCCAGACGTCACGGGTGACCTGCTTGCCGTAGGGACGCGACGGGGAGCGGTCGTCGTATCCGATGTCGACGTTGTAGCCCCGTTCTGCGGTGAACCTCAGCCAGTTGGCGACGGGAGCCCGTCCGACGAAGACGAACTCCTCCTCGGCCAGCCGGAACAGGATGCCGTCGCCGATCACGCCGCCCTCGGGGGAGACCGGGACGAACTGCTTGGCCGAGTCGACCGGGAACTTCGCGGTGCTGTTGATGCCGGTGTCGGTGAACAACCTCAGCGCGTCGGGGCCGGACACCCACAGGTTGACCATGTGGTGCGACTGGTCGAACAGCACCGCGGTCTTCTGCCAGGCGATCGCTTCCCGGCGGAAATTGCTGAACTCGGCGGGCACGACCGGGTAGATGTAGGTCCCGAGCTGAGAGTTTCGGAGCAGCTCTACGGTGTTGCCTGCCTGGTCCAACACGTCCTGAAGGTTTTTGGCACTCATTGGGCTACCCGTTCTGAAGTGGCGGTTCTTCCGAAATTCGACGCTAGGGAGCAATCCGCTGCGTCGGCAGCGAGAAATGGCGCAAGCGGAACAGCCAGGACGGTCAGTGTCTGCGGGTCATTTGACGTAGGGGGGGGCCGCCGTACGTCATTTGTCCCGCACAGCCTTCGCCAGCTCGCCGCCTGGAAGTCGCGACAACTGTGCCATGGACGGTGGGGTCGAACGCTCTACCGTCGGAGCAGACCGCCGACGACGTGTCGCGAGGCCCGAGCCAGGGAGCACACCACATGACGAGCCGGATCAGGCCGGACCTGCCGGGGACCTACGTCTTCGACGGTCCAACGAGCCGCCGAGGGCACCACATGAACAAGCTGTTCATGTCCCTTCGGGAAGGGAACGCCCGTCGGGAATTCCGCGCGGACGAAGCCGCGTACTGCCGGAAGTTCGGACTCTCCGAAGCGCAGACCACCGCGATTCTCGGTCGTGACTGGCAGGCCATGCTCGACCTCGGCGGGAGCATCTTCTACATCTACAAGCTCGCCATGATGGACGGGCTGTCGCTGCAGTACCTCGGCGGTGTGTTCAGCGGGATGTCCGAGGCGGAGTTCAAGGCCGCGATGCTGGCGGGAGGGCGGACCGATGTCTGAGGTGATCTGGGGGCTGGCGACGTCGCATGTGCCGTCCATCGGCGCCGCGATGGATCGGGGCATGACCGCGGACCCGGTGTGGGAGCCGCTGTTCGAGGGGTACCAGCCGGCGAGGGAGTGGCTCGCGGAGCACACGCCGGACATCGCGATCCTGGTCTACAACGACCACGCCAACGCAGTCGACCTCGACATCGTCCCGACGTTCGCCATCGGCACGGCCGAGAGGTACCGGGTGGCGGACGAGGGCTTCGGCCGTCGTTCGGTGCCGGACGTCGTCGGGGATCCCGAGTTCTCCTTCCACATTCTGCAGCAGCTGATGGACGAGGGCTTCGACCTGACGGTCTTCTCGGAACTCGACGTCGACCACGGCTTCACGGTGCCTCTGTCGGTCTGGACGCCGGAGCCCGGCGAGGCGTGGCCCTGCCCGGTCATCCCGATCATGGTGAACGTCATCCGCTACCCGCAGCCGACCGCTGCGCGCTGTTACGCGCTCGGCAAGGCCCTCGGCCGTGCGATCGCGGGCTACGACGGCGCGAGGACGGTCGGCATCCTCGGCACCGGTGGGATGTCGCACCAACTCGCGGGCGCACGGTCCGGGTTCATCAACCCCACCTTCGACCATATGTTCCTCGAGGCGATCGAGAAGGATCCGGAGAAGCTGGCCGCGCTGAGCCGCGAGGAGTACATCCGCCAGGCCGGCTCGGAGGGTATCGAGCTGATCATGTGGCTGGTCATGCGCGGAGCGCTGAACGCCGAGGTCCGCAAGGTCCATTCGGCCTACCACGTGCCCGCGTCCAACACCGCGGCCGGTCTCGCGCTGTTCGACAACCGGACCGCACAGCCGACCTGATCGGCCACATCTCCACCTCGCCCCGATGCATGAAGGAAGTCGGCCGATGTCCATGGAAAGTCTTGAGCGGCTGCGGGGCACCGCCGGAGAAGGGGACGTCCCCACCGAACGGTGCCGAGTGATGGGGGTCGTCAACGTCACCCCGGATTCGTTCTCCGACGGTGGCTTGTACACCACGACGGATTCGGCGGTGACGCACGGGCTTGCGCTCCGGGACGCCGGCGCCGACTACGTCGACGTCGGCGGGGAGTCCACTCGCCCGGGAGCCGGCCGCGTGGATGCCGCGGACGAACTGCGGCGGGTGATTCCCGTCGTGCGTGAACTGGCGGCGGCCAGGGTGCCGGTCAGCATCGACACCACGCGGGCCGCGGTCGCCGAGGCAGCCGTGGCCGCGGGTGCGGTGCTGGTCAACGACGTCAGCGGCGGCCTGGCCGATCCCGCCATGGCCCGGGTCGTGGCGGCCGCCGAGGTGCCGTGGGTGCTCAATCACTCACGTGGACCGAGCCGGGACATGTACGCGACGGCCATGTACGACGACGTCGTGCGCGAGGTCGCGGCCGAGCTGCTCCTGCGGGTGGACGATGCCGTCGAGGCCGGAGTTCGCCCGGACCGGCTGATTCTTGATCCGGGGCTCGGTTTCGCAAAGCGGGGCGAGCAGAACTGGCTCCTGCTCGCCCACCTCGACGACCTGCTCCGTCTGGGCTTCCCCGTGCTCGTCGGCGCATCCAGGAAGCGCTTTCTGAGCGACGCCCTGTACGGTGACGGACCCGGTCGGCCTGTGCTCGATCGGGATGCCGCGACGCTCGCCACGAGCGTGGTCGCTGCGCGGGCCGGCGCATGGGGGGTCCGCGTGCATGACGTGGCCGCCTCAGCCGACGCGGTTCGTGTGGTCTCCGTCCTGTGGCAAGCCCGGTCGGCCGGCAGCGAGCGTGCCTGACCGGATGTGCCGACGCTGCCCGTGAGCAGCACGGCGGTCCGGTCGTGCGAGGTGCCCGCGATCGGTCATGCGAGTCTCCTGTGCCGGGGTGGGTCGGCGAGCAGGACGCCGCCGGACAGGACCGTTGCGGGCCGCCACCCGCGCAGGGAGCTGACCAGGGCTATCCCTTCGGCTCGGAACAGGTCGGCCGGATGGAGAGTCCGTTCGCGCAGGCAGCCCGTCTCGACCAGTCGTCCGCGTTCGACTCCAGGGAGGCAGCCGCCGCCGAGCGGGGGAGTCCACCAGGCGTTGTCGAGCCGGACCACGAGGTTGGCCGTGCACGCCTCGGTGAGCTCACCCCGTTCATTGACCAGCACCACGTCGTCGGCCCGCGGATGACGCGCGAGCCGGGAGGTGTAGGGCTGTCGCCGGCTCGTCTTGTGATGTGGCCAGCACCGCGTCGAGTCCACGGGCTCCGAATCGATGGCGAGCCGGACCGGGTGGCGGTCCGCGGCGGGCAGGTCCGCGACGTCGACGACAGCACCGCCATCGCGGAACAGCATCAGCCGTACCCGCGCGTCCCCCTCTCCGGCCAGGCGTTCGGCCACTGCTTCGCGCACCGCCGCCGCATCGAAGGCGAACCCGAAGTACGCAGCCGAGTCCGCCGCGCGCGCGAGATGCCTGTCGAACGACCGTGGACCGCTTCCGGCCCGGTGGCGGAACGTCTCGATCAGATGGAACTCCTCCGGGCGGGCATCGAGTACGTGGGCCTTCGCCAGCAGTTCGCTGTACTCCGCGGCGGGCTCGGAGCCCCACGTGATGCCGCCACCCGTTCCGTAACCCGTGACGCCAGTCCTACGGTCGAGCAGCAGGGTGCGGATCGCTACAGAGAACCGGGCCGAGAAGCGCGCACCGGGTTGGTCCGGGGGTGCGACGACGCCGATCGCCCCGCAGTAGACCCCGCGCGGGCTGTCCTCGACCTCGGCGATGAGGTCCATGGTCCGCGCCTTCGGTGCCCCGGTGACCGATCCGCACGGGAACAGGGCACGGAAGACGTCGGTCAGCCCGACATCAGCGCCAAGTTCAGCGGTGACGTCGGAGGTGAGCTGGTGGACGGTCTCATAGCGCTCGGCGCGCACCAGAGAGGGAACCGTCACCGAGCCCGGTACGGCGATGCGGGCGAGGTCGTTCCGGACGAGGTCGACGATCATGACGTTCTCGGCCCGTTCCTTGGGGCTTGACAGCAGCCGTTCCACGACGTTGGTGTCCTCACCAGTGGTCCGTCCCCGGGCGGCGGTTCCCTTCATGGGGCGCATCAGGATCCGGGTGCCTCGTGTCTCGAAGAACAGCTCGGGACTCGCGCTGGCCACCACGAAGCGGCCGGTGTCCAGATAGGCGTTGTACGCGCCACGCTGCCCGAGCGCGAGGTTCCGGTACAGCTGCACCGGCTCGCCCCGTACGGGGCCGGTCAGCCGGGTCGTCAGGTTGCACTGGTAGGTCTCGCCCGCCGCGATGTGAGCCTTGACCTGCTGAACGGCCCGCGCGTGCGTGGGCTCGTCCCACGCCGGCTGCCACGGTCCGGCCATGGCGGCCGGCCCGGCCTCGTGGTCCACGACCGGAACTTTCCGAGGGGCATCGGTGATGCCGAACCAGGCGAGCGGCAGGCCCTCGACGGGTTCGCGCACGACAAGCCCCGCATCCAGGCCCGGCGCGGCCTCGTAGGCGACGAATCCGAAGGCCCACCGGCCTGCTGCCGCCAGGCGCCCGACGGCGTCGAGCACCTCGATGACTTCTTCGGAGCGCATCGCGACGAGTTCCTGTTCGACCGGTCCGAAGAGCTGGGCGGTACCCGAGACCAGGTCGTCGAACCGGGCCCACGAGCTGGAGACGTGTGGCATCGGGCCGCCTTCCACCGTCGGGATCCGCCTTCTCACAAGGCCGGATGCGGCGTCGCCGCGCATTCGATGCTGCCTGTTCCCCAGACCCCTTTGGATCGGCGTATCGCGCAGTGGCACACCGTCTTCCGTCGGCGTCGGGGCGAGTCATCTGTCGTAGTCCGGCCTCTCGGGTGCGCGACTACGTCACTTGTCCTGCTGGGGGCGCGACGCTCGCCGAGGGCATGTCCGGTCATCCGCGTGATCTCTGATCAAGGCCGCGTTCCTAGCGTCGTAGTAGGCCCGGAGCCAAGCCCGGCGACGCTGCTGCGGCGGCTCGCAGGCGGTGCGCCCCGACCCACACCACCCCGAGGAAAGGTTCTTCTGCATCATGACTGTTGAGAGTCTGGCGGCGGCCATCGCCCGCGTCGGGAATCCGGTCGAGCTGCTGCGCAACACCGCCGCGCGCGCCCACACCTTCCCCGTCGCGCCTGAGTTCACCAACTGGCGCTCCGAGCAGCGTGCCTGGGTGGAGTCCTGCGCGCTCCTTGATCAGTCGCACCATATGACCGACCTGTTCCTCGGGGGCCCCGACGCGCTGAAGCTGCTCAGCGACCTGGGCGTGAACAGCTTCGCCAACTTCGGGGTGAACAAGGCCAAGCAGTTCGTGGCAGTGAACCCAGACGGTCAGTTGATCGGCGATGCGATCCTGTTCCACCTCGAGGAGGAGCTGTTCGACCTCGTCGGGCACCCGATGGTGATCGACTGGGTAGAGTTCCACGTCGAGCGCGGGGACTACGAGGTCACTGCCGAGCGCGACGACAACTCCGCCGTCCGGCCCTCCGGCCCGCCGAAGTTCTACCGCTACGAACTTCAGGGTCCCACCGCTGCGGCGGTCCTCGAACTGGCCACCGGACGGCCGCTGCCGCCGACCAAGTTCTTCAACATGGCTGATTTCTCCATCGCCGGCCGTACCGTCCGCGGCCTGCGCCATGGCATGGCCGGCCAACCGGGCTTCGAGTTGTTCGGGCCCTGGGAGGAGGGTGAGGCCGTCCTCGATGCCCTGTTGGAGGCCGGGAAGGCCCACGGCCTTGTCCGTGCGGGAGCGAAGGCGTACTCGGTTGCCAATCTCGAATCGGGCTGGGTCCCGGCGCCGATCCCCGCGATCTTCGGCGACGACCCGCTGCTCAAGGAGTACCGGGAGTGGCTGTCGGCCGGCGCCGTTGGCGCCATCGGCGGCAGCATGGACTCGGACGACATCGCCGACTACTACCTGACCCCCTACGACATCGGCTACGACCGCAACGTCAAGTTCGACCACGACTTCATCGGCCGCGCGGCACTTGAGGAGCTGGCCGAGAATCCGCCGCGCACGAAGGTCACCCTCGTCTGGAACAATGACGACGTCACCGCCGCGATGGGGTCGCTGCTCGGCGAGGGCCCGGGAGCCAAGTACTTCGACCTGCCCAAGATCCGCTACGCGCTGCATCAGGAGGACAAGGTTCTGCTGAACGGCGAGCAGATCGGCATTTCACTGGACTGCGGCTACCTCGCCAACGAGCGGGCCATGGTCTCCCTGGCCACCATCGCCAAGGAGCACGCCACGCCCGGGACCGAGGTCACCGTCGTCTGGGGCGAGCAGCCGAACTCGGCGAAGCCACAGGTCGAAGAACACCGGCTCTGGGAGATCCGGGCCACCGTCGCCCCCGTCCCCTACGTCCAGTTCGCTCGCACCAGCTACCGGGGCAAGTGACATGACGCTGGCAACGGAGAAGAGCGCTCTCCCGAGGAACGCCAAGGCGGCCCTGGCCCATGCGCTGCGCACCGCCACCTACGAGGTCCTGCCCTTCAAGAGCGCGGAGGAGAAGGTTCTCGCCCACGTACCTACGGACGTGGCGCTCACGGTGACGACCACCGAGGCGAAGGGACTCGGGCCGACCATAGCCCTGGCCGCCTCGCTGACCAAGCAGGGGTACCAAGCCGCGCCCCATATCGCCGCGCGGCTGGTGCGCGACCAGGCGCACCTGGTGGACATCGTGGAGCAGTTGAGCGACAGCGGTATCGACCGCCTCTTCTGCATCGGTGGCGACGCCGCCGAGCCGACCGGGGATTTCCCGGATGCGCTGAGTCTGCTCCGGGGACTGCGGGCCGCCGGCCATTCCTTCTCGTGGGTCGGTATCGGTGGCTACCCCGAAGGGCACGGCCTGATCGGTGACGAACTGATCGAGCAGGCTCTGAAGGACAAGGAGCCGTATGCCACGCAGGCCATCACCCAACTCTGCTTCGACGCCGACACCACGATCCGGTGGGCCCGCTCGGTGCGCTCTCGCGGCATCACGCTGCCGATCCGGGTCGGCATCCCCGGGGCCATCAGCCGGCAGAAGCTGATCCGGGTGTCGGCGAGTCTCGGGCTCGGACAGTCCGCACGGTTCCTGAAGAAGCAACAGAACATGTTCTGGCGCTTCTTCCTGCCCGGCGGCTACAGCCCGAACAAGCTGATCGAGAAGCTGACACCGGCGTTCGTGCAGGGCGACAACAACCTGCAGGGCTTCCACGTGTTCACCTTCAACGACCTGGACAGCACCGAAGCCTGGCGTCAGGCCTGGCTCGCCCGCCTGCCCTGACATCACGCCGGTGTCCGGCGTTCCCCCTCGTCCCATGGGCCGGTCGTGCCACCGCAACACCCACCGACCGGCCCGTGGGCTTCCATATCGAGGAGTTGCACCACCCATGAGTGCCCAGGTGATCGACGGGCGTGCCTGCGCCCGCGTACTCAAGGAGAGCCTGTCGGCGGACGTGTCGTGTCTGAGGGAGGAGGGAGCGGCCTTCGGACTGGCCACCATCCTCGTTGGCGACGACTACGGATCGGCCGCCTACGAACGCCGGCTCCGTCGTCTCGCCGACGGACTCGGCGTGCCCTACCAGCCGCATCCGCTGCCCACCGGCACCTCGCAGGACGAACTGATCGCCCTGGTCGAGGTGTTGAACGACGACCCCGCGGTGTCCGGCATCCTCATTCTGCGCCCACTGCCGGCTCACATCGACGAGGCCGCAGTGTTCCAGGCGATCGACCCGCGCAACGACATTGAGGCAGTGCACCCGGAAAACGCGGGCCTTCTCGCCCTCGGCGTGCCGCGATTCGTCCCCTCCACGGCAGCCTCGGTCTTCCACCTGCTTGACACCTGGCTGGACCTGGCCGGGGAGGACCGTGCCGACTTCTACCACCGTTCGCTGATCGTGGTCGTCGGGCGCTCCAACAATGTGGGCAAGCCGGCCATCTCACTGGGCTACGAGCGACAGGCCACCGTCGAGTCCATCGACGAGTGGGCCGACCGGACAACCGGAATCGGGCGGCACACACGTCGGGCCGACGTCCTGATCGTCGCCGCGGGCAAGGCCGGACTGATCAAGGCCGAGCATGTCAGCGAGAACGCGGTGGTGATCGACGTCGGGATCAACCCGCAGACCGGCCCTGACGGGCGGGTGCACATGGTCGGAGACGTCGACTACGCCTCTGTGGCACCGCGGGTCCGAGCCATCACCCCCGTTCCCGGAGGTGTAGGTCCCGTGACCGACGTGTGGCTGATGCGCAACACGGTGCTTGCCGCCCGACTCCTCGCCCAGCACCCGGCCGGCGACACGTCGGCCTTGCCCGAACCGACCGATTCACTCGTGGAGGCGTCATGAATTCACCCACCGGCGCCCAGCACGGCGTCCTGCTGCTCTCCTGCCCCGATACCCCGGGCATCGTCCACGCGGTCACCGAACTGCTGGTGCGGGAGAAGTGCACGATCGTGCAGAGCCAGCAGTTCGGCAGTGCTATCAGCGGCTCCTTCTTCATGCGGGTGGAGTTCGCGCACATCGACGGCTCCCCGCTGGACTTCGACGATCTCGGCCATGGGGTCCAGGTTCTCGCCGACAGGTTCGGCATGACCTGGCAACTGACCGACGCCACACGGCGCCTGCGCACGGTCATCATGGTGAGCAAGTTCGCCCACTGCCTGAACGACCTGCTCTTCCGCAACTCCATTGGTGAGTTGAACCTCGACATCGTCGCTGTCGTGTCCAACCACCCCGATCTCGGCCGCATCGCCGACAGCTTCGGAGTGCCGTTCCGGCACATTCCGATGACGAAGGAGACCAGACCGCAGGCCGAGGCCGCCCTCCTGGACCTGGTGCGGGACGAGCACGTCGATCTCGTCGTCCTGGCCCGCTACATGCAGATTCTTTCCGATGGCCTGTGCAGGCAGCTGGAGGGCCGGGCCATCAACATCCACCACTCGATGCTGCCGAGCTTCAAGGGCGCCAAGCCCTACCACCAGGCTCACGCGCGCGGCGTCAAGTTCATCGGGGCAACCGCGCACTACGTCACTGCCGACCTGGACGAGGGGCCGATCATCGAGCAGGAACTCATCCGCGTCGACCACTCGCTCAGCCCCGACCAGCTCGCGGCGCGCGGCCGCGAGGCGGAGAGCCGCGCGCTGGCACGCGCCGTCCGCTGGCACAGCGAGAACCGCATCATGGTCGTCGCTAACCGGACTGTCGTCTTCTCATGACCGCACACGACGCCAAGACCGGCGATTTCGCCCGGCAGCCGATCGGACAGTTCCTCGACGCCCTCGCCGCCCGGGTTCCGGCCCCGGGCGGCGGGGCCACCGCGGCCCTGCACGCAGCACAGGCCGCGGCGCTGCTCAGCATGGTGGCCCGGTACACCACGGGCAAAAAGTACTCCGATGACGCGGACCTCGTTGCCGGCATCATCGACGTGGCGGAGGCCGAACGCGCCGCTGCGTTGCGACTCGCCTCCGAAGATGCCACGGCGTTCACCGCGGTGACCGGGGCATACGGAATGCCGCGTGCTACCCCGCAGGACAAGGAACGACGGTCCACGGCGATCGCCGCCGCGCTGGCCGCGGCCGCGGGCCCGCCGGCCGAGGTGATCCGAGTCGCCCGCTCGCTGGTGTCGCTCGCCGAGGCCCTGCTGCCGGTTGCGAACCCCAACGTCATCACCGACGTTGCCGCGGCCGGCGAGGCGGCGCGGGCCGCCGCCACCACGGCCCGGCTCAACGTCGAGATCAACCTCGGCGGCATCCGCGACGAGAAGGTCCGCTCCGACCTCCTTGGTGTGCTGGAACAGGTCGATCCCCTCACCGAGCGTGCCGCCGCAGTGGAGCGCTCGGTGCGTGCGGCCTTGACGTGAGGCCACGCCCTGTGCGCGGTGAGCCATGACAGCCATCACGGCGCAGCTGCCGGCCCGCGGCAGCTGCGGCCTCCGAAACCGCGGATGCCGGTCCCGGAAAGACCGGACCGGCACCGAGGGGCGGTGGCATCACCGCGTTGACTGTGATCCGGTGCTCGCCCAGCTCGCGGACCATCCGGGGACCGTCACGTGACGATCCGTGCATGTGCGGCGATGTACGAGGGTGCTCACTCCTTCTTCTCCTGGGGATGGGTCGCCAGCGCCTCGACGGACACGTCCATCCACTTCCACATCGGCAACGAAGTGAGCGCGTCGTGCAGGGCGGCCGGATCCTCGGCCGCGTAGAGCCCGATGGTGGCGTTGCGGCCGGGCACTCGCCAGAGCCGCTTGAGGACGCCCCCCTCGCGTAGTTCCATCGCCCTCGCTCGCTCAGCCTTCTTGAGCTGGTCGCGGACGTCGTCCGGGGTGTCGTTCGGGAGCAGATTCTCCGCGCGGACCAGAAACTCCATGTGTTTCATCCCTCTCGGATCAGGCAGCGGCGACGTCGAGCAGCACGGCAGCCAACTCGTCGGGAGCGGTGACCATGGCCTCGTGGCCGGTGGCGACTTCGTGGGTCGGCCAGCCTCGGGCAGCGGCCTTCTCCGCTTGCGGTGTGAACACGCGCATCCAGTCCACGCATTCGATGAACGCGGCCGGGACGTGCTCACCTTTCCCCGTCAGCCGCAGTGGCTCGGTGTAGGTCAGCCACGGGTGCGGGGTCAGCCGCGGGGTGAGCCAGTCGACGTCCGCTTCATCGGTGACGCCGAGCTTCTCCAGAGAGCGGACGGGTATCAGCCAGCCGTACCCGGGGCCCGCGACGGACTCGCGGTAGTGGCCGGCGACTGTGGTGGGCAGCAAGTCGATGGCGGCGTCGCCGTCGTCGCCGACGAAGGCGTCGAGATGGATGCGCTTGGCCAGCCGCTCGGGGACGCGGTCGGCCACGCCGGTGATCACCTGTCCGGCATAGCTGTGCCCGACCAGGACGACATCGCGGGCGTCGTGCGTCTCGAGAAGGGCGACGATGTCCTGGACGTGGGTGGACAGCCCGACCTGTGGGTTGAGCAGGTGGGCGCGGTCGGACAGACCCGTCAGGGTGGGGGTGTACACCTCGTGCCCGGCGGCTCGCAGTGCGGGGACCACCCGCTGCCAGACCCAGCCGCCGTGCCAGGCACCATGGACGAGGACGAACGTGCTCATCAGCAATCCTCCGTGGGGGCGGTGTCGGGGTCGGGCTCGTCGTCGGCGTCGACGTAGCGCACACCGAGCTGCTCAAGGAGCGGTCGCATGTGGTAGATGTCGAGTCCCAACTCCCCTTGGCGGAAGCGGCGGCGCTTGGCCTCCTCGTTCGCCTCGCGGCGGGCGCTTGCCTCGACGACCGCCTCGCCATCGGCGAGCGGGATGCACAGCACGCCGTCGTCGTCGGCGAGGATGATGTCGCCGGGGTTGACCAGGTGCCCGGCGACCACCACTGGCACGTTCACCGAGCCCGGAACAGCCTTCGCAGTGCCTTGTGCGTGCACCGCGCGGGACCAGACGGGGAAGCCCATCGCGGTGAGGTCGGCGACGTCGCGGACCCCGGCGTCGGTGACCAGGCCGAGGACTCCGCGGTGGTGGAGTTGGGTGGCGAACAGTTCCCCGAACATGCCGTCGGTCGACCGCGAAGTGGTGGCGACCACCAAGACATCGCCGGCACGGCACTGCTCGATGGAGGCGTGGATCATCAGGTTGTCGCCCGGGTGTGAGAGCACGGTTACGGCGCGGCCCGCGATGCGCGCGCCAGGATAGATCGGCCGCAGCTCTGGTCCGAGCAACCCCCGTCTGCCGTACGCCTCGTGGGCGGTGGCAACGCCGCTTTTGGCCAGGGACGCCACGACCTCGCTGGACGGTCCCCGGCTCGTGCGGACGATGACGTGCCCGCTGGTGCGCCGGCTCACCGGAGTTCGTCCCCGACGATGGGAAAGACCCGCTGATATGCCTCGGCCTGCACGATCGACTTCGCGCCGCCGTTACGGACCGCCTGCACACCGCGGCGCAGACCGAGGTCGGTGTAGTACCGCACGAGGTGTGACTGGGCGCGCATGCACTCCATGGCCTTGCGCTTGCGGTCGAAGACCGGCGTGATGTCCAGGAGCAAGTTCGGCACGAAGCCGCACTGCTCGGGCTGGTGCGGCTCGAATTGCAGGATCTGGGGGGCGCCGATCGGGTCGGTGGTGCGGTCGTGCCCGGCAGCCTGCGCGACCTGCCGGGCAAGCAGCGTGGCCTCGTGTGCGGCGTTGTGGTCGCGGTTGTAGGGGTCGGAGGCGACGTGGGTGAGCAGCACCTCGGGCTGTGCCGCGCGCATCTCGGCGACGATCCGGTCCAGCGCGGCGTCATCGATCCGCAGCGGATAGTCGCCCAGGTCGAGGAAGGTGATAGACGCCCCGAGGGCAGCGGCGGCAGCCTCGGCCTCCGCGCGCCGGCTCTCCTTGGCCTTCTCCAGGGTCATGCCCTCCTGCTTCCACAGGCCTTGTGATTCGCCGCGCTCGCCGTAGCTCAGGCATACGATCCGCACGTCGTGGCCGCGTTCGGCGTAGAGAGCCAGCGCGCCGCCGGCGCGCCATACGAAGTCGCCGGAGTGGGCGCTGATCACCACAACAGAAGGATGCTTGTCGTCAGCCATTGCTGCTGTCCTGACCTTTCTCGGCGGTCCTGCCGCCGCCGGGGGAGAGAGCGAAGCGGGATTCGAAGAGCCTGGGGAACCAGTCGGCGCCCCTGCGGGCGCACCCGGGCGATGACCGGCAGTGAGGGTGTGATCCTGATGCCGCCGCCCAAGCACAGACAGGGCGAGGAGTCCAGCACGGAGAAATATGTACGGTGGCCGGCGATCTGGATCCGCTCGTCGACGTGGCATTGTCGTCCTGACCGCAGAGTGCCGGGCCAGAACGACTACTTCACCCTGGTATTGAAGAGCAGTTCGGCCGCTTCCCGTGGAGGGGGCCGCCACCTCGACGCCACGTCGATCATCTCCTCCCAGCGCCACTCATGGCCACCGCACGTCCGCGATGGCGACGCGTTCGACGCTACAGAGCGGTGAGATCCCGTGTATCTCGCTAATGACCGGGCTCGCCCGGAGGCATGTCCCACCGCCTCTACGTCATTCGTCGCGAACCACCGGGAAGGGATCTGATGACAGCGCGGCGCGGTCCGCGGCTCGGCAGCACTTCTCTCGGTGTGGCGATCAGCGCTTGCGGCTTTCACGCCCGCCCGGCCAGCCGTTGTTCGGCCCAGATCGTCTTGCCGGACTGGCCGTAACGGCTGCCCCAGCGTTGGGCGAGCTGGGCGACGAGGAACAGGCCGCGACCGCCTTCGTCGGTAGTGTGGGCGCGACGCAGGCGGGGCTGGGAGTTGCTGGGGTCGGTCACCTCGCAGACGAGTACCTCGTCATGGATGAGGCGCAGGCCGATCGGGCCGCCGGCGTAGCGGATGGCGTTGGTGACCAGTTCGCTGACGATGAGTTCGGTGGCGAAGGCAGCCTCATCGAGCCCCCAGGAGGTCAGTTGGCGAGTGGCGGCGTCGCGGGCGCGGGCAACGGCGGTGGGTTCTGCGGGGAATTCCCACGTGGCGATGGCGTCTGGTGCCAGGGCGCGCGTGCTGACGAGCAGGAGGGCGATGTCGTCGCGGGGTGAGGGGTCGGCGGCATCGGCGAGCACGGCGCGGCCGAGAGCCTCGAGGGTGGGGTGCCGGCGGCAGTGGGCGGCGAGGCCGTGTGGCAATGGGCTTGGGCGCCCATCCAGGTCGTTGATCGAGATCCGGCGGAACCCGATCGCTTTCGGATCCTTCACGCCGGCTGAGCGAGCACGGAGGTCCGACTGCCCGGATCTGTCCGAACGTGAGGCTGCCCACCGGTCTACGTGTGAGCCTTCGCGATCAGGTCGTGGATGAGGTATTCACCGGGGGCTCGGTTCTCCTTGAGCCGGGAGAGGTCCTCAGGCCCGAACCAGCCGTAGGCGGTGTGCTTGGACCATTCCAGGGCGGGGTGGTCCAGGTCGCCGTCGACTTCGACGAGGTAGTCGGCCTCCCGGCGTGTGCCGTCCCCGTCGTCGCCGGTCCAGGTGGCGATCCCGAGCAGGCGTCGTACCCGGCGCAGGCGCCAGCCGGTCTCCTCTTCGACTTCCCGGGCGAGGGTGTCCATCAGGGACTCGCCGGGCTCGACGTGGCCGCCGACGATGTCCCAGCAGTCAGGGAAGAGCCGCCGATCGGGGCTGCGTTTCTGGGCGAAGGCTTTGCCGTCCTGGTTGAGGATGACCGCTCCGACTGCCCAGACCTCGCCATCGGCAGGGGCGGGAATCTCGACGCCGTGGTCCACGGCCACATGGTGCTGATCGTCTGCCATGGCCTCAAGGTAAGGGCCGTGTCCGGCGGTTGCCCACGACTTCGCACCATCCGACGGCTTCCGGTCGACGGAGAGGGCGCGCGTGCCGGCGCGTGGAGCGGCTCTGTGGCCGCCGGATGAACGTGTCCCGGTCGTCGACGGCATGAACCGGGGCCGGCGGGCGAGGAGCCGCTCAGGAGCCGTCCGTCCGGTAACGGCCGAGGTGCCGCTCGAGGCTGAGCTCGAGGTGCTGCCGCATGGCTTGTGCGGCGCGCTCGGGATGGTGCCGGAGCAGCGCTCGCAGGATCCTGCCGTGCTCCACGACCGTGGCGGGGCTGCCACCGGTGACCGGGCTCAGCCGGAACAGGTGCAGGTGCGTGTGGAGCCGTTCCACGGCGGCCGCGAGCATCGTGTGGCCGGACGCCGCGGCGAGTGCGTCGTGGAATCGCTGGTCGAGCGCCGCGAAGCGGCCGTAGACGGCGTAGCTCTCGCCCTTGTCGGGCAAGCCCTGCATCTCCTCCACCAGCGCTTCGATCCGGTCCAGGTCGCTGTCTCCGACGCGTTCGGCCGCGAGGGCCGCCGCTCTCGGCTCCAGCAACAGCCGCATCTCGAACAGCTCCTCCACGCCCCGGCGGTCGAGGAGTTCGGTGGCGCGGTAGCCCGAGAGTGAGCGTTTGACGACCAGCCCGTCCGATTCCAGGCGGGCCAGGGCCTCGCGCACCGGTGTCGGCGAGACACCGAGGGAACGGGACAGGGCTTCGATGCCGACTCTGGCGCCCGGCTGGATGGCATGGTCCATCACCATGGTCTTCACTGCCTCGTAGACGCCGTCGGTCAGCACTTCCCGCCGCGTGGGCGCGGCACCACGCGGCACGTCAGGGGGCGCGGTTCCGCCGTCCGTACCGGTATCCAGCGGCATGGTGTGATCTCCCCTCGTAGGGCAAAATCCTATGTGATCGCAACTTTACGATTCAATATCTTGGTGTCACGAGGAGTGGCACCCATGTGATCGCCCACGATCATCCCAGGTAAACAACTTATCTCGATGGTCGTCCCCCACCCCTTGACGAGCCGCCCGTACCTCCCTCAGCATCTCCAACCAACGGAATCCTATTTGATTCGAGTGGGGCAGTACCTCATGACTCAGCACAGATCCGTCCTCACGGCCGCCGCCACCTTCCTCGTCCTCGTCGCCGCTTCCGCGTGCACCGTGAAGAACTCGGGCGACACCGGCCCGGCCGGCAACGCCCCCGCCAAGCGGGGCGGGGGCACCGCCGAGCTCGCCGACGGCTCCGGCGTCAAGATCGCCCTCGTCCCTGGCGGCGCGCACCCCTACTTCCAGCCCTGGAAGCGGGCGGGCGCCGACGCGAAGAAGAGGCTGGGACTGGGCGACGTCACCTTCGACGAGACCGCCGAGTGGGACCAGCAGAAGCAGAACGACCTGCTGTCGACCCTCGCCGCGCGCGGCTACAACGCCTTCGGCATCTTCGGCGTCTCTCCGACCGACATCAACACCACCTTCGCCGACCTCAAGTCCCAGGGCTTCGCGGTGGCCTCCCTTGCCTCCTGTCCCGCCGGCGGCAAGAACGCGGCCGACTTCTGCCTCTCCACGGACGTGGAGCTGGCCGCCTACAAGGCGGCCAGGGCCACCATCGACGCGATGGGCGGACAGGGCCGGCTCGTCCACCTGACGGGCAACAACGTCGACGCCAACACGCAGCGCCGCATCAAGGGCGTCAAGAAGGCGGTGCAGGAGACCGGCGGCAAGGTGACCTTGCTGCAGACCATCACCGACATCGACAAGGACCTCCAGACCGCGCAGAAGGCCGTCTCCGATCTGATCGCCTCCAAGGGGCCGCAGATCCAGGGCATCGTCAGCACCTCCTACAACCCGGCGGTCGCCGCGGCCGAGGCCGTCCGCGAGTCCGGGTCGAAGGCCAAGGTCGTGGCGATCGACGACGACGCCAAGATCCTCTCTTCGGTCAAGAACGGCTCCGTCAGCGCCACGGTGGTGCAGAACCCCGTGGGTCAGGCCGACATCGGCGCCTGGGTACTGGCCCTGTTGCAGAGCAAGCAGTGCACGATGAAGCAGCCGGGAGTGACCATCGACTCCGGCTCCTTCGTTGTCACGAAGAAGAACGTCGCCGACTACGACGACGCGCGCAAGGCCAAGACCGCGCAGCTGAAGAAGAAGTTCGCCGACGAGTACCTCTCCTGCGGCTGACCGCGTCCGCGGCACCCTGACAGAAAGTCAGCACACGCCCCATGACCATCATCACGAGAGCGACGGCCCTGCTGGCCGACATCGCTGTGGAGACCGACCGCACGGACGCGGTGCAGTCGTTTGTCAAACAGGAGACGGTCCTCGTCACCCTGACGACGACGGACGGCGTCGAAGGAACCGGCTACGCCTACACGATCGGCACCGGCGGCAGCTCCGTACTGGCCCTGCTGCGCGACCACCTCCTGCCGCTTCTCGCCGGCAAGGACGCGCGCAACGTGGAGGGGCTGTGGCGGGAGCTGTTCGGCGCCACCCGCGCTACGAGCACGGGAGCGATCACCTCGCTCGCGCTCGCCGCGATCGACACGGCCCTGTGGGACCTGCGCTGCAAGCGGGCGGGCGAGCCGCTATGGCGGCTCGCCGGCGGCCACCGCCAGGAGATACCGGTGTACGACACCGAGGGCGGCTGGCTCCACCTGTCCACCGAGGAACTGGTCGAGTCGGCCCGCGCCGCGCAGCAGGCCCGGTTCTCCGGCGTCAAGATCAAGGTGGGCAAGCCGCACGTCGCCGAGGACGCCGAACGCCTGCGGGCGGTACGGGAGGCCGTCGGGCCGCACCTGCACATCATGACCGACGCCAACCAGTCTCAGTCGCTGCCCTCCGCGGTGCGGCTGGCCGCCGCCCTCGAACCGTACGACCCGTACTGGTTCGAGGAACCCATGCCCGCGGACGACATCAGCGGCCACGCCCGGCTCGCCCGGTCGACCGGGATCCCCATCGCGGTCGGCGAGTCGATGTACGCGCCGATGCAGTTCCGTTCCTACCTGGAATCCGGGGCCGCCTCCGTGGTGCAGGTGGATGTGGCGCGCGTCGGAGGGATCACCCCGTGGCTGAAGGTCGCCCACCTCGCGGAGACCTTCAACGTGCAGATCTGTCCGCACTTCCTGATGGAACTGCACGTCAGCCTGGTAGCGGCGGTCGCCAACGGCGCATACGTGGAGTACATCCCGCAGCTGCGCGCGGTCACCCGTACCGAGATGACCGTACGAGACGGCCTGGCCGTGGCCCCGGACGAGCCGGGCATCGGCGTCGACTGGGACATGGACGCCATCGACGACCGGAGGGTGTCATGAAGACGGCTTCCGCTCCGCGTGCGAGCGAGACCGACCGCCCCACCGACGGCGCGCGCCCCCCGCACCGGCTGCCGTTCTGGGTCAACCAGCGGCTGGGGCTGCTCGTGCTGATCGTCGCGCTCGCGGCCGTATTCGGTCTGCTCCGGCCCGCGTTCTTCGACGAGCGCCTCGTACTCTTCCCGCTGCTCCGGGACATCGCCACCCTGACCGTGGTGGCCCTGGCGCAGATGGTGGTGCTGTCCGTCGGACATATGAACCTCGCCGTCGGGCGCATGGCCGCCTTCGGCGCGTTGTTCGCCGGCTTCGGCTACGACCGGCTCGGGCTGTCGCTGCCGATGGGCCTGGTGCTGTGCCTGCTGGCGGGCTGCGCCATCGGCGCGCTGACCGGGTGGATCATCGCCCGGGCCGGGGTGAGTTCGTTTGTGGTGACCCTGGCGATGGACTTCGCCCTCCTCGGACTGGTCTCCCTGCTGTACTCCGCGCTCACCGAGAACGCGGCGTTCACCACCCGTCCCGACGGGCTCACGGAACTCCGGTCGGCCTCGCTCGCCGATATCTGCCTCGGGCCGGTCTGCGGCTCGCCGGCCGTCCCCCAGATCGCCCAGTTCACCCTGCTCGCCGTCATCGGCCTCGGCTTCCTCTACACCCGTACCCGCATGGGACGTGAACTGCTGCTCACCGGCGCCAACCCGAACGCCGCCGAGCTGTCCGGAATCCCCACCGGCCGCAGGATCATCCTCGCGCACGCCCTGTCGGGTCTGCTCGCGGCGCTGGCCGGATTCATGGCGGCCGTCGGCACCGGAACGTTCCGCGCCTCCATCGGCGAGGACTTCATGCTCCCCTCGTTCCTCGGAGCGGTCCTCGGCGGGACCCTGCTCACCGGCGGCGTCGTCTCCGTCGTCGGCGCCCTGCTGGGCACCGCGCTGGTCGGTGTCATCCGCAAGGGCCTCGACCTGCTCGGTGTCGGCCTCGAAAGCCTGAACATCTACCTCGGCTGCGTCCTGCTCCTGGCCCTGTCCGCCGACCGGGTACGCACCGTCGTGTCCTACCGCAAGGTGGTGCGTTCCACATGACCAGGCTCCAGGACCGGAGAGCGGCGGCTCTGCCCGCACTGCGCCGCTACTCCCGCTCCACGACAGCGACCCTGCTGGGCGTGGTCGTCGCGGGCTGCGTCGTCCTCGGCATCGCATCGTCCGGGTCCTTCTTCGAAGGCCCCTCCGTCCGTACGTTCCTGCAGTACGTTGCTACCCCCATCCTCATCGGGCTCGCTCAGATGGTCGCTCTGTGTGTGGGGCAGCTCAATCTTTCGGTCGGCGCGCTCGGTGGCTTCAGCGCCTGCCTGATGGGCGTCCTCATGGCCGACACCGGCGTACCCGCCGGACTCGCCGTCCTGATCGGTGTCCTGACCGCCACCCTGATCGGCCTGCTCACGGGCGTGTTCATCATCGCCACCCGGATCAACGGCTTCATCGTCACGCTCGGCACCATGACGATCCTGCTGGGCGCCCAGTACCGGCTGTCCGGCACCCGCACCATCGACGAGTACTCCGCCGCGCTGCGAGACCTCGGCCGCGCGGCACCGCTCAACATCCCGCTCGTCTTCGTGACGGCCCTCGCCGCCGCCGCACTGCTCGCGGCGTTCATACGCCGTACCGTCGTGGGACGACGCCTGCTGGCGGCCGGCGGCAACCCGCTCGCTGCCCGGCTGTCGGGCATCTCCACCGACCGGCAGATCGTGCTCGCCCATACCCTGTCCGGACTGCTCATCGGCATCGCCGCGCTGACCGCCACCGCCTCGCTGCCCGGCGTCAACCGCAGTGTGGGCGGCGACTGGCTCCTGCCCAGCTTCGCGGCGCCCATCATCGGCGGCGTGGCGCTGACCGGCGGCTCCGTGGCGGTATTCGGCACCGTGCTCGCCGCCTTCGTCATGCGCCTCATCGACACCGCCCGCGCCCAGTTCTCCCTCGACCCGAGCTGGGTCAACTTCCTCATCGGCGTGGTCGTCCTCGGCACCGTCGTGGGCGGCCGCATCCACCAGAGCCACCTCGAGAAGAAGGGCAAGGCGACCGGCGGCCCGCCCCCCGCACCACCGGCGGACGGCACCGGACCCGCCACCGCGCTCGCGCCGACGGGAGGAGCACGATGAACGACGTCCTGCTGGAATGCGACGACATCGTCAAGGTCTTCCCCGGCGTACGCGCCCTCGACGGCGTCGGCCTGCGGCTGACGGCAGGGTCCGTACACGCCCTGCTGGGTGAGAACGGGGCCGGCAAGTCGACCCTCATCAAGGTGATCACCGGTGTGCACGCCCCCGACGGCGGCAGGCTCCTCCAGGCCGGCCGGGAGCTCCGCCTTCACTCCCCGCTCGACGCCGCCCACGCCGGCATCGGTGTCGTCCACCAGGAGCGCAACCTGATCCCGGGCTTCTCCGTCGCGGAGAACATCACCCTGCAGAACCCGCCCTCGCGCCGCGGGCTCGTCGACCGGGAGGCGATGACCGCTCCCGCCCGGCGCTGCCTGGCCGAACTCGGCCTCGACATCGATCCGCACCGCCCGGTGCGGGAACTGTCGGTGGCTCAGCAGCAGTTGGTCGAGATCGCCAAGGCTCTCCACACCGAGAGCCGGGTCCTCCTGCTCGACGAGCCGACCGCGTCCCTCTCACCACAGGAGGCCGAACGCCTCTTCGACGTCGTCCGGCGGCTCACGGCGCGCGGCACCTGCGTCGTCTTCGTCAGTCACAAGCTGGAAGAGGTCTTCACAATCTGTGACACCGTCACCGTCCTGCGCGACGGCCGCTCGGTGCTGGAGTCGGCACCGCTCGCCGAGTACACCCAGGACGACGTGGTCACCCTCATGGTCGGCCGCGCCCACGCGGTGACCGCCATGCCCCCGCGCCCCGTGGACACGTCCGCGATGCCGGCGCTCTCCCTGACCGGAGTTTCGACGGCCTCGGGCCACCGGGACATCTCGCTCGACGTACGGCCTGGCGAGATCGTCGGCCTGTATGGTCTCGTCGGCGCGGGCCGCAGCGAACTGGTCAAGGCAGTCCTCGGCCTCGACCGGATCACCGGCGGCCACGTCCGGGTGCACGGCAAGCGCGCGAAGATCGGTTCGCCCCGCCAGGCGCTGCACCAGTACGGCATCGGCTATCTGACCGAGAACCGCAAGGAGGAGGGCGTCTTCCTGGAGCAGCCCATTCTCCGCAACATCACCGTGACGGTGTGGCAGAAGCTGGCAAAGGCGCTTGGGTACATCTCCTCCCGCCGCGAACGGGACGTCGCGCAGGACCTCGTCGAACGCCTCGGCATCCGGATCTCCGGCCTCGCGCAGAACGCGGGCGAACTGTCCGGCGGCAACCAGCAGAAGGTCAGCCTGTCGAAATGGCTCGCGGCCGACACCCGGCTCCTGGTCGTCGACGAACCGACCGTCGGCGTGGACGTGCGCACCAAGCACGCCTTCCACGAACTGATCTGGGAGCTGGCCCGCGGCGGTCTCCCCATTCTGCTGATCAGCAGCGATCTGGCCGAGATGGTCACGCTGGCAGACCGGGTCGTGGTGATGGCCGACCACCGCATCCGCGGCGAGGTGGACAACGACCACGACTACGACCGGATGAGCGGCCGGATCATCCGCATCATCCACGACCACGACGACGCGGTGGTCCCCGCCGAAGGGGCCTCCTCATGATGCGCGTCGCGCAGGTCGTCCGGATCCGGCCCGAGAAGGCGGACGAGTACCGGCGGCTGCACCGCGCCGTGCCGGAGGCCGTCCTCGACCGGCTGCGGCGGTGTCACATCGCCAACTACTCGATCCACCTGCTCGGCGACCGGCTGTTCGGCTACTTCGAGTACCACGGGGAGGACCTCGCGGCTGACCTCGCCCTGATGGCCGGGGACCCGGCCACCCAGGAGTGGTGGCGGCTCACCTCTCCCTGCCAGGAGCCGGTCGAGGAGGCAGCGCCCGGCGAGTGGTGGGCCTCCATGGAACAGGTCTTCCTCATGAAGTGAGCTCATGCCCCCTCGCCCCCTGCCGCGATCCCCTACAGACCCGCGCGCCGCGACCGCAAGGAGAACCACGTGAAACTGCTGCGCCTGGGCGCGCCGGGCGAGGAGCGCCCGGCCGTCCTCCACGACCAACACACCTACGACCTCACCGGGCTCACCGATGACATCGACGGCCCGTTCCTGGCCGCCGGCGGCGTCGACCGGGTCGCCGCGGCCCTGCGGGCCGGCACGCTGCCCGCCAAGGACACGACGGAGGCGCGTGTCGGCGCGCCCGTCGCCCGCCCTGGGAAGGTGGTCTGCGTCGGCCTCAACTACCGCGACCACGCCGAGGAGACCGGGGCCGTCGTCCCGGAGCGGCCGGTGGTCTTCATGAAGGACCCCGGCACGGTCGTCGGCCCCTACGACACCGTTCTCGTCCCGCGCGGTTCGCGGAAGACCGACTGGGAGGTGGAGCTCGCGGTGGTGATCGGTCGCCGCGCCCGCTACCTGGACGGCCCCGCCGATGCCGCGGACATCATCGCCGGCTACGCGGTCAGCCACGACGTCTCCGAGCGCGCCTTCCAGTTGGAGCTGTCCCCGCAGTGGGACCTCGGCAAGTCCTGCGAGACCTTCAACCCGCTCGGCCCGTGGCTGGTGACGGCCGACGAGGTGCCCGACCCGCAGGGCCTCGGTCTGCGCCTGAGCGTCAACGGCATACCGCGGCAGGACGGCACCACCAAGAACATGATCTTCCCGGTGGCGTACCTCGTCTGGTACCTGAGCCAGTACATGGTGCTGGAACCCGGTGACGTCATCAACACGGGAACGCCTGCCGGCGTGGCCCTCGGTCTGCCGGACACCCCCTATCTGCGGGCCGGTGACACGGTCGTACTCGAGATCGACGGTCTCGGCCGACAGCGGCAGATATTCGCGGACGCGTGAGGGCACACGTGATCACGAACCGGGCCCCGCGCATCAACGTCGGCGGGTCGGCTGTGCGAACTCGTCCGTCCCCCGTCCATGTTCGACGTCGTGGCGCTGTCCGGGACAACGGAGGACCGGGTGATCGAGAATGTGGACCACCTGCACGAGCACGTCACAGACCCCGTGATCATGAAGGACGGGCACAACGCGGCCCCCACTCTCCCCGGCTTCTCGTCGGAGATGCGTGCCGCGTCGATCGACACCTACCGATACCCGGACGGCGGCTTCCGGACCACGGATCGTGCCGCGCGAGCCGTCAGCGGGCGAATGGAGATACACCGATGAGCGACCTGTCCGGATTCAGGGCTCTGGTCACCGGTGGCGCGTCGGGCATCGGCCGGGCCACCGCGGACCTGCTGGCCGCACGCGGCGCCGACGTCGCCGTGCTGGACCTCGACCCGTCCACGATCGACAAGCCACTGCGCGCGTACACCGCCGACGTCTCCGACGACGCGTCCGTACGGTCCGCGGTGGCCGCGGCGGCCACGGACCTCCGCGGCATCGACATCCTGGTCAACAACGCCGGCATCGGCGCGGTGGGGACGGTCGAGGACAACGACGATGCCCAGTGGCACAGGGTCCTCGACACCAACGTCCTCGGCATGGTCCGCACCACCCGGGCGGCCCTGCCGCATCTGCGCGCCTCCGTACATGCCGCCGTCGTCAACACCTGTTCGATCGCGGCGACGGCCGGACTGCCGCAGCGGGCCCTGTACAGCGCGAGCAAGGGAGCGGTCCTGTCCCTGACCCTGGCCATGGCGGCGGACCATGTCCGAGAGGGCATCCGGGTCAACTGCGTCAATCCCGGTACCGCGGACACGCCATGGGTCGGCCGCCTCCTCGACCAGGCGGCGGACCCGGCCGCCGAGCGCGCGGCGCTCAACGCGCGCCAGCCCATGGGGCGGCTCGTCACGGCCGACGAGATCGCCGCCGCGATCGTCTACCTGGCGAGCCCCGCCGCGGCGTCCGTCACCGGCACCGCCCTGGCGGTCGACGGCGGGATGCAAGGGCTGCGGCTGCGCCCGGAGGCCCGGTGATGAGCGTCGGTTCCGGGGCCGGCGGTCCGGTGCTGCCAGGCCACACCCTCGGCCGCGGCGCCGTGTTCGTCACGGCCCTCGGCTTCGGCGGCGCCGCTGTGGCCGGCCTGTACGAGGACGTGGGCGAGGAGGAGGCGGCGGCCGCGGTGGAGGCCGCCTGGGATGCCGGCATCCGGTACTTCGACACAGCCCCGCACTACGGCCTGGGCCTGTCGGAGCGCCGGCTCGGCGCGGTACTGCGTTCGAAGCCCCGGGACAGCTACACGCTGTCCACCAAGGTGGGTCGGGTACTCGAACCGTACGACGGCGGCGGAGACGACCGGTCCCACGGCTTCGCGGTCCCGGCCACCCACCGCCGCCGCTGGGACTTCAGCGCCGACGGTGTCCGCCGGTCCCTTGCGGACAGCCTCACCCGCCTTGGCCTCGACCGGGTCGACCTGGTCCTCCTCCACGACCCCGACGACCACGAGGAGCAGGCGTTCCGCGAGGCATACCCGGCGCTGGAGGACCTACGCGCTCAGGGTGTCGTGAGGGCTATCGGTGTCGGCATGAACCAGACCCGGATGCTGGCACGTTTCGTCAGGGACACCGATGTCGACGCCGTGCTGTGCGCCGGGCGGTACACCCTGCTCGATCAGGGCGCGCTCGATGAGCTGCTGCCCGCCGCGTCGACAGCCGGCACGAGCGTGATCGTCGGCGGTGTGTTCAACTCCGGTCTGCTGGCGGCCCCCGTGCCCGGTGCCACCTACGACTATGCCGAAGCCCCGGACAGCGTGGTGCGCCGGGCGCTGCGGATGCAGGACGTCACGGAGTCACAGGGAGTACCGCTGCGGGCGGCGGCTCTCCGCTTCCCCTTCGGGCACCCGGCGGTCGCGTCCGTTCTCGTCGGCGCACGCTCGGCCGGCCAAGTCCGCGACGCGGCCGAGCAGTTCCATCGCTTTCTGCCGGACGGTGTGTGGGAGGCTCTGCGACGCCAGGGGCTGCTGGCGGCCGGCGTGCCGGTCCCCGAGAGGAGAACATCATGACCCTCGTCGACGCCCACCATCACCTATGGGACCTCGGCGTACGCGACCAGGCGTGGATCACTGGCCCGGACCTCGCTCCACTGCGGCGCTCGTTCCTCCTGCCGGAGCTGGAGGCGCGTGCCCGTGCGGTCGGCGTGACCTCGACGGTCCTCGTCCAGACCGTCACCCTTGCCGAGGAGACCCCGGAGTTCCTCGCTCTCGCGTCGGACAGCGAGCTGATCGGGGCGGTGGTCGGGTGGACCGATCTGACCTCGGTCGGCGTGGCCGATGAACTGGCCCGGCTGCGTTCGCTGCCCGGCGGGGAGTTCCTCCGCGGTGTCCGCCATCAGGTCCAGGCGGAGACGGACACCGAGTGGCTGACCCGTCCGGAGGTGCTGCGCGGGCTGCGCGCGGTGGCGGCGGCCGGGCTCGTGTACGACCTGGTCGTGCTGGAGCACCAGCTGCCGGCAGCGACGCGCGCGGCAGCGGCCGTGCCCGAGCTGACCTTTGTTCTGGACCATCTCGGCAAGCCGCCGATCGCGTCGGGAGAGCTCTCACCGTGGGCGGATCACGTGCGGGAGCTCGCCGAGCTGCCGAACACCGTCTGCAAGCTGTCCGGCATGGTGACGGAGGCCGACTGGAGTGCGTGGACTGTCGCCGGCCTCCGGCCGTACGCCGACACAGTGCTCAACGCCTTCGGCCCGCGGCGCCTGATGTTCGGCTCGGACTGGCCCGTGTGCGAACTCGCCGCCGGCTACGGCGAGGTGGTCGCCCTCACCGGGGAGCTTACGGCGGCCCTCACCGCGTCTGAACGGGACGCCGTCTGGTCCGGGACCGCGCGGCGGGTGTACCGGTTGCCGGACTCCCGCTGACCGCCCGCGGCGCCGGCCGGCCGGTCACTGCTGTGTGAACCGGTCGAGCTGGCGCCGGAGGCTGTGGTTCAGATGGTCCGCCATGGCTTCGGCGGCCCGGTCGGCGCTGCGGCGCAGTATCGCCCGAACGACCCGATCATGCTCCGCCGCGGTGGGGTCGTCGGCCTGGGGCAGACTGCTCAGGCGGAAGATGTGCAGGTGGGCGTGGAGACGCTCGACCGCGTCCGCGAGCAGGGGCCGGTGCGCGGCCTGGGCGACCGCGTCATGGAACCTCTGATCCAGTACGGCGAATTCGCGGTAGGCAGCGTAGGGTCCGGCGGGCCCCGGCTGGGACTGCATGGCCTCCTGGATCTCCTCCAAGGCGTCCAGTTGCGACTCGTCGGCGTGCAGGGCGGCCAGCGCCGCGGCACGCGGTTCCAGGAGCAGCCGCATCTCGAACAGCTCCTCGACGCCCTGCCGGGTCAGCAGCTCCGTCGCCCGGTAGCCGGACAGGGAGCGCTTGACGACAAGGCCGTCGGCCTCCAGCCTGGCCAGCGCCTCGCGGACCGGGGTCGGGGACACGTCGAGCGCACGGGCCAGGGCCTCGATGCTGACCCGGGCGCCGGGGGCGATCTCATGGTCCATGACCATGGTCTTGATGTCCTCGTAGACGCTGTCGGAGAGGACCTGGCGGGCAGGCGGCGGAGCGCTTCTCGCAGGGCCAGCGGAGACGGGCGGCTCGTCTGCCGGCATGTGTGGTCTCCTCTGCTGGACGACGCCGGGGCGGGGCGGTTTCGCGGGCAGTTTATCGAGGTGGGAGGGTGGACACCGGCAGCCCTCGTCGACCGGCCTGCCACCTGGCGTCGACCCGCGGTTCCGCCTCGAATCACCAGTCGGCTTATGATGTGATCTTTTAAAGGGCGCGGGGTGGGTTCTTGGGCCGTTGGCCGGGATATCTGGTTGGGCGTGACCACCTGGCGTTCAGCGCGTCGCGGCATCGAAGTAACGAGACAGGTGCGATGGCGCTTGCCGTGGGCACGCCTTGGGGCTTCGGGCAGGGACTATGGTCCAACGTCCTCAATCCGAAGGCGGCCTCGGTCCATCTCACGCTCGTCCCGCAGTTCCTCACTTCCAGTCGCCCCATCGCGCCGCAGATCGCAAGGCTCGCGGTCGCGCACAGTCATCTGGATCACCGGTCGCTCAACGAAGTGCTGCCGGTCGAGCCGACGTCGGAGAACCTCGCGCAGCACCTCGCCGAGTGGTTTGTGGAGCACATCGAGCCGGAGATCGAGGGGCGCCTGGAGAAGGTGCGCGTGTCGGAAACCCCGTCGTCGTGGGCGGAATTCGAGGTGATCCGGCCGTGAACGGGGGAGTGCTCCACTTACTCGACCACCAGGCCGTGGACGATCGCGGGCTGTTCATCGCTGACACGTTCGGGCCGACGTTCCAGGGCGAGGGGCCCTCGCTCGGCCGACAGGCCCTGTTCATCCGCCTCAGCCACTGCAACCTGTCCTGCGGCCAAGGCCCCGGGGCTCGGTGGGCCTGTGACACCGCCTACACCTGGGACTTCAAGATGCACGACCCGCAGGATCCAAAGATCCGGCGCCGGGTCTTGCTGGACGACCTGATGGCGTGGGTGAAGGCCCACACGGTCCGGCTCGTCGTGATCACGGGCGGCGAGCCGCTGCTCCAGCGGCTCGGACTGGAGCGTTTGGTGGCCATGCTGCACGCGGAGGGCTACGAGATCGAGATCGAGACGAACGGCACTCTGATCCCGAGCGAGGACCTCGTGGCGACCGTGACCGCCTTCAACGTCTCTCCGAAGCTGGTCGCCGCCGGCGGCCGGGAGATTCAGCGGGTCGTCCCTGCGGCCCTGGCAGCGTTCGCTAGCTCCGGCAAGGCCCGGTTCACATTCGTCGTGAGTGAGCTGGCGGAGTTCAAGGAGATCGCCGACCTCCCCGAGCGGTTCGCGATGGACGAGATCTGGGTGATGCCCGAGGGGACCTCGGCCGACATGGTGCGACAGGGGATGCGGACGATCGCGGAAGAGGCCCTGGCCTGCGGCTGGAATCTCAGCCCTCGGCTGCACGTGGAGCTGTGGGAGGACAAACGTGGCCGCTGACATGACAACGCCTGGGTGAGGCCGTCGTTCCAGCTCCCCCGAGCCGCGCGTGTTGGGAAGCGGCTCTCAAAGGAAGGGCGGGATCGTTCCAGCCACCCAGGCTTCCTTCACTGTAGCGCCCAACTCCCGCTCTGTCGCGCCCCATTCTCTGATGCCGTTCCTGATCGCGCCGGTACACCTGAAGCGAGCCGCCCGGGAACGCATGCGCCGGGCATCCGCGCCGGGGGCGGACGGACTCAGCTGGGCAGGGTTCCGACCGGCTTCAAGGAGCTGGCCGAGGGCGCCAGGGTCGACTTCCAAGTCACCCAGGGACCCAAGGGACCGCAGGCCGAGCATGTGGTGCCGATCGGCTGACGAGCCCTCTTGGGCTCCCACCCGTGGCGGGAGCTCCCACCGGTCGTCCAGTGGGGGCTCCCGCACAGTGCGCGTTGCCCCGAAGGCATCTGATCAATCTTCGATGGCAAAAGATCAATGTTCGATGACACGGGACAGCAGCCGCTTTACCTCGCCTCCCGCCTCACGCGGCTTTCGCCTCCGTCGCATCTGACGTGCTCCGGTTCGCAAATCAGGGACAATCACCTGGGACCACGACTGCCTACTTGTCGCTGTGTTATCCAGAGGCAGTGACGACTTCCAAGATCTCCAGCAGGCCCTTCGATGCAGTGCTGTGCGACCTCGACAACGTGATCCGCTTCTACGACACGACGGAGCTGGCAAGCCTGGAGCGTGGTGCGGGGCTGGCGGAGGGCACCACCGAGAGGGTGGCCTTTGCACCGGAGACAGACCTGCCGCTGCTCCTCGGCGCGATCACCAAGCAGCAGTGGGTGGAGTCCATCGTGGCCGGCCTCGCGGGACAGGTGCCGGAGGCCCAGGCGCGCGAGCTGGGTACGGCGCTCGCCAAGGCGCCATTCTGGGCCGACGACGTTGTGGTGGGCTTGCTCCTTCAGGTGCGGGCGCACATGCCCTTGGTGCTGGTGACCAACGCGACCGTGGAACTGGAGGACGACCTGGCGTCGCTGGGCCTGGCGGATTTCGCAGACCACGTCGTCAGCAGTGCGCGGGTGGGGGTGGCCAAGCCGGACCAGAAGATCTACGAGATCGCGGCCAAGCATGCGGGTATCCCCATGAACCGGTGCCTCTTTGTGGATGATCGGCTTGAGAACATCGAAGCCGCAGCCGGGCTCGGGATGACCGGCGTGCACTACAGCGAACCTGCCGATCTCCGGGGGGTGTTGGGCTTCCTGCTGGACAGCTGATTCGCCAGTCTGATGGTCGCGAGTGAACGGCGGGCGTTCCGCACGGCTTGATCGGGGCACTGCGTACCCCCGGGGGAGCCGCCATCGGGCTTCAGCAGTGCACGGCGAAGTCAGCCCGCCCAATGGTGCGTCCGTCGACGCGCCGTGGTGTGGGGCGCGTGCAAATTCTGACTGGTACTGGATGGGAACTGTTGCTTTCCGCTGCCTCGGCAGCGGCGGTCCTGACCGCGACGCTTCCAGCGGAATCAGTGGCTGCCGGGCCCATCAGCGGACAGCAGGACGTCAGGCTCGATTACGTCACACCTTGGCCTGTCCCTGTATCAGGGCCCGCAGCCGTGCCGTCGGTGAAGCCTGGCCGGCACGACGGTCTCCAGCGCGAGGCTCAGAGCTGTTCTGCTGCGGACGCTGAGGTGTCTGGCTTCGTGGATTGCTTCGGACAGCGTTTGTTGATGGGTTTGAGCGGCATTTCTTGATCTTGACGCGGTGAGATGTCGATGAGATGTGACGGCGCCTGGATCCGGCGGACGGTGGTTGTGTCGGCAATCCCGCGGTTCACCTCTGGTTTCAGCCGGTAGCGATCGGTGCGCCGGGAGCCTGTCTCCGGTGCCCGCGCTTGGGCAAGGTGATGCCATGACTGTGGGGTTCAGCGGTGACGTTGCCGAGTACTACGCGAAGTTCCGGCGTGGTTATCCGCCTCAGGCTCTCGACGCGCTGCAAACGGCATTCGCACTGAACAGGGACGACATCGTGCTCGACCTAGGGTGCGGCACTGGTCAGCTGGCCGTCCCGCTTGCCTCCCGGGTCCGCTCGGTCATCGGCATGGATCCCGAGCCGGACATGCTTCGGCTCGCGAGGGAAGCAGCCGTGAGACAGGGCGTCCAAAACGCGACGTGGATCCTCGGCGCGGACACCGACGTTCCTGCGCTCGGCGAGCTGATGGGACAGCGGTCGTTGGCGATGGCGGTCATTGGGCAGGCGCTCCACTGGATGCAACACGAGGCACTCTTCCGTGCGCTGTCGCCGCTGTTCCGCTCCGGGGGAGGTGTCGCCGTGGTCTCTAACGGGACGCCGCTGTGGTTTGCAGGACAGCGATTGGTCACGCTCACTGCGGGGCTTTCTGGAACACCATTTCGACACCAAGCTGGAGGCGTCCTGCGGCACCGCCGCGCGAGACCGGCTTCGCTATGCGCAGGCGCTGGAGTCCGCCGGCTTCGAAGGTGTGCGGGAGGTCGTGATCGAATATCGCGATGAGCTGAGCTTCGACGAGCTCATCGGCGGGGTTTACTCTGCTGTCCCCGCAGATGAGCTGCCCGGAGCGGACGACCGGCCGGCATTCGCCGAGGGCATCCGGCAGTCACTTCCGCCGGACCAGCGGTTCATCGAAGATGTCAGAGTCTCCATGCTCGTGGCCCGGATCAGGTAGTCAGCCGGCCGATGCCTCGACTCGTGCCCGGGTAGTGGCAAGGCGATAGGAGTCGGTGCCGGTCTCGATGATGGTGCCGTTGAAGGTGAGGCGGTCGACGATGGCCGCGCAAAGGCGGGGGTCAGTGAACGTCTTGGTCCGACCGCCGAAGGACTCGTTGGAGGCAATGGCGACGCTGTTCTTCTCCTCGCGTTCGGCGGCGCATCCAGATCCGATCGCAGGATCTCGTCGATCATCGGTTTGAACGGATCCAGGGAGGAGGCCCGGGGCGGGAGCTTCTTGCGCGGCTCCGGCCAGGCCGAGTCCAACGCCTTCCGCACCGTCCGCCACGTCACGCCGTACTTGCGCTCAAGCTCCCGCATCGACATGCCGGGCAGTCGAGACACAGATTGTGCAGCATCCATGCGGACGGAAGCCCCGCTGCCCTGCCACCGTCAGCTCCAGGAATCGTGGCCGGGCCTTACCAGCGCACATAGGCGAGATGGACGATTCTGGCGTTGAGGTCACACCACACGGTCGAGGTCTCACCGCTCCGGACGATGGGCCCGTCGTGCCGGTACTCGTATCCGTCGGGCTTCCGGCAGGTGACAGCGACGTTGAACAGGTCGTTGGAGCTGGTTCCGAAGCACTGGAGCGAGGCGCCGGCATGCCCACCGCTGCCCGTCATGTACGTCGGCGGATTGCACGTATACACGGCCGAGGTGGAAGCGGAAGCCGGGCCGGCCGTGACGAGCAGCCCGCCCGCTCCGAAAGCCAACGCGGCGGCAGCCGTGGCAACACATTGCCTGATGGACATCTCGGTCCCTCCTTCGTCGTTCGGGGTCATCGCGTCGTGCGCTTACATCATGGCTCCGGGTGCTGAGGGCAGCTTGTGGACCAGTGCAAGGTCACTTGTGGCTCAGCGCAGACTTTGCTCGCGTGCGGCCTGGTAACGGAATTCCGTGGGCGTCAGGCCGTACGCCGCCCGGAATGCCCGGCTGAACTCAGCCGGTACCAGGAACCCCCATCGAGCCGCGACCGTGCTGATCGGCTGTCCGCGTAGTCGCGGGTCCGCGAGGTCGGTGCGGCAGCGCTCCAGACGCCGCCGACGGATCGTGACCGAGACGGTCTGCGGTTGCTGACCGAACAGCAGATGCAAGGAGCGGAGTGAGATGTGATGGCGGGCGGCGATGTACGCCGGAGTCAGGTCGGGGTTGCCCAGGTGGCGGTCGATGAAGGCGTTGATCCTGGCGAGCAGAGTCTGCTGACGTGTGTCGACCGGAAGCAGGTACTGGGCGTCCAGGTGGTCGGAGAGGAACGCGGCGGCCAGGTCGACAGCGATCGTCCCGAGACGGTATCGCTCGACAGCGCTCAGGTCAGCGGCCCGGTCGCACACCGTGGTCAGGTACTGGCACAGGAGCGCGCCGGTCACTCCGTGCGGCGACAACCGCTGAGACAGGAGGCGGTCGGCCTTCCCGGGCGCCAACGGGAACGCGCTCTTCGGCATCCGCAGCATGGTCACCAGGCCGAGCCCGTACTCATGGGGAACAGACGCCTCCAGCGGATGGGAGGAGTCGAAGAAGACCAGATCACCACCGCCGACCGTGGCCTGGTTACGGCGCTGGTTCACCCACATCGGGCTGCCGCGGACCAGTGCCAGTTGATACGTCTCGGGGTCTTCGCGCCGTATATGCCTGGAGGTGCGCACGGCCTGCACCGACGAGAACGAGAAGTTCGCGATCTGCACCCCGCTCAGATCGATGGCGAGCACTCGCCCATGGAAGTCATGGGCGAGCGCGCTCGAGAGCGAGAAGGGTGCGATGTTCTCCCGCACCAAGTGGGTGTACCACTCGAAGCGGTCACCGACCGGCAGCTCGCTGCTCGAAACGGATATCAGTGCTCCTGCGGGCATGTCCGACACATGAGTCACCCCTGCATGGTGTCTCCGCCCGGTGTGCGGAGGAAGCGGACCACCGGTCATGTCCGGTCACCCGGAAACGGCTCGAACTGCCCTCGTCATGGCGCCATGGCGGTCCGTGTGCCGCCACCAGCAAGGTACGAACAGGGAGCGCGAGCACCGCTAGCCGGGCTGGCCAACCCACACTCCGGGTCAGCGGAGGACGAGGTGCTGGGCCTCGCACGCGGTGCAGGACCTCGCTGCCCGGCAGGGCGAGTTCGCGCAGCGCCTGGTCGTAAGTGAGGTCCGAATCGCCGGTCTCTCATCTGGCGAAGCGTCACCACGTCGGCCACGCAACGGTCCGGCAGGCTCTGAAGTCGCCAACGCCGCCTGCCCCGCAAGAAGCGGCCCCCCATCGTGGGCCCTGCCAAGGAACGTGTCGGCCCGACCATCGACGTCATCCTCGACGAGTACGCCGCTACCCACGCCGACCAACTCCCCACCGTGAGAGAGGTCTCGGAGAAGCTGCTGGATGACCACGACGCCACCGTGTCCTACGGGAACAGTCCACCGCTACATGTCCAGCCACCCGCTCAAGAACCCGGACACGTTGATCAGCCACACTGAACTCACCCAGGGAACTACCTCGCCGCCACCCAGCAGATCTTCCACGCCGCCGTGTTCACCGACCGCGAGTTCGACGAGCTGCCGCTGCCGATCGCGTGGGCGATCGATGTCCAGGCCCTGCGAGGTCGCCCCGCCGTGTCTGCGAAGCAGGCGGCCTCTGGTGACCACGGGGACGGCGGCTTCCCTGCAGCAGCCGCACTTCGTCGCGTCGGCAAGAACCGGCTCGCAACGTGGTTGCGGAACCGCAAGGTCCGCAGTGCCCAGCTCGTCGCGGTCACCGCCATCGCGGCCGCGGAGGCACAGCACACCGCGGTCGCCGGCGAGAAGCTGGCTGCCGCCGTGGTGGCCAGGCTGGCGAGGGAGGTGATCGCCCTCGACGAGGAGATCGAAGAGACTGACACCCTGATCGAAGACCGGTTTCGCGACCACCCGCACGCCGAAGTCATCCTGAGCATGCCCGGTCTCGGCCCCGTTCTGGGCGCCGAGTTCATCGCCCACACCGGCGGCGACATGAGCGTCTTCGGCAGCCCGGACCGCCTCGCCGGTGTCGCCGGCCTGGCGCCAGTCCCAAGAGACTCCGGGAGGATCAGCGGCAACATGCGCAGACCTCGTCGCTACTGCCGACGCCTGCTGCGAGTCTTCTACATGTCATCGATGGTGGCCGCTCGATCGTGCCCCATGCCGAAGGCGTTCTACGAACGCAAGAGGGCTGAGGGCAAGAACCACAAGCAGGCCGTCATCGCTCTCGCGCGACGCCGACTGAACGTTCTGTGGGCCCTCGTACGCGACGGGCGCACCTTTGAAGTCACCCCACCGCCGAACCCCCTCGCACTGGGCTAACACGCTCACAGCGAGTCACCAAGAAGGCTTGACAACTCCATTGGGAATCCTCTGGTCCGCCCGATGATCCAAACGAAAGCGCCTAGAAGTAGCCTTTGGGGCCACTCCCGCCGGTGACACCTCCGCTGGTGTAGATCGTGGCCTCCTTCGCGGTCGCGACGATGCCGTCGGAGCCGTTGAAAATGCGTCGGCCCCAACTGGTCAGGGAGTTGGTGTTGAAGTTGTTGACCATGTCCAAATAGCCGACGCCGCTGTTGCCGCTCCATGACCAGCCCAGGTAACCCAGGCCGAGTCGCTCGGCGGTAGCCATGATCGCGTCCTCGTCGGGGTTGCCGTCGGTGTGGTAGTGGCCGAACTCACCTATCGCGATCGGCAATCCGGCGCTGACGAAGAAGTTGAGGTAGTCGCGCACCTTGGCGGCGGTGTCGTAGACCCCGTACATGTGGATCGAGAAGATCGTGTTCCGGTCGGGGTCGGCGTCGAAGACCGTGCGGGCGTCGTTGCGCATGGTGCCCGACCAGTCCTGGCCCCAGTTGGGGGCATCGACGATGATGGCGTGGTCGAAGCCGGCGCCTCGCAGCTTCCGGACGGCGGCGCTGGTGTCGGAGGCCCAGCGCTCGTAACCGGTGTTGCCATGCGGCTCGTTGCCGAGGTTGATGACGACGTAGTCTTTCTGGCCCTGCAGTGCGCTTTTGACCTTGATCCAGTAATCGGCGGCCTGGGAGAGTGTGGCGGCGCCGCTCACCTCGCCGTATCCGGTGGTGTCGTGCACCTCCAGCACGCAGATCAGTCGGTTCCGCTTGCACAGGCTGACGATCGTAGAGACCTCGGCGGCGCTGGTCATCGTCCACTGCTGGCCGCTGGCGAGCACCACGCGGACGGTGTTGGCCTCCTTCCCCTTGATGTGGGCGAGGGAGCCAGTCCGGTCGGTGTACCAAGCGTGGGGATGATTGACGCCGCGCATCACGAAGTCGTTGCCGTTGGCCTCTACGACACGTCCGTTGCTGACGTGGATGCCGGTGGCGGCCTCGGCCTGATCGGCCGGCCCGGACGCGGCTGCCAGCGCCGCGGCCGTTTCCGTGAGCAGTAGACGTCTTGATCGTTTGTGCATGTTCCCTCCTCAAGAGTTCTGCATGCTCTCTCCTCAAGAGTGCCTCTCCTGAGCGATGCCCGCCGGGAGGCCCCCGGGAAGTCTCTCGGCGGGCTGCGGACCAGGGGGTGAGCGGTTCCGGGAGTCCGCGGCCGGTGGATGGTGGTCCGGTGTCCACGCGGAGCGGCACCACAGGTGCGGGCCTGGTGCTGTCTGCGGCGGCGCCCAGTGGTGACCAGTGCAGGACATGGTCGGTGGGTACCACGCAGCGGCACGTTCCTGCGGAGGCCGGTGGTGGGTATGGCGCGTAGGGTGGAAGGGCACCCACCCGGAGCACGGCGGGACGAGGTGGAGGCGTTCCGGAACTTTCCGGAAAGCCCCCACGGACATGGTTTGTATCCTCACACAGACTCGGAGGAGTCCTTTGCGGTGTGAGCGAGTGCTCTCAGACGGGCCTGGCAGCGCGGCGGGCGGCCGTGGTGGCTGAACCCGCAGCGAGGCGCGCGGATGAGAACCGGGAAGCAGGGCAACCGGCCGCCATCTCCCTGCCCAAGGGAGGCGGTGCGGTCCGCGGTCTGAGCGAGAAGTTCACCGCGAACCCGGTCAGCGGTACCGGGTCGATGACCATACCCATCGCCACCAGCCCCGGTCGCTCGGGTTTCGGCCCGCAACTGGTGCTCTCCTACGACTCAGAGACGGGGAACGGGCCGTTCGGCTTCGGCTGGCACCTGGCGCTGCCTTCGATCATGCGGAAGACCGACAAAGGTGTGCCACGGTACCGCGACGCTGAGGAGTCGGACGTCTACGTGCTGTCCGGGGCCGAGGATCTGGTGCCGGTGCTGGGGCCGGACGGCACCCGATTCTCCGACGACACCACCGCACCCGGATACGTCATCCACCGGTACCGGCCGCGGACCGAGGGGCTGTTCGCGAGGATCGAACGCTGGACCAGGAGCGACACCGGGGACATTCACTGGCGTTCCGTTTCGGCCGACAACGTGACAACGCTGTACGGCAGGGACAGCCGCTCCCGCATCGCCGATCCGGGGCAGCACACATCGAGCGGTTCTCCCCGGGTCTTCGGCTGGCTCGTCTGCGAGAGCTTCGACGACAAGGGCAACGCGATCGTCTATGAGTACGCGGGAGAGAACGCCGCCAACGTCGACGGCACACTGGCTGGCGAACACAACCGGCTGCACACCGCGAATCGCTACCCCAAGCGCATCAGGTACGGCAACCGCGTTTCCCGGCTCGTCCAGCCGGACCTTAGTCAGGCGTCCTGGCTGTTCGAGGTGGTCTTCGACTACGACGAGGGCCACTACGAGAAGCTCGATCCCGACCCTTCCCGGCCGCCTGCCGAGCAGCACCGGTTCGCCCGGGTCTCGGTGTCGCCGGCACGGCCGTGGGCCTGTCGTCCCGATCCGTTCTCCTCGCACCGGGCCGGCTTCGAGGTCCGCAGCCACCGGCGGTGCCACCGGGTGCTGATGTTCCACCACATACCCGACGTGGCAGCCGAGGGGTCAGGCTATGAGGGGCTGGTGCGGGCGACCGAGTTCGACTACGCGGATCTCGACTACGGCGGCCCGGTCACGGTGGATGAGGAGCTGGCCCACCAGGGGAGCACCCGGATCGCGTCGTTCCTCCGCCGCGTCACGCAGTCGGGCTACGTGCGGGACGACACCCGGGCCGTCGTGGAGCGCGGTGGCGCCGTGCACGCCACCTACCTCGAGCGGTCGCTGCCGCCACTGGAGCTCGAATACAGCAGGGCGGTCGTTCATGACGAGGTGCGCGACGTCCGGGCCGAGCGCCCGGAGACCCTGCCGGTCGGCTCCGACCGTGTGTACCAGTGGGTCGACCTGCACGGCGAGGGCCTTCCCGGGATACTCACCGAACACGGGGGAGGATGGCGCTATCACCGCAGCAGCAGCCCGCTCCCTGTCAGCGGCTCCGGGCACCGCGGTGGAGAGGGCGCCGAGCACCGCGGCGGAGACGGCACCGGCCGCGGCACCGTCACCGATGCCGGTCACGCCACCGGACACGGTGCCGAGACGGCCACCGGCCACGTCGTCGCCCGGTTCGGCCCGGCCGAACAGGTCACGGCCCAGCCGAACCTGCACCTCGCGGACGGCCGGGCCCGGTGGGTCGACCTCGCCGGTGACGGCCACCCGGACCTGGTGATCTCGGACGGTTCCCTGTCCGGCCTGTTCGAGCACGACAACGAGGAGGGCTGGCTGCCGTTCCGCCCGTTCACCTCGTGTCTCAACCGCGACCTCGACGACCCGAACCTGCGGTGGGCGGACCTCAGCGGAGACGGTCACGCCGACGTGGTCATCACCGAGGGCGAAGCCGTCCTCTGGCACCCCGCACTGGCCGAGGAGGGCTTCGGCCCGGCCGCGCGGGTGACGCAGCCGTCCGACGAGGAGCGGGGCCCGCGTCTGGTCTTCGCCGACGGTACCCAGTCCGTCCACCTGGCCGACATGTGCGGCGACGGCCTGGCCGACCTGGTCCGCGTCCGCAACGGCGACGTCTGCTACTGGCCGAGTCTGGGCTACGGCCGGTTCGGCGCCAAGGTCACCATGGACAACGCGCCCTGGTTCGACACGCCCGACGCCTTCGACCAGCGCCGCGTCCTCCTGACCGACATCGACGGATCCGGCACCACCGACATCGTCTACCTGCACCACGACGGGGCCCGCCTGTACTTCAACCAGGCGGGCAACCGGATCAGCGACCCGCGCCGGCTGCCCGGGTTCCCGGCCGCCGCGCAAGGTCTGTCGGTCACAACGGCCGACCTGCTGGGCAACGGCACCGCCTGTCTGGTCTGGTCGTCCCCGCTGCCGGCCGACGCTCCCCGGCCGATGCGCTACGTCGACCTGATGGGCGGCACCAAACCACACCTGCTGACCAGAGCGGTCAACAACCTCGGTGCGGAGACCAGGGTCCATTACACGCCCTCGACGACGTTCTACCTGGCGGACCGGGAGGCCGGCCGACCCTGGGTGAGCCGCCTGCCGTTCCCGGTGCACGTCGTGGAGCGGGTCGACACCTACGACCACGTCAGTCACCAGCGGTTCGTGACCCGGTACGCCTACCACCACGGCCATTACGACGGTGAGGAACGCGAGTTCGGCGGCTTCGGGATGGTGGAACAGCGGGACACCGAGCACCTCGCCGCGCCGTCCCCCACCGACCCGCTCCCGGTCGGCGACAACACCGACGCCACCTCGCACGTGCCCCCGACGCTGACCAGGACCTGGTTCCACACCGGCGTGCACCTGGGCCGCGCGCACATCTCCGACTTCTTCGCGGGACTGCGCGACACCGCCGGCACCGGTGAGTACTACCGCGAGCCCGGCCTGACTGATGAGCAGGCGCGGGCCCTTCTGCTGCCCGACACCGTGCTGCCGGACGGCCTCACCGCCGAGGAGGAGCGCGAGGCGTGCCGTGCGCTGCGCGGCTCGGTCCTGCGCCAGGAGGTCTACGCACTCGACGGGCCAGGTGACGAGGACTACCCGCGCGGCCACCCCTACACCGTCTCCGAGCAGAACTTCACCGTCCGCCGGCTGCAGCCGCGCGCCGGTCAGCGCCACGGCGTTTTCCTCGTCCACGCCCGCGAGGCGATCACCTACCAGTACGAGCGGAACCCCGGAGACCCGCGCACCGCGCATGAGATCACCCTGGCCGTGGACGACTTCGGTAACGTGCGCCGCTCCGCCGGCATCGGTTACGGGCGGCGCCGGCCGGACACGTCACTCCCGCCGGCCGACCAGGCACGCCAGGCGCGGATCCTGATCAGGTACACGGAGAACGACGTCACCAACGCCGTCGACTCGGCCACCGACCACCGGGCGCCGCTGCCCTGCGAGGCACGTACCTACGAGCTGACCGGGATGAGCCTGCCCACCGGACGCGGCCGCTTCACCTTCGAGGAGATCCGTACCGCGGTGCGGTCCGCGAATCCGCTCGACTACGAGGTTCCTCCCACCACCGGGATCCTGCAGAAACGCCTCATCGAGCACCTGCGGACGTACTATCGCCGCGACGACCTCACCGGTCCGGCGCGGCTCGGGGAACTGCAGCCGCTGGCGCTGCCCTTCCAGAGCCACAAGCTCGCGTTCACCCCCGGCCTCGTCGGCCAGGTGTATGGCGAGCGGGTCACCGACACCATGCTGGAAACCGACGGCCGCTATGTGCACACCGAGCGCGACGCCCACTGGTGGGCCCCGCTGGGCCGGGTGTTCTACTCACCGGACCCGGAGCACTCGCCGGCCCAGGAGCTGACGCATGCCCGCCGGCATTTCTTCCTGCCACACCGCCACCGCGACCCGTTCCACACCGAGGACACGAGCACCGAGGGAATACTCACCTACGACACCTACGACCTGTTGTTGCAGGAGACCCGCGACGCCCTGGGCAACCGGGTCACCGTGGGGGAGCGCCACCGCGACCCGACGCGGCCACCGGTACGGCTGACGCAGGACTACCGGGTGCTGCAGCCGGCGCTGGTGATGGACGCCAACCGCAACCGGTCCGCCGTCGCCTTCGACGCCCTCGGCACGGTCGCCGGCACCGCGCTGATGGGCAAGCCGGAAGACTCCCCGGCTCAGGGTGACGAGCTGACCGCCGCGTTCCGCGCCGACCTGACCCAAGCGGAGACCGACGCGTTCCTCACCAACCCCCGCGGACCGCTGGCGGCCACCCTGCTCGACGCCGCCACCAGCCGTGTGGTCCAGGACCTGACGGCCCACTGGCGCGAGCCCGATCAGGCGCGCAAGCCGCCGACCCCCATCGCCACGCTCGCCCGGGAGAACCACACCCGCGGACCGGCCGCGCCCGGCGGCACCCGGATCCAGGTCAGTGTCTCCTATATCGACGGCTTCGGCCGGGAGATCCAGCAGAAGATCCCGGCCGAGCCCGGCCCGGGACCGCAACGCGCCCCCGACGGCTCGATCATCACCGGTCCCGATGGCCTGCCGCTGCCAACCGCGCACGACATCTACCCGCGCTGGGTAGGCAGCGGCTGGACGGTCTACAACAACAAAGGCAAGCCCTTCCGCCGGTACGAGCCGTTCTTCACCGACACCCACCGCTTCGAGCCCGATGTGCGCATCGGGGTCAGCGCGGTGCTCTTCCACGATCCCGTCGGCCGCGTCGTGGCGACCCTCCGCCCCGACCACAGCTGGGAGAAGGTCGTCTTCGACGCCTGGCGGCAGGAGACCTGGAACGTCACCGACACCCTGCTGGTGGCCGACCCCGCGGACGACACCGACGTGGGCGACCACTTCCGCCGCCTCCCCGACGCCGAGTACCTGCCCGGCTGGCACGCGCTGCGCACCGACCCGGCCCACGCGGCGGCATTCGCGGCGCGCTACCCCGACTCCGTGGACCGCGCCCACGAGACCCTGGCCGCGCGGCAGACCAAGGTGCACGCCGCGACGCCGACGCTCGCGCACACCGACTCACTCGGCCGCACCATCGCCACGGTGGTGCACAACCGGACGCGCTACAGCGACACACCCGCCACCGACCCCCCGGTCGAGGAGGTCCAACGCACCAGTGTCGTGCTCGACATCGAGGACAACCAGCGCGAGGTGTCCGACGCGCTGGGCCGCGTCATCATCCGGTACGACCACGACATGCTGGGCAACCCCGTCCACCACACGAGCATGGAGGCCGGTGAACGCTGGACGCTGCACGACGTGGCGGGCAAGCCACGCTACGCCTGGGACAGCCGTGGCCACCGGTTCCGCACCGGCTACGACGCACTCCAGCGGCCGACCCACACCTATCTTCGGGAAGGTCAGGGGGCCGAGCTGCTCGTCGAACGCAGCACCTACGGCGAGAGCCGCACGGACCCGGAGCCGCGCAACCTGCGCGGGCGCCTGGTCGAGCGTCACGACCAGGCCGGCGTCGTGACCACCGAGGACTACGACTTCAAGGGAAACCTGCTGCGCGGCCGGCGTAGACTCGCCCGGGACTACAAGTCCACCCTGGACTGGTCCGCCACCCCGCCGCTGGAGTCCGAGGCCTACACCAGCCGGACCGGCTACGACGCCCTCAACCGCCCGGTCCAGCTGGTGGCCCCGCACAGTGACCGGACCGGAACCGCGATCAACGTCATCCAGCCGGTCTACAACGAGGCGAACCTGCTCGAGCGGCTGCACGCGTGGCTGGACCGCAACGCCGAACCGGCCGGCCTGCTCGATCCGGCGACCGCGACCCTGCCCGCGGTGACGGACATCGACTACGACGCCAACGGCCGGCGCACCGCCATCGACTACGGCAACGGCGCCGCCACGCGCTACCGCTACGACCCGTTCACCTTCCGGCTGACCCATCTGGTCACCCGCCGCGACCCGGCCGCCTTCCCGGGCGACTGCCCTGATGTGGCCCCGTCGCAGTGGCCCGGCTGCCAGGTACAGAACCTGCACTACACCTTCGACCCGGCCGGAAACGTCACCCACATCCGCGACACCGCGCAACAGACCGTCTACTTCAGAAACCGGCGTGTGGAACCCAGCGCGGAGTACACCTACGACGCCGCCTCCCGGCTCATCGAGGCGACCGGGCGGGAACACCTGGGCCTGACCGGTGGGGTGCCCAACGCCCCGGCCTCGCACTCGTACAACGACGCCGCCCGCATCCCCGTACCGCATCCCGGCGACGGCAACGCCCTGGGCCGGTACACGGAGCGGTACGCCTACGACGCCGTGGGCAATCTGCTGGAGATGCGTCACCGGGGCCTGGACCCGGCACACCCCGGATGGACCCGCGGCTACATCTACGCCGAGATCAGCCGACTCGAGCCCGGGCGGGTGAGCAACCGGCTGACCAGCACGACGATCGCCGGGGTGACCGAGACGTACAGCACCGCCGGGGACGGCTACGACCCGCACGGCAACATGCTGCGCATGCCGCAGTTGCACACCATGCGGTGGGACGAGGACGACCGGTTGCGGATGACCCAGCGGCAGGCCGTGAACCCCGATGACACCGAAGGCGTACGACGCCACGGCGAACGCACGTGGTACGTCTACGACTCCGGCGGGCAACGCGTGCGCAAGGTGACCGAGCGATCCAACGGCGAGGTCAAAGACGAACGGATATACCTGGAAGCCGTCGAGATCTATCGCGCCCATGGTGTACACGCGCTGGTACGCGAGACCTTGCACCTCATGGACAGCCGACAACGCGTCGCCATGGTGGAAACACGCACCCAGGGCAATGAGCCCGGGGTACCCCGGCAGCGGATCCGCTACCAGTTCGGCGACCACCTCGGCTCCACGACGCTGGAGCTCGACGACCAGGCCCAGATCATCTCCTACGAGGAGTACGCGCCCTACGGCAGCACCACGTACCAGGCGACACGTGGCACGACGGAGGCGGCGAAACGCTACCGGTACATCGGGAAGGAACGGGACGAGGAAAGCGGGCTCTACTATCACGGGGTGCGGCACTACGCGCCCTGGCTGGGGCGCTGGATCAGGTGTGATCCGGCCGGCACGGCCACGGGCCCAAACCTCTACGAATACGCGAGAAGTGATCCGATCGATATTTTTGATCCCACCGGCGCGTGGCCGGAATGGGCCGACCGGAAGACGCTGGGGGGCCTTGGCCGAGGGTATGTCCAAGCCGTTGTGGACAATGTGAAGGAGACAGCCCGCGACCTCGTCGCTGCTACGCCCATCGGGCAGTTTGTCCAGGGAGTGCAGACCGGAATATCTGTTATGACCTCCCAAGACCCTGTCGCTACGGCGCGAGAAGCGGCGGAGAGCAAGCTCAAGTCCCAGGTCGCTTCGACTCCTCAGGGGGCGGCGGCTGTCGCTCTCGCTGAGGGGCGCGGTGGTCTCGGTGCCGCGGAGGCAGCGGTCAAGACGCTGCCTTTCGCCAAGCCGGCCGAGGATCTGGACAAGACAATCATGGCCGTCGAGGCCGGCGACACCGCCGGTGCGGTGCGACACGGGGCGGCCGGTGCGAGACACTTCGTCAAAGAGTGGGCCAATATCGTCACCGCGTTCGCAGGGGCGACGAAAGGGCCGGTCAAGCCGTCCACGACCCCGGGGGCGATGAGCGGCGGGACACAGTTCCGCACACAGCCCATGACACCGATGGAGCAGGTCCACGCAGCTAACCGGAGCGAGTTGGTGGCCCGACGCATCGGCATTCCCGGAGGAGAAGAGGGGCACATCGGGAGGCCCGGTCAGGGCTCTTCCGGAAACTTGGGTGGTGCCCCCGACCTCAGGGGCCGGGGGTTCGATCCTCAAGGCAAGACATTGGGGACGAACGTGGTGGGCCAAGGAATGAATCTTGATGCGGCCATATACGAGAACGTGGAGAACTGGACGGAATTCAATCGTGTGAAGTCTTTCGATGTCAGGGCCGAAGCGATTCTGGTGCATGAGTATTTGGAAATGAATCTGGCGCATGTGCCGATCGAGGTCCGGCACGCTGAGGCAGTGCGGCTCGGGCGCCTGATGGGAGATCCGTCCATGCTGCATCTCGTTCCGGAGCCAGTGCGCCCGATCGCGGCGAAGCTGAACCCGCAGACGATCGAGCTGCTGCGGACGATGCCGGAGGACCCGCTGCGGCAGCAGATGCGCTAAGGCGTGTCCGTTAAATGCGAGCCCAGACCAACACTGCGGCGAGGACCGCGGCCGAGCGGTAGACGATCGCGAGCTTGTCGAACCTCGTGGCCAGGCCCCGCCACTGCTTGAGCAGGGCGAAGGACCGCTCGACCACGTTGCGGTTCTTGTAGGCCATCAGATCGAACTTCGACGGACGCCCGCCTCTTGTCCCCGAGCAGCATGGTCGGGGTCGTGCGCGGGCGGCCTGCTCCGGTCCTGGGGACTCGCAGGTCGCCCAGCAGCAACGGCAGGGACTGGCCGTCGTGCGCCTGCCCGGGCGTCACGACGACCGCCAGCGGTCGGCCCTGACCGTCCACGGCGTGGTGGATCTTCGTGGTCAGCCCGCCGCGGGAACGGCCGATCGTGTGCCCGGCGGGCTCTCGTTGGGTGTCGAGGCCCTGCCCTCGGGCTGCGGCCCGGCACTTCTCGGCGCGGCGGGTGTTGGTGGCGTGCTGGTGGGCCCGGGTGATGGTGGAGTCCACCGCCACCCGCCAGTCGATCAGCCCATCGTCGTCCGCGCGGGCGAGCAGGACGCCGAGCACGCGGTCCCAGGTCCCGTCGGCGGCCCAGCGGCGGTGGCGGGCCCATACGGTCTTCCAGGATCCGAACCTGGCTGGGAGGTCTCGCCAAGGAATACCGGTGCGGTACCGGTAGACGACGCCTCCACAATGCGGCGGTGATCGGCCCACGGCCTGCCACGACGACCGGTACTGGAGGGAGGGCAGCAGAGGTCGGATGCGGTCCCACTGCCGGTCGGTCAGCCGGGCGTGACGAGGCATCAGGATCAGGCCGCAGAGGTGCTGCGCACCCGGGCCGGCAGCCCGGCCGGGCTCAGTCGATCGCCTTGATCACCTGGGCGGGCACTCCCGCGACCACGGTGCCGGCAGGAACATCACGAGTGACCACCGCACCGGCGGCGACCACCGCACCGGCACCGATGGTCACCCCCTGCGTGATCACGGCAGCCGTCCCGATCCAGACGTCGTCCTCGATGACGATCGGCGCGAAGGAGAGGTACTCGCGGCGCTCGGCCAGGGGCAGTGGATGGCCTCCGGTGATGAGGCTGACCTTCGGGGCGATCATGACGCCGTTGCCGATACGGATGCCTCCCTTGTCCATGAAGGTGCATCCCTGGTTGACGAAGACGTTCTCCCCGAACGTCGTGTTCAGCCCGTACTCGGTAAAGAACGGCGGGTAGATCATCACCGACTCCGGCAGCGGGCCACCGAACACAACAGAAAGTAGTTCCGCGCGACCTTCGCTGTCGCTGAACGGAAGCACGTTCAGTCGAGACGTCGCATCGGTCACCTCCACGATCCGCTCCGCATGAAGCGCGAACTCAGGCGTCTGCACATACATGACCTGCTCTGTGCGGGTAGACATGGGCTGATCCCACCACCGCGCAGAACACCCGATCAAACAACCCTGCACCACACCAGACACAACCTATGGTTGTGGAAGTAGAGTGGAAGCGTGGATGTTGAAGCGCTGCGGACGTTCGTGGCCGTCGCCGAGACCGGCCAGTTCCAGGCCGCGGCCGACGAACTGGGGATCAGCCAGCAGGCGGTCTCCAAGCGGATCGCGGCCCTGGAGAGGCACATCGAGGTCACGCTCCTGGTGCGGACCTCCCGAGGCTCCCGGCTGAGCCTGGACGGGCAGGTCTTCCTGCCGCACGTCAAGAAGGTCCTGGCGGCCATCGAGCAGGCCGAGCAGGCCGTGCGCCCCGGCAACCGTCCCTTGCGCGTCGATGTCCTCAATCGGCGCATCTCCCCGGCCCAGGCCGTCTACCGGTTCTACCGCTCCCACCCCGAGACGGACCTGGACGCGGTCACGCTGAGCAAGGAGAACGCCGCCCAGGCCGCCCAGGCGGTGCTCGAAGGGACCGTCGACGCGTCCTTCCGTGCCCTGCCGGCAGACCAGGTCCCGGCCGGGATCAGCGCCGAACGACTCCTTGACGCACCCCTGGAGCTCCTGGTCGGACCCGGCCACCCGCTGGCTGACGCGCCCTGGGTCAGTCCTGCGGACCTGGCCGGCCACCGCATCTGGATCCCCGGGATCAGGCCGGGCACGGAGTGGGCGGCGTTCTACCAGGCGCTGTCCGAGGCCTTCGGCCTGAGCATCGACGCACTCGGCCCCAACTTCGGTGACGAGGCCCTGATGGACGCGCTGGCCGACTCGGCCTCGCTGGCCACCCTCGTCGGCAGCGGGGACCGGTACCTGTGGCCCCAGACCCACGACCTACGGCGCATCCCGTTGCACGACCCGACCCCGGTCTACCCGCACGTGCTGCTGTTCCGCAGCGGAGACCAGCACCCCGTGCTGACCGCGCTACGCGACCATCTGCGCACCGCAGGCCCGCGAACCCCGCACGACGTGTGGGCGCCGGACTGGGTAGACCGCTGACCAGACGCCCGAATTAGCAGACACACCTAGGTAACCCGGAATCATGATCAGTCCACCGTGTAGTTCAGGATGAGGAAGAGTTCGTCCACGGCGTCCGCAGGCAGCGAATGGAAGTCCGGGGTGCCGGCCTTGCGGATCTTCACCGTCCAGCCGGTCATCGCCACCTCGTTGCCCGTGAGGTTCTTCGCGGCGCGGTGCATGCCCCGGTACGTCGGGTCCGGGGCCAGTGTGAGGAGATCCGCGGATCCGGAGCCGAGCGGTGTCAGCAGCACCTCGTACGTCGAGTTGTCCTTCATCCGCGCGGCGACCTCGACCGCCCGCACCTTCTTGGTGGCGAAGACACGCGTGAACGACGGTAGCCGGTCCGTGAGATCACCCAGTGCCAGTGCCTGGTCCGGCGGCGCGCCATCATCCGGGTCGGCGGGGTGCAGAAACCGGTAGAAGGCATCCGGGAACTCCCGCTTGAGATCCAGCACTCGGTACAGGCCTGTGCGTCTGCCGGCCAGGGCCATCGAGGACAGGGTCTTGTCGATGTCCTTGAGCGCTTCGGTGCGGAGCAGGCCGCCGCCCTCCCGCGCGGTGTACTGGAGGTGGATCACCACGTCCGAGACGGTGTCGGGGTCGAACTGAGGGACCTCGGAGTTCAGCCTGAGGTGCCAGGAACTGATCGCGCCCGCCCCCTCGAAGGGCAGATACCGCTGATCGCCGAAGCTCAGCTCGAACGTCCCGCTGTCGTTCACGGCGGAACTGGTCGCGATGGACTGGACCGTCGTCACCCCGTCGCGGAACCGGATGTCCCCCGCGGGGTTCCTGGGGTACTTACCGCCGAGCAGGGTGGCGTCCTTGCGCAGGCTGTTGGCGGTCAGGGTGAGGGTGCAGGCCACCGTTCCGTACGGTCCGACCACGCAGGGGATGGACAGTGACACCGCCCTGAGCCGGCGGAAGTAGTGGCCGGGGTGGTCGAGGTCGAAGATGGCCTCGGGGATGTCCACGAAGCACTCGCCGTTGGTCTTGAGCTGGAGCAGCGCGACCGGATCCAGCTGGGCCAGCGAAACGTGCTTGGTGAGCTCGTACTCGCGCTTGTTCAGCTCCAGGTAGGCGGCGTCGAGTCGCCGCAGATCGTGGCCGAGCCGTTCACCGGCCAGCAGACCCTTCCGTAGGCTGTCCCAGTAGCCGTGGCGCACATAGTTCGAGTCGGACAGCCCCAGTTCGTAGCGGAAGCTCCGCTCCGCCCGCTTCGCCAGGTCGAAGGCGAGCTGGTAGCTCTGGAAGTACACGGCGGACAGCTGGCCGACCATCCAGTCGTACAGCTCGGTGTTGGTGAACTTGGAGCGCTGGAACTCTTCCTCGGTCGCCGCGTGGGCCCGCTGCCTGTCGTGGTGGCGCAGTTCCTGTTCGGCGATCCGGTGCCGGATCTCCGCGGCCAGGATCTGCTTGTCGATCTGCGGGAGTTCCGTCGCGGCCATCACCGCCTGGTGCTGCCACTCCTCGGCGCGCCGGGCGTGGGACGCCAGCACGCTCGCCACCCCGGCGCCCTTGTCGGCCGCGGTGGCGAGCGACCGCAGCACCGAGACCGCCATCTCCGCCGCGTTTCCGATGTGCTGGCCGCCGATCGCCGCCGACACGGTGGGGGAGCCGCCGAAGCCGGCGGCGCCAGCCAGGAAGGTCGGAATCAGCTTCAGGCCACCGGACAGGATGTAGCCGATAGCGACCGCCGACTCCAGGCCGAGGGAGACGCCGGACAGGGCCAGCGCGGTGTTCTCACCGGTGTTCAGTCCCTCGTCCAGCAGTCGCTGGTGATAGGCCCGCCGGAGCTCTACGACGTCGCGGCTGCGGCGGTTGGCTTCCCATGTCGCCCGTGCCTCGTCGACCTGGCTGCCGCGGACGTCCCGCGCCAGGTCGAGCAGAGCGATCTCGTGGCTGGTCCGCAGCGCGGCGAGGGCTTCGGTGTCACGCTTCTCCAGGGCGGCGAGCATGGCCGCGCCGAGAGTGGTCACCGCGGTGCAGACCTCCTGTGCGCGCTGGAGCATCACCGAGAACCGGTACGGCGGCATGGGCGTACTGATGTCGCTGAGCACCGCACCGATGTCCAGACCGGCTGCCGCGGCTTTGACCAGCAGGGAGGGGTCGATCGGCGGTTCGAACAGCGGCAACTGACGCACGATGCCCGCGAGGTTCATGCAATTTCTGATCTTGAACAGCCGGTCCTCGACTGTGTCCCAGAGCGCCAGCAGCTTGTCGTTGGTCGGGATGCCGAAGTACAGCACCTCCAGCCGCGGCAGGTCGAGGGTGTCCGGCATCTGAAAGGACGGGCCCGACACGGTGGGCAGCAGGTTCTCCACCTGACGCAGCACATTGCCGAAGTCGTCGATTCCGGCGGCCTGTAGCTGGTAGAACGTCCGGGCCGGGTTCGGCAGCCGGCGCGGCACGCTCCTGGGTCGCGGGCCGAGCAGTGTCGCGGCCATCACATACAGCTGCGTGGCCTCGTTGTTGGATTCGATGGTGTCCTGACCGAACAATTGGTCGCCCCAGGCAATCAGTGTCTGGATGTATTTGATCAGCACGTTCTTCTGGTAGGCGACCCAGCGCTTCCTGGCGATCAGGTGTGGGTTGAACGGGTGATTGCGCCACTCGGCGACCTGGGCCTCGTGCTTGGCGGATCCCTCGGCAATGACCCGCGTGATGTATTCGATCTTCTGTTCGCGGTAGCCGTCCGTGGTCGTCTCGTAGAACGGCTTGGTGACCCAGTACTTCTGCTGTGGCGTCCGCGGATCCGGGTGCGGGCTCGCGATGCCGGTCGGGTCGAAGATGTAGTGGTACCACTCCAGCGCTTCCTCGAACCGTTGGTTCGCGCTGAGCTTCCCCGCGATGAACATCGGCACGTGGAAGAACAGCTCCCAGTTGTACGGTGCGTATGCCCCCTCGTAGTCAAAGTCCACGACCTCCGTCGGCCGGGGTTCCGCCACCGTGGAGTCCGGCTCGTAGGTGGCGAAGTCGAACGGTTGCGGGCGGCCGGGGGTGCTTGCCGGGTCGACCTGGATGCGCCGGTTCAGCAGCCCCCGCAAGCCCCAGGTGTTCAGCTCCTTGATGAACAGCTCCACGAACGGGTGGTAGTGCGGGTAGAACCGGAACGTTGAGATGGACCAGTACCAGTTCAGGAAGAAGTCCGCCCACTGGACGTGGTGGTCGTAGTCCACGAAATAGGTCCGCGAGGGGTCCCAGGTGAAGAACGATCCGGTATTCGCGAATCCGGCGGCCTGCGAGTCGATCACCGTCCAGGTCTGATGTGGAACGATGTTGCGCCGCAGCCGGATGGATTCCGCGTTCGAATGCGCGCCAAAGGAGACTGCGGCGGCGAAGAAGGAAGGCTGGCTGACCTCGATGAGGGAAGAATAGTAGAAGTACTGGGACGAGGTGAGATGCCGGATCAGATTGCTGTGCAACTGACTCTCCGGCGGCGAGATGAGGTACTCGAAGTGCCCGAGCTGCCCCGGCGTGATCTGCTGACCCAACTTCTCGAAACTGCCCCTGACTTCCGGCGCGAACTTGTGGGGCTCTGATTCCGTGAAGAGATGAGTGCGGATCTGCGGAGTCATCCTGGTCCGGAAATTGATGCTTGCCGCCAGCTCTTCAGGAGTCCGGAAAGCCGACACCCGATGCGGAGTGTCCGACAGCACCCTCGGTGTCCACTTCCCCTGCTTGAGCTCACTCCAGTACAACTGGACATCCCAGTACCGCCGCGGTGACTCCGTCAGGAAGTTGGAGTTCGGCTTCGGAGTCCACACCTGGGTCGGCTCCTGGGCCTTGCCCAGCACCTGCGGCCAGAACATGTGGAGACGGCGATTGTGCATGCCCAGCATCAGGTGGTCGGCCTGGATCTCCAGCCCGACCGGGTGCCACGGGGTCCAGCGCGCCCGGTTGATCCGGGTCCGGTAGAAGTACTCGGCACCCTTGCTGCTGCGGGTGCGCCCCACCACATGCAGCACCGACTCCTCGCCGACCCGCTCGTCGAACATCGCGCGGATCTCCAGGTTGGCTACCTTGTCGAGCTTCTCGAGGTAGCCGCGGTACGCCTGCTCCACGGTCTCCGCGGTCACGTCGTTCTGCTGCAGTTCACGCTCGAGGTCGAGGAAGAAGGGCGACTTCTCGTCGCGCAGCTCGGGCTCGATCCAGTTCTCCGGGTAGAGGAAGACCTTGCGGTTGGCTTCCCATACCCGGTAGCGGCGCATCCACTGCCATTGCTTCCACTGCGGGTCCGCGACCGTGCCCGCCACGATGTCGTGCTCGAGGTCGAGCAGCACCCGCTGCACGAACAGCTGGGCGGTGCAGGTGGCCTGCTTCAGGCGGGACGTCAGCGCACAGGCGCTCATCTCGACGTCGATCAGGAAATGGCCGTACAGTCCGTTCACATCGGTCCAGCCGTGGCCCGCGCTCGCATCCGGATGCGCCACCAGCCAGTCCACCAGCACATCGCGACGCCGTTCGCGCAACGCGTCCTGCACCGGCTGGTTGGCCTCCAGCCACTGGGGCAGGTCGTACCGTGCTTTGAGTGCCTGCTTGATCTCATCGGCGACGGTGGTACCGGGTCTCGGGGTCGCCCAGCCGACGGCCCGCGCCGCCTCGACACCGAGTCGCGGCAGTGACGCCATGCAGGACGCGACCCGGCGCAGGTTCTCCGCCTTCGCCAGCCGGCCCTTGACCCGGTCCACGCCCGTCGCCAGCCATCCGAACGCGGTAACCAGCGCGGTGATGTCCGCGGCCCGCCATGCGGTGAGCTTGGCCAGCGCGGTGATGGTGGCGGACGAGGGCCGCGTGGGATCGAGCACCTCGTCGGCGAAGTCCAGCGCGGACAGATCCGAGGCGGGCAGCTGAGACTTCCAGTCGAAGAACCACTGCATCGCCGACCAGCGGCCGATCTCGACGGCGGTGCCCGGGCCGACGCCGAGCGCGCCGGCCCGGATCCAGCCGAGGCCGTTGGCGTTGCCGCCGGCCAGCCACCAGCTCACCTCCGCCGGACGCATGCTCAGCTTGCCGATGAGGGTCGCGACCTTGTGCAGGAGTCGCAGCGCCGCGTACACGAGCGGGAAATTGGCTTCGTCCAGCGGGAACCGGTAGCTGCCGTCCGGCATCGTTTCGAGCAGCTTCGGGTCGTTGATCATACGGCGCAGATCCGCGGTGGAGCCCGCCGGATGGAGTGCGGACAGTGCGGTCGCCGCGGACGGCTCGTCGATCCCGAACAGCGCTGCCACCTGTTGGTCGACGTGGAGATCCTTCTGGGTGCGGATCAGGAACGCCTGCAGGCGCGGCATGACGAAGGCGAAACGCGCGTCGATCCGCGCCTGCCGCTGAGCCGGCGTCTCACCGGCCGGCAGCTCCGCGAGTGCCGCGTGCGCCGCGGACAGATCGCTGAACACCTCCTTGAAGTAGCGGTCGATGAGGGCGTTGCGCTCGGTGGCGGTGCCGGTCCAGCTGCCGTCGACCAGGGCGAGCGCTGTGATCAGATCGGCGTCCGCCGCGAGCGTGGGCACCAGCCCCAGCTTGGCGGTGACGTAGTCGGCGTCGGTCTCGTCGTTCTGCCGGCTCAGCCGGTCGGCGATCTCGGCGAGGCCGCCCCGGAGCTGCCGCAGGAACGCCAGGACGGTACGGTCCTCCAACGCGACGCCGGAGTTCACCGTGAAGCGGTGGGTGAGCAGGTAGTCGAGCTCGGCGACGGAGAACGCCGACGACAGCACCTGGTCGACCAGCTCGGCGAACTCCTCGGTGCGGCCGGGCGACGCGAAGGGATCGGAACCCCAGATCGCCACCAGCCGGATGAACTCGCGGACGGTGAGGTCCAGCCCGCGGGCGAGCGCGGTGATCCGGTGCAGGGTGGCCAGTACCGTCGCGTTCAGCGGGGAGTTCCGGTCCAGAGACCGGTCGGCGAGGATCAGATCGAGGTCGGTCTCACCGACGCGCAACCCGGCGAGCAGACCGGGAACCCGCTGGCCGATCGTGCCGCCGAGCTCCGTTGACTGCGCCGGGAAGGCGCCGGTGGAGTCCACCAGCCGGTTGCGGAACAGTCGCTGGTAGACGGTCTGGACCGGAAGGCCTTCGCCCACCGCGCGGTCGACATAACCATGGTCGTCGAAACCGGCGTACACCGTGACCAGCGTCGGCCAGTCCAGCCCGGTGCGCTCCCCCAGCCGGCGCAGCGAGGCGATCCGGCGCAGTGCGCCGTCGTCGAGCTGCCGTCCGGTGAGAAAGAGGTCGAGCTCCCACATCGGGATCCCGAGCCGTCGCCAGAGTCGCACGAAGCGGTGGATCCGGCCGAGAGCCGCAGCGGTCAGGCCACTGATGGTGTAGGCCGAAGTGTCGCACTCGGCGGCATGCCCGTTGTCCTGGCCGCGAATGCTGATGACGGCGTCCGGATCGACCCAGCGCATCTCCAGCAATTGCACCAGCTCCCGGTACGACAGCTTCGTGCGGTGCATCATCACGGGGACCTTGCCGAGCACCTCGATCCAGGTGCCGGTCACCTGCTGCTCCGGGTCCGTCGGCATGTCCGGGTGCGGAAGGGAGTTGCCCGTCTCGGCGAGACCCCAGAACTCCCAGGGCTGCCGACCGGTGAGGGTGTCGGTCAGGACCTGCCGCTCGGTGTCACCGATGTCCAGCAGGGCACAGTCGACCTGCGCGTCGCTCGGCGTCCTGGTGGAGCCGTCGGATGAGGACTGCTGGAACAGCGCGAACAGCCGCTGTTGCGGCACCCCGAGCTGGTCGAGGTACCCGCGGCTCTGCTCGCCGGCGAGGTCGAACGGCAGACTGAAGGGAAAGACCTCACCGGCGAGCTTGGTGTAGGCGGCGTGGTTGAGGTGCTCCGGGTTGGCGCGCACCTCGGCGGCGGAGCCGGTTGTCTGACGGGTCGCCCGCAGCCCGAGAGCGGACTCGTGGTGGAACACGGCGTAGGAGTGGGCGCTGTCGCGGATCACCCACCGGCCATTGACGTCCGGGGCGTACACCTGGGCGTCGTCCGCCATCGGGACACCCTTCGCCCTGAGTTCGGCGAGTACCTCCGGGGCGATCGGTCCTTCGAGCAGCATCGGCTCGATGCCGACGTCGAGGAGCACCACCGCGGAAGGCGCGACGATGTCTTCCAGAACCTCGTTGACCAGATCGATGTACGGGACAGCGGTGTTGGTGTTCTCACAGCTCAGCTCGGTGTCACCGAGGTCGGGCCGCCGTTCGAGCAGCACCTGCCGGACGCTCTTTCCCCGGTGGACGGTGGTGCCCTGGGTACCGCGGTCACCCAGGAAGCGCAGGACGTCCACGAAATGCGCGGCCGGGCTGTAGACCGAGCGGCAGTCGGCGCAGTGGCAGTGGTCGAGCGATCCGAACAGGGTCTGCAGGCTCGGCAGCTCCCTGGCGGCCCGCAGGCTCGGCAGCGGTTCGGCGTCCGGGTCCGGCAGGGCCGCCGGCACCGCCCCGTTCAGCGCGCGGTTGTAGTCGGCGAAGATGGTCAGTGCGAGGGCGTAGGCGTTCTCCGCCTTGCGGTAGATCCGCTGTGCCTCGTCGGGACTGATCGGTGACCCGCCGAGCAGACTGAGGAACTGCCCCTCGCCCATGAAGTAGATCTGCTGGGCGGAGTCGATCCCCCGGGTCAGCAGGGCGTTCGCGGCGGTGAACGTCGGCTGCAGCTTGAACACGCGCTGTACGGACTCGAGTTCCGCGCGGAGCTCCGCGTCGACCAGGACCGTCGGGGGGTTCCCCGCGGAATCCCCGTCTTCGTAGCCCCGTCGCTGCCGCTCGGCCAGGTAGTGGTCGATCCGGAAGCTGTCGAGCTGGAAGTCCGGGTGAGCGTCGAGGAACTCGGCGACGTTCCTGCTCAGCTGCGGTGCCGGTCGCGGCGAGTCCGGAGAGAGGATCTTCGCCGCCAGGGAGGCGGTCGGAAATGCCTGCTCGAACTTCTGGTCAAGGATGGCGGCGTAGGCCTTCTTCCGCTCCTCCGGGGTGGCACCGTCGATGTCATCCGGTACGCCGACCAGCGAGCCGCCCGGCCCCTGCATCTCGAACACGCCGAACCACTGCTGCCTGGAGAACTGCGCCAGAGCACGCTGCGTCAGGGGGCCACTGACGATTTTGTCCGTCAACACCGCGACCAGCGGCACGTGGTTGCGGGTCAGCGACGCCAGCTCGACCGCGGTCTGCACCTTCTTGACGGTCGCCGCCTGGATCGACGTATCAGCGGCCAGCCGCTTCCACAGGTCGGCCAGCAAGCCGGTGTGGTCCGACATCACGGCCAGAATCTTCTGCTTCTCACCGTCCGGCACCCGGAGCACATTGAGCAGCTCGCCGACCGTGCCCTTCCCGCCTCCCACGTTGATGGCGCCGGTGAACCGCAGCTTGATCTGTGCGAGCACGGCCAGCAGCTTATCGATGTCCGCCCTCAGACCGGCCGGGACCAGGTGGTCGTCAACGGCCTTGACCAGCAGCGCCCGCTGGCGATGGGGCGGCATCGTGGACAGCGTCCGCAGCAGTCCGTCCGCCAGCAGCAGGAACCGGTCGGGGTGCGGAAGAGCGGCGAGCAGGGACTCGGGGACGATCGACGGTTCGCCCTGACGGAGGAAGGCGAACAGCGCCTCCGGCGGCAGCGACGTCCCGTACTGGCGGGTCCGGTCGGCCAGCCGCCAGGACATCATCCAGATGCTGATCTCCAGTGCGGTGTAGCCGGTCTCGCCCACCAGGAACGAGAGGTCCTGGTGCTGGCCGCTCTCCGTCAGATCGATCGGGTTCAACCCGTCCAGCAGCGGGTTGAGGACGCCCGTCTGCACCTCCCACTCGGAGGGCCCGGCGTAGACCGCGCCTTCGAGCGCCAGGTCGACCGTGTAATCGGGTGGCGCGTTGTAGTGCACCGGAGATCGGAGCAACACCACGCCCGCCTTCACCACGGTGAGCACCAGGTCCGCCGAGTCCTTCTCGGCCCGGGCGAACTGGGCAGTGCTGTAGGTGATCTCATAGACTCCGTTGCCGTCGACCGCCTTTTGGCCCAGTGACTGCTCTTGGCGGAGGTCCCGGTCGAAGGCCTGGACCACGACGCCGCTCAACGGCCCGCCGAACTGATCCCGTACGACGCCGCTCACCTTTCGGGCGTTCTGCTGCGGCGGCTGGTGGGTCGTCTTCAGGTCGACCAGCGTCTGTGGCACCTGCTTGGGGTGTGGCTTGCTCTGGCCCACCTCCACCCCCTCGACCAGCACCTTGATGATCAGTCTGGCGACGTGGGTGTGCGGGTCCTGGGCATCCTCCTCCACCGGGATCCGATAGCGGCCGGTGGTGTCGGTGTGGGCCTCCCCGAGTGGCCTGGCCTGGTGAGCCTGCCCCGGTCCGGAGGCGCGGACCAGCGCATCGGGGAGCGGACTGCCGGTGTTGTCGGTGATCGTGCCGGTGATCAGATACGACCGCGCTGCTGGCATGACGCCGCTCCTGGGGGTAGATACCGCCTGTGCGGAACACGGTGGGGGGAAGGGACGTGCCAAGGTCCGACCCGTTTCCCCGGTGGCGGCACCGATCGCCGCGCCCCGGAGGTACCGACGTCAGGGACCGGGAGGAAGCCGCGCGGACCGGGCCGCCTCCGGGCCCGGCTGACGACGCGGTATCCCACCCTGGGCATGGCCGTGCGGCACGGGAGGAACGGGGGCGGGCACAGCGCCGTCCCCCGACGTCCGAGTCGTCAGGGGGCACCTCGCGTCATCGCACTGCCCGGCCATACCGTCCTCTGCGTGCTCCGCGCCCCGGCCCGGGGCCTCGTACCCCCTTGATCGATTGTCGGTCGGTGCCGGGGAACCCCGCAATCGGAGCTGCCCCCGCGGGGTGAAGGCGTCGGCAGGGCGAACACGGCCATGCCGTGGCACGGACGGTGCCACGGCGTCAGGCGGTGAGGGCCTTGCCGGCCTCGGAGGCACCGGACGCGCCGACCCTCACCCCGACCGCAGCATCAAACCGATGCCCAGCACCTCAGCCCGGCCGCGACGAGGAACCAGACGGCAACGAGAAGCGAGATCCCGCCGACGTCCCAGGGACAGACCTCGGGACCGTGATTCTCGACGAGATCCTGCCGCACAGAGACGGCTGCAGCCACGAGATCGCCTGCTGGGACGGCACACTCACCATCGTCTGCCGTGACCTCCAGGCGACCTGGACCGAGACCGACTGCTCAAGCGAGCCGTAGGCGCTACAGCCTGGGGGAATCGTTGAACGGCTGGTGCCGGACGAGCTGTGGGAACTGTTCCAGCGGGTCGTACCCGAGGCACCCTCGCGACCTCAGGGCGGTGGCCGACGCCGCCATGGTGACCGGGAAGTACTCGCCGCGATCTTGATCGGGATGCACCTGGCAGCAACTGCCGTCTGCGTCGTTCGGACCATCAGGGGCGACGGCCCACCGGCGTTTCTCTGAGTGGAGGAAGGCCAGAGTGGGGGCCAAGCTCTACCGCCTGGTTCTCGACGAACTCGGCTCTCGCGGGGAGCTGGACTGGTCCCGGTGCGCGATCGACTCGGTGAACACACGGGCCCTGAAAAAGTGCCTCTATGGGCTTCCTCAAGCTGTAGCGGGGGGCGGAGGGGCCTTGTTGATCGCGGGGTTGGAGGACGTCGCCCGGGACGTCGCGCTCGCCCAGCAGGACACGGCGCCCGTGGCGCCGACCGTGGACGCGAGCGAGATGCACGGCCCCGCCCACCGAGTGGATCGCATCTACACCGCCAGCTTGCTCTGCCGCGCTGGTGTCGGTGGAGGTCGAAGCCCGCGTGGCCGAGGACCCCCTCCACCTGATACGTGTGTTCAACCTGTCCGCGACCACCGCCATCAAGTATCTCCAGACCGCGTACCCCGAGCGTTTGATCACCGACCCCACTCAGGCGTGAACCCCGCGTGGTTATGCCCGGCAGGGCTCGTCAGCGCGGCCATGCTTTCGGCGGCGCCGACCGCGTCCACGTGCCGTCTGCCAGGGCGCCCAGGACGCGACGCTTGACCTCGGCGCGCTGAGGGCCGTTGGCAAACGAACTTGGCAGAAAGCCGTCGTTCTCCTCGTGAGGGCGCAGCTCAGCACGGATGAAGGCGTACTCGGACGGGTGTCTTTCGATGAGAAGCTGGCTGGCCTTGGCTTTGGCTTCGGCGGTGGCTCTCACGTGGGGGCTTTCGCGCTCCCGTTCGCGCAGCGCCTGGGTGAGTTGGCGGAGGTACCGCTTGTACTCCAGGCCCTCTGCTGGATGGCTGCGAGGAAGCGCCGGGCGTTGAGCACCGCGATCGCCTGCTCGGGGGGGAAGGGCGTAGAAGCCGGGCGGGAGCGTTCCCAACCCGTGAGGTGATTCTGCGCGTGCCCGTTCCGCGGTCATGTACCCAAGCTCTCTCAGGGCGTTCTCCCAGCGCCCCAGCAGCAGGGGGTGGCGCAGCGCCGTGTTGCGTTCTTCTTGATGCTTGGCGTCGTCGGCGGCAGCGTGTCTGACAAATACATCGTCGGCGGCGAGCAGTTCGTGGCCGTCGTCCTTGTGTGGTTGCTGTTCTGGACGTCTGTGGTTGCCGCCGCGCGCACGGTGAGCGGCACGCCTCGATTCCGTCGCGGGATGAGCCGGATGGCGGGAGCCGTACTGGTCGCCCTGGGCGTTCGAACCGCAACGGCGCGGTAGGCCCGCGCCCGTTGGCTGTCCTGTAGCTGCCAGCCACTGGTGTCATGATCTTGATGTGGCTGGTGTGCTCACGCGTCGGAGCCGTCTTGGATAGCCCCTTTCACCGGGCTGAGCCCGCGCTGCTTCGGAAAGTTGGTGAGCGCACTGCGCCGCGAGGGCGCGGACGAACGGCGGCGCACGGTCGACTTCGACGCTCCGAAGCACGGTGGCAACGCACGCCAGGCGCAGCCGCTGCCCTTGTCACCGTGCAGCTTGGCCGGTCGACCACGCCAAGGGCCGAGGCGGCAGCGAATCGGCGGGATGCCACGCATCAGAGCCAGCCGAGAAAGGACCAGTCCAGCACGGTCAGCTTGGGCCATTGCTCCTGCCACCGCGCCAGGTGGTTCCCTCGGACCCGCGGCCCTCGGCTGTGGTCGAAGCTCGCCTGCGAGCTCGGTAAGCCGCGGCCTTGACACGGTTGCCGCACTCATCCATCCCGCACCAGGTGCGCCGGGCGCCGCGCGAGCGGTCGAGATAGATGCGAGTGCAGCCGGTGCGGCCGCACTCCCTGAGATGGGCGCGGGGATCGGCGAGCACGGTGATACCGCTTCTGGCTATGTGAGAGAGGACCGCACGCAGGTCTCCCGATATACGCAGCCCTGCGTCGCTGAGCTTGATCGTGGGCACTGGCCCGGCGGCGGTGTCGTTGACGGTTCTGAGGCTGCCCGCATCGAAGGGGCGGGCGAGTACGCGATCGAGAGCAAGTTGGTAGATGGCTTCTCGCAGGGACAGCGCGGACTCGAAGGTTGCGAAGTCGGCGGTAACACGGTCGGGGAGGTCGTCGCATGCGGCCACCCACCGCTCGAGGTCTGCGGGCGCGGCCAGGAGGTCGACGGGCTCGTCTCGACGAGACCCCACGGTGCCGGCCAGATCGAGGGCTGGGTTGCCACTCACGAACGCGAAATCCACGTCACCATCTTGACCGGTGACGAGGCTGGAGGCAAGATCGTCACCTGTTGAGCCGGTGACGCGGAGCACGAACAGGAGAACTCATGGCCGGGATCTGCGACATCGAGGTCGTCGTCTTCGACGTCCTTGGAACACTGGTCGACGAACCCCGCGGGCTTCGAGCGGCAATTCGCGACGCGGTGCCCGCGGCCGACGATGCGTCTGTCGACGAGCTGCTCACCGTGTGGCAGCAGCATGTCGAGCTCGAGCAGCAACGCATCGGGCAAGGGCACCGCGCGTACGTCAACACCGAGATCATCGACGGAGAGGCTGCGGGGCGGGTGGCCGACCACGCCGGACTCGGCGATCCGGCAACCATCGCCCGGCTGGCCACAGCGGGGCAGCGCCTGCCCCCCTGGGGCGACTCCGTCGCCGGTCTCGCGCGGCTCGCCCAGCAGTTCCCCGTGCTTGGGCTCTCCAACGCCAGCCGCACTGCTCTGCCGCGGCTCAACGCCCAGGCCGGGCTGCGCTGGCACCAAGCCGTGTCCGCCGAAGCCGTCCGGGCCTACAAGCCGGCGCCGGAGGTCTACCAGCTCGCCATCGAAATTGCCGGATGTCTCCCAGAACGTGTGCTCATGGTGGCCGCTCACGCCTGGGACCTCCGCGGAGCTCAGTCGAGAGGCATGCGCACCGCCTACGTCCAGCGACCGGTCGGGGACCCGCCGACGAGCTCCGATGTCTTCGACGCACGGTTCAACGGACTGGACGAACTCGTCACCACGCTGATGGACAGGTAGCCAGGCCATCCGCACTCCGCCGCGCCGACAACGCGTCTCGGATCGAACCCGGCTCACGCCGACGGATGACGGCGGTCCCGGCGCAACGCTGGGATTCTCGGCATCCGGGCCCCTGCGGGTCCTAGCTCCGCCACCCGTGAGGGATCTACGCAGCCACGCATCCTGCCGTCACGTACCACCCGAGGCAGATCTGACTCGCAGTCCGCGTCAGCACCTCCGTCGACACGTCGTTGCGGGACAGCCCCGCACGCAGGGACTCAAGTTGTTGGTCGAGAGGGCGTCGGCTGATCACCAGCCGTGCCTACACAACTCGGCCAGGGACACACCGATCCACGCCTCAGAACCCGTCTTTGAACATGCTTGTACGCAACAGTGTTGGCCGTGGGTTGCCATGGCGACGGCTGGAGGCCGCCACCGAGCGCAACCGGCAGCTGGAGGCCGAGAACCGCAGCTCAGAGAGGCTCTGGCCTTGGCCCTTGGCGAACGACGCACTGACGACATCCGGGGCAGTCGTGACGCTGCGATGCCAGCGTCCTCAAGGGTGATCGGCCCGTGCTGAGAGCCGATCGCTTCGGCAGTGCGACGCTTAAAGAGCCCACCAGCAGAACAAGCGCAGCCCCGCCGAACGTGCGCGGCTGGCCAACCCGCAGAGCAGGACGAGTACCTCGAGCGCAGTGTCGGAGGTGATTCCATACTGCCGCAGCTCGTCGGTCTCAGACCACGGCCCGGCCGCTTCCACGAGGGAGGAGTGTGTTGCTGAGGCCAGTGCCTCCTGCAGGGTGTCGGACACGCTGACGATGAAGGCGCTCTCGGCTTCCGGAGACGAGAGCACCTGTCCCGCACGTGGACGTTCGGATGCCTCGTCATAGGTGCAGCCGGTCAAGATCGCTTCGAGCTGGGCCATCACAACGACCGGATCAATGCCCTTCAGCGGCACCACATCGAACACGGAAGGATTCGGGCCACCGGGCTGGTCAAGCACGCGGACGGCCACGTCGTCATCGGAGGCTGAGAAGTAGTCGCACGTCACCATGCCGTGATCCTCGCATCCGGCGACACGCCGAGGGGCGCAATCCCACGGCGAACCCGGTGGCTCCGACCACCCCGTCGAGGCCACTGTTCACGACACATCGCCGCAGATCAGGCGACTCATCACCGAGCTGGCTCAAGATAGGGGCCGCAAGAGACACATCGTCGTCGACACGGAAGGGCTGCTGCTGTTCGTCATGGTGACGCCGGCCAGCACCCACGACGCCGTTGCGGCCAAGGAAGTCCTCCTCCGGCTGCCCCGGGGGGCTGAATCGGTCGTTTGTGCGGTGTTGCCCCGCAATCCCGGCGGAAAGATCCTGCGACGCCGGCTCCGCGAGTGTTTCTAGGAGCGCGCGGGACAGACGGTCGGATGGCCGTCAACTCCACCACCCCACTGCCCCGTTGACCGCGCTGCCCTGCCCCGTGGAACCTGTGGACACCGGAAGAAGGTGAGGATGCACATGGGCGCATTGAGGCATGAACACCACGGCTTCTCCCTCTACTGGGAGGACAACGCCGTCATGGCCGTTGATCAACGTGCGCTGCCGCAACGGTTTGAACTCCTGCGTCTGGAGAGCGTCGACGCGCTGATCGACGCGGTACGAGTCCTGGCCGTCCGAGGCGCACCGGCCATCGGCCTCGCCGGAGCTTTCGGCGTTGCCCTCTCGGTACGGACACACCGGACCGCGGGTGCCGTGGACGAGGATTCGGTGCGGGCCGACGCCGCACGCATTGCCGACGCCCGGCCCACGGCCGTCAACCTTGCCTGGGGCGTCCGGCGCGCCGTCGCGCAGTTGCCGAACGGGCCCCAGGCGGTAGTGGACGAGGCCATGAAGATGGTGGCCGAGGACGCGGCGGTCAACTCCGCCGCCGCTGCGCGTGCCGCGGATCTGGTCGAGTCGTTACACCCTCACCGCCCCCTGCGGCTGCTGACGCACTGCAACACGGGACGCCTGGCCACGGCCGCCGTGGGGACCGCCCTGGGAGGCATCATCGAACTCCGCCGCCGCGGACGGGTGGCAGAAGTTCTGGTCGACGAGACCCGGCCGCTCCTCCAGGGGTCCCGTCTCACCGCCTGGGAGCTCGGCGAGGCCGAGGTTCCCTATCGGATCTGCGTGGATTCGGCGGCCGCCGCCGCGATGTCGCGAGGGATGGTCGACTGCGTCCTGGTCGGTGCGGACCGGATCGCCGCGAACGGCGACGCGGCGAACAAGATCGGTACGTACGGGCTCGCTGTCGCAGCCGCTCGGCACGGCATTCCGTTCGTCGTTGTCGCGCCGGAGTCCACCTGGGACCCTGATCTGCCCGACGGCAGCGGAATCCCCATCGAGGAACGTGAAGCGGCGGAGGTCACGGGAGATGCGGACGCCGCGGTGGCACCGGCGGGGGCCGGTGTGTTCAATCCCGCGTTCGATGTCACGCCTGGAGAGCTGATCACCGCGATCGTCACCGAGGACCGCGTCGTCCGACCGCGCGACGCTCACCGCGAGCAGCGCGCCGAACTCATCCGGAGCCGTATCGTCGGCCTTCTGGAAGCGTTTCCCGATTACCCCAGGCCCGGTGTGGTCTACCAGGACCTCTCCCGGATCTACGCCGAGCCCGGCGTGCTGGATGACGCCGCCGACCATGTGCGTGACCACTTCTCCGGTCGGTTCGACCGGATCGTCGCCGTCGAGTCCCGTGGTTTCGTCATGGGAGCCGTCCTGGCCGCGCGTTGCGAAGTGCCGCTCACCCTCGTACGCAAGCCCGGCAAGCTCCCCGGCGCCGTCCACTCTGTCGGCTACGCACTGGAGTACGGCGAGGATCGCCTGGAGGTCCGGCAGGGCGCGATAGCGCCCGGGGAACGGGTGCTGTGCGTGGACGACGTCCTCGCCACCGGCGGCACCCTCCTCGCGGCGGCCGAACTGGTCGAGGCCTCAGCGGCCGAGGTTGCCGGATCGGTCGTCCTGGTGGAGCTCTCCGGATTGCCCGGGGCCGAGCGACTGAAAGCCTACGACCTCCTCTCTCTGTGCGAGGTGGCGGCATGACGAGCATCCAGGAACACCACCGCGAGGTCACCGCCGCCGGCTCATCCATCGCCGCGTTCTCCCGCGATCTGTACGCCCGGGGCTGGATGCCCGGCACGTCGGGCAATCTGTCCGTTCGCCTGCCTGCCGATGACGGGTATGCGGCCGTGATCACGGCCAGTGGCATGGACAAGGGCAGTCTCACTGCCGACGACATGGTCGCCGTGCACGCCACCACCGGTGAGGTGCTGACTCCGGGTCGGTTGAAGGCGTCGGCGGAGACCTCGATCCACACAGCGGTGTACGGCGCCACCGACGCCCGTGCGGTCATCCACGTCCATGCGCCCTACGCCACCGTGATGGCGTGTCGCATCGGCGAACGCGACGGCACGGTCACACTGCCGCTCGAGCGGTTCGAACTGCTCAAAGGACTCGGCCTCGACGACCCCGCTCGCACGGAGCTGCCCGTCTTCCGTAACTGGCCCGACGTACGCATGATCGCCGACGAGGTGGCGGACCATCTGGCCGCCCGCGGCGACGCGCCCCCAGCCCTGCTGATCGACCACCACGGCATCACCACCTGGGGCAAGGACCTCGCCCAGGCACGCAACCGGCTGGAGTGCCTCGAGGCCATCTGCCAATTGCTCACCCTCGGCGCCAGGGACCACCGCACCGACACGAAGGAAACGTGACCCCATGACACTCCTGCAGATCATGCCTCAGGACGCCCCCGACACCCTGGTGCTGCGCACCCGGGACACAGCCCGGATCGCCGCCGTACTGAAGGAGCACGGGATCGAATACGGCCAGTGGGAGCTGCGGGCCACGGTGACCGCGGACACCACTCAGGAAGAGATCCTGGCCGCCTACCGCACCCGGGTCGAGGAGTTGTGCGAGCGCGACGGCCTCGTCCTGGTCGATGTGGCGCAACTCCATCCGGCGGTCGGGCCGGAGTGGGAAGAACGCGCCGCCAAGGCCCGGGCCGCCTTTCTGGAGGAGCATCGCCACGCCGAGGACGAGGTGCGGTTCTTCGCCCATGGCACCGGCTGCTTCTACCTCCATATCGAGGACGAGGTGTACGCGGTCGTGTGCGAGGCCGGCGACTTGCTGTCCGTACCCGCGGGCACCCGTCACTGGTTCGATATGGGACCGACCCCGGAGTTCGCCGCCATCCGCTTCTTCAAGGAAGAGGACGGATGGGTCGGCGACTTCACCGGAGACGCCATCGCTCAGAGCTTCCCTCGCCTCGACGTGCTTCTGTCGGAGGACCGGTGAAAGGCACGGCGGTCGTCCTCGACATCGAGGGAACGGTCGGCTCCGCCGCGCACGTCCACGACGTTCTCTTTCCGTATGCGCGCGAGCGGCTGCCCCGATGGTTCGCCGAATACCGTGGCACGGTGCGCGCCACCGTGCTGCTCAAGGAGATACGGGACTACCTCGGGGTCGACTCCCTCGACGAGGCGGATGCCGTCGAGGCGCTCACCGCATGGACGGACCAGGACGTCAAAGCGCCGCCCCTGAAGACGATCCAGGGCTGGATCTGGACGGCGGGCTACGCCGACGGTTCGCTGACGGGGCACGTCTACCCCGAGGTGCCCGATGTGCTGTGCTGCTGGAACGACTCGGGCGCAGCGCTCCACATCTACTCATCGGGCCCCGCCGCAGCCCAGGTGCATTGGTTCGGGCATACCCCGTATGGCGATCTCACCCCGCTCCTGCGCGGCTACTTCGATTTGGTCACAGCCGGCAGCAAGAAGTCTGCCGACTCCTACCGGCGGATTTCGGGAGTGATCGGTACGCGGCCGGAGGCGACGTTGTTCCTCAGCGATTCCCCGGAGGAACTCGATGCCGCGGCGGAAGCCGGATGGCGCACGGTCGGCGTGCGACGGCCGGAAGATCCGCGCGCCTTCCCCGTGGCCGGACACCTGACGATCCGGTCGCTGGACGAACAGGACCTGGAACAGCTGATGAAGGGACCAGAACGAGGGTGACCGAGGGAAGCCGGCGCGCGGAGCGGTGTCGTCGGTGGCAGCTCGGCACACCAATGAGTCCCGTCGCCCGGCTCCGGTCGCCCCGACGCCGTCTCGCTCACCGGCCGACCACCCCACCGACCGCGGACGAGGGCACAGGTCCAAGCAGGGGCAGACGGATACCCGTCCTTGTGGCGATGAAGGCGGGCGGCGGTGACGTGTCCTCGTGCGTCTGCTCACTCACGGGTAACGGTTGCGAGTACCTTCTCCAACCCGTCGAGAATCAGTTCAAGACCGAACTCGAAGCCGGCGTCGCGGTATTCGTCTGAGACGATCTTTTCGGCGATGTCATGGACATGCGGATATCGCTCGACGGAGATCTGCGGCAGATTGTGCTCCGCCCACTCGGCCAGCTTGTCCGGATCGAACGGTAGGTCCCGCCTTCGGATGGTGAACCCGAACACGTGGCTGTCCATCGCGGAACAGGCATGACCGGCCAGCAGGTAGGGAAATCCGGCGGCGTGCAGGCAACCGATGGTGGCGTCGTAGTGCGCCAGGTGCGCCGGCCCCGGTGTCTGCCGGGAGGCGATCAAGTCGACCGCCCACCAGTGCCGCCGCAGTACCTCGTACACGGAGGCGGCCCGGCGGTGCATCTCGGCACGCCACTGGCCACCCGCGACGGGCCTGTCCATCTCGCCCATCACCAGATCGGCGACGCCGTCGAGCAGGTCTTCCTTGTTCTTGACGTGGTTGTACAGCGACATCGCCTCCACGTCGAGCTCGGCGGCGAGCTTGCGCATCGACAAGGCGGCGAGTCCTGATTGGTCGGCAAGTCGAATCGCGGCCGTCAGCACCCGGTCCCGGGTCAACCGCATGCGTTTCAAGGAACCAGTTCCTCCGCGTTGACGGCACTTACGCCGTAAGTGTAGCGTCCTTCCCTCCGCACGGCTTACGGCGTAAGTCTCGGGTTCGTTGTCGTGAGTCGATGATGACGACCTGTTCGTACATGACAGGACGTCAGGAGGACGGGCGCGGGTGGGGGGCGCGCCCGCCCTCCTCAACTCACGTGAACGCCGCATGAGGCGGCAGGGGGAGATCTCTCGTCTGCGGGAACCGAGACAGCCGTGCGGGGGTTATTCCAGAGAAGACAGAAGTTCCATCATCACGGGGGTACGTTGTTGTGGCCGATCATGACAGTCTCGTACAAGAACCTACTGGGGAGCGTCACGGCATCGAGACGGTGCACGGGCTGTTCCGGTGGTGCGCGGAAACATGGCCGTCCGGTGTGGCGATTGTGTCCGGCGACCGACGGGTGACCTATCGCGAACTGCAGACGCTCGCCGACGATTACGCCGTCGAGCTGGCGAGTCATGGCGTTGGGCGGGGCGATCTGGTACCGGTGCTCATGGACCGTACTCCGGAGTTCGTCGCGACGCTACTGGCAGTGCTCGAGTGTGGCGCCGCCTATGCCGCCCTCGATGTTCAGTGGCCACACGAGCGGCTCACCTCGCTGATCGCAGCGTTGGACGCAAAGCTGCTCGTGACGTCCGCGGCGGGCGTGTGGCCGGTACCGGTCGTGGCGCCACCCAGCATCGAGAACGCCGTCACCACAGGACGCGAACCGCACCGGATCGAGGTGCGTGGCGACGAGCCGTGCGCCGTGTTCTTCACCTCGGGATCGACAGGCGCGCCGAAGGCGGCCGTCGCTCCACACAGTGGCATGATCCGCGTCTTCGCGGACTGTGACTTCGCCGCTTATGGCCCTGGCAACGTGGTGCCGCAGCTCGCGCCGGCGACCTGGGACGGGTTCTGCCTCGACTGCTGGGGCGTACTGCTCAACGGCGGCACGTCGGTACTTCTCGATGATCCGGTGCTGGTGCCGGGCACGCTCCGCCGGATGGTGGCCGACCACGGGGTCAACGGCGCGTCCCTGACGGCCACGCTGTTCAACATGATCGTCGACGAGGACCTCGACGCGTTCGAGGGGCTGCGCTGGCTGATCACCGGCGGTGAGCGTGCGTCAGCCGCCCATATGAAGCGATTCGTGCAACGCTTCCCGGACATCGAACTGAACAACATGTACGGGCCGGTGGAGACCACCGCGGTGGTGACCGCACGCCGGGTCACGGTCGAGGACTGTGCCGACCCCGGAGGGGTTCCGCTGGGCCGAGTGCTCAACGGGACGAAGATCTTCGTGCTGGACGGGGACCGGCCCTGCGGCCCGGGCGAGACGGGTGAACTGTGCATCGGCGGGACCGGGCTCTCGTCGGGCTATCTCGGCGACGCGGAACTCACGGCGAAGAAGTTCCCTGAGGTCACCGTGGACGGGCAGACCCATCGGGTGTATCGGACCGGCGACCTCGGGCACTTCTCGGCCGAGCACGTGCTGTACTTCGACGGCCGCCTCGACCGGCAGGTCAAGATCCGGGGCCACCGGATCGAGCCGGCCGAGATCGAGCGGGCTGCCGCACGCATCGCCGGGGTCACGGCGGCCGTGGCGGTACCGGTCGCGGGTCCGCAGGGACAACATCGCAGCCTGTGCCTGTGCTACGCCGGCCGCGGTGAGAGCGTGCCCGACGAGCGGAGCGTGCGCGCCGAGCTGGCTGCCCGCCTGCCCGACTACCTCGTACCCGACCGAATCCTCCGGTTGGCGACGATGCCGTTGTTGGCCAGCGGCAAGGTCGATCAGCGGGCGCTCGAGCAACTCGCCACCGAGGAGGATCACCCGGACGACTCCGCGCCGGAGGCGCAACACTCGCTGGACCCCGTCGAGACGCGCCTGGCGGCCGTGTTCGGTGAGATCCTTGAGCGCGGCACCATCCCACCGAACCGCTCGTTCTTCGAGCTGGGTGCCAACTCACTCGACGCGGCCCGGCTCTGCGCGAAGGTGGATGCGGAGTTCGGGGTGGCGATACCAGCCTCTCAGGTGTTCACGACCTCAACCGTGCATGACCTCGCGGCTGTGCTGAAACCGCTGCTGGACGCCGGCAGTGCCGGGCCAACCGCGGTGCCCGACGCCGCGGCAGAACAGGGTGTCCGTCCGATCGCGTTGCCCGTGCACTATGCGTTGGCCCTGTGGGAGGGCGTTTCCGAGGCTTCGGATCTCGCGTATCTCTGCACGATGGCCTGGTGGATCGACGGCACACCAGATGTCGAGGCGCTGTCTCAGGCGATCCTCGACGTCCACGGCCGGCACCAGGCTCTGCACTCGCGGTATCTGATGGACCCTGGCCCGACCGCGGTGCCGTCCGGCGACCTGGCTGGACCGGACCTCCAGCTGCTGCCGGATGAGCCGACGGAGGACGACGCGGTGGCCGCGCTGCACGCCGTGCTGTACCGACCCCTGTCGCTCGCACAGGGCAAGATCTGGCGCTGCGCGTTGGTCCGGAGTGCCGACAGCGGACGTCTGCTGTTCGGTCTCGTTGTGCACCACGTGGCGTTCGATGGCGCGTCCCAGGAGCCGATGGCCGCTGATCTGGCCACCGCCTACCAAGCACGACTGCTCGGTCGGGCTCCGGTGTTCGCGGAGCAGGCACAGACTCTGGCCGAAATCGCCGACATCTACCGCCGGCGGCGCGCAGCCGCCGACCTGGACGCCCAACTCGGCTACTGGAAACAGGAACTCGACGGTCTCCCACAGATCACCCTGCCGCAGCGGCAGTCCTCGCAGGCCACCGACGGCCCCAGGATGTCGGTTTCCCGGCAGGTCTCCGGCCGGGAGATGGAGCCTTGGGACGCCGCTGCTCGCGAACTGGGGTCGACCAGACTGGCTGCGTTGGCCGTGGCTTACGGCACGGTCCTGCAAAAGCTGTCCGGTCAGGACGAGTTCGGCATCCTGGTGCCGTTCTCCAGCTGGGTCGGCGACCCAGGCCGGTCCATCTCCACCCGCATGGACATGTGGTGCCTGCGCCTGCGCCCACCGTCCGCCGGAAGCGACCTGTGGGACAACGCCGGCAAGGCGGTCGGTGCCGCGCTCGCCGCCCAGGACGTGTCCTTTGCCGAGGCGGCCATGCCAGTGCTCTCCGGGATGGGCGCAGACGCCCTGGGGCGGCTGCCGGTGCTCCTGGCGCAGAACCTGAGCGATCCGGCTTTGATGCTACCGTCCTGTCGCACCGAGTTCGTCCGCCTGGACGCTCCGACGACGATGAGCGAGTTGGAGACCGAGGTGTGGTACGCCGCCGATGGCGGAGTGCGGTTGAACGTGTTCGTGTGGACGGACCGGTTCCCCGCGGAGTTCGCGGCCGACTTCGCCGATGAGTTCCAGCGTGTCCTGCGCGCGGGGCCGGCCTGATTGGCCGAACGTGTCAACGCGTCATCAACAAGCGCGGGGTCCCCTCGGTATCCCGGACTAAGGGAGGCACGATGCTCGCGACCGAGGTCGAGACCGCGGACGGCGTCGTCCGCGGTCGCCGGGCTCCGCGCGCGTTGCAGTGGCGGTCGATTCCCTACGCGGCTGCACCAGTCGGAGAGTTGCGGTTGCGGGCACCGCAACCGGTGCAGCCGTGGGTGGGGGTACGCGACGCCACGCGGTTCGGGTACGCGGCCGTACAGCGCCGCAACCCGATGGTGGGCTTACGCCGGACCGGCGAGGACTGCCTGACCCTGAACGTGACCGCGCCCCCGGATCCCTCGGCGCGGCCGCGGCCCGTGCTCGTCTTCATCCACGGTGGTAGTTACGTCTACGACACCGCGGCTCGGTATCCGGGTGACTCGCTGGCGGCGCGTGGCGATGTGGTGGTGGTGACGCTCAACTACCGGCTGGGCGCACTCGGCTATGTCGACTTCACCGAGTTCTCCACTGCTGATCGGCCTTTCGAGTCGAATCTCGGTTTGCGGGACCAGGTGGCGGCGTTGCGGTGGGTGCGTCGCAATATCGCTGCTTTCGGTGGTGATCCGGACAATGTCACCGTCTTCGGCGAGTCGTCGGGCGCGGACGCGGTGCTGACGCTGATGGCGATGCCGACCGCGGCCGGGCTGTTCCACCGCGCGATCGCGCAGAGCTCGGCCGCGGACTGGGCGGCCGTGGATGCCGAGGAGGCCCGGCGGTTCGCCCGCCGGCTCCTCGGCCGGCTCGGCGTCGCCCCGGACTCCGCGGCGCAGGCGTTGACCACGGCGGCCGCGAAGGATCTCGGCCAGGCTGCCGAGCGGGCGCTGCGGGATGTGCTGCGAGCCTTTCCCGGCAGCTACCCGATCGCACCGGTGGTCGACGGCGGCTTTCTGCCGCTGGACCCGTTGGACGCCATCACCGCGGGCAGCGCGCAGGCGGTACCGCTGATCATCGGCACCAATCGCGATGAATGCACCCTGTCCCAGTTCGACGCGACTGTGCCGACCACCGCGCCCTTGCAGCGCGCCGCGCTGGAGCGCTGCGGCGCCGACTACGAGCGGGTGGTCGCCGCCTACCCCGGTTATCCGAAGCGGGCGGCCGCGATCCAGGTCAGCACGGACTTCGTGCTATGGCGACCGATGCAGGCGGTGCTCGAGGGGCACAGCGGCCGGGCCCCCACGTTCTGCTACCGCTTCGACTTCGCACCACGCGCGTTGCGTCTTGCCGGGTTGGGGGCCCTGCACGGGATCGAACTGCTGCCGGTGTTCGGTGGCGTCGACAGCGTGCCGGTGCGGCTGTTGACGCTGGCCGGCGGGCGGCAGGGATTTCGCGCCGTGCAGGACGAGGTCCAGGACAACTGGTTGGCCTTCGCTCGTACCGGCCGGCCGCTCGCCTCCTGGCCGGAATACACGGCGGCGCAACGGAACACTCGCATCATCGACCATCCGTCGCGGATCGAGGTGGACCCGCAGCGGGAACGCCGGCTGGTCTGGGAAGGAATCCGCGTCCCCGCCTCGGAATGAGCCGTGCGATGGTCGCGGGGTACGTTCGCCAACGCGCGATCACCTTGTCGGCAGTCGACCTCACTGACGTCGACTGCCGACAAGAGCGTCAGCGCTCGCTTCGGTCAAAGATCGCCGGAAGTTCACCGACGATCGGCAAGGCGATCATCGACGGTCGTGCGGCGTCATGCGCAAGGCGGTGGCGGCCGGCTTTCGGCTCGGAACTCGTCGCCCACGCCTTTCCGTCCGACGGGTTGACGTCCCAATGTGGGAAGTCGGAAGCCGCGAGTTGGACGGAAATCCGGTGGCCCTCCAGAAAAACGTGACTGGTTGCCCACAGGTCGACGCTGAAACTGATCGACCCTTTTTCATGAAGAGGCTCCAACTCGGTGCCGAGCCGCAGAATTCCTTGCGTGACCGGATAGCGCCGACCGTCCGGATGAACATCGACCAGAGCGGCCACGATATCCGCACTGGCGGCGTCCGTTTCCAACCAGACTTCTGCGTGCACTGCGCCGGTGACCTCTACAGCGGATGGCAGTACTTCGCTGTCAAAGGCAAGGACGTCGACCCGCTCGAGCAATGCCGACTGATCCCGGGGACCGTTCGGGATCGACCAGGTTTGACCGCCGGTCGACGGCACGGGATTTTTGGGGTCGTGTGTCCACTCGTCCGCCGCTTCGTCCGTCGGCGCGACCGTGTCGAGAGTACCGGTCGGCCCGCCGGTGACGGTGCCGCCCGCGGAATGGAGGAAAAATCGGACGGCAGTCGATTCGGGCGGCCACACGTCCGCCGATCGCCACTCGTTGATGCCCATGGTGAAGTACTGCACCCCGGGGACCGGATCGCCATGTCCTATGCCTGCGAGCGGTGCGAAGAACTGCTCCAGGAGTGGCCACAGTTCAAACTCGGCAGCCGGCCCGAAATCAAGTTCTCCAGCGATGGACTGTGGTGCGCCATAATGCGCATGCTCCCATGGGCCGATGACAAGATGTGTTGGCGCGGCGCCGGTGGAAACGCCCACCGAGTACGCCTTGAGCACACCGCCGAGTAACATGTCGTACCAGCTCGTCACGTAGAGCGACGGTACGGCGATCTTCGGCACGAGTTGCTGCGTCGAAAGGTGTTGTCCCGCATCGGGCCTTCCGGCTTCTTCCAGCCCTTGCCGTATCCAGGGCGCGACCCCGTCGTAGTGCTTGAGAATCTCGTCGAAGGGCGCGTGGATGGCGCTCGACCGCGACAGCGGCGGGAACGGATGGTCTGGTTGGTCCTCGATGAGCGCGGCGAGCGCCGCGGCCTCCTCGTCGCGACCGCACCGATGGGCCGTTTGGATCGCCATTCTGGTCGCCCATGCGAAGAAGAACGCGGACTCGACGGCTCCGCCGCGCCGGTACCCATTGTCGGCGAAGTCCACCAAAGGCGAGACCGGGCTGATGGCGACCAGCGGCGAGGGCCTTTCGGCGGCGGCCTGCACCTGGACGCTGCCGAGGTAGGACTGACCGGCCATCACGACTTTTCCGTTGGCCCCTTCGATCTTGGCTGCCCACTCGATGGTGTCGACGGTGTCCGGCGCCTCGTCGCGAAAAGGGCTAAATACACCTTCGGAGGCATACATGCCCCGAACGTCCTGAACGACGCAGATGTACCCACGTGGAACGAAGAATTTAACTTCGGATGGGAATCCCGGCTCGGTAAGGATGGACTTGTCGTAGGGCAGGCGGAGGAGCATAACGGGGCAGCCGTCGGCCGATTCGGGCCGAAAGACATCTGCCCGAAGAACTGTGCCGTCCCGCATCGGCACTTCAACATTCCGTTCGACAAGCATGCGGCGCCGCCTTTCCATACACGAACTCGACGTGGTGCTCATGCCGCGGAATCGGGCACTTGCCCGGCCAAGAGACGGATCGTTATATTCTGAACGGACCTTACCACGCCGACTACTGGGCGAATGCCGAGCACTGTGGTGATATCAAGCCGTATAGGTGGCGGTTTACCTGAGATACGTGCGCGCCCGTGCGCCCGCACAGCACACCGCGCCCGCGGCCACCGCAGCGGCTCGGGCGCTGAACATGCCCCAGCGCCGGGAGGGGTGGGAGGACGGGGGCATGAACTGCCTTCCTTGCGCGCCGTCTCTTCCCGGCCTCAATCGGAATGCCATGCCCACATCGGCTGCCTTGTCGGTGCCTCATGTGGAGTGTGAACTTCTCCCCTTGGGCCGCGTGATCTGTGTTTGGTGCATGGACCTGGAGTGCTGTGTGTTCTCGGTTCAGGCGTTCGTTCTCACAACGGTGGTACTCCTCTGCGGGGGAGAGGGCGCACTGAACGGGGTCCTGCAACGGTGCCCCGGCCGCCGAGCAGGATGGCCGGCGGGCAACCCTCACGTCGTGGTCGCCCCCGCACGGTCAGCCCATGGTGGTGTCAAGAAGCTTGCGTGCCGCCTCGGTACGGGTGGCCGCGCCGAGCTTGGTGAGGATCCGCGACACATGTACGCCGACGGTGTTGCCGCTGATGAACAGCTCGGCGGCGATCTGGCGGTTGCTCTTGCCCTCGGCGACCAGGTGCAGCACCTCCAGCTCACGGGCGGTCAGCCCGGGCAGACCGGGGACGGGCTTCTGCGCCTTTGCCGCCGGCGGTACGGCATGCGGCGTGCACAACGACAGCTCGTACGCCTGGCCGAGCGCCCGCCAGCCTCGCGCGGCACTGTCCCGGTCGCCGCGGGCCATGGCCCGGTAGGCCTCGTCCACCAGACCGACGACCGGAAGATCCGGCAGTTGGGCTGGTTGGACCGCGGCGAGCAAGGCCCATGCCTCGTGCGGGTGCGCGGCGAGCTCGGTGGGATCCAGGGTGTGGCCGGTACCAGGGTCGAGTCGGATCTGGAGGGTTCGCAGCCTGATCTGGTAGGGCCGGGCCCAGGGCTCCTCACCGAGCAGCCGCGCCGCGCTGTCGGCAGCGGCCCGGGCGGCGGCCGCGTCGCCCTGCGCCAGGTGGATCTCGCCGCGGCTGATGATCAGCGCCGCGTGGCTGAGCTGGGGCAGTTCGGCCTCGCCCAAGGACTCGTCGATGAGGTCGAGCGCCTCGGCCCAGCGGCCCAATGCCTTCAGCGCCTGCACCCACTTGACCACCAGAATCGGCGCGCACTTGGCGTACTGGAACGACTCGTGCGCCGCTGTGAGACCCATCTGAACAGCCTCGATCGCCTCAGCGTAGGCACCCATGGCCACGCAGAAGGCCGACTCCCATGTCGTGACGTCGATGATCGTCTGCGGATCCGCGGTGGCCCGGGCCGCGGCGAAGTGGTGGCGAGCGGTCTTCGGGTCGGCTGCGGTGGCCAGGCCGAGGCAGGCGTGGGCGCGCGCCATGAGAGCAGCGTCGTCCAGCTGCCCGGCGATCTCAAGCGCGGCCCGCCCGTGGCGTTCACCCTCGACGGAATCTGGTCATCCCCTCCGTCCCCGGGTTCGGCTTCTCCGGTCCGGTCACCGAGACCGGCTGGACCGACACCCGGATCGCCTCGGCCTTCGCCGAACTCATGGCCCGCCTCGGGTACGACCGCTACGGCGTGCAGGGCGGCGACATCGGCGCGTTCATCGGCCCGGCGCTCGGGTGAGCCCACACCGAGCACGTCATCGGCGTGCACGCCAACGCGCTGGTCACCTTCCCCACCGGCGACCCGGCTGACACGGCCGCGCTCACCGAGAGCGAGCAGCAGCGCCTCAAGGCGATGAAACACTTCCAGGACGACATGTCCGCCTACATGAAGCTCCAGGGCACCAGACCGCAGACCCTGGCGCATGCCCTCGCCGACTCTCCCACCGGCCAGCTTGCCTGGATCGTCGAGAAGTACAAGGAGTGGACCGACCCAGCCAAGGAACTGCCCGAGGACGCAGTGGACCGCGACCGGCTGCTCACCACCATCAGCATCTACTGGTTCACCCAGACCGCCCGCAGCGTGGCCAACTCCTACTACGAGCGCTTCCACGACGCGAACATGTGGGCCCCCAAGCCCCCCCGCGACGGTGCCCACAGGTGTCGCAGTCTTCGCCGCCGCCGACTTCGCCATCCGACGCTTCGCCGAGAAGGCCCACAACATCACACATTGGTCGGAGTTCTACCGGGGCGGCCACTTCCCCGCCCTCGAGGCGCCCGACCTCCTCATCGGCGACATCCGCGAATTCTTCGCCGCACTCGCCGACTAGAAGTCGGCGTCGACGGCCTCCACCGCGGCGGGCACGAGCACGACTTCCTGCGGGGTCCAGCAGTCCGAACGTTCGGTGGCCACTTCGGCCGTGCACCAGCGGCATACGAGGTTCGGGCCGTCGCAGCCGTCCAGGCCGCAGCAGCCGTTCCGCCGTCCGCGCAGCGAGGTGAGCTCGGTGCCGTGCACATCGGCCCGGGCCAGGACGATGCCATCCAGCCCCGCGCGGTGGAGGCCCAGGGCCGCCCCCGCGACATGTGGCCGGAAGACTCGCTCCCCGGCCTCCGGCGGATCGTAGGCGAAGGTGCCCGGACGCATCCGCGGCGGGCACTCCACGCCCTCCGGCAGCGCGTACGGCGCCAGGGTGCTGTCCGCATCGGGCAGCGGCACCTCTCGTACGGGTGCGGTGACATCGCCATGACAGCGGCGGCAGCGGAAGACGACCATGCACGCCATTCTCCGGTCCCTGGCGGGCCCGGCGCCTCCCAATTCCAGGGGGGAACCGCTGCCCCGCCCACCCAGACCCACCGGCGGCTATGAGCGCCAGCTGATCAACGACGCGATCACCGAAGCCGCAGGCTGAGAGGCGCGCGCTCGACCGGCTACTTCGTGACCGGAGCGAGGCGGATGCCACGAGGACGGGCCCGGATCCGCACCAGGAGGTGGGCAACCCCATCGCGCTGTGCACCTCAGCGAAGCGTCACTCGTCGAGAACCCCCAGCCGGTGCGCGATGGCCGCGGCCTCCCCCCGGCCTGAAGCGCCCAGCTTCGCCAGGATGTTGGAGACATGCACGCTTGCCGTCTTCGGCGAGATGAACAGCTCCTCCGCGATCTGCCGGTTGCTCCGCCCGGCGGCGACCAGCCGCAGCACGTCCCGCTCCCGGACGGTCAGCCCCAGCGCCGCCGCCGGCGCCGGGGGCGGGGCCGCCTCCCCATCGGTCTGCCGCAACGGGATTCGGGCGCGGCCGGCGAGTGTGGTGATCTCCGTCTCGAGCGGCGCCGCGCCCAGCTCGCGCGCTGCCGCCTCGGCCTGCCGCAGCAGCTCACCGGCCGCTGTGCGGGACCCCTTGCCGCCCCGGATGATCAGAGCCTCCGCGAGTCGCAACCGGGCGGTGGTCAGCAGTAGCGGGGCCTCCAGCTGCTCGGTGGCGGCGACGGCCTCCCGCCAGTGGGCGGTGGCGTCCCGGCCCTCGGCGGTGAGCAGTTCGGCCTCGATCATCAGGGCCTGCGCGGCCCACAGCAGTACGAACTGGGGCTGACCCTTCATCGCCTGGCGGATCCGCTCCACCGCCGCCGCGCGCCCCGGCTCGGCCACCGTGAGCCCACGTGCCCGCGCCTCCGCCGCCGCGGCCTCGTACAACAGGGGCCAGCCGTAGCGGTGATGGCCGAAGGGGATGGCCTCGCCGACCGCCGTCTCCAGCAGGGAGCGGACGTCGAGAATCCGGCCGTCGGCGGCCGCCAGCGCGATGGCCATGCGGCCCACGGCCAGGGTGTGCTGTGGCTCCGGGTAAGGGCCGGTGGTGCTGCCGTCGGCCTCCTTCATCCGGCGCCGGGCTTCGTCGTACGCACCCCGGGCCAGAGCCAGTTCGGCCCTCCGCTCGGCGATCAGCGCCCGCATGCGGACGCTCACCCCACGGCGGCCGAGGGCCCGCTCGACGACTTCGTCGGCGTCGGCCCAGCGACCGAGGTGGATGAGGGATTCGGCGAGGTTGGCGTCGATGTACGAGGCGGTGTTCGGCAGCCCGTGCCGCTCGGCCAGGCCACTGCCCTCCTCGGCGGTCTCGACGGCCTCTGCGTAGCGTCCGAGGCCGTGCAGCGCCGTGGCCAGGTTGCCGTAGCCACGCAGCACTACGTTGGCGTTGCCCGGCTCCAGGTCCCGGGCGCACACGTCGCGGGCCCGCTCGAGCCCGGCCTCGACGTTGCCCGAGTGGATGGTGAGCCAGGCCAGGGTGTGCTGGGCGGCGAGTCCAGTGATGTCGGCGCCCGTTATCCGGCAGAGCTCCACCGCCTGTTCCGCGGTCTCGAGGGCGCTCGGCGCCGGCTGGTGCACGGCGTACCAGTGCGCCGCATACGTCAGTACCTCGGCGTGTACGACGGACGGCGGCAGGCCTTTGACCAGCTTCTGGGCCTGGGAGATCTCGTCCCAGCCGTCGGAGCGGGACAGGTCTCGCACCAGCTGGTACCGCTCCATCCAGAACCAGGCCGCCCGCAGGGGGTCGCCCTCCAGCTCGCGCAGCGCCCGCTTGCCGAGGGCGAGCGCCCGCTCCCGCTCGCTTGCGAGGCGCGCGGCGACGCTGATCGCGGCGAGCAGGTCCACGAAGTCGCCTGGCATGTCCGGGTAGATGGCCGGGGACAGCCCGTTCTCGATGCCCTGCCGCATCGTCTCGCGGCGCAGCTCCTCGGGAGCGTCGTCCCACAGCTCCAGCGCCCGCTCCAGCAGCTGGTGCTGCTCGGCGAACGCGTGCCGGCCGCGGGCGGCGGCCGCCGCGGCGATCACGGCGGGCAGCGCCCTGGCGGGGTCGCGGGCGTCGAACCAGTAGCCGGCCAGCCGCCCGGCCCGCTCCTCGGGCCGTACGAGCGTGGGGTCGGCCTCCAGCGCCTCGGCGTAGCGGCGGCTGAGCCGGGAGCGCTCGCTGGGCAGCAGGTCGCCGGCCACGGCCTCGCGCATCAGGGCGTGCCGGAAGCGGAACGACTCGCCCTCCTCGGAGGGTTGCAGGACGGCGGCGCCCACAGCGGTACGCAGGGTCTCGATCAGCTCGTCCTCGGCGAGGCGCGTGACGGTGGCCAGCAGCCGGAACTCCACCTCGGAGCCGCCCTCGGCGGCGATCCGCACCACGCGCTGCACCTCGTCCGGCAGCGCCTCGACGCGGACCAGCAAGAGGTCGCGAAGGGAGTCGCTGATTCCGCCCGGTGAGCCTTCGAGGATGCTGCAGGCCAGCTCCTCGACGAAGAAGGCGTTGCCCTCGGAGCGTTCGAAGACCCGGTCCAGCACCTGCTCAGGCGGGGCCTCGCCGCGGATGGCGGCGAGCTGGCGGCGGACCTCGGTGCGTTCGAAGCGGGGCAGTTCCAGGCGGGTGACGGTGCGCAGCCGCTCGTACTCGGCGAGGGCGGGGCGCAGCGGGTGGCGGCGGTGCAGGTCGTCGGCGCGGTAGGTGGCGACGATGAGCAGGCGGCTGTGGGTGAGGGCGCGCAGCAGATAGCTGAGCAGTTCGCGGGTGGAGCGGTCGGCCCAGTGCAGGTCCTCCAGGGCCAGAACGAGGGTCCGGTCCGCGGCGAGGTGCTCGAGGAGGCGGACGGTGAGCTCGAAGAGCCGGGCACGGCCCTCGGTTTCGGGGCGTCCCCGGTCCATCTCGCCGAGCTCGGGCAGCAGCCGGGCGAGCTCGCCTTCCTGGCCGGCGATGGCGGCGTCAAGCTCCGCGCCGAGCTGGCGGCGCAGGGAGCGCAGGGCGGTCGAGACGGGGTGGTAGGGCAGGGCGTCGGCGCCGGTTTCCACGCAGCCGCCCAGGGCGACGACGGCCCCGTCCGCGACGGCCCGGCCGAGGAACTCCTGCATCAACCGGGTCTTGCCGACGCCGGCCTCGCCGCCCACAAAGAGGGCGCGGGGCTCCCCGGCGTCCGCCCGGGACAGGGCCTCGTCGAGAGCGGTGAGTTCGGCGCTGCGGCCTACGAAGACGGGGCTTATGTGACCACTGTGCACGGTGCTGAGCATCGCATCTCGTACGCGGTCGGGGCCAGCGGTTTCGACGTCGACGGGGGGCCGGGCCGCTGCGGCCGGGTGCTCGACCACGCGGCACCACCCTTGCTCCGTCACGCGGCGCGACGGTACTGCTTGCGGCTGTCGGCGTCGGTACGGGCTGCCTTCGCGGCCTGCTTGGCCCGCTTGGCCTCGCGGACCAGGCGGTGCCGCGCGGCGCGGGAAAGGAATTCGGCGTGGCGGGCGGCCATGAACTCGTGGTGCAGCATGCGGTCTCCTTGGACGAGCTGGGAGCTGGGTCTCTTGTTGTGCTTCCAACGTCGTCTCTAAGGCGAGGGCGCCACATCGGGAGACTTCCTCATCCTGCCGTATAGGGGGTGCCTTAGCGGAAAGCCATTCCTTCCTGGGCGGCCGGTAGCTTCCTGAGTGCATGTGCACGCCACCGTTCATCTTGCTGGGAAACCGGCAGGTCAGCGCGGTGTCCGAAAGGTGACCCCGAGCATGGAGTCAGGAAAGGCACGATTGCCGACCCGATGACCGAGGTGGGGGGCCTCCGCGAACGGTGACAGGTGCCGCGGGGTGAGGCCGAACTCCGGCGAGCCCGGCGGTGCTTGTCGGCTTCGGCGGCGTCCCGCAGAAGGCGACTACTCTCAGGAGGGCATTCCGTAGCGGGTGGCGATCGCGGCGGCGCGGTTGCGCAGGGACCGGACGGCACCGAGGGGGGCGCTGCCGAAGGTCGTCGTTCCGTGCGTGTCCGTTTTACGGAATGGTGATCCGTCGGTCCCTGGTCAACTTGTGGGCCTCAGGGTTACATCCTGATCGTCGCGGTGGGAACGCACGCGCCGTGACGCCGATGCCCGTCCAGGCGATGGGATCCCGGTGAACCCGCCGTGTGTTCCGTTGAACATTCAGCGGCCTACGGCCTCCGAGGATGCACGGGTCACTGGACCGAACACTCCCAGGGGATCCCCGGTGATGCCGCGGTTGCGCTGGTATTGGACAACGCCGCGGAGGGTTGCGTCATCAAAAACGCCGGTAGCCGAGACGTACGTGAAACCCTGTCCGAACAGTACCTGCTGGAGGCGTTCGACATCAGGGCCGACGTCGCCTCGGCTGAGCGTGCGGATGAAGTGGGAAGAGGACTTACGGCGGTGGGCTGAAAGCGGCTCACGCGACGGGGGCGTGGACGCCGAGGCACGTTGTCTGCTCGTTTTGGGGGGAACCGACGCGGGCTCGGTCGCCGGCATCGATGGTCCGTCCGAAGCAGGTGGCGAGGCCGACGGCACCCTCGTTTCGGTATGGTCCACAACCGGCGCCCTTCCCTGGGTGCCCGGGGGGCAGTCCGCACGGCAACTGCTCAGCGCCGCCGTCAACGCTGCTACTGCCAGCAGTCCGGCACCTACAGCGTGCGGATACGGCAGGGCCAGCCCGCTCCACGCTGTCGCGAGGGGACGGCGGTGCCGCCTGCGCTTGTGCTTGGGCCCAGGACGCCCCACTGGGCTTTCCGGGAGCGTCGAAACGGTCGCGGCCGTGACTGCGGCCTTCCGCTCGTCGAAGAGCCGGGCCTGCGGCACGTCTTCCACCTGGTGCCGGAGCACTGGCCGCACGAAGTGTGTATACGGCGCTTGGGCGACACCATGCACCGGCCTTGATTGATTCATGCCAAAGCCTTTCCGTACCGTCCAGGACAGCCGCCCATCTCCCATACCGTGACCATGTAACCGGCCCGGTCGGCATGGCTCTGTGGCGGAAAGGCGTCGTCGTGGGTGTGGAGCTTGAGGAGTGGTTCCGTGGCGCGGCGTTCGGCGTGGTCCTTACCGGCGCTCCGAAGCGGCAGCTGACTCGGCCGCACCAGAGACTGATCCCGGTCGGCTGCGCGCTTGAACAGGCGCCGAGCAACTCGATCGCACGATGCACGACTGCTGTTGTCGTCCTTCCAGATGCACAGGACGAGCGATTCGGCTGCCACACCTGTCGCGCAAGCGGGACCAGGCGCCGGAACCCCAGCCATGCGTCGATGACCGCTCGGCAGCCGTGGCGAGGTGTGCGGTAGCTCCGCCTGCTCTTGCCCCTCACCGGCCTGGCGCCTCACCGGGGCCATCCCTGCTCCTGCAGTATTCGCTTGAGTTCCCACAGCCCGTGGTACACCCGCGAGTTCACCGTTTCATGGGGGAGGCCGAGTACCGCCGCGGCCTGCCGGGTGGTGCGTCCAGCCACGTAGGACTCAACGATGGCCTCGCGGTGCGTGGCGGGCAGGCCGGCCAGAGCCTCCGCGACGACCACGGCGTTCAGCTTGCGGTCCGGTTCTGCTGCCCTGGCAGAGAATCTCGGCGTTTCGTCGCGCCTTTCCGACGGTCGGACGCCGCGCCTGCGGTAGTCAGATCCGTGGATCATTATGCGTCGCGCAACGATGGCGCGTCAGCGACAGTTGCTGTTGCTCGTGTTGATCGGTTACTCGCCCTGATGTCTTGCGCGCCGGGTACGACACGGCACCGACGCGGGGTCGAATGCTCGCCCTGGAGCTTCCGCACAGGTCCAGATTCCCGTGGATGCATTCGTCGATGTCCTGATTGGCCAAGTTGAATTCGTATGAACACCTCGTCACCGCCCGTTCGTTCTGGTGCTGCCTTCGGCGTACTTGGTCAGCGGCAGGTTGGCAAACGGGAGAAGCCGTCGACCGGCCTGTTCGGGTTGAATTCCATTCAGTGGTTGATGGGGTCGCTGTTCTGAACAGTCAAAGGCGTTGTCACGCATACGGTTACGGCCCCTGAAAAGGAGAGAGCAAGTGCAGTGGTATCGGCGCGATCCCTATGAGATCCAGCCATCAGCATGCTACCCATGCAATGCACTGTAACTCTCGGTAACTCTTGGTGGGGCGACTGGTTTATGGGTTACTTAAGGAATCTTTCAGGTTGAGGCTTGTCCGGTAACCGCCGGTCATCGTGAGGTTGTCCTGCCGTGGCTGGTGTGATCCCGGAGGCGGAGTCTTGACCCCCTATACCTGGGTGAGCACCTTGCCGTGCGGCCGACCCAACGTCCTGGCTGTCCGAATGCCGCAGGCTCAGCACGTGGTGCCGGGCGGCGGTTCTGCGAACCGAGTGGACGTCCGGTCACGGACGTGGATGATGTCGCGGTCGCCAACCCGACGCGTTGCCACCGCTCGTTCCAGTTCAGATTCGGCCAGCGGGTCGCCGATAGGCTCGCCCGTTGCGGCATCCCAGACCCCGCACCGTCCCATCGAGGCTGCTGGAGACGATGATGTCGCGGATGCCGGCTCGCCCAACTGCCATGGTGTCCACAATGGCCCTGAATTCTCAGAGCTGACGCCAGCGTTCGCCGGACCGGCATCAGTGGCTCGGTCGCCAAGACGCGTCGCATGCGGAGCAGGAGCGCCCGGTTGGCTTCCAGCACCGTCAACTGCTGATGCAGCGCCGCGCCGTGATCTGAGAGGTGCGGCGTTCGTGCTCGACGGAGGCTCACACCTGCTGAGCCGTGCATCAGGTTTGCGGCAGCGTAGATGGTGTCTCGGAGTATTCGTGGAGGCCGTGGTGGCGAGCTGGAGTTCCGCCAGTTCTTCTGGTGGGCGGCTCGTCCCACGTCCGCCACAGCCACCGTGTGCTGGACAGCGGCCCGTCCGCGGACTGCCGCGAGACCCTCACGCTGTACCCGCAGCCGGCCAGCCGGCACCGGCGGCCGCCGCTGCGCGTCGTCTTCGCCGAGGGCCCGGGCCGGTATGTCCCGGGGCGGGCTCCCCATGGGCTCCGGGGATGCGGGGTACGTCAGGGGTGGCTCCCTGCACCTGCACGAACCGGGCGCCGTCCGGGCCTTGCTCGACGCGGCGTCGGCCTGCGGGTGGCAGCCGGGGGAGCGGCGGGCGGTGGAGGTCGACGGCTGGCCCCGGCTGGAGGCGGCGGCCGCCGCGCGAGGTGGGGAGGCCAACTCAGCGCGCCGCGCCGCGATCGTACTTCGGTGCGTCTGGTCAAACTCTGTTGAGACGGGACAGCGTGCGGTCAGCCCGTTCGATGCCTCGCCTGATGTCCCGTCTCCAGCGATCTGGTCCCCGTCTCAATTGAGCGGGCATGGTTCGCTCGATGTGTCAGATGATCTGGTCCACCAGGGCCCGATCGGACAACGCGCTCACTCTCGGCTCGTTCATCGAGGCGACGCGGCCGTGTTCTGCTCCGGGCCTTGCTCTGCGTCGGTGGCGGTACGGGCGACCAGTCGTTCATAGCGCTGTCTGGCGGCTTGAGGAGTGCCGAGCCCGAGACTGAAGGCGATCTCGGGCCAGGTCATGCCGCGGCCCCGTGCCATCTGGAGAAGTCCGGCTTCCAATTCGTCCATCTCACCGCGAGCCAGCGGCACGAGGCTCAAGGCAGCGGTGATATCGGTGTGGTCCACCTCTGGCTCGCCGTCATCGAGCTGTGCGGCTCCGCTGAGCAGGAACGATACGAGCCTGATGGCTTCGTGCGGCCCGATTGCAGAGGGGTGAACCTGCCGTCGGCGTTGCTCGTCGGTGGCCGCGTGTCGCTCGGAGATGCGGAGCAGGGACGCGTATACCCGGTGCGCCCGCGCCTGGTCCGGATGCGTGGGCGTGAAGGGGTCGGCGGGCTGATCGGGCGTTGATGTCATGCACCCAGGATGCGCAAGCACACCACTTGTTGTCAACAAATCATTGTGAACATAGTGTTTGCTAGCTCGAGGCGGTTGAGGTGGATTAGCCAGCAGCGCCCCGCGGTTGGCGGAGTGATGGAACATCAGTTTGATTGAAGGTCAGAACGTGACCTGTGGTGCCGTCCCCAGTGGGGAGGGCGCCGTGGTCGTGAGCGCGGCGGCTGTTTAGCCAGCCAGCCGCAGGGCGGTGGTGGCCAGGGCCCCGGCGGCCGCGTACACCAGCTGGCCCTCGGCGTGGGAGTGCGGATCAAGCTGGAAGCCATGCGGGAACCAGGCCCCGCTGTGAGGCGCGGTCGCCGGCGGCAGAGAGGACGTCGGGGCGGATGGGCGTGTTCCCGGCATAGGGCGTCAGTTTACCGCTGGAACCGTGCCTGCACCGGCTCAATAATCGGCTCGTACTGGGCAAAGGCCCAGGCAGCCACGGTGAAAGCACGCATGACGTCGACCACGACCGCCACGGACGGGCTTCGACCAGCTCAGCGATGCCAAGGAAACGAGCGTCCATACCGATCATGATCGTGCATGCCCGACCCGAAGCACCCGGAGAGCGATACGCGTCACTCGAGGGTCTCGGAATGCAACACCTCCGGCTGCCTGTGTCGCGAAAGTGATCCGCAGTGACACGCCTGCTCAATCGCCACACGAGGTCACCCGCACACGGCCTCTGCGGACACAAGAAGGATGTTCGCGACCGAGGCCGTTACCGGCGCGGCCGGCTCGTTCACATCGCTGGCATGCCGGTCTTCACCGGCCAGCCACCAGGCCAGGCCCCGGGTACCTCCTGATAGAGGGCATGAACGCAAGCGGCCGCTATTGGCGGCTGAGGGTGCGTGTGATCCCGGCGGCGACGGTCGTCGCGAGAACCCAGCCGACGGCTATCAGTAGGTAGGACAACCACTGGTAAAGGCCAGCGGGCGCGAAGGCACTCTGCTGACCGAAATCAACGATCGGCAGCAGCAGGTCCAGGGTGTAGATGGGCGCATTGAACCCTGGGCCTTTGCCGTGCTCGACTGGGGGTGGATGGTGCATTCCAAACGCGACTGAGCCCAGAAGGAGCAGGGCCAGGAGCCAGCCGCCGGCACGCGTGGGGCGGAAGCCGTAGCCCACGGTCGCATCCTGGAGATAGCCCCATAGCCTGGCGTACCAGGGCAGAGTGGCGCGGCGTCGACGCTGCTTGGCGAGGAGGACTGTGCGGGCGTCAGCGTCATCACCGACGCGACGGTAGGAGGCCGCGAGCTGCTCGTAGCTGTGAGGGACGAAACCGTCTGAATCGCGTTGCAGCAATGCGAGTCGGTCTATGGAGGGAAGACGCGGAGTAAGCGTCTCGTACGTCAGTCCCTCCAGGCGTACCTTGGTCGGCCAGACCTGTGGCTCCGCCTCGATGACCTTGAAGCTGGCGTAGTGCATTTTTACGTCGCCGGAGACTGGTCGAGCATCCCGCAGCGTCAGCTGTGTGGCTTCGCAGCTGCTGATGCCCAGTGCGACGCCGCCCGGGTTGCTGAGCCTCGCTTCGATGAAGGAGATCCACCCTGCGACCTTGGCGCCGGTAAGCCTGACCCGGCCCTCAGCCGTGAGGCCACCAGCGTTGAGGACGGTCCCGACGGTGAGCCGCGCGGCATCGAGGGCATCACCATTCGCGTTTTTGACCTGACCATCTTCCAGATCGACAGCCCCTTCGACATGCGCCGTACCGAGGCGGATCCCACCCTGCGCCACGAGGCCGGGCGCCCATACATCAGCGCCCACAGAGGCATGATCGAGTTGGAGCGCCCATCCGTCACCAGACCCGAGATGTGCGCCGTCCAGGAAGACCCCGCCGGAGATCTCGGCGTTGCTCAGCCGGACGCTTCCTGCTATCCGGCAGTTTGTGAGCCGGAGTGCGCCGTCGACACGAAGGGATGTGGCCGCCAGAGCGGGAAGGTGGGACCCGCTGAAGTCGAGCTGGCGGGTCTGCGTCCCGTCGAGCTCCAAGCTGTGCTGGAAGTGGCAAGAGGTCAAACGGATCGGATGGCGTATCTCTGCATGCTGGAGGTCGAGGACGCCGGTGATCGCCGCCCCGGCGACGCGTAGAGCGGGCGCCTCGCCGGAAGCGGATGAACCACCGAGGATGAGGGTCCGGATGACCTCAGCCCGCACAGTCCGTTCCGCGTCCTGAATAGTCGCGGGGTCCTCACGCCCGTCTCGGCGAACGTCGATCGCTAGACCACGCGGGAACGCCTGCCAGATGCGACGTTCCAGAGGCGTCAGGTCGGTGATGTCCATCCGCAGGACCCTATCCATTGAGGTACGAAGCGTCCGCAAGGTGGCGGTCGGCGTAGGGCCGATGATCGCGAGGCCCTGGCCGCGATCATCTTCGTGGCCACCTCGGGCTGCACCTGGCGGCAGCTCCTACCGGCGTTCGGGCTGTGCTGGCAGACGGTCTACCGACGCTTCGCCCGGCGGAGCCGGGCTCGCGTATGGGGCCGACTCCACCGTGTCGTCCTCGACGAGCTCGGGGTGTGCGGCGACCTGGACTGGTCGCGGTGCGCGATCGACTCTGTCAGCCTCCGGGCCACAAAAAAAGGGGGCCGTTGGACCGAATCCGACCGACCGCGGGCACGTTGGGATCGAAGATCCATCTGATCGCCGACGGGAACGGTCCGGTCCGGAGGAAGGCGGCATGCGCACCGAGCAGACCGCGCGGTTCGTGGCCGACATCGGCCGGCGATCACCCGTAGAGCGAGCGGGCTCCCGGGCTGATGCCCTTGAAGCGCTGGCCCGCGGCGATCTCCTCGCCGACCACCGACCAGACGGTCTCGTCGTCCTGGAAGGGGAGCGGGTCGATGCTGCTCGTCTCCTGATGGATACGCTCGACCTCGCGCTCCAGGCGCTCGAAGTCGGCTTCCTCGTCGCCGTCGTCGCCGCTGAAGGTGAACTCCTCGAGCAGGCGCTGGAACTGGAGGGTGACCTGGACGAGGGAGGAGACGTCCGCGTGGAGTTCCTGCACGGTCTCCTCGTCGGCGTCGAAGGCGTGCACCTTGCCGGAACCGGGGTCGAGGGCGAGGTGGGCGTTGAGCAGCCAGCCGATGACGGGCCATTCGCCCGCGTCCTCCGCGGCGTCCTCGAAGTCCTCGATGTAGACGACGTCCTGGACGAGAGGCAGCAGGCCGTCGTCCTCGTCGGGCTGACGCAGCAGGAGCGTCCCGGTGGGGACGCCGACGGTCTGCAGGAGGCGGGCGCCCTCGGTGTCCGCGGTGGAGGGCGGGAAGGCGGTGGCGGGCAGGGTCGCGAGCCGGTCCTCGCCGAAGATGTCGGCGAGTTCGCTGCGGGTGACGTCCAAAAGCACTGCCGGAACTCCGAACTCGACGGCGGCACGGGCGCCGTAAGACTCTTAGAGGGTGTCTCACGTGGCAAGTTTCGCGAGCTTCTTGTAGCAGGTCAGGGCGGCGGCCAGGCCGAGGAAGGCGAGGAAGTGCGAGCCCTTTCGTTCGTATCGGACGGTGAGGCGGCGGTAGCCGAAGAGCCAGGCGATCGACCGTTCGATCTTCCAGCGGTGCCGACCGAGGCGTTCGCCGGACTCGATGCCGGGCCGCGCGATGCGCGCGACGAGCCCGCGCTCGCGCAGCCAGGCCAGGTGTTCGGCGGAGAAGTTCGCCTTGTCCGCGCGGAGTTTGACGGGTCGGCGCCGCCGTGGTCCCCGGCGGGACCGGACGGCGGGTATGCCGCGGATGAACGGCTTGAGGGCGAGGCTGTCGTGCATGTTCGCGCCGGACACGGCGACGGCGAGCGGGATGCCCTGGGCATCGGACAGCACGTGCAGCTTGCTGCCCTTCTTGCCGCGCTGACCGGGTTCGGCCCGGTCAGCGATCCCCCCTTTTGGCGCGAACGGAGGCCGCGTCGACGATCGCCGAGGTCCAGTCCACCTCGCCCCGGGCCCCGAGTTCGTCCAGCACCGCCCGGTGCTGCCGACGCCACAGGCCGGCCTCGGTCCATACCGTGAAGCGGCGATGCGCGGTGGCGGGCGACGTGCCGAACGTCGGCGGCAGATGCCGTCAGGCACAGTCGCTGGTCAGCGCGTACACCACTGCCGTGAACACGCCCCGCTCGTCGCACGGAGCGGTCCCACCACCTTGCGGACGAGCAGCGAACGACGGCAGCAACGGGGCGGCCAGCTCCCAGAGTTCATCAGGAACCAGACGCTTCGATAGATCAGCACCCACGACCGGCATCATGCCGCACGAACATCAAGTCACGTGAGACAACCTTTAAGCCTTGATTGGTGCGGCCGACCTGGCAGCCTGCTCGATCTTCGCGCAGTAGGCTGCACGGGCTTCCTCGTCGATCTGCTTCTCGTGTTCGGCGCGCAGCCCGGTCCGGCCGTCGAGGCCCTCGCGCAGGATATCGGCGTGCCCGGCATGCCGGATGGACTCGCCGAGGACATGGACCATGATGGCGAACAGGTTCGTGTCGGCATAAGGCTCCGGCCACCACGGCACGTGGCCGGGGGCGTCGAGGAGAAGCTCGTTGATCGTCGCGTCCGAGTGTTCCCACGTGCGCCGGTAGAACCCGATGATCTGATCGCGGGTCTCGTCCTCGGTCGCCCACAGGTCGCTGCCGTTGGAGTCCTGCCACCGGGGCAGCGGTTCCGGGGAAGGGCGGTCGAAGACCTCGCCGAAATACCTGGCCTCGACGGTGGCCACGTGTTTGACCAGGCCGAGGAGGTTGGTCCCGGTCGCTGTCAAAGGTCGGCGGGCGTCGTATTCGGACAAGCCGTCGAGTTTCCAGAGCAGCGCCTTGCGGTCCCGCCGCAGTCTCCCGTGCAGGTTGTCTTTCGCGAATTCATCGATCATGCGGCATGAGCCTGCCATGGGCTGCTCGTGGTCTCAAGATCCCGTACGTGGTCCGCATCGACTGGCAGAGCCGAGGCCTGGCCATGGCCGCCGCCCTGACCTGCTACAAGAAGCTCGCGAAACTTGCCACGTGAGCCAACCTCTTAGCCTTGATCCACCGATTTCTTGAGGCTTCCAACACGCACAATCTGCAAGGCACTTCCGAGATGCAAGTTCCCCATACGCCGGCGGCGGTCTCCGCTGGTGACGCAGAAGGTGAAACTGACCGGGGCGAAGAACGGGGCGGGTGCGGCGGCGGACGCCAAGGTCACCGCATCGTTGCGGGCATGGCTTCGGGCGCGGACAGCATCGACGACCTGGCGATGTTGCGCCACGGGGCGATGCCGGCGGTGTTCGGCGGTATTCGCGCCCCGTCCACGCTGGGCACCTTCTTGCGTGCCTTCACTCACGAACATGCTCTTCAACTCGACGCAGTACACCGCAGGTTCCTCGCGGAACTGGCCACGCACACCCCGTTGCTGCCCGGCGCGGGTGAGGTGGCGTTCGTCGACGTCGACTCCACTCACAAGCGGGTCTATGACCGGGCGAAACAGGGCGGCGAGTACGGCCGGTTCAAGGGCGTGCGCACCCTGCACCCGCTCCTCGCCACGGTCTGCACCCCCCAGTCAAGGCCGGTGATCGCGGGAGCGAGGCTGCGACGCGGCAAGGCGGCAGCCTCCCGGGGCGCCCCGAAGTTCGTGAGCGAGGCCCTGGCCACCGCCCGAGAGGCCAACTGCACCGGGACCCGCATCCTGCGGGCCGACTCGCAGTTCTACAACGCCGGGGTCATCGCCGCTTGCCGCCGGGCCGGCGCCCACTTCTCGGTCACCACCGGGATGAACCCCTCCATCAAGCGGGCCGTCCTCAACATCCCCCACGACGCCTGGCTGCAGATCAGTTACGCGACCGCGGTCCCCGACCCCGACACCGGTGAACTCATCTTCGACACGGAGGTCGCCGAGATATCGAATACACCGCGTTCGCCAGCCGGAGGAAAGCAGATCGGGTCACCGCCCGGCTGATCGTGCGCCGGGTCCGCAACCTGGCCAGGCCGCCACCGTGGTCGAGCAGGTCATCGCGGACAGCAAGGCCGGGGCACTGGCCCATCTGCCCTCCGGACACTTCCACGCCAACGCGGCCTGGCTCACCCTGTGGGCGATGACCTACCACCTGCTGAGGGCCGCTGGTTCCCAGGCCTCCGCGTTCCACGCCAAGGCCACCACTGCCACCCTCCGGACCCACCTGATCCAGGTCCCAGCACGCATCGCCCGCACGACGCATCACCCTGCACCTGCCCCACAACTGGCCCTGGCAGCACACCTGGACACGCCTCTTCGACACCGTCCACGGCCCACCCGGCTGACACGAACAGCCCCTGACCACCCGCCCACCAGGGCCAAACCGGAACCGAACCCGTGGAAAAGCTGGGCAGACCAGCAGATATCGCCTACCCACACCCATCCACCCCCAAGCGAACGCAGAAAGCGATCAGAAGATCACTCTCGAACTACCTCAGTGGATCGAGGCGTAGACACGGTCAACTCCGAGGCAGACCTCAGGCGTCGGGGAACCCCGCATCGCGC
>NZ_JAERRF010000089.1 GCF_016741875.1 Streptomyces coffeae | reverse complement strand
GCTCCAGCCGGTGCCGTCAGCTGCCGCGGCGAAGGACTTGCACCTGCCGTCCGGGGCGAGGCCGCGCTGCCGACTGAACTCCACGAAGATGCGCGGGTTGGACATGACGGTGACACCACTCGCCAACGCCAGGGAGCACTCACCGGACCGCAACGACTGCACCGCCCAGTGCAGCGCCACCAACGACGACGAACACGCCGTGTCCGCCGTCACCGCGGGCCCCTCAAGCCCCAGCACATACGCCACCCGACCAGAGGCCACGCTGCCCGCTGTGCCGATGCCGAGGTATCCCTCGATCTCCTCGGGCAGCGTGCCCACCCCAGAGCCGTAGTCGTGGTACATCACTCCCGCGTACACACCGGTGCTGCTTCCGCGCAGTGCGAGGGGATCGATCCCTGCGTCTTCGATGGCTTCCCAGGACGTTTCCAGCAGCAACCGCTGCTGCGGGTCCATCGCCAACGCCTCACGTGGTGAAATGCCGAACATTTCCGCGTCAAAGTCACCCGCACCGGCCAGGAATCCGCCCTCGGCGGTATACGAGGTGCCTGCCACATCCTCGGAACTGAACAACTGGTCCAGGTCCCACCCGCGGTCGTCGGGGAACGCGGACACGGCGTCCCCGCCCGACATGAGCAGCTTCCAGAGGTCTTGGGGGTTCTGCACACCGCCGGGGAAGCGGCACGCCATCCCCACGATGGCCACAGGCTCGTGTTGGGCGTCCTCGACCTTCTTGAGACGGCGGCGGGTCTGCCGGAGGTCGGTGGTCAGCCGTTTGAGCGTGTCGAGGATCTTCTTGTCGTCAGCCATCGGCTATTTCGCGTCCTCTCCTGCTGAGAGGCCTTCAAGTTCGTCCTCGGCGAGATCGAGCATCTCGTCGATGGTCGACACGTCCAGGTCGGCGTCGGCGTCGTCGGGTTGTTCGGGCAGCCAGGCCGCGGCCAGTTCTCTCAGACGGCGGACCAAGGCTTCGTGCCGGGCGTCACCAGGGGGTGTGCGCCGCAGTTCGGCCTCGAATTCGTCCAGCCCGTCCTTCCTGGGGCTGTCCTGGCTCTCGAGCATCCCGGCGAGCAGGTGCTCGGTGAGCGCCGACGGCGTCGCGTATGTGAAGACCACAGTGGTCGGCAATCGCAGACCGGTCGCAGTGATCAGACGATTGCGCAGTTCTACGGCGGTCAGCGAATCGAATCCCAGGTCCATGAACGCCCGTTCCGGATCGATCGCCGCCACTTCGTCATGGCCCAAGACGGCAGCCACCTCGGCCCTGACGAGTTCGTGCAGCGCCGGCGCCCGCTCGGACTCGGGAAGTGCCGCCAACCGTGCTGCTGACCAGCGGTGGTCGGGCTCGGCCGCTGTGCGACGCGTGGGCACCCGTATCAGGCCCTGGAGTACGGAAGGAACACTGATGTGTCCCGGCTGAGCACGTAGCGGCGAGAGGTTCAGCTTCATCGGCAGTACCGCCGGGTCGTCCAACGCCCGCGCGAGGTCGAACAGGGCCAGACCTTCCGCGGTGGACAGCTCCGTGACGCCGGCACGTTCCATCCGCCGTACGTCTGTGTCACCGAGGTGTGCGGTCATGCCGCTGCGCTGGGCCCAGAATCCCCAGGCCAGGGCGATTCCGGGCAACCCCTCCTCCCGTCGGCGCAGTACCAGGGCATCCAGAACCGCGTTGGCGGCGGCGTAGTTGCCCTGGCCTGGTCCGCCGAACACCGCTGACGCGGAAGAGAAAAGGATGAAGTCCGACAGGTCGAACCCCTGAGTGAGCATGTGCAGGTTGAGTGCCCCGTCCACCTTGGGTGCCAGCACCGCCGACACCTGTGCGGGAGTCATGTCCGTGATCAGGGCATCATCAAGTACACCGGCGGCGTGTATGACAGCGGTCAGCGGATGCGCTCCGGGCACCGCCGACAGCACCTCGGCCAATGCGTCCCTGTCCGCCGCGTCGCAGGCCACGATGGTTGCCTCGGCACCCAACTCCTGCAACTCCGCCTTCAGCTCTTCGGCGCCTTCCGCGCGCGGGCCCCCGCGGCTCAGGAGAAGCAGGTGCCGGACGCCGGACTCGGTGACCAAGTGACGTGCGAGCTCAGAGCCCAGCACACCGGTACCACCGGTGATCAGCACGGTTCCCTCCGGGTTCCATGCCCTGCCGGTCCGTTGACCGCCTCCGCTCGTCCTGACCAGCCTGGGTACGAACAGCTCTCGCTGGCGCACTGCCACCTGCGGCTCGCGGGATTTCACCGCGGTGGGCAGCTGCTTGTAGTCCTCGTAGGTGTCGTCGGCCTCGACCACAACAATCCGGTCACCGTGCTCGGACTGGGCGGAGCGCACCAGCCCCCACACACCGGCGGCCGAGAGAGCTGACGTCCGGCCGGTGAGGAGCACCAGCCTGGCATCGGCGAACCGATCGTCGGACAGCCAGGTTTGCAGGATGTCCAGCGTGTGCAGTACGGCGGCTCGCACGGCCACCGTGTCATCGGGATCCCTCAGAGGGACGGGGACCACCACGACGCCCGGTGCGGAAAGGCCGGCGCCGATGTGCTCGGCCAAGTCCTCGAACGTCTCATAGGAGCGGTCTGCCACCCCGGTGTCCACCAGCGAGCTGGACTGCGGGTCCACGTCGCCGACGACGACCCATGGGCCGGTGTCCTGCATCAGGTCCCGGGCGCCGAGCTTCGTCCACTCCAGCTGGAACAGTGAGTGCTCGCCGGCGGACCTCAGGAGGTCGAGTTGCTTGGCGGGTGCCTTCCGTACCAGCAGGGAATCCACCGACAGTACGGGCCGCCCGGCCGCGTCCCTCGCCACCAGCGCTACGGCGTCGGCGCCCTGCGCGGTCAGATGTACGCGTAGCGAGGTGGCGCCGGTCGCGTAGAGCGAGACGCCGTTCCATGAGAAGGGAAGCATGATCTGGCCGGAGTCCGAGCCCGTATTCAGCAGCCCGCCTGCCACCGCCGCCTGGACCGCCGCGTCGAGCAGGGCCGGGTGCGACTGGTACGCGTCCGCCTCCGGCAGGCACTGCTCAGGGAGTTCCACCTCGGCCAGGACGGCTTCGCCGTTTCTCCACACCGACCGAAGCCCCTGGAACGCGGGACCGTAGTGGAAGTTGTCGGCTGCCAGGTGTTCGTACAAGCCCGAAATGTCGACCGGCTCCGAGCCGGGAGGCGGCCATGCGGCGTTGTCGACGGCGACGTTCTCCGTACCGGCCGACAACGTTCCGACCGCGTGCCGTGTCCATCCTTGCTCGATGTCGGCGCGACGGGAATGGAAGCTGACCGAGCGGCGCGCGTCGTCCCCGGACGCGCCGATCACGAACTGGATGTGCACATCCTTGTCCTCGAGGTCCTCGGGCAGCACGAGCGGCGTCTCGAATGCCAACTCTTCGATCCGGTCGCAGCCTGCTTCCTCTGCCGCGTAGAGCGCCATCTCGACGAACGCGGTTCCCGGCAGCAGCACGGTTCCCAGCACGGCATGGTCGTTGAGCCAGGAATGCTCACTTCCGGACAGGGTTCCGGAAAAGACCAGTCCGCCTTCGGGCTGTGCCAGTGGGACGACATCGGTCAACAGCGGATGGGCTGTGGAAGCGTCCTTCGCGGACATGTTCTCGAGCCAGTAGTGGTCGTGTTGGAAGGGGTAGGTGGGTAGTTCGATCCGCTGGGCTCCTCGGTCGGTGAAGGCGGCGTGCCAGTCGATGTCGACTCCGTGGACGTGGGCTTCGCCCAGTGACGTGAGGAAGCGGTCCATGCCACCGTCGTCGCGTCGCAGGGAACCCAGTGCCACGGCAGCGGAGTCCGAATGGTCCTCGAAGGTGTCCTGCAGGCCCATGCCCAG
>NZ_JAERRF010000088.1 GCF_016741875.1 Streptomyces coffeae | reverse complement strand
ATTGACGGCCGAACCACGCACCACCGCCAGCACCTGGTGACCGTTGCGCTCGGCGTCCGACAGCCGCTCCAGCAGCAGTACGCCGACGCCCTCGGAGAACCCGGTGCCGTCCGCGCCCGCCGCGAACGCCTTGCAGCGACCGTCCGGAGCAAGACCCCGTTGACGGCTGAACTCCACGAACAACGCCGGCGTCGCCATCACGGTCACACCGCCGGCCAGTGCCAGCGAACACTCACCCTGCCTCAGCGACTGCACCGCCAGGTGCAAGGCGACCAGCGACGACGAACACGCCGTGTCCACCGTCACCGCGGGCCCCTCGAACCCGAACGTGTAGGACACCCGTCCGGACACGATGCTGCCGGGGCTGGGGGAACCGGGAGTCCCGTCGGGGCCCTGCAGAAGGCCGTAGTCGTGGTGCATGATCCCGGCGAACACGCCGGTCTGGCTGCCGCGCACCGACGCCGGGTCGATGCCCGCCCGCTCCAGCGCTTCCCAGGAAGTCTCCAGGAGCAGGCGCTGCTGCGGGTCCATCGCCAGCGCCTCACGCGGCGAGATCCCGAAGAACGCCGGATCGAAGTCGCCCGCGTCGTAGAGGAAACCGCCCTCGCGGGCATGGATCTTCCCCGGGGTTTCGGAGCCGGGTTCGTAAAGTTCCTCGACGTCCCAGCCACGGTCGTCCGGGAACGCGGACATCGCGTCCGTACCAGGCTCAAGGAGCTGCCACAGTGCTTCCGGGGTGCTGACGCCGCCCGGGTAGCGGCAGCTCATGGCGACGATGGCGATCGGCTCGTCGGCCGTCGTCCGAGCGGCTGGGAGCGCCGGCCGCGCTGCGCCGAAGACGGCTCCGCCGTGCGCCGCCGACAGTTCCGCCAGCAGATGGCCGGCGAGCACGGCCGGCGAGGGATAGTCGAAGACGAGGGTGGCCGGCAGTCGCAGGCCCGTGGCCGCGTTCAGCCGGTTGCGCAGCTCCACCGCCGTCAACGAGTCGAAACCCAGCTCCTTGAAAGCGCGGTCGCTGTCGACCGCGGTCTCGTCGGCGTGTCCCAGGACCGCGGCGACATGGGTGCACACCAGCGTCCGCAGGGCCTCGTCCTGGTCGGCCTCCGGGAGCCGCGCCAGGCGCTGCCACAGTGCCGAGGTGCCAGTACCGGTGCCGGACGTCTCGACCGTACGGCGGGTCGGGATGCGCAGTAGGTCCCGCAGCAGCGTCGGTACGACGCCGGACGCGGCCTGGGCGCGCAGTGCGGGCAGGTCGAGGCGTATGGGCAGCAGGACCGCGTCCGCCGTGGACGAGTCGATCGCCGGGGTCGCCGTGGCGTCGAACAGGGCGAGGCCCTCGTCCGACGTGAGGGCGGCGATGCCGGCGCGGCGCATGCGTCGAACGTCCGCATCGGCCAAGTGGCCTGTCATTCCGCTGCGTTCGGCCCAGAAGCCCCAGCCCAGTGATACCGCGGGCAGGCCGTGGGCACGTCGGTGGGCGGCCAGGGCGTCGACGAAGGCGTTCGCCGCCGCGTAGTTGCCCTGCCCGGCCCCGCCGAACGTCCCGGCTGCGGAGGAGAAGAGCACGAACGCGGCGAGGTCCAGGTCCCGGGTCAGCTCGTGGAGGTGGACGGCCGCGTCCACCTTGGGCCGCAGCACCGCCTCGACCTGATCTGCCGTCAGCGACTCCACGACACCGTCGTCCAGGACGCCGGCCGCGTGCACGACCGCGGTCAGCGGGTGCTCGGCGGGCACGGCAGCCAGCAGCTCCGCCAGGGCCGCCCGATCGGCGGTGTCGCAGGCAGCGACCGTCACCGAGGCACCCAACTCGCCCAGTTCCGATATCAGTTCGGATGCACCCGCCGCCGTACGTCCGCGTCGGGAGGCCAGCAGCAGATGCCGTACACCGTGCTCGGCGACCAGGTGTCGCGCCACCAGGGCGCCCAGCGTGCCGGTGGCGCCCGTCAGCAGTACGGTGCCGTCCGGGTTCCAGGAGTCGGCCGGCACGGAACCGGATCCGGGCCCAGCCACCGCATCGGCGGTGGCACGCGCCAGTCTCGGGGCGAGCGATTCGCCCGAGCGTACGGCGATCTGCGGCTCGCCGGAGGCGAGCACGGCGTCCAGCACCCCACCGGACAGCTCCTGGTCGTCCAGGTCCAGCAGCACGAACCGGTCCGGATGCTCCGCCTGGGCCGACCGCACCAGACCCCACACCGTGGCGGCCGCCAGGTCCGTCACATCCTCACCCGGGACGGCGGACACCGCCCCCCGGGTCACCACGACCAACCGCGAACCGGCGAACCTCTCCTCCGCCAGCCACGCCTGCAACGAATCCAGCGCACGAAGCATCACCGAGCGCACAACTGCCGGATCACCGGCACCCGCACCGGTGCTGTCGTCCGTGTGCGTCGTGAAGGAGGCCAGCACCACGTCGGGCACAGCCTCGGTTCCCCCCGCCACGGCAGCCCGCAGCTCCTCCAGCTCCGGGCAGTCCGGGGTCGCCGCGGACGGCGCCGGGGTGCGCGGCGCGACCTTGCGCCACGCGACGCGGAACAGCGCCTCGTCGGTGACCCGCGCCGGAGCCCCCAGTTGCTCGGGGGACACGGTACGTGTCACCAGGGACGTCACCGCCGCGACCGGCGCCCCCGTGGTGTCGGCGACGAACACGGACACCGCGTCCGTCCCGGCCGGGGCGAGCCGGACGCGCAGCGCGTCCGCGCCCGTGGCGTACAGGGACACCCCGCTCCAGACGAACGGAAGCCCGGCACGCCGTTCACCGGCGCTCCGCTCCGGTTCGTCCGGTACCGACGCCATGGCGTGCAGGGCGGAGTCCAGCAGTGCGGGGTGGAGGCCGAAGCGGCCCGCGTCGGCTCGCTGCCCCTCGGCGAGGGCGACTTCGGCGAATACCTCGTCGCCGCGCCGCCAGGCCGCCTGTACCCCCTGGAAAGCGGCACCGTACTGCAGCCCCGTGGCCACCAGCCGTTCGTACAGGTCGTCCACCGTGACCGGCTCCGCGCCGGCCGGCGGCCAGACGCCCAGTTCGGCGGCGACAGAGTTCTCCTCCTCGCCACCACCGGCCCGGCTGTCCGTCAGCGCGCCCGTGGCGTGCCGCGTCCAGGGGCCCTCGGAAGCGTCCTCCGGGCGCGAGTACACCCCCACCGACCGCCGCCCCGCCGCGTCCGGTCCGCCGACCGTCAACTGCACCTGTACGGCGCCATCGTCGGGCAGCACCAGCGGCGCTTCCAGCGTGAGTTCCTCCAGCCGGTCGCAGCCGACCGCGTCCCCGGCACGCAGCGCCAGCTCCACGAACGCCGTCCCCGGCAGCAGCGTCGTCTCGGCCACCGCGTGATCGGCCAGCCACGGGTGCGTACGCACGGACAGCCGGCCCGTCAGCAGGAACCCTTCCGCGTCGGCCAACGCCACGACCGCACCCAGGAGCGGATGATCGGCGGACCCGAGCCCCAGACCGGCAGCGGCGTTCCGGCTCACCACCGGGCCCGTGGTCTCCAGCCAGTAGCGCTCGCGCTGGAAGGCGTAGGTGGGCAGGTCGACGCGGGTGGCGCCGGTCCCTGTGAAGACACCGGCCCAGTCGACACTCGCGCCACCGACGAACGCCTCGGCGGCCGAGGTCAGGAAGCGGAGCAATCCGCCCTCGTTCCGGCGCAGTGACCCGACGGCCGTGACAGGGGTGTTGGTGTGGGTCTCGGCGGTCTGCTCGATGCCCATCGTCAACACCGGGTGCGCGCTGGACTCCACGAACAGACGGAAACCGTCATCCAGCAGAGCACGCACGGTGTCGGCGAAACGGACCGTCCGACGCAGATTGCGGTACCAGTAGCCCGCGTCCAGAGCGGCGGTGTCCAGCACCTCAGCGGTTACGGTCGAATAGAAGGGGACATGCGCCGCCTGAGGGGCAATGTCCGCCAGGTCGCGCAGAAGGACGTCCTCGATCTCCTCCACATGAGCGCAGTGCGAGGCATAGTCCACGGCGATACGGCGAGCCCGCACACCATCCGCCTCACAGCTCGTGAGGAGTTCGTCCAGGGCGTCCGCCTCGCCGGAAACGACCACCACAGCAGGGCCGTTGACCGCCGCAACCGCCAGACGACCGCCACAGGCGGTCAGCCGTTCCTGAACGGCCTCGACGT
>NZ_JAERRF010000087.1 GCF_016741875.1 Streptomyces coffeae | reverse complement strand
AGTCAGCTCCCAGGCCGCCCGTGTCACATCGCACACCATCCCGTCAGGTAGTCCCAACTGGGCCAAAGCATTTCGCAGGGCTACGCGGGCCGACGCCGCGGCGTCGGCGCTACGACTGTTCCACCGCCACACCGAGGCTTGCCTCTCTCCCGCAACGCCAGTCATCGCCGCACCCCTCGTCTCGCGTAATGGCGAGCGACGCGTCGGTGACGACCGCGCCCAGGCTGTACGCATGCGCGGGCTACACCCAACGCGATCGGCGCACTCGTGATGGAAAACGGTAGAAGAAGCGCGACCGCGAAAATGATGGGCGCCATGAAAGTACCTCCGCCACAGTTCGCAATTAGGGTGCGACCACAACACCGTGGAGCTCATCAAGAGCGGAATCACACCTCCGGGTGAAATCACCCGACCTCAATCGCAACCTCCCCTTCACGTCCAGGGGTATGGGCGACTTCCCAGCTTCATGCAGCTCACTGTGACTCGACGGTTCAGCCGTGAATCTCCACCGCCATCCATCGATATGACGCTTTCGCTCCATACCAGTGCACGCGAACTCGAAGTGCCCGGGCTTCCGCTCTTCACAGTTCTGCGATGTCGTCCACGTGTTCCGCACCCGCAACGGAGGTAATGGTGACGTCTTACATCGCCACTGCGATGGCGCTCATGCCAGCATCATTGCAGCCCGTTGCATCAGCCGTGAACGGTCTCGACCATGAAGAAGGTTCTTAATTCCCCGGACAGTGTCGTAGGCGGCATACTCGCCGGGCTCTCTGAAACCCACTCCGAAATCGCCCGCGTAGATCTCGCCCACCGGCTGTGCCTCCGACGCAGACCGCTGCCTGCAGGGAAATTAGCTGCGATTTCCGGAGGCGGCTCAGGACATGAGCCATTGCATGCCGGATTCGTCGGAGAATGAACGCTTGCCGCAGTCGTGCTCGGCGGCATTTTCGCCTCCCCCACCCCAGATCAGATCGCCACCGCAGCAACTCTTGCTGACACCGGCGCAGGAGCGCTGTCCCTGGCGATGAACTACACCGGCGAAGTGATCAACTTCCGCCTCGTCGCAGAGAATGCCGCCGAAAGTAGGTCACAACACCGCCATGGTCCTGATCGACGATGACGCAGCCCTCCCTGCCCAGGAGGCAAGCCCCGGCCGACGCGGCACAGCTGCCGCCGTTGTCGTGGAGAAGATCGTCGGCGCCGTCGCAACGCAAGGCGCCCTCGCCTACTCCCTCCCAGCGACATCGGCCAGACGACAAGAGCGCGTGCGCTCTGCGAAGAGCAGGACTCCCAGGGCCCCGCCCGCCAGCGTGATCAAGCCGTCGGTCGCGGCAGCCGCTGCGTCTTGCAGACCCCACCACTCCACGGTCATGCCCGTCTCGACACCGCTCAGCTTCCGCTCGCTGGGCGTGAGATCCGTCGCCGCGAACAGGTGCAGCCGTACGGTCGAGCGGTTGAGCAAGCGGGTCACAGTGAGGGGAATGAGCTGCTGGGCGATGAAGCCTGTTGCGCCGCGCTGCATGTTCCGGGGCCTCTCCCGGCTCGATTGTTCCGCCGGGGAGGTTGAGGGGCCTTGCGGATAATTGCGAAGCGGAAGGTCAGGGCTTTTTCTCAGCGGGGCTCTGGAACGCCTCTCCTTTGATTCGGGAACGGATGAGGCATCTTCGCAGGTCAGCCGGGTAGCACTGTGTGACTGATGACGCAGCGTCTATTGGCCTCCGTGCTGAGGCTTTTGTTCGTCGAGGGGCTGGTTCGCTGCTGATGACTGTGCTGTCAGACGGCCAGTCAGGGTCCCCGTCAGATGCGCCGGTTACGAGAGCAGAGCCGGTTAATGGCCAACCTCGAAACAGGAGCCGGAAAGCCCTGCGCGTGAGGGCGGTGTGGCCTTGTCACACGTGGCCACACCACCCAGGATCCGTTGACTCCCTTGGTGTTCAGGCGACCGGGATCACCTGCGGTTGCATGGAGGTGGCGCCTTCGTCGTTCAGGGCGGCGAGGTAGCGCTCGGCGTCCAGGGCTGCGGAGCAGCCGGTGCCCGCGGCGGTGATCGCCTGGCGGTAGGTGTGGTCGACTACGTCGCCTGCGGCGAAGACACCCGGGATCTTGGTGCGGGTGGTGGGCGAGTCGACCTTCAGGTATCCCTCGTTGTCCAGTTCCAGGAGGTCCTGGAACAGTTCGGTGCGCGGGTCGTGGCCGATCGCGATGAACAGGCCGATTACTGGCAGCAGAGAGGTCGCACCGGTCTTGGTGTCGCGCAGGGTCAGGCCGCTCAGCTTCTGTTCACCGTGGATTTCCGTGACTTCGCTGTCCCAGCGGAAGGTGATCTTCGGGTCGGCGAAGGCCCGCTCCTGCATCGCCTTGGAGGCGCGCAGGGCGTCGCGGCGGTGGATGACGGTGACGGACTTGGCGAAGCGGGACAGGAAGGTCGCTTCTTCCAGGGCGGTGTCACCTCCGCCGATGACGGCGATGTCGTGCTCGCGGAAGAAGAAGCCGTCGCAGGTCGCGCACCAGGACACGCCGCGGCCGGAGAGTTCGTCCTCGCGGGGCAGGCCGAGCTTGCGGTGCTGGGAGCCGGTGGCGATGATCACGGCCTTCGCTCGGTGGGTGGTGCCGGCGGAGTCGGTCACGGTCTTGAGGTCACCGGTCAGATCAACCACGGTCACATCGTCCGCGATGAGTTCGGCGCCGAAGCGCTCGGCCTGGGCCCGCATGTTGTCCATCAGGTCGGGGCCCATGATGCCGTCGCGGAAGCCGGGGAAGTTTTCCACGTCGGTGGTGGTCATCAGTGCGCCGCCTGCGGTCACCGCGCCCTCGAAGACCAGGGGCTGGAGGGAGGCGCGGGCGGTGTAGAGGGCGGCGGTGTATCCGGCGGGGCCGGAGCCTATGACGATGACCTCGCGCACAGGGGTGTCGGTCACGGCGGTTACTTCTCCTGCTGGGCGTCGATCTCGGCGATCAGCGCCTCGATGCGGGCCTTGATCTCGTCGCGGATGGGCCGGACGGACTCCACGCCCTTGCCTGCCGGGTCTTCCAGGGCCCAGTCGAGGTACTTCTTGCCGGGGAAGATGGGGCAGGCGTCGCCGCAGCCCATGGTGATGACGTAGTCGGACGCCTGGACGGCCTCGGTGGTCAGGATCTTCGGCTGCTGGTCGGAGATGTCGATGCCGACTTCCTTCATCGCCTCGATCGCGGCCGGGTTGACCTGGTCGGCCGGGACCGAACCGGCGGAGCGGACCTCGACGCGGTCGCCCGCGAGGTGGGTGAGGAATCCGGCGGCCATCTGCGAGCGTCCGGCGTTGTGGACGCAGACGAACAGCACGGACGCGGCAGGGGTGGAGGACATCAGTTCATCCTTCGCGGATCGGTTCAGCAGGTGATGCGGACAGGGGAAATGCTCAGTCTCAGTGGTTCGGGAGGGAGGTGAGCAGTTCGGTGATGTGGGCGTCGATCTCGTCGCGGATGGCCCTGACGGCGGTGATCGGGGCGCCGTCGGGGTCGGCGACGGGCCAGTCCAGGTAGCGGCGGCCGGGGACGACCGGGCAGGCGTCGCCGCAGCCCATGGTGACCACGATGTCGGCGGCCTGGACCACCTCGTCGGTCAGTGGCTTGGGGAAAGGCGTTCTCCAGCGCGACGCCCGCCTCGTGCAGGACCTGTGCCACTTCCGGTTCGACCTCGGCGGCCGGAGCGGTTCCGGCGGAGGAGACGGTCACGCGGCCGCCCGCCCGGAGCTTCAGCAGGGCGGCGGCCATCTGGGAGCGTCCGGCGTTGTGGCTGCACACGAACAGCACCCGCGGCAGTCCCGTGCCCGTACCTCCCTGGGTGTGGGCGAGCGCGTCCAGTCGCTCGGCCGCCAGGCGCTCGGCCAGGACGACCAGGTGGGTGCGGACCCGGGCGGTGGCGGCGAGCTGGGTGTAGGAGTCGGCAAGCAGGCGTCGCACGGTCTCGGCGGAGAGGTGTCCGGCGTGCCGGGCGGCCAGGCGGGCCGCACCGGCGGCGAGGCGCTCGTCGGGCAGGACAGGGGGTGGTGATGCGGTCATGAGAACCCTCCAAAGGGGCTCCGCACGGTGCGGGTGGCGGATGCGTCCCGGTGGCGGCCAGGGACCGAGGCTGGCATCAGCCTCGACTGATGTGACAGTATCAGCCCATGCTGACGTCAGTCGATACTGATCTGATGCGGGTGCTGGCCGACCCGCTCAGGATGAAGATCGTGAATCTGCTCGCCCACGAGACCTTGTGCACCACGCACCTGGTCGAGGAGACCGGCGCGCGCCAGACCAACCTGTCCAACCATCTGCGGGTTCTGCGCGAGGCCGGGGTGGTGGAGACCGAGCCGTGCGGCCGGTTCACGTACTACCGCCTGCGACCTGACGTCATCGCCACCATGGCCGGGCAGTTCACCGAGCTGGCCGAGACCGCCCGGACCACCGCCGCT
>NZ_JAERRF010000086.1 GCF_016741875.1 Streptomyces coffeae | reverse complement strand
GACCGGGTATCCCGCCGACGTCACGCCCGGCTGGCTGGCACCCCTGCTGAACTTCCCCGGACACCTCGATATCGCTCTGCATATCGAGCCGGTACCCAACCCCGTGGCCGCCGCCGGGCTGAAGAAGCAACGCGCCCGGCTGGAGTCCAGCCGACGCGGCGGACTCGACAAAGGGCATCTGGACGACCCGGAGGTCGAGGCCGCCGCAGCGGATGCGGCCGAGCTCGCCTATCGGATCGCCCGCGGCGAAGGAAGGCTCTTCCGCGTCGGGCTGTACATGACCGTCCATGCCGCGGATGAGGACACGCTGGCCGAGCAGGTCGCGGCTGTCCGGGCGGTTGCGGAATCGCTGCTGATGACGGTCGCACCGACCACCTACAGGGCGCTGCCCGGCTGGCTGGCCACCCTGCCGCTGGGCATCGACACCCTGAAAGTCCGCCGCACCTTCGACACCGCCGCGCTCGCCGCGTGCTTCCCCTTCACCAGCCCCGACCTGCCCATGCAGAGCCAGCAGGTAGAGGATGGTTCGCGGGTGCTGTACGGGCTGAACGCCGTCTCCGGCACCCCGGTGCTCTGGGATCGCTTCGGGTGCGACAACTACAACTCGATCACGCTGGCCCGCTCCGGCGCCGGCAAGTCCTACCTGACCAAGCTGGAACTGCTGCGGCTGCTGTTCACCGGCGTGACCGCCTCCGTCATCGACCCCGAGGACGAGTACGTACGCCTGGCGGAGACCGTTGGCGGGCAGGTCATCGCGCTCGGCGCCGACCAGGGGCGCCTGAACCCCTTCGACCTCCCGTCCCACGATGTGACCGGCGGTCGTGAAGATGTGCTGACGCGGCAGGTGCTGTTCCTGCACTCCTTCCTCGCTGTGCTCTTGCACAGCCCACTGGACGGGCCTGACAAAGCCGTCCTGGACCGGGCCATCCTGCGTACATACCACCAGGCGGGAATCACCGCCGACTCACGCACTTGGACGCGTACCCCGCCCGTGCTCGCCGACCTGGCCGCCGTGCTCGCCAAGGACGGCGGTACGGCAGCTGTGGAGTTGGCGGAGCGGCTCACGCCGTACGTCACTGGTTCGCATGCCGCCGTCTTCAACGGCCACAGCACTGCGAGCACCGCGGGTCACCTGGTGGTCTTCGCGCTGCGGCAACTGCCGGAAGAGGTGAAGGCCCCGGCGATGCTGCTCGCCCTGGATGCGATCTGGCGCCAGGTCACCGCCCTCGGCCGGCAGGGCAAGCATCTGGTGGTGGTCGACGAGGCATGGCTGCTGATGCGCGACCCGGCGGGGGCACGCTTCTTGTTCCGGATGGCCAAGGCAGCACGCAAGTACTGGACCGGGCTCGCCGTGGTCACCCAGGATGCCGACGACGTGCTCACCTCGCCGCTGGGCCGGGCGGTGGTCGCCAATGCTGCGACGCAGATCCTGCTCCGCCAGGCCCCGCAGGCCATCGACACGATCAGCGAGTCCTTCCGGCTTTCTCACGGCGAGCGGGAATTCCTGCTGTCCGCCGTGCGGGGCGAGGCTCTGCTGCTGGCCGGGGAGCGGCACAAGGTCGCGCTGATGTCCGTGGCCGCGCCCGGCGAACACCAGATCATCACCACCGACCCGGGAGAACTGGCGGCGCAGCAGCCGGCCGACGACACCGATTCCGATGGCTCGTACCTCAATGCAGCTCTCGGCGACGAGGACTGGGACCTGTGACCGTGAACGCGCTCCTCTCCGCCGCCGAACTGCACGGCCCTGTGGTCGACTTCCTCACCGATCCCGGCGCCTTCTGGACTGCCGCCGGTCGCAGCATGCTCGGCTGGATCGCCCCGTACGCGCCCGTGCTCGCCCCGGTCACCACAGCCGTGGCCCTCTGCGCGGCTGCTGCACGGAGCCGGGTGCGACGCCGGCACCAGCGGCGCTTCGCCGAGGGCGCGCGCTGCGTGGAGATCCTGGCGCCACCGCAGGTCGCGGCCAAAGGCGGTGAGGTGCTCTGGGCACAGCTCGCGGGCCTGTTACGGCCGTGGTGGCGCCGCCTTGTGGGCGGGCAGCCGCATCTGGGCGTCGAGTACGCCTGGACTCACACCGGGCTGAGCATCCGGTTGTGGGTGCCGGGCACCGTGCCGCTGGGTCTCGTGCGGCGTGCAGTGGAGGCGGCCTGGCCTGGCGCCCATACCCGCGTGACGGAACCACCAGGCCTCATCCCGCCCGGGCATCAGGTCACCGCAGGTCGGCTGCGTCCGGCACGCCCGGAGGTACTGCCGCTGCGCACCGAGCACGCCGCCGATCCGCTCCGGGCCCTGCTGCAGGCGGCGACCGGGATGGGCGAGGGCGAGACCGCGTGCGTACAGATCCTGGTCCGGCCGGCCACAGGGGCGGTGGTGCGGCGGGCGCGCCGGGCGGCGCGGCGGCTGAAGGCCGGGCAGTCCGCCCGACGGCTGCCCGCACTCGGCGCGCTCTTGTTGCACCGACCGCAACCCACCACCACAGGGCGGCAGGACGTCGAGCACAGTGTGGCGGTCCGCCAGTCCGCGTCCAAGCTCGCCGGCCCCCAGTGGCAGACAGCCATTGCCTACGCTGCCACCTGCGCCGACGTTCACGAGCGCGCCGGGGACCTGGCACGCGGGCGGGCTCACGCGCTCGCGTCCGCGTTCGGCCTGTACGCGGAACGCAATTGGCTCGCCCGTACACGCCTGCCCAAACCGCACCGGCCGCTGGAGACGCGGCGGTTCCCTCAGCGTGCCGCGTTGTTGTCCGTCCCCGAGCTCGCGGCCCTGGCTCATCTGCCCCTTGACGCGGACGCCCCGGGTCTGCGGCGGGCCGGCGCCCGTTCCGTGCTGCCGCCGCCCACCGTGCCCCAGCCCGCACCCGCTGCGGGCGTCAAGCCACTCGGCCACGCCGATACCGGCGCCCGCCGCCCGGTAGGGCTCGCGGTCGCCGATGCCCGTCACCACGTGCACCTGATGGGCGCCACCGGCTCCGGGAAATCCACGCTCATCGCCCATCTCGTCCTCGACGACGTCCGCAACCGGCGGGGTGCGATCGTCATCGACCCCAAAGGCGATCTGGTCACCGACCTCCTGCACCGGCTCCCCGACACCTGCGCCGACCGCCTGGTCCTGATCGACCCGGACGACACCCACGCCCCACCGTGCCTGAACGTGCTGGACGGCGCGGACATCGATGTCGTCGTCGACAACATCACCGGCATCTTCCGCCGCATCTTCACCGCCTTCTGGGGCCCGAGAACCGACGACGTGATGCGCGCCGCCTGCCTCACCCTCCTCAAACACCGCTCCCTCAGCGGCCAGCTGGTCACCCTCGCCGACGTCCCCCGCCTCCTCGGCGAGCCCGCCCTCCGCCTGCGGCTGATCCCCACCATCAAAGACCCGGTGCTGCGCGGCTTCTGGGCCTGGTACGAATCGATGTCCGAACCCTCCCGCGCCGCCGTGGTCGGTCCGGTGATGAACAAGCTGCGTGCCTTTCTGCTGCGCGACTTCGCCCGCCGGGCCATCGCCGCCGGCCCCTCCACCTTCGACCTCGCCCAGGTCCTCGACGGCGGCATCCTCCTGGCCCGTCTCCCCAAAGGCGCCCTCGGAGAGGAGACCGCACGGCTGCTCGGCTCGTTCATCGTCGCCGGAACCTGGCAGGCCGCCGCGGCCCGCGCCCGCACCCCCGAACACCAACGCATCGACGCCTCGCTGTACGTCGATGAGGCGCACAACTTCCTCACCCTTCCGTACCCGCTGGAAGACATGCTCGCCGAAGCCCGCGGCTACCGGCTGTCCATGGCCCTGGCCCACCAGCACCTGGCCCAGCTCCCCCGCGACCTACGCGAAGGGATCTCCGCCAACGCCCGCAACAAAATCTTCTTCAACACCTCCCCCGAAGACGCGAGCGCCTTGGAACGCCACACCCTGCCCACGCTGGCCGCGCATGACCTCGCACACCTCGGCCCCTACCAGGCCACAGCCCGCCTACTGACCGGCGGCGCCGAATCCGCCGCCTTCACCCTGACCACCCGGCCCCTGCCCCCGCCTATCCCGGGCCGCGCAACCGACCTACGCGCCGCAGCAGCAGCCCGCACCGGCCCCCGAACCACCACCCGCCCCTGACAACTCTCCCGCACACACCTGCGCCGCTCTCCCCTGCACACCTTGGTGGTGAATGTGTCATGCCCGCTCTGCCTCGCCCCGCCTCCGGTCCCGGCTCCCGCTACACCGCACGCGCCGCGACCACCCGCACACGCCCCACCCCACCGGCACGCCGCCACACCGACATCGTCGCGCTCACCCACCGTCTCACCGAACGCGACCTGTGGCTGACCGCCATGGTCCACGAACACCGCGTCCTGACCGCGCCGCAGATCACCCGCCTGGCTTTCAACACTCCACGCGCCGCCCAGCGCCGCCTGCGCACCCTCCACCAGTACGCCGTCCTGGACTCCTTCCGCCCCCTGGTCCAAACCGG
>NZ_JAERRF010000085.1 GCF_016741875.1 Streptomyces coffeae | reverse complement strand
CGAGAAGCAGAAGAGGTCCAAGCCGAAGCCTCGGCAGAAGGTGCCGGTGGAGGCTGTCGCGCGGCGGGCTGTGAAGAACTTGAAGTTGCCGAGGCCAGTGATCCGTACGAGTCCGGATGAAGATTTTGTGCAGGTGGTACGGGTTCCGACATGGATGTGGCTGGAGCAAGGCTCATGGCGGTCTGTAGCGGAGACTGTGAAGGTGCCCGGTTTGAGGGTGACCGCGACTGCTCGGCCGCGTGAGGCGGTGTGGTCGATGGGTGAGGGCGGCGTGGTGACTTGCTCTGGGCCCGGGACTGAGTACTCGGCCAGGTTGCGGGCGCAGGGAGCGTCGCCAGATTGTGGCTACACCTACCGGGTGTCGTCGTTGGGCGAGCCCGATAGGGCGTTTACGTTGTCGGTGCGGGTCACCTGGGATGTCGAGTGGCATGGCGGAGGGCAGGCTGGGCGGGTGCCGGGGCTGGCGATAGCCGCCGAGAGGTCGCTTGTCGTTGATGAGGTTCAGGCAGTCGTCGTGCGCTGACCGCGCTGGGGACGCACCGCTCCGCGTGATGCGGGGCTTATGAGTTCAGCAAGTTTCCTCTTCCTGTGGAGTAATTGTGGGTACCTCCATGTCACCTTCGCGTCCGAGAGAGGGTGCCAGGTTGCCGGGGGCGCGCTCTGATCCCGCACGGCGAACGACGTCAACCGTGGGGCGGCGCAGGCCGGGTTGGATCTGGGCTGGTGTGGGGACAGTGGTTGTCTCTGCGGTCGGATTCTCCCTCTTCGCGTCGGCGGCAGGCGAGCGGGAGAAGGTGCTGGTGCTGACGCGGGATGTGCCGGCGGGAGATGTCCTCGAGGTGCGTGATCTGCGGCAGGCTGAGGCTGCGTCGGAGACCGGGGTCGTGCCAGCTGCCGACAGTGCCGAGGTACTGGGTCGGCGGGCACGGGTGCCGCTGGTGGCTGGGTCGTTGCTGGCACCAGGGCAGTTCGGTGGCCAGCGGGCCTATCCGCCCGAGGGCCAGTCGGAAGTGGCGTTCGCGATCGAAGCGGGAAGCGCTTCGCCGCACGTGACGCGTGGCGACCGGGTCGCTGTCTTGGAGGGGCCGGACGGTGCAGGTACACCGGCAAGCGATGAGGAGGAGACGGCGGCTCCCGTTGTCGGCACAGTGGCGGAGGCGAAGGCTCCTGAGTCCCCGGGCGGTGCGCGGACGGTGACGGTTTTGATGGAGACCGGTGCGGTGCGGCGCGCTGCGGGGATCGAGCAACCCCGTGTGGTGGTGCTTCCAGCTGAAGGGCGGGAAGCACCGTGAGGCGTTTGATCACCCTCGGGTCGGTCAAGGGCGCGCCCGGGGTGACGACGGCAGCGCTGGCCGTGGCCGCGGCATGGCCGGAGCACGCGGATGGCCATGTGCGGCCGGTGGTGGTGGAGGCGGATGTCTCTGGCGGTGATCTGACGGTCCGGTTCGGGTGTCCGCACATGCCTGGGTTACTCGACCTTGCCACCGCGGCACGGAAGGAACAGCCAGGTTCTTTGCTGGCAGCGACAGCGGATCTGCCCTTCGGTGTTCGTGCGGTGGCCTCGCCAGCGGGTGGCAGGGCGTGCGCTGAAGCTGTCCGTTTGGTTGCCGAGTCCGGGCAGCGGGTGCTGCTGGGGGAGGGGGCCGATCAGGGCACGGTCCTGCTGGATGTGGGCCGTGTAGGGGAGTGCGTAGAGGGCCTGCTGGGTGCCTCCGATGCCGTGGTGCTGATTTCCCGAGGTGGAGCGGACGCGCTGGCGCACACGTATGCGCACCTGGCAGAGGCAGGCCAGCAGGCGGAGCAGTACGTGCTGCTCGTGGTCGGTCCGTGCCCTTACAGCCCGGGGGAGATCACGGCGACGCTCGGTGTGGGCCGCGTCGTCTTCCTGCCCTGGGATCCGAAGGTGGCCGATGTCCTGGCTGGGCGGTCTCGTTCGGCGTTGCGGACCAGCGGCTGGCGGACGGGGCGGTTGATGGCAGCGGCTCGTGAGGTCGCCCAGCTGCTGACAGGGACCGGCGAGGTCGGAGTGAAGGGCCTTGGCGGTGATCTCGCGAGAGCGGGCGCTGTTCCATCTGCCAGCAGTTTCCTGCGTCGCGGCTTGGCGGGTCTGGCAACGAAGGAGACCGGTTCGTGAGCACGGTGACGGAGCTCTCTGACGAGCGGGAGCTGACCGCCGCCGTGCGCGGGCGGGTCGTGGCGCGCTTGGCGGAGTATGCGGATGAACGAGAAGCTGCGGGACTGCCGCCAGAGGCCGAGTCGCAACGTCGGGTGACGGTCGAGCGGTTGGTCGATGAGGAGCTTGGGGCGCGGGCCCGCGAGGCGCTGGTCCGCGGGGGTGGCGCCCTGGACCGCGCGGCGGAAGAACGCGTCGCGCAGGCGGTCACTGACGCGTTGCTCGGGACAGGCACGCTGGAGCGGCTGCTGGCGGATGAGTCAGTGGAGAACATCTGCGTCAACGGGTGTGAGGTGGTCTGGATCCGCTCCGCAGATGGCATCTGGCGTCAAGGAGCACCCGTAGCGGCCTCGGATGACGATCTGGTCGACCTGGTGCGCGCCCTGGCGGCGCGGGTGGATGGCGAAGAGCGCCGCTTCGACCGAGGGATGCCCCGGCTCAACCTTCAGCTGCCGGACGGCTCGCGCCTGTTCGCGGTGATGGCCGTCACTGGTCGCGTCTCCTTGTCGGTACGCCGCCACCGGTTTCCGGCGGCATCGATGGACGACCTGGTGCGCCTTGGGGTGTGTGACCAGGCCATGGCCGCCTTCCTCACAGCGCTGGTGCGGGCACGGAAGAACATCATCATCGGCGGCGGCACCAATCTGGGAAAGACCACGGTGCTGCGCGCCTTCGCTTCCCAGATTCCCTCGACCGAGCGCCTGATCACCATCGAGGACACTTTCGAACTCGGCCTCGGCAACGATCGGGCAGCGCACCCCAACGTGGTGGCGATGCAGGCCCGTGAGCCCAACATCGAGGGCCAGGGCGCCATCGACCAGGCGGAGCTCGTGCGCTGGGGACTGCGCATGTCGCCCGACCGTGTCATCGTCGGAGAGATCCGCGGCAGCGAAGTCATCCCGATGTGCAACGCGATGAGCCAAGGCAACGACGGCTCACTGTCCACGATCCACGCCTCCACTTCCCGCGGGGTCTTCACCAAGCTTGCCGCCTACGCGGCCCAAGCGCCCGAGCGGCTGTCGCTTGAGGCCACCAATCTGCTGGTGGCATCCGCAGTTCACTTCGTGGTGCACCTGGGGTGGGACGCCGAGGGGAAGCGTGTGATCGACTCGGTGCGCGAGGTCGTCGATGCCGACGGAGCTCACCTGGTCTCCAACGAGGTCTACCGCCCCGGCCCCGAGGGCCGCGTGGTCCCCGCCACGCCCTTGCGAGCACAGACACTTCAGGAGCTGATCGCGGCAGGCATGGACGCTCAGGCTGCGGGCTTCACCTGGTGGGGGGATGGCCAATGACCGGCTCACGACTGGGCGAGGCGGCCATCGTCGTCGCCACGATCCTGGGTGCCGCCTTCGGCACCGGCCTCCTGCTGATCATCACCGGTGCACTACGCCGACCCGCCCGCGATGCCGCCACGACTGGCTGGTGGCAGCGGGTATGTAGCCACCTGCCCGCGGAGTGGAACCGGCGCCGCCTCGTTGCCGCCCTGGTCGTTGGAGTGGCGGCAGGAGCGTTGACGCGGTGGCCGGTAGCGGCCGTGCTGACCACCGCGGCCCTGCTCACACTGCCTGGACTCCTGGGCCCGGATCGGGCGGCTGCTCGGCGGACGGAACGGATGGAAGCACTCGCGCTGTGGACGGAAATGCTGCGCGACACGCTCTCCGCCGCTGCCGGGCTGGAACAGGCCGTCCTGTCCACCGCCGACATCGCCCCTGCCGCGGTGCAGCGCGAGCTGAGGACCTTGGTCGCCTCGATCCGCTCCGGCCAGCCCCTGCCCGCCGCGTTGCGGACCTTCGCCGACGAGGTCGACGACCCGCTCGCTGACCTGGTGGTCGCCGCCTTGGTCATGGCAGCCGAACGCCAGGCCAGCCAGCTCGCCGCACTCCTGGGAGAACTGGCCGACTCGGTGCGCGAACAGGTAGCCATGCGCCAGCGGATCGACGCAGGCCGCGCCAGCATCCGCACTGGAGTGAGAGTCACCGTAACCGTCACCCTCGCAATGGCCGTCGGCCTGACCGTCTTCAACCGGCCCTACCTGAACCCCTTCAACAGCGTGGCCGGCCAGCTGGTCCTGGGCGTCGTCGGAGTCCTGTTCGCCGCCTCCTTCACCTGGCTGACCGCCATCGGCCGCATCGAGGAGCCGGTACGCATCCTTGGCTCCACCCCTGCCAAGACTGCACACGCCACGGGGAGAACACGGTGATCACGATCGTGCTGGGCGCGGTATTCGGCGCCGGGCTCGTGGCCGCCGCCTATGGGCTGCGTCCGCCACGGCCCGCGCTCGCGGACGTGCTCGCTGCCCTCGACGCACCACCGCCGAAACCGGCGAGCAGCGCGAGGGAAGAGGACACGGAGTGGGCCACGCGCCTGGGCCGTAAGGCTGTGCCGCTGGTGCGGGCGCTGGGCTTCCCGACCGCTTCCCTGCGCGCGGACCTTGCTGCGTGTGGGACGGACGTGGACAAGCACCTTGCGGGCAAGGCAACCTGCGCCGCCGCCGGGCTGCTGACACCATGGGCCGCGGGCGCACTGGCACGCTTCGGAGCCGGTCTCGAT
>NZ_JAERRF010000084.1 GCF_016741875.1 Streptomyces coffeae | reverse complement strand
GTCGAGTCCGGTCCCGAAGCGTGCCAGGGCGCCAGTGGCCCATGGTGTCAGCAGCCCGGCGGCGGCGCAGGTTGCCTTGCCCGCAAGGTGCTTGTCCACGTCCGTCCCACACGCAGCAAGGTCCGCGCGCTGGGAAGCGGTGGGGAAGCCCAGCGCCCGCACCAGCGGCACAGCCTTACGGCCCAGGCGCGTTGCCCACTCCGTGTCCTCTTCCCTCGCGCCGGTCACCGGTTTCGGCGGTGGTGCGTCGAGGGCAGCGAGCACGTCCGCGAGCGCGGGCCGTGGCGGACGCAGCCCATAGACGGCGGCCACGAGCCCGGCGCCGAATACCGTGCCCAGCACGATCGTGATCACCGTGTTCTCCCCGTGGCGTGTGCAGTCTTGGCAGGGGTGGAGCCAAGGAGGCGTACCGGCTCCTCGAGGCGGCCGATGGCGGTCAGCCAGGTGAAGGAGGCGGCGAACAGGACTCCGACGACGCCCAGGACCAGCTGGCCGGCCACGGTGTTGAAGGGGTTCAGGTAGGGCCGGTTGAAGACGGTCAGGCCGACGGCCATTGCGAGGGTGACGGTTACGGTGACTCTCACTCCAGTGCGGATGCTGGCGCGGCCTGCATCGATCCGCTGGCGCATGGCTACCTGTTCGCGCACCGAGTCGGCCAGTTCTCCCAGGAGTGCGCCGAGCTGGCCGCCCTGGCGTTCGGCTGCCGTCACCAAGGCGGCGACCACCACGTCAGCAAGCGGGTCGTCGACTTCGTCGGCGAAGGTCCGCAACGCGGCGGGCAGTGGCTGGCCGGAGCGGATCGAGGCGACCAAGGTCCTCAGCTCGCGCTGCACCGCGGCAGGGGCGATGTCGGCGGCGGAGAGGACGGCCTGTTCCAGCCCGGCAGCGGCGGAGAGCGTGTCGCGCAGCATTTCCGTCCACAGCGCGAGTGCTTCCATCCGTTCCGTCCGCCGAGCAGCCGCCCGGTCCGGGCCCAGGAGTCCTGGCAGTGTGAGCAGGGCCGCGGTGGTCAGCACGGCCGCTACCGGCCACCGCGTCAAGGCTCCTGCCGTCACTCCAACGAGCAGGGCGGCAACGAGACGGCGCTGGTTCCACTCCGCGGGCAGGCGGCCACATACCCGCTGCCACCAGTCAGCCTTGGCGGTATCGCGGACAGGTCGGCGTAGTGCACCGGTGATGATCAGCAGGAGGCCGGTGCCGAAGGCGGCACCCAGGATCGTGGCGACGACGATGGCCGCCTCGCCCAGTCGTGGGACGGTCATTGGCCATCCCCCCACCAGGTGAAGCCCGCAGCTTGAGCGTCCATGCCTGCCGCGATCAGCTCCTGAAGTGTCTGTGCTCGCAGGGGTGTGGCGGGGACCGCGCGGCCGTCAGAGCCGGGGCGGTAGACCTCGTTGGAGACCAGTTGGGCTCCGTCGGCGTCGACGACCTCGCGCACCGAGTCGATCACACGCTTCCCCTCGGCGTCCCACCCGAGGTGCACCACGAAGTGGACAGCGGATGCCACCAACAGGTTGGTGGCCTCAAGCGACAGGCGCTCAGGCGCTTGGGCCGCGTAGGCGGCAAGCTTGGTGAAGACCCCGCGGGAAGTGGAGGCGTGGATCGTGGACAGTGAGCCGTCGTTGCCTTGGCTCATCGCGTTGCACATCGGGATGACTTCGCTGCCGCGGATCTCGCCGACGATGACACGGTCGGGCGACATGCGCAGTCCCCAGCGCACCAGCTCCGCCTGATCGATCGCGCCCTGGCCCTCGATATTGGGCTCACGGGCCTGCATCGCCACCACGTTGGGGTGCGCTGCCCGATCGTTGCCGAGGCCGAGTTCGAAAGTGTCCTCGATGGTGATCAGGCGCTCGGTCGAGGGAATCTGGGAAGCGAAAGCGCGCAGCACCGTGGTCTTTCCCAGATTGGTGCCGCCGCCGATGATGATGTTCTTCCGTGCCCGCACCAGCGCCGTGAGGAAGGCGGCCATGGCCTGGTCACACACCCCGAGGCGCACCAGGTCGTCCATCGATGCTGCCGGAAACCGGTGTCGGCGTACCGACAATGAGACGCGCCCGGTGACGGCCATCACCGCGAACAGGCGCGATCCGTCCGGCAGCTGAAGGTTGAGCCGGGGCATCCCTCGGTCGAAGCGGCGCTCTTCGCCATCCACACGCGCCGCCAGGCCGCGCACCAGGTCGACCAGCTCGTCATCCGAGGCCGCTACGGGTGCTCCTTGACGCCAGAGGCCATCCGCGGAGCGAATCCAGACCACGTCACACCCGTTCACGCAGATGTTCTCCACTGACTCATCCGCCAGCAACCGCTCCAGCGTGCCTGTCCCGAGCAACGCGTCAGTGACCGCCTGCGCGACGCGTTCCTCCGCCGCGCGCTCCAGTGCGCCACCCCCGCGGACCAGCGCCTCGCGGGCCCGCGCCCCAAGCTCCTCATCGACCAACCGCTCGACCATCACCCGACGTTGCGACTCGGCCTCTGGCGGCAGGCCCGCAGCTTCTCGTTCATCCGCATACTCCGCCAGGCGCGCCACGACCCGCCCGCGCACGGCGGCGGTCAGCTCCCGCTCGTCAGAGCGCTCCGTCACCGTGCTCACGAACCGGTCTCCTTCGTTGCCAGACCCGCCAAGCCGCGACGCAGGAAACTGCTGGCAGATGGAACAGCGCCCGCCCTCGCGAGATCACCGCCAAGGCCCTTCACTCCGACCTCACCGGTCCCGCTCAACAGTTGTGCGACCTCACGAGCCGCTGCCATCAACCGCCCCGTCCGCCAGCCACTGGTCCGCAACGCCGAACGAGAACGCCCAGCCAGGACATCGGCCACCTTCGGATCCCAGGGCAGGAAGACGACGCGGCCCACACCGAGCGTCGCCGTGATCTCCCCCGGGCTGTAAGGACACGGACCGACCACGACCAGCACGTACTGCTCCGCCTGCGGGCCTGCCTCTGTCAGGTGCGCATACGTGTGCGCCAGCGCGTCCGCTCCACCTCGGGAAATCAGCACCACGGCATCGGAGGCACCCAGCAGGCCCGCTACGCACTCCCCTACACGGCCCACATCCAGCAGGACCGTGCCCTGATCGGACCCCTCCCCCAGCAGCACCCGCTGCCCGGACTCGGCAACCAAACGGACAGCTTCAGCGCACGCCCTGCCACCCGCTGGAGAGGCCACCGCACGAACACCGAAGGGAAGATCCGCTGTCGCTGCCAGCAAAGAACCTGGCTGTTCCTTCCGTGCCGCGGTGGCAAGGTCGAGTAACCCAGGCGTGTGCGGACACCCGAACCGGACCGTCAGATCACCGCCAGAGACATCCGCCTCCACCACCACCGGCCGCACATGGCCATCCGCCTGCTCCGGCCATGCCGCCGCCACGGCCAGCGCTGCCGTCGTCACCCCGGGCGCGCCCTTGACCGACCCGAGGGTGATCAAACGCCTCACGGTGCTTCCCGCCCTTCAGCTGGAAGCACCACCACACGGGGGTGCTCGATCCCCGCAGCGCGCCGCACCGCACCGGTCTCCATCAAAACCGTCACCGTCCGCGCACCGCCCGGGGACTCAGGAGCCTTCGCCTCCGCCACTGTGCCGACAACGGGAGCCGCCGTCTCCTCCTCACCGCTTGCCGGTGTACCTGCACCATCCGGCCCCTCCAAGACAGCGACCCGGTCGCCACGCGTCACATGCGGCGAAGCGCTTCCCGCTTCGATCGCGAACGCCACTTCCGACTGGCCCTCGCGCGGATAGGCCCGCTGACCACCGAACTGCCCTGGTGCCAGCAACGACCCAGCCACCAGCGGCACCCGTGCCCGCCGACCCAGTACCTCGGCACTGTCAGCAGCTGGCACGACCCCGGTCTCCGACGCAGCCTCAGCCTGCCGCAGATCACGCACCTCGAGCACATCTCCCGCCGACACATCCCGCGTCAGCGCCAGCACCTTCTCCCGCTCGCCTGCCGCCGACGCGACGAGGGAGAATCCGACCGCAGAGACAACCACTGTCCCCACACCAGCCCAGATCCAACCCGGCCTGCGCCGCCCCACGGTTGACGTCGGTCGCCGTGCGGGATCAGAGCGACGCGCCCCCGGCAACCTGGCATCCTCTCTCGGACGCGAAGGTGACATGGAGGTACCCACAATTACTCCACAGGAAGAGGAAACTTGCTGAACTCATAAGCCCCGCATCCCGCGGAGCGGTACGTCCCCAGCGCGGTCAGCGCACGACGACTGCCTGAACCTCATCAACGACAAGCGACCTCTCGGCGGCTATCGCCAGCCCCGGCACCCGCCCAGCCTGTCCCCCGCCATGCCACTCGACATCCCAGGTGACCCGCACCGACAACGTAAACGCCCGATCAGGCTCGCCCAACGACGACACCCGGTAGGTATAGCCACAATCTGGCGACGTTCCCTGCGCCCGCAACCTGGCCGAGTACTCAGTCCCAGGCCCAGAGCAAGTCACCATGCCGCCCTCACCCATCGACCACACCGCCTCACGCGGCCGAGCAGTCGCGGTCACCCTCAAACCGGGCACCTTCACAGTCTCCGCTACAGACCGCCATGAGCTTTGCTCCAGCCACATCCATGTCGGAACCCGTACCACCTGCACAAAATCCTCATCCGGACTCGTACGAATCACTGGCCTCGGCAACTTCAAGTTCTTCACAGCCCGCCGCGCGACAACCTCCACCGGCACCTTCTGCCGAGGCTTCGGCTTCGACCTCTTCTGCTTCTCA
>NZ_JAERRF010000083.1 GCF_016741875.1 Streptomyces coffeae | reverse complement strand
CCGCATCCCGGTTGTCTCCAATGTGTCCGGTGAGCTGGTGTCGGCGTTCGACGCCGACTACTGGGTGCGTCATGTCCGTCAGGCGGTCCGGTTCGCCGATGGTGTGCGGACGCTGTGGGATCTGGGTGTGCGGCGGTTCCTGGAGCTGGGCCCCGATGCCGTCCTGACGGCGATGGCGCGGCAGTGCGTGGAGGATGACACCGAGGCCGCGTTCATCCCCGCTCTGCGGGCCAAGCACGGCGAGCGGGAGACCTTCGCCGGCTTCCTCGGCCGCGCCCACACCGCGGGTGTGGAGGTGGACTGGAACGCCTTCTACGCCAACACCGGTGCCCGGCACGTGGATCTGCCCACCTACGCCTTCCAGCGCGAGAACTACTGGCTCTCCCGCAAGCCCGGCGCCGGTGATGCCGCGGCTGCCGGTCTGGACCGGATGAGGCACCCGATCCTGGCCGCGGCCGTGCAGGTCGGTGACCGCGACGAGTGGGTGTTCACCGGCAGCATGTCCCAGGAGACCCAGCCGTGGACTCGCGACCACATGGTGTTCGGCATCGTGCTGGTGCCCGGCGCCGCGATGGTCGAGATGGCACTGACCATCGGCAGGCGGCTGGGCAGCGATGTTGTGGACGAGCTGGTCATCGCCGCGCCCCTGGTCCTGGAGGACCACGTCACCCGGCAGATCCGGGTCACGGTCGGTCAGGCCGGTGAGGACGGCCGTCGCGAGATCGCCTTCTTCTCCCGGATCGAGGCGGGCGAGGACGAAGCCACCGAGCTGACCTGCCACGCCCGCGGCTGGCTCTCCGCCAAGTCCGAGCCTCTGGAGGCGCTGCCCGCCCCGTGGCCGCCCGCGGATGCCGAGTCCCTCGCCGTGTCCGAGCTGTACACGCTGCTCAACCGGAATGCCCACCTGACCGACGTGGGCTTCGACTACGGCCCGGCCTTCCGCGCCGTGCAGTCCGCCTGGCGCCGGAGCGACGAGGTCCTCGTCGAACTGGCACTGCCCGAAGTGGCCGGCCCGGCCGACGGGTTCGCCATCCACCCGGCGATGTTCGACTCCGCACTGCACGGCGGGCTCGGCATGCTCGACATGGGTGAGGACAACCCCAGCGGGCTGCCGTTCTCCTGGTCCGGTGTGCAGTTGGAGCGCTTCGGGCTCACCCGCGTCCGGGTGCGGATCACCTTGCCGGACCCGACCTCCCTGCGGCTCGACATCGCGGGCGACGACGGTCTGCCGCTCGCCTGCCTGCGGCGGCTCGACGTCCGCCCGGTGGAACAGGCGCATCTGGAAGCCGCGCGGCAGGACGGCGAACGCCACCTCTACGAGATGGACTGGGTCCCCGCGAAGGCCGCCGCGGCACGGCCCGTCGGTTTCGCCGCGCTCGGCGAGATCGGTGGTGGGTCGGTGGACCGGTTCGCCGATCTGGCCACGCTGGAGAAGGCTCTGGCCGACGGTGCGAGTGCGCCCGACGTGGTGCTGGCCGCGGTCGGCACACCGGACGGTGACGTGGCCGGGGCGGCCCGAGCTGCCGCCGGTGAGGCGTTGGAGCTGGTACAGAAATGGCTGGCCAGCGAGTGGCTGGGCGAGTCCCGGCTGGTCGTGGTGACCCGTGGTGCGGTGTCCATCGATGGTGAGGCCCCCGCTGTCGCCCAGGCGGCGATGTGGGGTCTGCTGCGGAGCGCCCAATCGGAGCACCCGGGGCGGTTCGTCCTGGTGGACCTCGAGGGCGATGAGCCGGACTGGGGCGCGGTGCTCGAGACGGACGAGCCGCAGCTCGCGGTGCGCGGCGGACGGTTGCTGACGCCGAGGCTGTCGCGTACGGCCGCCACCGGTGAGTCGACGACGGCGTTCGACTCCGAGGGCACTGTGGTGATCACCGGTGGTACGGGTGGTCTGGGCGCGGTGTTCGCCCGTCATCTCGCCACCATGCACGATGTGCGTCATCTGTTGCTGCTCAGCCGCAGGGGCCCGAACGCCGATGGTGTCGCCGAGTTGGTGGCGGAGTTGGAGACCCTGGGGTGTGCTGCCCGGGTCGTGGCGTGTGATGTGGCCGACCGGGAGCAACTGGCTGCCGCACTGGGATCGGTGGAGCGTCCGCTCATCGGAGTGGTGCATGCGGCCGGTGTGCTCGACGACGGTGTGATCGAGTCGCTGTCGCCGGAGCACATCGAACGAGTGATGCGGCCCAAGCTGGACGCGGCGTGGCATCTGCACGAGCTGACCGCTGACGCCGACCTCTCCACGTTCGTGCTCTTCTCGTCGGTGGCCGCCCTCATCGGCAGCCCCGGCCAGGGCAACTACGCGTCGGCCAACGCCGCGCTGGACGCGCTGGCCGCGTCTCGCCGGGCCGTGGGGCTTCCCGCCACCTCGCTGGCGTGGGGTCTGTGGTCGGAGGCCGCGGGTATGGCCGCACAGCTCGGTCAGGGGGAGTTGGCCCGGCTGGAGCGTATGGGCGCCAAGGCGTTGACGACCGAGTTGGGTCTCGGTCTGTTCGACGAGGCCCTGACGTCGGACGTGGCGCTGCTGGCGCCGGTCCGGCTGGACACCGCGGTGTTGCGTGCCCAGGCCAGGGCCGGGTCGATCCCGGCCGTCCTGCGCGGGCTGGCACCCGTCCCGGCCCGGCGTGTGGAGACCACCACGGTGTCCCTGCGTGACCAGCTGGCCGGAGTCGCCGCGGAGGACCGGGAGCAGGTCATCCTGGACATGGTCTGTGGCCAAGTGGCGGCCGTGCTCGGACACGCCTCGGCCGCTGCCATCGAACCCGAACGCGCCTTCCAGGAAATCGGCTTCGACTCGCTCGGCGCCGTCGACCTGCGCAACCGACTGACTCAGGCCACCGGTGTGCGCCTGCCCGCCACGTTGGTGTTCGACTACCCCACACCCGCGGAGATCGCGCGCCTGCTGCTCGCCGAATTCGGCGGTGTCGCAGCCGCCGAACCACCCATCCACAAGGAACTCAAGAAGCTGGAGGACATGCTCGCCACGATCGCCGAAGACGACCGGCGCCAAGTGGCCGAGCGTCTGCGCCGCCTGTTGTCCGTCGTCGCCGACGACGACGAAGCGGAGAGCACGGCCGAGCGCATCGAAGCGGCCACAACGATGGACGAGGTCTTCCAAATGATCGACGCCGAGTTCGGCGAAGCGTGACGAGGGGCGCGGAAATGGCAGAGAACACCGATCAGCAGGAGAAGATCGCCCGCTATCTCAAGAAGATGGCGAGCGACCTCAACCAGGCCCGTGCGCAGCTCCGCGAGTACGAGTCCCGTGACGGGGAGCCCCTTGCGATCGTCGGCATGAGCTGCCGCTACCCGGGTGGGGTGACCTCGCCGGAGGAGCTGTGGGAGCTCGTGGCCACGGGCCGCGACGCCATCGGTCCCTTCCCCACCGACCGCGGTTGGGACCTGGAGCGGCTCTACGATCCGGACCCGGACCGGCTCGGCACCGTGTACACCAGGGAGGGTGGGTTCGTCGACGGCGCTGCCGAGTTCGACGCCGACTTCTTCGGGATCAGCCCGCGCGAGGCGACCGCGATGGATCCGCAGCAGCGCCTGCTGCTGGAGGCATCGTGGGAGGCGTTGGAGGACGCCGGCATCGATCCGAACCGGCTGCGCGGCAGCAACACCGGTGTGTTCTGCGGTGTCGGCCCGTCCGACTACGCGTCGATGCCCGCGGGAACCCTGCCCCAGATCGAGGGCTTCCGCCTGACCGGTTCCACCACCAGCGTGGTGTCCGGCCGTATCGCCTACAGCCTCGGTCTTGAGGGCCCGGCCGTGTCCGTGGACACCGCCTGTTCCGCCTCCGCCGTCGCCCTGCACCTGGCGATCACCGCGCTGCGGGCGGGCGAGTGCTCATTGGCGCTCGCCGGTGGTGTCACCGTGCTGGCCGGTCCGTTCCTGCACATGGAGTTCAGCCGGCAGCGCGGTCTTGCTCCCGACGGGCGGTGCAAGGCGTACTCGGCGTCCGCGGACGGCACCGGGTTCTCCGACGGTCTCGGTCTGGTGGTGCTGGAGCGGCTCTCGGACGCCCAGCGCAACGGGCGGACGATCCTCGGTCTGATCCGGGGCAGCGCGGTGAACCAGGACGGCGCCAGCAACGGTCTGACCGCGCCCAACGGTCCGTCGCAGGAGCGGGTCATCCGTCGGGCCCTCGAGAACGCGGGGCTGTCGCCGTCCGATGTGGACGCAGTTGAGGGCCATGGCACGGGAACCGTGCTCGGTGACCCCATCGAGGCGCAGGCTCTGCTGGCGACGTACGGCCAGGACCGCGACGGCGATCCGCTGTGGCTGGGGTCCATCAAGTCGAACATCGGTCACACCTCGACCGCCGCCGGTGTCGCGGGTGTCATCAAGATGGTCATGGCGATGCGGCACGGTGTGCTGCCGCCCACCCTGCATGTCGATGAGCCGTCACCGCACGTCGACTGGGAGTCAGGCCAGGTCCGGCTGTTGACCGAGGCTCGGGAGTGGCGGGTTGAGGACCGTCCGCGCCGCGCCGCCGTGTCGTCGTTCGGCGTGAGTGGCACCAACGCGCACATCATCGTGGAGCAGGCGCCCGCGGAGGAGCCGTCCGAGGACGCTCCGGTCGATGTGGTCCGGCCCGCCGGATCGGTGCCGGTGCTTCTGTCCGCCCGTAATGACGCGGCGCTGCGGGTGCAGGCCGAGCGGCTGCGGCAGCGCGTGGCCGCCGACGCGGAGGTGTCCGTCGCCAACATCGGCTTCTCGTCCGCGACAACTCGGGCACTGCTGGACCGCCGGGCCGTGGTGGTGGCCGATGGCCGGGACGAACTGATGGCGCGGCTGGCCGAGTTGGCGGCAGGCGAGGCCGCTGTTGGGGGTAAGTCGGCGTTTCTGTTCACCGGTCAGGGTTCGCAGCGTTCGGGGATGGGTCTGGAGCTGGCCGGGGCGTTCCCGGTGTTCGATCAGG
>NZ_JAERRF010000082.1 GCF_016741875.1 Streptomyces coffeae | reverse complement strand
GGGTATGGGCGGCCGGCTCAGCGACGCCGACGTGGCTCGGATGCGCAGGCAGGGATTCCCACCCCTGTCCACTGAGGACGGGCTTGCCCTCCTCGATATCGCTCTGCGTGTCAATGAGCCGGTGGCGGTGCCGGTCGCTCTGCGGACCCAGGCGCTCGCCACTGCTCGCGAGAGTCTGCCCAGTGTGCTGCGCGGGTTGGTCCCAGCTGCGCAGCATGTTCCGCAGCGGCGTGCCGTCGGCCAGGTTGCTGCCGGGGGTGACGGGGCTTTGGCTCGTCGTCTGCAGGGGCTGCCCGCGGCCGAGCAGGAGCGGATGCTGCTCGATCTAGTCCAGACCCAGGTCGCTGCGGTTCTGGGTCATTCCTCCCCGTCCGAGATCGATCCGGCCCGGGCGTTCAAGGACCTCGGGTTCGACTCGCTGACCGCGGTCGATCTACGCAACCGGCTCACCACCGCGACAGCCCTGCGGCTGCCCGCGACGCTCATCTTCGACCACCCCACGCCGTCCGCTCTCGCGGGTTACCTGCGTGATCAGGCCCTCGACATCGCAGTCGAGTCAGCAGAAGGACGACCCGGCATCCACGCTGCCCCGGCTGAACCACTGGACGAGCCGATCGTGATTGTGGGTATGGGCTGCCGGTTCCCTGGGGGCATCACATCGCCGGACGACCTGTGGGCCTTGGTCGCCTCCGCGGGTGATGCCATCACGCCGTTCCCCGCGGACCGCGGCTGGAATGCCCACGTGCTGCATGATCTCGCTGCGGTTGGTGGCTTCGTGCAGGATGCCGGGGACTTCGATGCCGAGCTGTTCGGCATCTCGCCCCGTGAGGCGTTGGTGATGGATCCGCAGCAGCGATTGCTGCTGGAGACCGCATGGGAGGCGTTGGAGCGAGCCGGGATCGATCCGCGGTCACTGCGCGAATCGTCGACGGGAGTTTTTGCGGGCGTGTCGGCGAGCGGGTACGGCGGCCACTTGCATGAGGCAACTGCGGAGACCGAGGGGTACCTGCTAACCGGAAGTACGCCGAGCGTCGCGTCAGGACGACTCGCCTATGCCCTCGGGTTGGAGGGTCCGGCGGTGTCGGTGGATACCGCGTGTTCGTCGGCTTTGGTGGCGCTGCACCTGGCATGCCAGGCGTTGCGTGCGGGCGATTGCACGATGGCACTGGCCGGCGGTGCGACGATCATGGCGCATCCAGGCATGTTCCTGGAGTTCTCGCGGCAGAGCGGGCTCGCCGCGGACGGGCGTTGCAAGTCCTTCGCCGACGACGCGGACGGCACAGGCTGGTCCGAAGGCGCCGGGATTCTGGTATTGGAGCGGCTTTCCGATGCTCGGCGGCAGGGGCATCGGGTGTTGGCGGTGGTGCGGGGGAGTGCGGTCAATCAGGACGGTGCGTCGAACGGTCTGACGGCGCCGAATGGTCCGTCGCAGCAGCGGGTGATTCGGCAGGCTTTGTCGAACGCGAGTCTGTCGCCCTCGGATGTGGATGCGGTCGAGGCGCATGGTACGGGTACGAAGCTCGGTGATCCGATTGAGGCGCAGGCGCTGCTGGCGACGTATGGGCAGGGGCGTGAGGGTCAGGATCCGCTGTGGCTGGGGTCTATCAAGTCGAACATTGGTCATCCGCAGGCTGCTGCCGGTGTCGCTGGTGTGATCAAGATGGTGATGGCGCTGTGGGAGCAGCAGCTGCCGAAGTCACTGCACGCTGATGAGCGTTCGTCGCAGGTGGATTGGGAGTCCGGTGCGGTGGAGTTGCTGGCGGAGTCGCGTGGGTGGCCGCGGCGTGTGGAGGGTGTGCGTCGGGCGGGTGTGTCTTCGTTCGGGATCAGTGGGACGAATGCGCACGTGATCATCGAGGAGGCTCCCGCAGTAGAGCCGGTGGTTGTCGAGGAGCGGTCGTCGGTGGACTTGCCGGTGGTGCCGTGGGTGTTGTCGGGGCGGAGTGCGGGGGCGCTTGAGGCGCAGGCCGAGCGGCTGGTGGCCTTCGTTGAGGAGAAGCCTGAGTGCTCGCCGGTGGATGTGGGTGTGGCGTTGGCGACGGGGCGGGCTGTGCTGGAGCACCGTGCCGTGGTCCTGGGCGGAGACCGTGGAACGTTGCTGGCCGGGTTGGCCGGCATGGCCGATGGTCATGGAGTGATATCCGGGATGGCGGTTGAGGGCCGTACCGGCTGGATGTTCACCGGGCAGGGCAGTCAGCGGGTAGGGATGGGCCGTGAGTTGTACGGAGAGTTCCCTGTCTTCGCTCGGGCCTTGGATGAGGTGTGCGGTCATCTGGATGCGGCGCTTGAGGGCGTTGTGGGGTTTGGTGTGCCGGTGCGGGAGGTGTTGTTCGCGGGGGAGGGTTCTGCTGAGGCGGCGCTGTTGGATCGTACGGGGTATGCGCAGACGGGGTTGTTTGCGGTGCAGGTGGCGTTGGTGGAGTTGCTGCGTTCCTGGGGTGTGAGTCCGGATGTCGTACTGGGGCATTCGGTTGGTGAGTTCGTTGCTGCGTATGTGGCGGGTGTGTTTGGTGTGGAGGATGCTGCGCGGTTGGTGGCGGGGCGTGCGCGGTTGATGCAGGCGTTGCCGGAGGGTGGCGCGATGGCAGCCATCGAGGCCGGCGAGGCCGAGGTTACGGAGATTCTGGGCGGTTTGCCGGATGGTTCGCGTGTGGGGATCGCGGCGGTCAACGGTCCGACGGCTGTGGTGGTCTCTGGTGACGAGGATGCCGTTGAGCAGGTGATGGCGGTTGCAGGCGAGCAGGGCTGTCGGGTGTCGCGGCTGCGGGTGAGTCATGCGTTCCATTCGGCGTTGATGGAGCCGATGCTGGCGGAGTTCGCTGAGGTCGCGGCGAGCGTCAGCTACCGGCAGCCGAGTATCACCGCCCTCAGCACCGTCACCGGGCAATCGCTGGATGAGGGTGAGTGGACGACTCCGGAGTACTGGGTGCGTCAGGTCCGCGAGCCGGTCCGCTTCCACGATGCTCTTGCGGCTGTCACGGACGGGCAGGGTGTTTCCCGGCTGTTGGAGGTGGGTCCGGATCCGGTGCTGACCAGCCTGGCGCAGTCCGGGTCGGATGCCGTGGAGTCTGTCTGTGTGCTGCGGAAGGGGCGGGCGGAAGCCGCAACCCTGCTGACGGCGGTGGCTGAGCTGTTTGTGCGTGGCACGGTGGTCGACTGGGGTTCGGTGTTTGCTGGGTGTGGTGGGCGGCGGGTGGAGTTGCCGACGTATGCGTTCCAGCGTCAGCGGTTCTGGTTGGAGGGTTCGCGGCCGGTTACTGATGTGCGTGGTTTGGGGTTGGGTGCGGCGGAGCATCCGTTGCTGGGTGCCGCGGTGGTCGTGGCGGGTTCGGATGCGGTGTTGTTGACGTCGCGGCTGTCGGTGCAGTCGCACCCGTGGCTCGCCGATCATGTGGTGGCTGGTTCCGTGGTGGTTCCGGGGACGGCGTTCGTGGAGCTGGCGGTACAGGCGAGTGACCGGGTCGGCTGTGACCGTGTTGAGGAGTTGATGCTCCAGGCGCCTTTGGTGGTGCCGCAGGATGGCGCTGTTGATGTACAGGTCAGCGTCGATGCTTCGGAGTATGAGGACGGGCGGCGTGAGGTGCGGGTTTACTCCCGTGGGGAGGATGCCGGTGCTGATGAGCCGTGGACGTTGCATGCCACTGGAGTCCTGACGGCGACTGCTGAGCGCGGGGCCGTGGAGTGGGATCTGCGGGTGTGGCCGCCCGCGGGTGCGGAGTCTGTCTCGCTGGAGGGGTTGTACGAGGGGCTGGCTGGGTCCGGGCTGGCCTACGGGTCGGCGTTCCGGGGTTTGCGCGAGGTCTGGAAGCGGGGTGAGGACCTGTTTGTGGAGGCGGCCTTGCCGGAGCAGATTGCCGGTGAGGGTGCTGCATTCGGCCTGCATCCAGCGCTGCTCGACTGTGTCCTGCATGCGCTGGGGGTGTGGGGCGAGTCCGTTGAGGGTGCGCTGCTGCCGTTCTTGTGGTCGGGGGTGTCGCTGTCAGCGGTGGGAGCGCGGACAGTGCGTGCACACCTGTCGCCGTGCGGTTCTGGTGAGTACGGGGTGCGGCTCGCCGATGCCGCGGGCGACCCGGTCGCCCAGATCGACTCACTGGTGCTGCGGCCGGTTGCTGTTGTGGATCTTGCACACGCTGCTTTGGCCGCTGAGGGACGTCTTCTCCGGCTGGATTGGGTTCCGGCGCCGACATCGGAGGGGCCGGGGACATCGGATCGCTGGGCCGTGCTGGGTGGGAGCCAGCCGGATGGGTGGCAGGTGGGGGGTGTGGCGGTGTATGCGGATGTGGCGGGGCTTGTTGCGGCTTTGGATGAGGGTGGTGATGTTCCGGGGAGTGTGCTGCTGCCGGTGGGTAATTCTGGTGATCTCCTGGGTGGGGTTGCTGGTGTGCTGGCTTTGATGCAGGCATGGCTGGCTGAGGAGCGTTTGGCGGGGTCGCGTCTGGTGGTGTCGACCACGGGCGCGGTCGCGGTGAGTGCTGCCGTCGGTTCTGAGGGGCTTGATCTGGCTGGTGCGGGTGTGTGGGGTCTGGTGCGTTCGGCGGTCAGTGAGCATCCAGGCCGTTTCGTGCTGGCTGATGTGGATGGCGAGGAGTCGTCCTACCGGGCCTTGACCGGCGGGTTGGCTGAGCTGGTCGCGCAGGGGGAGAGTCAGGTCGCGGTGCGGGAGGGGCAGGTCTGGCTGCCCCGCGTCCGGCGCCTTCCCCTCGATGCGGTGACGGAGCCCTCGGCCGCAGCGGCAGACGTGCATGTGAATGGGACCGACGAGGACGGCCTGGAGGGTGCGCTGCCGGTGGCGGAGGCGCGCCGGGTGCCGTGGCCGGAGTCGGGCACGGTCCTGGTGACCGGGGGTACGGGTGGCCTGGGCGCGGTGGTGGCCCGGCACCTGGTCGCGGAGCACGGGGTGCGGGATCTGCTGCTGTTGTCCCGGCGTGGGCTTGAGGCTCCGGTGGCGGAGGTACTGCGTGAGGAGTTGATGGGGCTCGGCGCGCGGGTCACGGTCACCGCGTGTGATGTCGCTGATCGTGAGGCTTTGGCGGGTGTTCTGGATGCGATTCCGGCTGATGTGCCGCTTCGGGGTGTTGTGCATGCGGCGGGTGTGCTTGATGACGGCTTGGTCGTGGATGTGACGTCTGAGCGGTTGGCGCGCGTACTGGTGGCGAAGGCGGAGTCGGCGGTGCATCTGCATGAGCTGACCTGCGATCGTGAGCTGGATGCGTTTGTTCTGTTCTCTTCCTTTGCTGGTGTGGTGGGGAATGCGGGGCAGGCGGCGTATGCGGCGGCTAATGCGGTGTTGGATGGGCTTGCGGTGTCGCGGCGTGCGCAGGGTCTGCCGGCGGTGTCGTTGGCATGGGGCATGTGGGAGCAGGCCGAAGGTATGGGTGGCCGGCTCAGCGACGCCGACGTTGCTCGGATGCGGCGTCAGGGTTTCCCGCCGTTGACGACTGAGGACGCCTTGGTGCTTTTGGATTCGGCGTTGAAGATCAACGAGCCGGTGGTGTTGCCGGTGGCGCTGCGGTTGAGTGTGTTGGCCGGTCGACGGGAGACGGTGCCCAGGGTGCTGGAGGGTCTGCTGCCTGCTGTCCGGCAGCGGCGCACGGCTGGTGAAGCCGTGGTGGACGGTGAAGGTGGCCTGGCCCGCCGCCTGGAGGGTCTGGCACCAGCTGAGCAGGACC
>NZ_JAERRF010000081.1 GCF_016741875.1 Streptomyces coffeae | reverse complement strand
GCCCCATCCCCACACGCTGCGCCCCCTGCCCCGAGAACAGGAACACCGTCCGGGCGCTGCCGCGGGCCGTGCCCTGGGGACCCTGTCCCTCGGCGAGCGTGGTCAGGGAGGCGAGGAGTTCGTCGCGGGTGGCGCCGAGGGCCACCGCGCGGTGCTCCAGGACGCTGCGTGTGACGGCGAGCGAGTGGCCGACGTCGACGGGGTGCGGTGCGGACCCGGCGGCCATGAAGTCCCGTATGCGCCGGGCCTGCTCGCGCAGGGCCTGCTCGGTGCGGGCCGATACCACCCACGGCACCACGGGGGCGTCGGCCGGAGTCGCGGCGGGCTCCTCCTCGGCGGGGGCCTGTTCCACGATCACGTGGGCGTTGGTGCCGCTGATGCCGAACGAGGAGACGCCGGCCCGGCGCGGGTGATCCGTATCGGGCCACGGACGGGCCTCGCCGAGCAGCGCCACGGAGCCGGCGTCCCAGTCGATGTGCGGGGACGGCCGGTCGACGTGCAGGGTGCGTGGCAGCTCGCCGGCCCGCATCGCCATCACCATCTTGATGACGCCGGCCACACCGGCCGCGGCCTGGGTGTGCGCGATGTTCGACTTCACCGAGCCGAGCCACAGCGGCCGGTCGGCGGGGCGGTCCTTCCCGTACGTGGCCTGGAGCGCCTGCACCTCGATGGGGTCACCCAGCGGGGTGCCCGTGCCGTGCGCCTCGACCGCGTCGATGTCGCCGGGAGCGATCCGGGCGGCGGCCAGCGCGGCGCGGATCACGCGCTGCTGGGAGGGGCCGTTGGGGGACGAGAGGTTACTGCTGGCACCGTCCTGGTTGACGGCGGAGCCGCGCAGCACACCGAGGACCGGGTGGCCCTTGGCGCGTGCGTCGGAGAGGCGTTCCAGGAGCAGCACGCCGACGCCCTCGCCGGGGCCGAAGCCGTCCGCCTCGGCCGCGAAGGCCTTGCACCGGCCGTCGGGCGACAGACCCCGCATGCGGCTGAACTCGGTGAGCACCCGCGGGCCCGCCATCAGGCTCACCCCGCCGGCGAGCGCGAGTGAGCACTCGCCGTTGCGCAGCGCCTGGGCGGCCAGGTGCAGGGCCACCAGCGAGGAGGAGCACGCGGTGTCGATGCTGACCGCGGGCCCTTCGAGGCCGAGCAGGTACGAGACGCGACCGGCGATGACGCTCTGGGTGTTGCCGGTGACGAAGTAGCCCTCCAGTTCGGCGGGCGGATGCGTCAGACGGGTGGTGTAGTCGGACCAGCCGGTGCCGTAGAAGACGCCGACGTCGGTGCCGCGCAGCGAACGCGGGATGAACCCGGCGCGCTCGATCGCCTCCCAGGAGGTCTCGAGCAGGAGCCGCTGCTGCGGGTCCATGGTGCGGGCCTCGCGCGGGGGTACGGCGAAGAAGTCCGCGTCGAAGGCGGTGACGTCGTCGACGAACCCGCCGCCGCGCACGTACGCCTTGCCGAGCGCATCCGGGTCAGGGGCGTACATGCCCTCGGTGTCCCAGCCGCGGTCCTCGGGCAGTGCGGTGACGGCGTCACGTCCGGCGGCGACGAGTTCCCACAGGTCTTCGGGCGAACGCACCCCGCCCGCGTAGCGGCAGGCCATGCCGACGATGGCGAGTGGCGCATGCGCGGCGTCCTGGAGTCTGCGGTTGTGCAGGCGCAGCTTCTCGGTCTCTCTCAGGGAGGCCCGCAGCGCGCCGACGATCTGCTCGGTGGAGGCGTCAGTGGTCACGAGCTCTGCCCTTCGGATTCGTCGTGTGCGTCGTTGGCAGTGGTGCCGTGGGCCAGCCGCAGCAGGCCGGCCAGGTCGAGGTCGTCCACGGCGCTGACCGCCTGTTCGGTGTCGATGTCGGCCGTGAGGTCACGGGCGGCCGGCTGGTCCGGCCCGTCCTCGGCGTGCCCGGCGTCGGGTACGAGTTCTGTGCGCAGGTACTCCGCTAGGGGCACCGGGGCGGGGTAGTCGAACAGGAGGGTGGCCGGGAGCCGACGGCCGGCGGCCGCGCCGAGCCGGTTGCGCAGTTCGACCGCGGTGAGCGAGTCGAACCCGCCGTCCATGAACCCGCGTTCGGGGTCGATGGCCTCGGGGCCGCCGTGGCCGAGGGTCTTCGCGGCATGGCCGCGGACCAGGTCGAGCAGCAGCCGGCTCTGTCCCTCCCGGTCAAGGCCGGCCAGCCGTTCGCGCAGCGCCTCGGCCTCGGAAGCAACGGCGGCCTCGTCGGCGGTGCTCGCCGCGCGCCGTACGGGTGCCCGGACCAGGCCGCGCAGCAGCGGGGACACGGTGTCGGCGTGGCGCCGTAGTCCGGCGTCGTCCAGGCGGACCGGGAGCAGCAGTGGCTCGTCGGTGAGCAGGGCCGCGTCGAACAGGGCGAGCCCCTGCTCGCCGGTGATCGGCGCGAGACCGGCCCGGGCGATCCTGGCCAGTTCGCCGCTGCCCAACCCATCTGCCATGCCGCCCTGTTGTGACCACAGCCCCCAGGCGAGGGACTGGCCGGGCAGTCCCTGGGTCCGGCGACGCTGGGCCAGCGAGTCGAGGAAGGCGTTGGCGGCCGCGTAGTTGGCCTGTCCGGCGTTGCCGAGTGCGGCGGAGGCGGACGAGAACATCACGAACGCGGCCAGGTCCAGATGCCGGGTGGTCTCGTGCAGGGTGAGCGCGGCGTCCGCCTTGCCCCGCAGCACGGTGTCGAGCCGCTGCGGAGTCAGCCCCTCGATGGTGCCGTCGTCCAATACGCCGGCCAGGTGGACCACGGCGGTCAGCGGACGGTCGGCGGGGATCTTGGCGAGCAGGTCGGCAGCCGCGTCCGGGTCGGCGATGTCGCAGGCGACCACGGACACTTCGGCGCCGACGGCCTGCAGTTCCTCGCTCAGCGCCGCCGCGCCGGGGGCGCCGAGTCCACGCCGTCCGGCGAGCAGCAGGTGGCGCACACCATGTTCGGCCACCAGGTGCCGGGCGAGCAGCGCGCCGAGGGTGCCGGTGCCGCCGCTGATGAGGACGGTGCCCTCGGTGTTCCACACCGACGGCAGGGTCAGCGCGATCTTGCCGATGTGCTGCGCCTGGCTCATGTACCGGAAGGCCTCCGGGGCCTGCCGGATGTCCCAGGCGGTGATCTGCGGGTGGTGCAGCTCACCGGTCTCGAAGAGCCGCACGATCTCGGTCAGGATCTCCTGCGTGCGGTCCAGGCCGGCTTCCGTCATGTCGTACGCGCGGTAGGTGATGCCGGGGTGGTCGGCGGCCACCTGCGCCGGGTCGCGCAGGTCGGCCTTGCCCATCTCGACGAACCGGCCGCCGCCGGGCAGCAGCCTGAGCGAGGCGTCCACGAACTCCCCGGCCAGGCTGTCCAGGACCACGTCCATGCCGCGTCCGCCGGTCGCCGCGAGGAACTCCCGCTCGAAGTCGAGGGTGCGCGAGGATGCGGTGTGCGTTGCGTCGAGGCCGGCGGCGCGCAGAGCGTCCCACTTGCCGGGGCTCGCGGTGGCGAAGACCTCGGCGCCCAGGTGGCGGGCGATCTGCACAGCGGCGGTGCCGACGCCGCCCGCCGCCGCGTGCACCAGCACCCGCTCGCCCGACTGCAGCCCGGCGAGGTCCGCCAGGCCGTAGTACGCGGTGAGGTAGGCCACCGGCACGCAGGCTGCCTGCTCGAACGTCCAGGCGTCGGGGATCCGCACCATGGTGCGTGCGTCGGTCACCGCGGTGGTGCCCAGTGTGCCGGGCACCACGCCGGTCACCCGGTCCCCCGGTGCCAAGTCCGTGACCTCGGCCCCGACCTCGGTGACGACGCCGGCCGCCTCGCCTCCCATCGCCGTGCGCTCGGGGTACATGTCGAGGGCCAGCATGATGTCTCGGAAGTTGAGGCCGGCGGCCCGGACCGCGACGCGGATCTCGGTCGGGCCGAGCGGTGCCGCCTTCTCCGGCGCGGGCAACAGGACCAGGTTCTCGAAGGTGCCGGGCTCGGTCACATCGAGGCGCCAGTGCTCGCCTGCCGGCGGGATCAGCGCCCCGCCGTCGGCGGCCCGGCCGAGGCGCGGCACCAACAGGTCGCCGCCTCGGACGGCGAGTTGGGGCTCGTCGGCCGCGAGCGCCGCGGGCAGCGCGTCGGACAGGTCGGCACCGCCCTCCAGGTCCACGAGCAGGAACCGCCCCGGATGCTCGGTCTGCGCGGAGCGCACCAGGCCCCAGACCGCGCCGTGCACCGGATCCGGAGCCGCGTCCCCGGCACGCACCGTGAACGCGTCCCGGGTGACGACGACCAGCCGTGCGTCGGCGGGGCCCTCGTCGGAGAGCCAGGTCTGCAGGGCGCCCAGCACCCGCCCGGTCTCCGAGCGGACCGCGCCGCGCACCTCTCTGGTCCCGGCCGGGGCCACCGTCAGCACCCTGAACTCGGCACCGGTTGCCGGAACTTCGCCTTCCGAGTCGAGCACCGTCCACTGCCCGGACGGCACCGTGCCGTCCGCAGCGACCAGGTCCCAGTCGAGCCGGAGCAGTGCGTCGTGGTCGGCGGACCGCTTGAGCTGCCGGGCCGTCACCGGGCGGGTCACCAGCCGGTCCACCTCGGCGACCGGCCGCCCCTCGACGTCTGCCAGGCGCAGGGTCAGCCCCCCGTCGCCCTGCGGGGCCAGCCTGACGCGGACCTGGGCGGCGCCCTCCGCGAACAGGCTGACTCCGCTCCACACGAACGGCAGCCGTACCTCCCCGCCCGGGTCACCGGCAGCAAGTCCCGCGTGCAGCGCGGCGTCGAGCAGCGCCGGGTGCAGGCCGAACCGGCCGGCCTCCGCCTGCTCCCGCTCGGCCAGCTGCACCTCGGCGAAGACCTCGTCACCGCGCTGCCATACGGCTGTGAGCCCCTGGAAAGCGGGCCCGTACCCGTAGCCTTCGGCGGCCAACCGCTCGTAGAAGCCGTCCAGTTCCACTGGTTCCGCGCCGGCCGGCGGCCACGCGGCCAGGTCCGGGGCCTCGCCGGGCTCCTGCGGGGCGAGGACGCCGTCCGCGTGCCGGGTCCACTCGCGCTCGCCGTCCGGGCGCCCGTACACGGTGACCGGGCGGCGGCCGGAGTCGTCCTCCTCGCCGACCCGCACCTGCACGGCGACGCTGCCGGAGGCCGGCACCGCGAGCGGTGTTCGCAGGGCGAGTTCCTCCAGGCGGGGGCAGCGCGCCTCGTCGCCGGCCCGTACCGCCATCTCGACCAGGCCGGTGCCGGGGACCAGGGCGGCGCCCGCCACCACGTGGTCGGCGAGCCAGGGGTGGGTGCGCACCGAGAGGCTGCCCGTGAGCAGGGTGCCGTCGCCGCCGGCCAGCGGGACAGCGGCGCCGAGCATCGGGTGCCCGGCGGCCACCAGGCCCCAGGTGCCCGGGTCCCCGCCGCCGGTCGGCAGGTCCTGCTGCCAGTAGCGGCGGCGCTGGAACGCGTACGTCGGCAGGTCCACCGGGCGGCCGTAGGTCAAGGCGGCGAAGTCGACGTCGGCGCCGTGCGTCCACAGGGCGGCCAGCGCCTCGACGAGGGAGCGCGGCTGCCCGCGGTCCGGGCGCTGGGCGGCGACGGCGACCGCCTGGATCTCGGTCTCCTCCAGCGTCTCCTGCACCATCGGCGTCAGTACGCCGACGGGGCCCAGCTCCAGGTAGGCGGTGACGCCCTGCGCAGCCAGCATCCGCACGCCGTCGGCGAACCGGACGGCCTCGCGGACGTGCCGCACCCAGTACTCGGGGGTGCTCAACTCCCCGCCGTCACCCAGCAGTCCGGTCGTATCGCACACCACCGCAATGCGCGGCAGGGCGTACGTGATCGAGGCCACGACCTCGCGAAACTCCGCCATCATCGGCTCCATCAACGGCGAATGGAACGCATGACTGACCACGAGCGGCTTGGTGCGCCGGCCCTCGAGGCAGGTCAGCACCTCCTCCACCGCCTGCCGGGCA
>NZ_JAERRF010000080.1 GCF_016741875.1 Streptomyces coffeae | reverse complement strand
AAAAGAGACCGTCCTAAACAAGAGAGCGGGCGGCCGAGGAGACTCCCAGGACGAGCAGGGCGGTTGCTGGCAGTGCGAATGACGACCAGCGGCCCAGCGCCCTGATTCGGCGGCGCGTACTTCTCAGCATCCGGTGGAAGGGGGAAAGGCGCGCGAATTCTGGTGCGGGGTAGCCCTCATGCTGCATGTAGTCCTGGCACAGGCGTACCGAGAGCGACATCAGGAAGTCGTGGGGGGCGTAGGTGGCCGGCGCCTGGATCAGGACGCCGAAGGCTGCTTGCTCTGTGGCGTTTTCCAGCAGGGTGGACTTGCCTACTCCACGAGGGCCACATACCGCGATGGTGCCCTCGTCCAAGTGGTTGAGCTTGCGGTGCAACTGCTCCATGGCTTCGGTCTGGACGACAAAGCCCGGTGCGCGTGGTGCGCGCAGGCCCTTCGACGTCCCCTGCGGGACGAAGAGGGAGTCGGGGTCTTCGCCCATGAGGTGACGGATCATGCCGTCCATTACGGGGACGATGCCCTTGTCGAAGAGGACCACGCCCCACACCACGGCGCGATAGCTGAGCTCGGCGCGTGCAGCAGCGCACGAGATGCTCAGGACGGCGGCGAGCAGGCAGTACCGGAGGTTGAACCAGACGGCGGTGCCGCGCCAGAACAGGATGAAGATCAGCAGTGCGGTGCTGAAGAGGGCTACCAGCAGGGCCATGAGGCCGCCGGTGATGAGCACGGTCAGGCCAGCTGCGGACAGCAGCACGCAGACGACTTTCCAGTTCCACTCAGGCTCGTCTGCGGCCGCCTGCTGTTTGGCCCGTGCCCGCTCCAGGTCGACAACGGCTTTGTCGTAGGCGGCCCGTTCCGGGCCATCAGCCTGGGTGTAGGCCGCATTTCTGTACATGGAGCGGTGCATCTCGTCAAAGACGTCGCGCCGCGAGGTTCCCGGCCTCTTCCCCAGCTTGCGTGCCCGTGGAGGCTCATCCAGCGCGGCCCAAACGCACTGCTCATAGACATCGTCCCGATTCGGTGCCACGAAGAGCTGAACGAGCTGCACCACCGAACGCAGCCAGGGCTTGTTCAGTAATGACCACGGCATCTGTCCTGGCCTCCCCCGAGTTTTCAGTCCGCAGATGCTAGCGCCACGCGGGTCCGGACAGCAGGCGTCCATCGGGGCGTGGCTGGAACACATCGCCGTGCCGTCAGAGGTCGTCCAAGACCACTTCAAGACCGTGCGTGCAGGGGAGGATGCAGCCATGACCTTCTCCTGGAAGATTCCCCCGTGGAAGCGCCACGAGGACTGCACGTACTTGGCTGTGACCTTGATAGATCAGGGTGGCGGGCACTCCGGTTCCATCACGGAAGGCGTGCGGGGCGACGACGCGATCGAGGCGTTAGCCGATCTCCTGATGACCCCAGGTTCCCCGCTCGGCCCCGGGCCGACGCATCCGGCACTCATAGGCGTGGTCGTACGGCGCGGCATCGACACAACGTGGCTGGCGCAACCACCCATCCAGGTTGCCCGAGACGAGCGAGGCCGGTGGCAGGTCGCTGTCGGAAACGCCACGGACGAGGACGTCACAGTGTTTTCCCCCACTGAGATAAGTGGCCTCGTCAGCAGGCTGCGCTCTCAGTACGGCCGCACCGGCTGAACCCGCACCGGAACCATCCTTGAGTCCGTCGTGAACAGACCGTCATCTGCATCCGGGGAGCGGAAGTGAACAACATCGAGGTACCGCTGCGCACATACGAGCACCTGCTCACGGGGTTCATCTGTCACGAGGCGATCGATCTCGCCAGGAACTACGCCAACAGCGGTGTAGCACACCCCGGGGACCCCTTCGGGAACGTCTTCGCGTGGCTGTGGGAGACGAACCTCAGCAACGCGGTGTCGCTCTTTGCGGATCTCCTGGCTGAAGCCCGCCGGCAGGCCGCTGAGCCGGGCAAGGAAGTGACCTTGAAGGCTCTGGCCAGTGACCTTCGGTTCGCTCTCCACAACACCCCGCTGTCCCACTCCAGCACGTACCAGGAGATCGAGAAGACCCTCAAAGCCGAGGTCCCCTCCTATTTCGGGGGACGCACCGATATCTAGAGGGGAGATACCGCAGGAAACAGGCATCTGCTGCGTACATGCGCTCCCTTCTGAAGCTGTTCCGGGACGTTGAGGTTGAGGTACTCGAGCGGGGAGAACCGCTTGGGGATCAGGGCTGCTGCGGGGGCGTCTGGTCACTCACGCTGGTTCAAGGCCCGCGTCGACGTACGAGATGATCGACGATCCGGCTTGGGTGGATTGGCGCGGCGGCTGGGCTCACCCCTGGGACGCCGCCTGAGCAGGACCGAGGTCGCGAGGAACGGGGCGCAGCAAAGGCCGCCCGCCGCGCGAGGTGGAAGGGGCGCAGGGGGGCGATCTGCGGGCTGGTACTCGACGACGGTGTCTGAGCAGATGGCCGTCAGTGCCTCGGCACCCAGGGCCCTCAGCCGTAATTGGCTGCCTCGGCGCGGGTCAGACTCCTGCACTGTTCGAAGGCCAGCCGACCCCGGACACTGCTCAAACCGGTGAACCACTGCTGCTGGTACTAGTGAACAGAGCCAGTGTGTCCGACCGAGCCATCGGCGCGCCACCGGGGAGCCAGTGGCGAGCCACCGTGGCTCCAACTGGAGCCAATGGGGTCGGGGGATGACCTGTGGGCCCAGAGCAAGGGCCGGGTTGTCGCCCTGCTGGTTGTGGGGCGGCACCCGGCCCGTGGGCCGTCGGCTGGTCTATGCGTCGCCGTTGGCGGGTGTGGTGGCGAGGCGGTAGGTGCGCGGGTGTTCGGTGACCTGTTCGGCGATGCCTTGCTTGGTCAGGGTGGCCAGGGCGTTGGCGATCGCGCCGGAGCTCTTCGCGATGGTCCGGCTGATGCGGGTGGCTGTGAACGCCTCGTTGGGATGCGCGGTCAGGTGGTCGATGACCATTTGGCGCAGGGCGCCGGGAGCGAGGCGGACCTTGTCTGTGCCGGACAGGGCGGTCGGTCGGACTGGTTCCGGTGCTCCGGGAGGCATTGTTCCCGCTACCCGGGGCGTGGGAGCGGGAGCCGGAGTCGGCGAGCCGTCGGACTCCGTCTCCCGTTCCGACTCCCGTGGGGCATCGGACTGGTCCTCGTGCTCCGTGTGCTCAGCGTCACTGTCAGGTTCGTTGACGTGGGTCTCGCCGTGGCGCGACCTGTCGTCCCCGCACGTGGGCGGCTCTGCCGCGTGGGCGGAGTCGCCGGTGTGCGGTGTTGCGGGCTCGGGCCCTGTGATGGTCTCGGGCGACGGCTCCTGCGGGGTGTTCGTTGAGAAGCCGGGGTCGTTGTCCGGCGACGGAGTGGCATACCAGTAATTGACGGGGCGCCCGCGGCCTTCGGCGGCGCTTGTCTCGCAGCGGGCGAGGCCCATTTGTTCCAGGACACGTAGGGCTTTGGTCGTGGTGGAGCGGCCGGCTCCGGCAGCTTGGGCGAGGTCGGCGCTCGTGGCACCGGGCTGGCTGCTCAGCACGGCCCATACGGCGGCTTCAGCGCCGGTGAGCTGTTGGGGGTCGGGGCGGTCTGTGGACGGCGGGTGAGGGATGTTGGGGGTGGTTGACATGATGGGGCCTCCCACGACGGATGGTTGGTGGTTGGAGAGAGCCCCGGCCGGGGTGCTCGCGGCGCGTGGCCTACGCGGTAGATCGCGGGCGACCACCATGGACGCTCTGCGGTGGCCGACAAGTCAAGCCGCTCCCCTCACCCCCACGGGTGCATCCGGGGTCGGCTGGTGAGGTGTGGGCCCGGGTGCGGTGCGGGGTGCGAGTGCTCCCGGGGCGTGGTGGGTATCGAGGCGGGTGCGCAGTTCACGGGCGCGTCGTTGGCCCAGGTGCAGGTGGCGTCGGAGCTGCCGGATGCTGACCGGCTGTCCGGTGCTCTGCCGTGCGGCGGCGTCCAGGGCGAGGGCTTGCGCGTACAGCTCGGCCGCTGCGCGGTTATCCGTGCGGGGCTGGAGTGCGGGGGTGTTGGGGGCAGGGTGCGGCCCGTCGGGGTGCGCGGGCGTTTCCTGTGAGCCATCGCCCGTCGGGTGCGGGTGCGGGTGCGGGTTGTTGAGCGGGCGGGGGTGCGGGGCGGGCTTCGGGTGCGGTGTGGGGGGCGGGGCCCCGGCGGATGATGGGGTGACGGGTGCGGGTGCTCCCGGAGTGTTCCCGTGCTGCTCCCGGAGCGGTGCGGTGGTGGGGTGCGGGTGGACCTGCTGGGGTGCGGTGGTGGGGTGCAGGTGGGTGGTGCAGCGGCGGTAGGCGGCGACGGTTTCGGTCAGTCCGATGAGGAGGAGTGGGGGTACGGAGTGCAGGAGCACTCCGGCGGGGTTTGCGTGGCGGGGCCAGCCGATGTGGTCGTCGGGCCAGAGCGAGGTCCAGGTGTTCATGAGGGTTGCGGTGAGACCTGCGGACCAGCGCAGGGTGGTTGACCAGCGTGGTGGTGGGATGCCCCAGGCGGCGAGGCGGGCGTCGGCGTAGAGAACCGTGGTGAGGGTGAGGGCGACCATCGGGTCGAGGAGGAGGGCGATGGGCCAGGGGATGTGGTGGTCGGTGGCGAAACCGGTGACGTTGACGGCGGTGAAGACGAGCGCGAGGACGGCGACGCCGGCCAGGATGCGGACCAGGGCGCGTAGCAGGGCATCGACTTCGGCCTGGGTGGGCTGGGTGCTCACCGGGCACCGCGCAGGTTCGGGCGGGTCGCGCCCTGATAGGTGGCACTGGTCAGCCGGACTTGGGCTTCGCGGACCGCAGCCCCTGGACGGGGCGCGTCGATCATGTGGTGTCTGCCTGCATAGATCCCGACGTGGGTGATGGCGTGGGGCCCGGTGCCGAAGAACAGCAGGTCTCCGGGCAGGAGTTGTTCTTGTGTGGCCAGTCGGGGTCCGGCGTCGTACTGGTCTTGTGCCACGCGCGGGATGGTGATCCCGGCGCTGGCGTAGGCGGCTTTGGTCAGGCCGGAGCAGTCGAAGCCGCCCTCGGCGGGGCCGTCGCCGCCCCACACGTATGGGGTGCCGAGCTGGCGACGAGCGAAGGCGACCACAGGCGATGCGCGCGCGGAGCTGGTGGCGGTTCCGGGGCTGGTTGTTGGGGAGGTGGTGGCATAGCGTCGTGCGATCCGCAGGATGTCGGCGACGTAGGTGTGGGAGTGGTTGTAGGCGTAGATCGCGTGCTTGAGGTTCTGGCTGTGCTTGGCGCCGTTCGCGCACAGCAGGCGTGCTGCGGCGAATACGGCGTCGACCGGGTCCCATGGGGTGGGCGGTCGTTTCCCGCCCGGGGGTACGGGGTGTGCGTAGGTTTTGAAGGTGGCCGGCAGGAATTGCATGGGCCCGACCGCGCCTGCTGAGGATTTCATGGTGGGGTGGCGGCTGTGGTTGGTCTCGGCCTTGCCGATGGCGGCGAGGATCGTCCAGGACAGGCCCGGGCATTCGGGGGCGGCCCTTTGGTAGAGGGCGAGCATGGCTGGGGGGATGTCGGCGAGCGAGTTCTTGCCGGGGGTGGCCGAGGTGCTGCTCGATCCGGGGTTGAGGGAACTGAGCAGTGCGGCGACCAGACACACGGCGAGCAGAGGCAGAGCGAGCATCGCACAGCCGACGCCGGCGGTGGCCTTGGCGAGCAGGCTCATCAGGATTGTGTTGTGGGTGGCAGTGGGGGGACGGGGAGGGCCAGGGCGGTGTCGGCGTCGGTGGGCTCGAGACCTGCGGCCGGGGTCAGATCGGTCCAGTGGGCGGCGAGGGCGATCAGTGTGGTGCGGCGGGCTGCGGGTTCGAGCGGGGTCCACCAGGAGCCCCAGGGCGTCGTGGTGGTGAAGTCCAAAGAGGAGGTGGCGACGCGCAGGCCCAGTTCGCGCGCGGGTTGGGTGAGGCGGTGGCGGATGGCTCGGTCACGGGAGGCGGTGCGGGTGTGGATGAGCAGGGCGGGGCGGGTGCCGGTGGAGGCGGTGAAGGCGGCGTATCCGGCGAGTTTGGCCTCCACCCGGGACAGGGACTGTGTGCCGGTGTCGTACTCGAGGAAGAACGGCAACAGGCGCCGGTCCTCGGCTGCGCTGGACGGGTCTTGCCAGTGGGCGTAGGCGTCAGGGCGGATCATGTCCTCCCAGCGGCGGGCGCAGAAGCGTTCCGACAGCCACAGGGTCAGACCGCTGCCGGGGGTGTGGCGGGCGTAGGCGGCCAGGAGGGTGAGGAGTTCGTTGACGCCCGTGTCGTGGCCCAGCCAGGGGGAGTAGGCGATGCGGCCGGTGGCGGTGGGGCGCCAGCCCAGGGTGGTGAGTTCGCATCCGGTGTGGGCGGCGAGCAGCGTGGCGCCGAGGGGGCCGAGCGTGTAGTGCTCGGGGGCGGAG
>NZ_JAERRF010000008.1 GCF_016741875.1 Streptomyces coffeae | reverse complement strand
CCCACGATCCCGCTCTCGCCCACCGGAAAGGTGGACCGCGCCGCGCTGCCCGCGCCCGCGTACGGCGGAGGGGCGGGATCGGGCCGTACGCCGCGCGGCGGTCTCGAAGAGGTGCTGTGCGGGCTGTTCGCCGAGGTGCTCGACGTCGAACAGGTCGGCGTCGACGACAACTTCTTCGACCTGGGCGGCCACTCCCTGCTCGCCACCCGCCTGGTCAGCCGGATCAGGTCGGAGCTGGGCATCGAGATGCCCCTCAGGCTGCTCTTCGACGCGCCCACGGTTGCCGGGGTGGCGGCGGGCGCCACCCCGGGCAGCACCGCCCGGCCGGCCCTGACGGCGCGTCCCCGGCCGGAGTCGGTGCCCCTGTCCTTCGCCCAGCACCGGCTGTGGTTCCTGGAGCGGCTGCGCGAGGAAGGCTCCGAAGCGCTCTACAACATGCCGGTGGCGCTGCGCCTGACCGGTGCGGTCGACCACACCGCGCTGCGGGCCGCGCTGCGGGACCTGATGGCCCGCCACGAAGTCCTGCGCACCCTGCTGGTCGACACCGACGGGCGGGCCGAGCAGCGGATCCTGGCGCCCGGGAGCGCCGACTGCCCGCTGACCGTCGCGGAGACCACCGAGGACGAGCTGCCCCGCCTGGTCGCCGCGGCGGCCCGGACCGGATTCGACCTGGCGGCCGAAACTCCCCTGCGCGTCAGCCTGTTCACGCTCACTCCCGCGGATCATGTGCTCGTGCTGGTCGTCCACCACAGCGCCGCCGACGGCTGGTCGATGGCGCCGCTCGCGCGCGACCTGGGCACCGCCTACGCCGCGCGGCTGGCGGGCACGGAGCCGGCGTGGCCGCCGCTTCCGGTGAGTTACGCGGACTACACGCTCTGGCAGCGCGAACTCCTCGGCGACGAGGAGGACCCCGGCAGCGTGGCCTCCCGGCAACTGTCCTACTGGCGCGAGGCGCTGGCCGGACTGCCCGAGGAACTGCCCCTCCCCACCGACCGGCAGCGGCCCGCCGAGCCCGGGTACCGGGGCGGCCGCGTCCCGGTGCTCTGGGACGCCGGGATCCACGAGGCGGCCGCCGCACTGGCCCGGCAGAGTTCGGCCAGCGTCTTCATGGTCGTGCAGGCCGCGCTGGCCGCGCTGCTGACCCGGCTCGGCGCCGGTGAGGACATCCCGATCGGCAGCCCCATCGCGGGCCGTACCGACGACGCACTCGACGACCTGGTGGGGTCCTTCGCCAATACGGTGGTGCTGCGCACCGACACCTCGGGCGATCCCGGCTTCCGCGCCCTGGTGGAGCGGGTGCGGGCGGCGGACCTGGCCGCCTACGCCCACCAGGACCTGCCCTTCGAGCGCCTGGTGGAGGCGGTCAAACCGGTCCGGTCGCTGTCCCGGCAGCCGCTCTTCCAGATTCTGCTGGCCTTCCAGAACACCCCCCGGGTTTCGCTGGAGCTGCCCGGACTGAGCCTGGCCCTGGAGCCGGTCGAGGCGGCGGCGGCCAAATTCGACCTCTCGCTCAGCCTGCGCGAACGACGGGCCGAGGGCCCCGGCGAGAGCGCCTGCGCGGGGATCGAGGGCATGCTCGAGTACAGCACCGACCTCTTCGACCACGGCACCGCGGAGCGGATCGTCGCGCGGCTGGGCCGGTTCCTGCGTGCGGCCCTGGCCGCCCCGGACCGTCCCATCAGCGCCCTCGGCATCCTGGACGAGGCCGAGCGGCACCAGGTGGTCGAGGAGTGGAACGACACCGCGGTGGCCCTCCCGGAGGGCGTCACCACCGTGTGCGAGGCGTTCGCCGTCCAACTGCGCCGCCGGCCGGACGCCATCGCCGTACGAGCGGCGGACGGGGAGCTCAGCTACGCGGAACTCGACGCACGGGCCAACCGGCTGGCCCACCACCTGATCGCGCTCGGCGTGCGGCCGGAGGAGCGAGTCGGCGTCCTCATGGAGCGCTCGGCCGGCCTGGTGACCGCCCTGCTGGGCATCCTCAAGGCGGGCGCCGCCTACGTACCCCTGCACGAGGGGTACCCCCGCGAGCGGATGCGCGAGGTGCTGCGCCGCGGCGGGGCGCGTCTGCTGCTCACGGACACCGCATGGCACGACCGGGGCCTGCCGTCCACGGTGCGCACCGTGGTGATCGGCGCGGACCCCGGACCGGAGCGCGGGGAGCCGACCGCGCCCGAGGTGGCGGTGCGCCCCGGCCAGCTCGCCTATGTGATGCACACCTCCGGCTCCACCGGTGAGCCCAAGGGCATCGCGGTCAGCCACCGGTCCCTGCTGGAGCTGGCGCTGGACCCGTGCTGGGAGCCGGGGAACCACGACCGCGTCCTGATGCACGCGCCGTACGCCTTCGACATCTCCGACTACGAGCTGTGGGTGCCGCTGCTGACCGGCGGACGAGTGGTACTGGCACCGCCCGGGGACGTCGACGTGGCCGTCCTCAAACGGCTCATCGCCGACGAGGACATCACCGCCGTGCACTTCACCGCCGGGCTCTTCCGCGTCGTCGCCGACGAGCTGGCGGGCTCGCTCGGCGGCGTACGGGAGATCCTCACCGGCGGCGACGTGGTGTCGGTGACCGCCGTGGAGAGCGTGCTGCGGCACAGCCCCCACCTGGTCGTACGGCATCTGTACGGGCCGACCGAGATCACCCTGTGCGCCACCCGGCACCGGATCACCGCACAGGCCGCACTGGGCGAGCGGGTGCCGATCGGCCGACCGCTCGCGAACACCCGGGTCTACGTGCTCGACGGCTCGCTGGCACCCGTCCCGGTGGGCGTGGTCGGGGAGCTGTACATCGCCGGCGCCGGCCTGGCGCGGGGATACCTCGACCGTCCGGGGCTGACCGGCGAGCGTTTTGTGGCCGACCCGTTCGGGGCGCCCGGCACGCGCATGTACCGCACCGGCGACCAGGTGCGGTGGCGGGAGGGCGGCACACTGGAGTTCGTGGGCCGGGCCGACGACCAGGCCAAGGTGCGTGGTTTCCGGGTCGAGCCCGCCGAGATCGAGGCGGTGCTGGGCCGCCATCCGGCGGTCGCGCAGAACGCGGTGGTCGTCCGCGAGGACCGGCCGGGCGACAAGCGCCTGGTGGCCTACGTCGTGCCCACCGGCGGTGAACCGGGGCCGGACGCGGACGCGTTGCGCGCCTACCTCGGCACCGTGCTGCCGGACTACATGGTGCCCGCGGCCGTGGTGCGCCTGGACGCGCTGCCGCTCACCCCCAACGGCAAGCTGGACCGCGCGGCGCTGCCCGTCCCGGTGGCCCCCGGTCCGGCCCCGGAGCAGGCGCCGGCCACCGAGCGGGAGGAAGTGCTGTGCCGGCTGGTCGCCGAGATCCTCGGCCTGGACCGGGTGGGGCCGCAGGACAACTTCTTCGAGCGCGGCGGCGACAGCATCGGCTCCATCCAGCTGGTCAGCCGGGCCCGGGCGGCCGGTCTGGCCCTGACGCCCAAGCAGGTGTTCCAGCTCAAGACGGTGGCCCGGCTGGCCGCCGCGGCCGTCGAGGCGGCCGGAGAGACCGCCGGGGACGACGGTACCGGGGAGCTGCCGCTCACCCCGGTCATGCACGATCTGCGGGCGCGCGGCGGCACGCTGGCCGGTCTCCATCAGTCGGTGCTGCTGCGGGTGCCCGCGGCTCTCACCGAGGAGAGCCTGGTCCGGGCGGTGCAGACGGTGCTGGACCACCACGACGTGCTGCGGCTGGAAGTCCTGGACGCGTCCTGGCGGCTGCGGGTGCGGCCCCCCGGCGCGGTCCCGGCCGCCGGCCGCGTACGGCGCGTGGACGCCGCGGGGCTGGACGACGCGGCGCTGCGCGCCGTCCTGGCCGGCGAATCCGCGGCGGCCTTCCGGCGGCTCAACCCCGAGGACGGGGCGGTCGGCGCGGTCGGGGCGGTCGGCGCCGTCCTGGAGGCCGTCTGGTTCGACACCGGCCCCGGCCGCTCCGGCAGGCTGCTGCTGGCCGTCCACCACCTGGCGGTGGACGGGGTGTCGTGGCGGGTGCTGCTGCCGGATCTGGCAGCCGCCTGGAGCGCCGTGTCCGACGGCCGCGCACCGCGGCCGACGCCGGTCGGCACCTCGTTCCGGCGCTGGGCCCGGACGCTGGCCGAACAGGCGACGGCGGGCTCCGTGACGGCCGAACTGGGCTACTGGCGCACGGTCGGTGAGGGGCCGCGCCCGCTCCTGGGCAGCCGCGACCTGGACCCCACTCGGGACATCGCCGCCACCGCCCGGTCCCTGACCGTCACGCTGCCCGCGCCGGTGACCGACGCCCTGCTGAGCCGGGTGCCCGCGGCGTTCAACGCGCGCGTCGACGACGTACTGCTGACCGCGCTGGCCATCGCGGTGACGGCCCGTCGGGACACCGGGGACGGTGCCGCGCCCGTCGTGGTCGACCTCGAGGGCCACGGCCGGCACGGCCTGGTGGAAGGGCTCGATCTCTCCCGCACCATGGGCTGGTTCACCTCGCTCCACCCGGTCCGGCTCCAGGTGTCCACGGATGCGTCCACGGACGTGACCAAGGATGCGTCCACGGTGGACTGGGACGACTTCTGGGCGGCGGGCCCCACCGTCGGACGGCTGCTGAAGCGGATCAAGGAGCAGCTGCGCGCGGTGCCCGGGGACGGCCTCGGTTACGGTCTGCTGCGGTATCTCAACCCGGACACCGGGCCGGAACTCGCCGCGCTGCCCGCCCCGCAGATCGGCTTCAACTACCTCGGCAGATTCGACACCACGGCCCCGGACGCCGACTGGGAACCGGCACCCGAGGCGGCACCGGACGAGGCGGCCGGTCCGCCCCTGGCCGACACCATGCCGCTCCGGCACGTGCTGGAGGTCAACGCGATCACCCGGCCCGGTGCCGGGGGCGCCGAGCTGACCGCCGTATGGACCTGGCCCGCCGGTGTGCTGGACGAGGCCGCCGCACGGGACCTGGCCGACACCTGGGTGCGGGCGCTCGAGACCATCGCCCGGCACACCGCCACCATCGGCGCGGGGGGCGCCACCTCCTCCGACTTCGACCTGGTGCTGCTGGACCAGGACGAGATCGAGGAGTTCGAGACCGACATGTTCACCGAGGACGGGGAGTCAGGATGAAGCGAGCCAGGATCGAGGACGTACTACCGCTGACCGCGTTGCAGGAAGGCTTCCTCTTCCACTCGCTGTACGACGAGAAGGCCGCCGACGTCTACCACCTCCAGCTCGCGTTCGCACTGCGCGGCCGCCTGGACGCCGAGGCGCTGCGCCGGTCCTGCGCCGGGCTGCTGCGGCGGCACGCCAATCTGCGCGGCGCCTTCCGCCAGCGGCGCAGCGGCGAGTCGGTGCAGGTCGTGCCGGCCGAGGTCGAGCTGCCCTGGCGGGAGGTCGACCTGTCGGCCGAGGAGTCCGCCCGGCGCGAGGAGCGGTTGTCCGCGATCCTCGCCGAGGACCGCGCCGAGCGCTTCGACCTGAAGACCCCGCCGCTGCTGCGCTGCCTGCTGATCCGGCTCGGTGCCGACACCTACCGGTTCGTGCTGACCAGCCATCACATCCTGCTCGACGGATGGTCGGTGCCGCTGCTGCTGAACGAGCTGTTCACCATGTACGCGCACGGCGGGGCCGATCACACACTGCCCGCCGTCACCCCCTATCGCGACTACCTGGCCTGGCTGGGCGGCCGCGACCGCGAGACCGCGCTGTCCGCGTGGCGGCGGTCGCTCGCCGGGCTGGAGGAGCCGACACTGCTGGGCCCCGCCGGGGCCGGCCGGGAGACGGTGGTTCCGGACGAGTTCGAGATCGAGCTGGACGAGGCCACCACGGCGGCGCTCACCGACGTGGCCCGCGGCCACGGGCTGACCCTCAACTCGGTAATCCAGGGCGCCTGGGCGCTTGTGCTCTCCCGGCTCACCGGCCGCGACGACGTGGTGTTCGGTACGACGGTCTCCGGCCGTCCGACCGAACTGCCCGGCGTGGAGACGATGATCGGCCTCTTCGCGAACACCGTCCCGGTCCGTGTGCGCATGGCACCCGGTGAGTCGCTGGCCGGGCTGATGAGCAGGGTGCAGGACGAGCGCGGCGCGCTGGGCGAGTCCGAGTACATCGGTGTCGGTGAGCTCCAGCGGCTCTCCGGTGTGGGCAGTGAACTCTTCGACACCCTCTACGTCTTCGAGAACTATCCGGCACCGGCCGGGGCGAGCACCCTCGGCCACGACGGTCTGGAGATCACCGGCACGGAGGGCCGGGCCGCCGCGCACTACCCGCTCACCGTGACGGTGATTCCCGGTCCGGCGCTCCGCGTGCGCTTCAACTACCGCCCGGACCTGTTCTCCCGGCAGCGGGTCCTGGGCTGGTCGGACCGGCTGCGGCGGGTCCTGGACGCCGCGGTGGCCGACCCCGGCCGGCTCGCCGCCCACGTGGACGTACTGGACGAGGCCGAGCGGCGGCGGATCCTGGTGGAGTGGAACGACACCGCCCGCGCGCTCCCCGCCGAGACCTATCCCGAGCTGTTCGAGGCCCAGGTCCGGCGGACACCGGACGAGCTCGCGCTCGACGAGGACGGGACGGCGCTCACCTACGCCGAGCTGAACGCGCGCGCCAACCGGCTGGCCCGGCTGCTGGTTTCCCGGGGGGTGGGTCCGGAGTCGGTGGTCGCGCTCGCCCTGCGGCGGTCCACGGACCTGGCCGTCGCGGTGCTCGCGGTGCTGAAGTCCGGGGGCGCCTATCTGCCGGTGGACCTCGACCACCCCCGTGAGCGCATCGAACTGATCCTGGACAGCGCCCGGCCGGTGGCCGTCCTGACCACCCGGGCCGGGGCCGCGGGTCTGCCGGAGGGCACCGGCCACTGGTGCCTGGACGACACCGGGTTCGCCGCCGAGGCCGCACACCACGACGGACAGGACCTCAACGATCCGGAACGGGTGGCCCCGCTGCTGCCCGACCATCCGGCCTATCTGATCTACACCTCCGGCTCCACCGGCACTCCCAAGGGGCTCACGACCCCGCACCGCGGCCTGTGCAACGTGGTCCTCGGCATGGACGAGCGGCTCGGGGTGCGGCAGGGGGTGCGTCTGCTCGCCCTGGCGGCCGTCGGATTCGACATGTCCGTCTACGAGTTCCTGGGCCCTCTCGCGGTCGGCGCGGCCGTGATGATCGCGCCGCCCGACGCCGCCCGGGACCCCCGGGTGCTGGCGGCGGCGATCCGCGGGACAGGCGCCACGGTGATCTCCGGCACCCCCTCCCTGTGGCAGAGCGTCCTGGGCGCGGGCGCCGAACTCCCCCGGGGGCTGCGGATCCAGCTCGCCGGCGAACGGTTCGGCGAGAACATCCCGCGCGGCCTCCAGGAGGCCGGGGCCTCGGTGGTGAACCTCTACGGGCTGACCGAGGCGTCGGTCTACTCCACCGTGGCCGACCTGCCGGAACCGTTCACCGGCCAGGCCACCATCGGCCGGCCCATCGCCAACACCCAGCTGTACGTCCTCGGTCCCGGTCTGCGCCCGGTACCGGCCGGAGTGACGGGAGAGCTGTACCTGGCGGGCGTCGGTCTGGCCCGCGGCTTCACCCACCGGCCGGGAGCCACCGCCGCGCGCTACGTGGCCAATCCGTACGGACCACCCGGTTCGCGGATGTACCGCACCGGCGATCTGGTGCGGTGGACGGACGACGGCGAGCTGTTCTTCGTCGGCCGGGCCGACCACCAGGTCAAGGTGCGCGGTTTCCGGATCGAACTCGGCGAGATCGAAGCGGCGCTCTCCGCCCACCCCGCGGTGGCCCGCAGCGTGGTCATCGTGCGCGAGGACCGGGAGGGTGACGCGCGGATCGTCGGCTACGTGGTCCCCGAGGAGACCGGAGTGGACCCCGGCGAACTGCGCGCCCATCTCCGCAGGACGCTGCCCGACTACATGGTGCCCTCGGCCGTGCTGCCGCTCCGGGCCCTGCCGCAGACCCCCAACGGGAAGCTGGACCGCAAGGCGCTGCCCGCCCCGGACTTCGCGGCCCGGGTCTCCTCCCGCACACCGCGGACCCCGCAGGAGGAGGTGCTCTGCCGGCTCTTCGCCGAGACGCTGGGTCTGGAACGGGTGGGCATCGACGACGACTTCTTCGAGCTGGGCGGCCACTCCCTGCTGGCGACCCGGCTGGTCAACCGGATCCGCGCCGAGCTGGGGACCGGATCCTCGATCCGCAGTGTCTTCGAGGCGCCGACTGTCGCGGCCCTGGCGGGGCGGCTGCACCAGGAGGACGACCCGTTCGACACGCTGCTGCGGCTGCGCGCCGGGAAGGGCGGCGCCCCCTGGTTCATCGTCCACCCCGCCGTCGGCCTCGGCTGGTGCTATTCGGGGTTCATCACCCGGCTCGGCCCCGAATCGCCGGTCTACGCCCTCCAGGCGCGCGGACTGAGCGGCGGCGAAGCCCTGGCGCCCACCCTGCGGGAGATGGCCGCGGACTACATCGAACGCATCCGCTCGGTGCACCCCAAGGGCCCGTACCGGCTGCTCGGCTGGTCCTTCGGCGGCCTGGTGGCCCACCAGATGGCGACCATGCTGCAAAGCGAGGGCGCGGAGGTCGAACTGCTCGGCTTCCTGGACTCCTTCCCCGCCCCGGAGGACGCGGACGAGACCAGCGAGGACCTGGAACAGGAGATCCTGGCCGCCCTCCTCATCGATATCGGTCTTGACCCGGCGGACGAGGACGGCCCCCTGGAGGCGTCCGAGGTCGCCGCCCGGCTGCGCGAGGAGGAGGGCCCGCTGGCAAGTCTGGGCGAGGAGGGCATCGCGGCGCTCAGAAGGGTGACCGGTAACAACCTGCGGGTGGCCCGCGACTTCGTGCCCGAGGTCTTCCACGGGGACGTGGTGGCGTTCCGTGCGGGCCGACACGGCGTGGACCACCCCTACGCCGTCAAGGCGTGGGCCCCCTATGTGACGGGCGGGATCCAGGAGCACGAAGTGGACTGCGCCCACCTGGAGATGACCACACCGGCGGCACTGGATGTGATCACAGGCGTGCTGCGCGACCTGATGCCGCGGCCCGCCTCGGGACGACAAGGAGCGACACGATGACCAACCCCTTCGACAACACCGACGGAACCTTCCTGGTGCTCATCAACGACGAGGGCCAGCACTCGCTGTGGCCGGAGTTCGTGGAGGTGCCCGCCGGCTGGGAGACGGCGCACGGCCCGGACACCCGGCAGGTGTGCCTGGACTTCATCGAGCGGAACTGGACCGATATGCGGCCCAAGAGCCTCATACAGGCCATGGACAGGGAACATGCCTAGTCGCCGTGGGGAGGCGGAGAGCGGCCGCCCGCGCATGGCGGAGTTAGGCCCTGTTCGGTGGATCTTTGAGGAGCAGCCCGCGGCGTCTGGTGCCGTGGATCGCAAGGCGGAGGATCGCCCTCGTACTGGGCGTACTCGGGCGACTCCGACAACGCAGCGAGGTGCGGTGCCAGGCGTCGCGGGCCCGATGAGATCCACCGGACAGGGCCTGGGCCCGGCGGCCGCCCCCGAAGGGCTCCCCTGGCCCGGTGAGGGCGAACCGCCGGGCGTCGGCGGACCGGCCCTCACCGCGGCGCGAGGGGGCGAGGCCGCCCGGTCACTGCGGCGCGCCCTGGAGGCCGTCACCGACTGGTCCCGGCGGCCGCTCGGGGCGGAGGCGATCCGGACCTTCCCGTATGACGCGATCGCCGGGTACTACCGGCAGGTCGGCAAGGCCGCCGCCGCGCCGGAGCTGGTCGCCCTGCTCCGGGGCGCCCGCGCCCGGCTGCTGTGCGCGGGACCCCCGCGCGCCTGGTCCTCGCCGGACGCCTGGCTGCTCGACAAGTGGCTGCCGCTGACCTTCGCCGACCAGGCCATGGCGTACGACAGTTACGCCGGGCACGAACTGCTGGAGATCGCCGAGTGGGAGGGCGCGGACCCGGCGGCGGCCGAGGACGTCCTGCTGGCGACCCTGCTGGCGGAGCTCGCGGTGGTCGAGTCCGAGGCCCTGCTCGGTGCCGGACCAGCCGCCCGGCAGCGGACCAGGACCACGGCCGTCCTGCGGGCGCTCGCCCGGCTCGGCGAGTTCGCCCCCCGGGCGGTGGCGGACGCGGGTCCGCTCGCGGAGGTCCGGGCCCTGCGGGCCGCGCTCGCCGCGGCCCCCGGGGACCGGCCACCGGCCGGTGCCGGACGGGACGCGGCGGCCGCGATCCGGGACCGTGCCCCGCTCCCGGTGCGGCGAGCGGTGGACATCGCCCTGCTGCCGGTGACGACGCTCCACGACGAGTACATGTTCATCCGCTGCATCCAGCTCTTCGAGCGGCTGTTCACACAGGTGGCGCGGGCGCAGCTGCGCGCGGTCGACGCGGTGCGGCTGGGCCGGGTGCCGGAGGCGGTCGACGCCCTGGACGGGGCGGAGCTCCGGCTCTCGCACGCCACCGGGCCGCTCTACCGGGTGCTCACCACCATGCCGCCCGAGGCGTTCGCCGTGATCCGGGAGTACACCCACGGTGCGAGCGCGATCCAGTCGCAGTCCTACCGGCTGGTCGAACGCTGCGCCGCGCCGCGCAAGGAGGGGGCGTACGGCTCGGAGAAGGGCCCGCAGTTCACGCTGGTCACCACCCTCCAGGAGGAGTACCTGGAGCACGCCGGTGACTGGGACGCGGCCGACGCCGCCCGGCTCGAAGCGGTGATGCGCCGCCTGGACACCACGTGGCAGGCCATGAAGCGCACGCACTGGGGCGTCACCCTGAAGATCATCGGAAAGGCATCGGGCACCGGTGGCACCACCGGAGCCGAGTACCTCAAGGCCGCGGCCGACGTCCCGCTCTTCCCCCTGCTCACCGCGTGACGAGCGGCGGGCGCGCTGTCGAGCAGCACGGCGCAGCCGTCCGGGACCGCGTCGCGGACCGGTGGCAGTGCCGTGATGCTCGCCACCGCCCGGCGAACTGGCGCCCGCCGTGGTTGGACACCACCACGGCGTCCGCTCCCAGTCCGGCGGCGCGGGCCACGTCACGCGGATCGAGGACGCCCTTGACGACCAGCGGCAGTTCGGTGTGTGCGCGCAACCACTCCAGGTCGGTCCAGGACAGCGCCGGGTCGAAAACCGCACCGGTGTGGGCCGCGACGGCCGACCGCCCGGCATGACGGGTGTGGGTCACGGCGGTGGGGCCGGTGCCCAGGTTCGCCGCGCTGACCGAGGCCGGCACGGAACTCGACGCCGCGGTCGCCCAGTCGTTGTCCGCGCCGCCGGAGGCGGGGGCCGGGCGCAGCCCCGGCAGCCTCCAGGGTTCCGCGGGCGAGGGCCGCCCGACGAGGGTGCATACGGGCATGAGCGGAGCTCCTGACCGCCGGGGGCCTCAGCCGCGGGCCGTCGCGCAGAGCTCGAAGACGAATCCAGCCAGCCGCTCGAGGCCGACCGTGATCTCGTCGGGCGTCAGATAGCTGAAGGACAGCCGGATCTGGTGACGCGGTTGTCCATCGCCGAAGAAGTGGTGCATGGGGGTCCACAGCACGCGATGGTGACGCGCGCAATGCTCCAGGAGTGCGTCGTCCACCGGAAACGGTACGTCCAGGACGACGAAGAAGCCCCCGGTTGGTGTGTTCCAGGTGACTTCCGGAGTCGAGCCGGGAGGGAAATGCTTGGCCAGTCCGTGCAGCAGGTGCCGGAGGTTCTGCTGATAGAACCGGCGCTCTCTGGTATTCGCCGAGCGTAGACTGCCGCCGTTCTCCAGCAGCTTTCCGCCGATAACGGCCTGCGCGATGGGCGAAGTGTTCACCGTCAGCATGCTCTTGATTTTGGCGAGCTCATCGGCGAACAGCCCCGGGCCGGTCGCGGACTCCACCCGCTGATCGGCGACGACGAAGCCGACGCGGGCTCCGGGGATTCCGGTCTTGGCGAACGAACCGAGGTAGACCACCCGCCGGTCCGGGTCGAGAGCCTTGAGCGTGGGCGGCTGCGCTGCGTCCTCCGCGGAGAAAACCCCGTAGGGATTGTCCTCCAGGACCAGGAAATCGTGTTCCACGGCCAGTTCCAGCAGGCGTTCGCGAGTGGCGCGGCTCATGCTGATACCGGACGGATTCGCGAAGTCGGCGACGATATAGCAGGCCCGCGGGCGCATTCCGGCCGCCTTGGCCCGGCCGACGGCCTCGGCCAGGTCCGTCAGGTCGATACCGTCCGCCGAGCTTTTGACCGGCAGCAGCGGCATGTCCGCGAGCTCGGCCGCGCCCGTCGCTCCGACATAGGCGGGCAGCACGATGAGCAGCGCGTCCCGCGGGGTCCTGCGCAGCGCCCGCAAGGTGAGGAAAAGGGCTTCCTGGCAGCCCGCGGTGACGACGACGGATTCCGGGTCGGCCTCGATACCCTCGTCCACCGAGAGGTTTTCCGCGATCAGTTCATGGATGATCCCCTTGGTCCTGCCGTACTGGAGCACATGACGGCGGACCAGCGCGGGATCGTCACCGAACCGGGCCGCCGCGTGGTCGCAGTACGTACGGATGTACCGGTGTACATCGTCCAGATCGAAGAAGCCCTCGTAGGGGCGGCCGGCCGCGAAGGAGATCGCGTCGGGGAATCGGTGCGACACCTCGTTGAGGAAATTCATCGACTCGATGACGGGAGACCCCAGAGAACCGTGCAGGTCGAGCAGGTGTAATTCCGAGGCCATCTCATCGTTGCCGAACACCGTCTCCTCCCCCTCCGAGATGAGATGAACAGCTCCCCCTTTGCGCACCCGCCCCGACCAAGGGCCGATCGATTCGGAACGGTCGATTCCACATGAATCCATCGGTGCATAATGAACAGAACTTCGGCGATTGAACCACGCTGTCCGACCGCCCGTCAACCACCCACTCTGCGCGGCGGGTTGCGTGGGAAGTGTCACCCCCGACGCGGTCCGCGTGTCGCGTCTTGTATTCGCTTGAGATCGATCGGCAGTCTGGTACATGCTCGTGAGCGCGCCCGCATCGGCGCCTGAGGGGGAAGGGTCCATTTTGCCTGGTAACATTCACATTCAGCGCATCCCTGGGTCGGCCATTTCCATGGAGTTCAAGGAAATGCTGGCCACCCGCCGGGAGACCCTGTCGAGACTCCTCGCCCAAGGGCGGGCGAACAGCCGCTACTTCCCCGTCATCTCCGCCCTTGCACCGGTAATGACACAGCACGAAGGTGAAATCACCTACCCCGGTGATCCCATGTGTCTGTATTCCGCACTCAGCGTGACCGTCCACAATGCCGTGCACGATGCCGGTCCGCTTGAACTGGCCGAGCACTACAATGATGTGGCCCCGGATTGGACACGGTTCCCGACCATCGATTACCGCTTATCCGTCGGCTTCACCGGGTACCGGGAGTACGGGGAGCAGCCCAATACCGATCAGACGGTTTTCGATCCGCGCGTCTGGGACCAGGACGCGCGGATCCGGTGGATCCGGCTGCTGCGCGAAGTGCGGCCGCGGGTGGTGCTCATCAGCAGCGTGTCACCGGGACACCGCTATGCGCTGGACATGGCCGGTCTGGCGAAGATCGAGGTGCCGGGCACCTATGTGATCCTGGGCGGCCGTCATGTCGACGAAACCGTCCATCTGGTGCCTCATCGCGACCCCGCCCAGGAGCGGGTGCTGCTCGCGCCGAGCAGCACCTTCACCGTGATGGAAGAGGGCCGGGTGCCGCGTGTGGTGGACGCGGTCGTCTCCGGCGAGGCGTACCACTCGCTGGACCTGCTGATGCGCTCCGTCGCCCTCTCCATGGACGTCGGGACCCGCTGGGCCGACCCGGCCCAGGTGGGCCCGGTCATGGAGGAACTGCTCCGGGCCGAAGGGCCGCCCCCGGGGCGGTCGCTGGCCCTACTGGCCGACCGGGACCGGCTGGACGCCTATCCGCTGGAAGGGGCCAAGCTCGACCTGGCCCCCCTCCCCTCCCCCTACGAGGCGTTCGCGATCCGTTCGCGCTTCCCGATCTTCCTCGCCCGCACCGGGGAGATCCAGCGGACCGCTCATGTCATGGTGTCCAACGCCTGTCCGTACCAGTGCAACTTCTGTTCCGAAACCGCCAAGATCGCGGGCGGGCTGAAGCGATTCCGGCAGACCTCCGTCGGTGTGGAGCGGGTGTGCGAGTACGTCGGCTACGGCGCCGAGGCTCTGTTCTTCGACGACTCCATCTTCTGGAGCGGACGATTCCCTGACATCGCCGAGTTCTGCGCGGAGTTGAGGGAGATCAGAGAGAAACCCTCGGACGGCCTCGACGAGCGGTACCGGCGTTTCCTCGAGGACGACGCCGCCGTGGAGCGGCTGCGGCGGTTGCAGTGGGGCGCCCAGCTCACCGTGGACGTACTGGCCGCGCTGCACAGCCCTGAGGAGTCGGGCCGGATCCTGGACCTGATGCGCGACGCGGGGTGCACGTATGTCTACATCGGCATCGAGAGCATGTCGGCCCAGGTCATGGAGAGGATCCACAAGAACCTGCGGCGCGAGGAACACCGCGACTGGGCGCAGAAGGTGAAGGAGGCCGCGAGCCTGGTCAAGGCCGCCGGAATGCGGGTGGGCACCTCCGTCCTGTTCGGGCTCGACGGAGAGACGCGCTCCAGCATCGACGAGACCATCGCGGGAGTCAGCCACCTCATCGACGAGAAGCTCATCGATCTCGCGAGTCCCAATGTGCTCACCTACCACCCGGCCACCCCCATCACCCGGATGCACGGCATGGTCGCCAAGCTCGACTACCACTCACCGCACGTGGACAACCGCAAGCCCTACATCTACTTCGAGGAGGCATTCCCGGGAGTGGTGTCGACCTCGCTCACCGAGGACGACCTCTGGTACATCCACCACGAGACCGAACGGCGCTGGGGCACCACCCGCAACGACAGCGCGCCGGTGCAGGACGCACGAGACCCACGGAACGCACACGAGAGGGTGGGCGGCTGATGCGCCTGGACGCCTTCGATCTGGCCACGCTCTCGCGCCGGGATGGCGAGAAATGGTCATCGGCCCCCGAAGGGGTCCTGCCGGCCTGGGTGGCGGACATGGACTTCCCCATCTCACCGGCCGTCCGGCGCGCCCTGTTGCACCGCATCGACACCGACCTCGGCTACCCGGCCTGGTACGACGAGTCCGAGGGCGGACCGCTGGGCGAGGTCTTCGCCCGGCGGATGCGGCAGCGGTTCGCCTTCGAGGCCGATCCGGCGCACGTCCGTCTGTTCACCGACGTCAACCAGGCCATGCAGATCGCCCTGCACCTGGGTACCGCGCCGGGCGATCCGGTCGCCGTGCACACCCCGGCGTGCCCGCCGTTCCTGGACGTGCTGACGAAGCTGGACCGACCGCCGAGGACAGTGCCGATCCGCCGCGCGGGCGGCGAGTGGGACCCGGACATCGGCCGGCTCGTCGCGGAGCTGCGCGGCGCGGCCGACGGCGGCTGCCGCGCGCTGCTCCTGGTCAACCCGCACAATCCGACCGGGCGCGTGCTGCGGCGCGATGAGCTGCTGGCGCTGGCCGAGGTGGTCGTCGAGCGGGACCTGCTCGTCATCTCGGACGAGGTGCACGCCGAGCTGACCTATGACGGCTCCGTGCACATCCCCTTCGCCTCACTCTCCGAGGAGGTCGCCGCCCGGACCGTCACCGTCACCTCCGGCAGCAAGGCATTCAACCTGGCCGGCGCGCGCTGCGCGGTCGCGCACATCGGGGTCAAAACCCTCCGGGACTCCGTCGACGCCCATCGCGGCCTGCTCTTCGGGCAGGTCGGGGCACTGGGTGTGGAGGCGCTCAAGGCCGCGTGGAGCGAGGGGGACGAGTGGCTGGCCGGGGTGCGGGAGGTGCTGGCGCGCAACCGTCTGCGGGTGGCCGAGGCGCTGCCGGAGGGCATCGGCTTCGTGCCGCCCGAGGCGACGTATCTGGCGTGGCTGGACTGCCGCGCCCTGGGCGTCGGGGACGACCCCTCGGTGTTCTTCCAGGACCAGGGGAAGCTGATGCTGTTCCGGGGCGCGGACTTCGGGCCCGAGGGCAGAGGCTTCGCCCGGCTGAACTTCGCCACGTCGCCACCCGTACTCGAGGAGTTGCTGCGCCGGATGCGAACGGCAGTCGAGCGCCACCGCGGCGGGTCCGCGCACCGCGGGGGCCCTGACGCATGGCCGATCTGATACCGATCCGCGAGGTGGCCGACCACGTCGGGCTGCCGCTGTCGACGCCGCACTACGGGGAACGGCGGGGCCCCTCTGTTCCCTGATCCGGCAGTAGCTGGCGACAAGCCCGAGCAACCCCAACATGGTGACGATCGCCTGGAGTGCGTCCTTGCGGCTGGGAGCGATGGTCGGCGTCTGCTCGCCGGGCTTCTGGGTCTCCGTGATCGACGTGAGACGAACGCCGGCGGGCCCGTGAAGCCCTGGGTCCGAACGCGATGACGCAGTACCCCACCTCGGTAAACTGGTGCTGCCCCGACAAGCCCCGAACAGCAGCAGGAGTCCGGATGCCGCCGCACGACACGTCCGCGTCCGGGGCACCGCGGGAACTGAAGGGGCAGGACCTGCCTCCTGCCCGTCAGGCTCTCTCGGACAGCGTCTATGAGGACATCAAGGCCATGGTCATGGACCATGAGATCACCCCCGGCGCGCGTGTCAGCATCGAGGCCCTGGCCCGTGTCCTCAAGGTCTCGCCAACTCCCATCCGGGAGGCGCTGGCCAGGCTGGAGTCCGACGGCCTGGTGGTGAAGAGGACTCGCTCGGGGTACCGCACCACCGAGCTGCTGACCCGGCAGGGACTTGAGGAACTCTTCGAGATGCGGCAGCTGCTGGAACCAAGGGCAGCCGCTCTCGCTGCGGTCAACGCCAGTGAGGCTCAGCTCGACGACATCGAGCGGATCGCGGAAGAGATGCAGTCCCACCCGGGGACTGCCGGGCGCTATGCGGCCTACCGCGACTTCGCCGCCCTCGATCAGCGCTTCCACGACGTGATCGCACAGGCATCCCACCGGCCGCTGCTCGCGGATGCGGTGGAGCGGCTCCACTCCCATCTGCACATCTTCAGGCTCAGCAGCGTCCTCGGCGCCGATGACCCGACCCTCGCGGAGCACCAGCGCGTGGTGCACGCGATTTTGCGCCGCTCTCCCGACCGCGCGGCGGAAGCGATGGCGGAGCACCTCTCCCGCAGCCTCCAGCGCCAGCTCAGCCGGGGCGAGGAGTCCTGAGCCCGCGGCTTGCCGCGTCAGCTCGGCCGGGCCGGCGGTTCTGGCCGGTGGACAATCAGCGGTCACGGCGCTGGCTGGTCCACCGTCACTCGGTGGACCCGGGCCGCGGTGCCTGACCACACGGCCGACTGCTCGGTTTCGCTGAGTGCGGCGGTGCGAGCCTGGGTGTACGCGACGCAGGGCGGCGAAGCGCCGCAGTTCGCCGGACCAGGGCTGGACCACGTTCGATGCGATGGGCGGCCTGCCCAAGTGGTCCAGGACGAAGGTCAGTTCCGGCAAGGCGTCGGCTGCCTGGATCGCGGCGGGCAGCTGGTGGGCGGCACCACCACGTCGTAGACGAGACCTGCGGCTGCCGCCGAACGCAACCCACGCAGCACATCCGGCCGGGTCAGCCATCGCAGTCCAGGCTCGCCCGCTCGCCAGGAAGGGGCCGTCGATGTCGCGGGGCAGCCCGGCCAGGTCCTGGCGGTGACCGCCGGCCAGCCGCCACAGCGGCTCGCCCGCGCGCTTGCGGCGCACGTCCCACAGCGCGGTGTCGACGGCGGCGAGCGCGAGCGAGGCGATGGCTCCGGTGGTGGTCGCACGGCTCAGGGCAAACAGCCTCTGCCACACCGCCTCGACGATGCGCGCGTCCTGCCCGATGAGGGCGGGCAGCAGGTGGTCCCGCAGCATGGCCAGTACAGAGGTTCCGCCGGTGCCGATGGTGTAGGCGTAGCCGGTCCCCGCGCTGCCGTCCGCCGTACTGACGTCGGCGAGAGCCGTCTCCTGCTTGACGAAGGGCTGCACCGCGTCGGTGCGGTCCGTCTCCACGGCGATGTCGGCCAGCTTAGCCGTGGCGGTCGGTCGTGATGATGCTCATGCGTGATGTCCGGTTTCTGTAGTGCGAGGACAGCAGGGGTCAGCGGCACGCCAGGACTTCGTCAGCGAACTGCTTCTTCAGCCGATCGGTCTTCGCCTGCCTCGCACTGTCATAGGTCGCGACGTTCTCCTTGGTGACGACGAACGAGCCGGAGTCGACGGACTGCCCGGGCGTGCGCATGGTGCACTGCTTTGTCTGCAGCAGCGCGAGTGCCCACGCCCCGACCTCGGCCTGTCCCACCGGGTTCTGCACGACGGTGGCGGTGACCGTGCCCCGCTTGATCGAGCTGAGGATCTTGGCGTCGTCGTCGATGGCGACGACCTTCGCGTGCGAACCGGAGCTCCTGACCGCGTCGGCGGCGGCGACGGCCGGGTTGTAGGCGGTGGAGACAATGCCCTTTATCTGCTTGCCCTTGGCCGCCATCAGGTCGGACACCGCCTTCTGCGCGGTCTGCAGGTCCTTGTCGATGTCGGTGACGGTCTGCAGCAGCTTCACCTTGCCGGCCGACTCCTTCACTGCCCAGCCGACGCCCTTGATCCGCAGCCGGGTGTTGGCGTCCACATTGTTGCTCGTCAGGTGGACGATCTTGCCCTTGCCGCCCCTCGCGGCGATGGCGGCCTTGGCCGCCTTGTACGCGGCGAGTTCGACGTCCGTGGAGAGGCAGAAGTCGGCGTCGTCCTTCGTGCCCGCCGGGCAGGAGCCGAGTGAGGCCACGGCGAAGCCCGCGAACGTCGTGTTGATGTCGGTCGGCGAGACGCCGAAGATGCCAAACGCGTTGTAGCCGCGCGCGGCGAGCGTGGACAGCAGGTTGTTCTGCTTCTGCTGGTCCCACTCCGCCGTTTCGTCGAACGTCACGTCCCCGAGCCGGTACGTATTCTTCGCGTCGGCAGCGGCGGTCTTCCAGGGCTGAAAGTAGGGATGAGCGCCACCGGGCACGAGCGCGACCCTGGTGGTCGACCCGTCCGCGAGCACGGCCGTGCCGTGGCCCGCCCGCGCGGACGCGGGGGCCTGCCCGCCGTCGGCTCATCCGCGTTCTTGACCGTGCAAGCTGCCGAACCCGTGGCCAGCATCGCGACGGCGACCACTCCCGGCAGGAGGGGTCTAGTCCGAAGACGCATCCCCCTCACCTCAGAAATCAAATAGGAAATTGGTGCCGCGATAGTGCGCTTCACAAGACGCCCCGTCAAGACCCCTGACCATCAGGGCCCGCCGACACCTGCTGCGACCATGCACCAACCCGGCCGTCAGGACCTTCATCCAGGCCGAACAGCCAGCTAGACCCTCTCCTGTAGCCCTCCGGCGCCCCTGAACGCCAGGCATCCGATCACGCCACGCAGGCTCACCCTTCGGAGGGTGGCGGTCCGATGAAGTGGGTGCCCCTCTCTTGGCCGACCGCCACCGATCCCGCATTTCATATAGGAAGCTGAGGAACGATGCATTCTTGAGAACGTGCCTGGCGGGCCCCATCGAGGCGCTCGACCCGACCGGCTTCACCTCGCCATCGCCATCACCATCGAGCTGGCTACCCACGAGGTGATCGGTTACTCGACGGCCGCATCACCCCGGGTCGGCCGTCCGTCGGCGTGCTGAGTGTGGCCAACGACCGGGGCGGTCGCAGTCGTGACGCCACGGCCCGCAAATCATATATGATCTTGAGAGGGGCTGACTGGGTCCGCGCCGACATCTCCGGCTCACGGGCAGGCGCGGGCGATGCGATGCGGCCTGTTGCGCTCGGCGGACAAGCGTCTGTTTCAGAGTGACAACGGGTTCGGCGTGCATGTCGTGTGGGCGACATCCGCCCCCGCAGCCGACCATGAGATCGATTCGATGTGGACGTGTCACGACCCTTGACTCGCTTGCGGGGCTCTGTTTCATATAGGAAACATCTTCGCCCGAGGAGGTTTGAAGTGATCCGATTGTTGAGAACCTACGTGCTCGCCGGCCTAGCGACGCTAAGCCTGCTGTTGGCCGGCATCTCAGGCGGCGGCGCCACGGCACAAGCCGCTGACCCGTCGCCCGCGCAGAAGTGGGTGACGAACAACCCGTTCGGGATGTTCCTTCACTACAACATGTCGACCTACTCGAACGTACAGTGGGCCAGTCCCGACGACTCGCCCAGCACATTCAACCCGACCAACCTGGACGCCGACCAGTGGGCCAAGGCCATCAAGTCCGCCGGGATGACGTTCGGCGTCCTCACCGCCAAGCATCACGATGGATTCGCGCTGTGGCCCACGGCCTACTCCAGCCACGACATCGCCGCCAGCCCGTACAAGGACGGCAAAGGCGACATCGTGCGTGAGTACGTCAAGGCGATGCGCGCCAACGGCCTCAAGGTGGGCCTGTACTTCTCCATCTGGGACCGGAAGAACGGCGACTCGGAGCAACTGGTCAAGAACCAGCTGAAGGAACTGCTCACGAACTACGGCCAGATCGACTACCTCTGGTTCGACGGCTGGGGCTGGAAGGTGCCCTACAGCACCATCCCCTACAAGCCCGTCCGGGACTATATCCGCGAGCTGTCACCCAACACCGTTGTCGCCAACAACGACCACAAGAAGTCACTCGACACCTCGGACGTCATCGTCTACGAAGTCCCCAACGGCATCGATGGTCTGCCGCCGACGACCAACACCAACCCCACCGACGGCAGTGACACCCTCGACTCGAAGAGCACCTGGTTCCACACCACAAGCACCGGCGCTCCCCGCAGCGCCGGAGACATCCTCACCAAGCTCCAAAGGCTCAAGGCCGGTAACGCTCTGTACCTGCTGAACGTCGGTCCGAACAAGACGGGCAAAATCCCACAGACCTACGTGGACCGGCTCAAGGGGATCGGGACCCTGATAAAGGACCGGAACGTCGCTTACGGCCAGACCGCGGAAGCCAGTTCAACGTATGCAAGTGCCTACCCGGCGTCCAAGGCTGTCGATGACGATCCCAGTACGATTTTCGCCAGCACCACCGGGGGCGGGAATCAGTGGTGGGAGACTTCCCTTCCGCAGCAGTACACCCTGTCGCGGGTAGAGATCGTCTTCCGGAACGACGGCCACGACATCTCGACGGAGCGGCGGAACTTCGAGGTCTGGGTGTCAAACAACCACGACATGTCCCAGGGGCACACCGTTGCATGCTCCGTCGGTGCGACAGCACTGCCCTACGCGAGCACGTACACCTGCAAGCTGCCCTCTTCTGGGCCCTGGAAGTACGTCGCGGTGGTCAAGACCGACGCCGACACCCTTACCCTGGCGGAGGTACGGGTGCTGGGCCACTGAGCCGTCGCAGCGGCCGACCAACGCAGGATGCCTCACCGGCGAGGGCGAGGCATCCTGCACCGACGACCCGGCCACACGCCGCCGCCCTGTGAAGAAGCAACTGGCAGCTGAAATAAGTAATTTGACGGCTCGCATCACGTAGCAGACCAAAGCCGTGGCACCGGCGCTGCCCCGCCGGTACAGCGTTGCGCGGGACAGCACGGCCATCCCACTCATCGCCGGATCCGTGTAGATCACCTGGCACCAGTAAGCCACGGGGCAGCGTCATGCTGACCACCGCCCATCGACGTGGGTGGAGCCGACGATGAGGTCGGCTCGGCTATCAGCTACCTCGAGGACATCTTCGGCGGCCAGTGCCAGCCGACGCACATAGCCTCGGGCTGCCGCGAGGCCGGCAGGCGGGGGCACCTGCCGGCGACGACGGGAAGGACCTCTCGCCGGGCTTCAAACAGGCGCCAGAAGGTGGCGTGAGAGCCCCTCTGTCCCCTGATCCGGTCCCGTGTCCCCTATGTGTCCCCTGGATCTTGATCTGAACGTATGAACGGGGGTCTCCACGTCGGAGTGGCGACCCCCGTTCTTGCGTTTCACCAGGTAGAAACGATCCGGCCGACCGCTTCCATGGTGGGGCGGGTGGGACTCGAACCCACGGCCGACGGATTATGAGTCCGCTGCTCTAACCGGCTGAGCTACCGCCCCGTAACGGCGCGTCGTCCACACGTGTGCGCGCCGTCTGCCGCAGCATAGCCGCTCATACGATCTGCTGCTTCGGCGGGCTGATGTTGGACGCCCCGGCGGCTCGATCATGGCTGGATCTTGACGTAGCGCCGTCCGGCACATCGGCGCACCGACATGAAAAAGGACCCCCTCAGGGGTCCTCTCCCGTCTGCTCCCCCGACTGGACTCGAACCAGTAACCCTCCGGTTAACAGCCGAATGCTCTGCCAATTGAGCTACAGGGGACCGCGCTCCCCCGACTGGACTCGAACCAGTAACCTGCCGGTTAACAGCCGGCTGCTCTGCCAATTGAGCTACAGGGGATTGCTCCGTGTGCCTCGTCCGCACCCCCGTCCGGGGTTCCCGGAGGGCGTGCGTTCGCTGCGACACATACATTAGCGCAAGCAGGGGGGTGCTCCGCCAATCGGTATCCCCGCGGGAGCCCGCCGGATGATCTGTTGCTGAGCCGTGGGTGATCTGCGGCACGGGCGGGTAGGCGAGCGGCACGACCCCGGGGTCCGATGCGAAGGACAACCAGAAGGGCAGGTCGATGCGCTACCGGCTGACGTTCATCACCGGGCTGGCTGTTGGTTACGTACTGGGAACGCGGGCCGGCCGCGAGCGGTACGAGCAGCTGCGCAGCTGCGCGCGGCAGTTCGCACAGAACCCTGCCGTCCGCAACACCGCCGAATCGGCCGTGCACGGCGGCCGCCAAGCCGCCGCCAAGGCGCTCGGCAAGGTGCGGCCGCTCCGCGAGCGGATCGGCGGGCAGCGCGAGGAGCGCGTCATGGAGGAGGACGACTGGGGCACCAGCAACACGTAGGCCCTGTCCGGTGGGTCTTTGAGGAGCAGCCCGCGGCGTCTGGTGCCGTTGCATCGCAAGGCGGAGGATCGCCCTCGTACTGGGCGTACTCGGGCGACTCCGACAACGCGGCCGGGGGCACCTCCCAGCGTTAGCCGGGGGCGCGGTGCCAGGCGTCGCGGGCCCGATAAGACCCACCGGACAGGGCCTGCTGCCCGCGGTGGCATCATCTGGTCCATGGGGATAGTCGCCGGGTTGGACAGTTCGTCCGACAGCACACGAATCGTCGTCTGTGACACGGATACGGGAGCCGTACTCAAACAGGGGTACGCCCCGCATCCAGCCCTCGGAGGCGGCGATGGCTCCCCGCATGACGTGGATCCGCAGTCCTGGCTGCTCTCCCTCGGCGAGGCCGCCGAGGGCGGGCTGCTGGAAGGGGTGCAGGCCATCGGCGTCTCGGCGCAGCAGCACGGACTGCTCGCGCTGGACTCGGGCGGGGCGCTGGTGCGCCCCGCGCTGGTGGGCAACGACAAGCGCGCGCAGGCCGCGGCCGCCGACGTCGTCGAGGCACTCGGCGGCCGCACCGCGTGGGCCCAGGCCGTCGGCGCGGTGCCGACCTCGACCCAGGCGGTCGCCAAGCTGCGCTGGCTGACCCGCACCGAGCCGGACGCGGCACACCGCGTCGCCGAGCTGATGCAGCCGCACGACTGGCTGGTGTGGCAGCTGCTCGGACGGCCCCACCGGCGTACGACCGACCGGGGCACGGCGTCCGGCACCGGCTACTGGTCGGCCGCCACCGGCTCCTGGCGCCCCGATCTCATCGAGCTGGCGCTCGGCCATCAGGTGCGGCTGCCCGAGGTGATCGGCCCGGCCGACGCGGCGGGGCAGACCCCCGAGGGGCTGCTGATCTCCGCCGGGACCGGCGAGACCATGGCCGCGGCCTTCGGGCTCGGCGTCGGCATCGGTGACGCGGTGATCTCGCTCGGGGCGTCCGGTTCGGTCTTCTCCGTCCACCACGAGGCGCTGGCCGACCCGACCGGCACGATCCTGTCGTACGCGGACGCCACCGGGATGCATCTGCCGGTCGTGCACACGCTCAACGCCGTACGGGTGCTGCGCGGCACCGCCGAGCTGCTCGGCACCGATCTGGAAGGGCTGTCCGCGCTCGCGCTGAAGTCCACACCCGGTTCGTACGGGCTGGTGCTGCTGCCCTATCTGGAGGGCGAGCGCACCCCCCACCTGCCGCACACCGCCGGAACGCTCACCGGGCTGCGGCGCGAGTCGATGAAGCCCGAGCATCTGGCGCGCGCCGCCTTCGAGGGGATGGTGTGCGGGCTCGCGGACGCGCTGGACGTGTTGCGCGGCCGCGGCGTCCAGGTGCGGCGGGTCTTCCTGCTCGGGCCCGCGGCCGACCTCCAGGCCGTACGCGCCATCGCCCCCGCGCTGCTGGGCGCGCAGGTGGTGGTGCCCCAGCCGGCGGACTACGCCGCCATCGGCGCCGCCCGGCAGGCCGCCTGGGCGCTCGGCGCCGCGCACGGCACCCTGTCGCCACACGAGCCGCCCCGGTGGCCCGCGGCGGCCAGCCAGGTCTTCGAACCGGGCGAGGAACTGGCCGTGGGGCAGGCCGTACGGCAGCAGTACGTGGCGGTGCGCGAGCAGACGTATCCGGGGGCCTTCGAGGGCGATCCGGGGGCGGGGGCGGGGGCCGGGGAGTACTGACCCGGGCCGGGGGCACCGGCCGGGCGGGGAGGAGAGGTGTTCAGTCCAGGTAGCCGCGGAGCTGGTCGGCGAAGGCGTGGTCGCGGAGCTTGCTGAGCGTCTTCGACTCGATCTGACGGATCCGCTCCCGCGTCACGCCGAAGATCCGGCCGATCTCCTCCAGCGTCCGCGGGCGGCCGTCCACCAGCCCGTAACGCAGCTGGACGACCTTGCGCTCGCGCTCACCGAGAGTGGAGAGCACGGCCTCCAGATGTTCGCGGAGCAGCAGGAAGGCCGCGGACTCCACCGGGGACGCGGCGTCGCCGTCCTCGATGAGGTCACCGAGGGCGACATCGTCCTCCTCGCCGACCGGCGCGTGCAGGGAGACCGGCTCCTGGGCCAGCCGCAGCACTTCGCCGACCCGCTCCGGGGTGAGGTCGAGCTGCGCCGCGACCTCCTCGGGAGTGGGTTCGTAGCCGCGCTCCTGGAGCAGCCGGCGCTGCACCCGCACCACCCGGTTGATCAGTTCGACGACATGCACCGGGACCCGGATGGTCCGGGCCTGGTCGGCCAGGGCGCGGGACATGGCCTGGCGGATCCACCAGGTCGCGTACGTCGAGAACTTGTATCCGCGCGCATAGTCGAACTTCTCGACCGCGCGGATCAGGCCGAGATTGCCCTCCTGGACCAGGTCGAGCATGGTCAGCCCGCGGCCGATGTAGCGCTTGGCGACGGAGACGACGAGGCGGAGGTTGGCCTCGATCAGACGGCGCTTGGCCATCCTGCCCTGGACCACCAACCGGTCCAGGTCCAGGGCGAGTTGGGAGTCGAGGTCGGGGGTGTTGCCGAGCTTCTCCTCGGCGAAGAGGCCCGCCTCCACCCGGCGGGCGAGATCCACCTCCTCGGCCGCGGAGAGCAGCGGGATACGGCCGATCTCGCGCAGGTACTGGCGGAAGAGGTCGGAGGACGGGCCGCTGGTGTCGGGCCGTACGGCCGACGGCGGCTCGGGCAGTGCCGGCGGGGCAGGCTCCTCGAACTGGTCAGCCGGTTCGGGTGGCCCCGGCTGGTCCGACGGCTCATGGTCCGACGGCTCCGGTTGGCCGGAGGGCTCCTGTTGGTCGGCTTGGTCGGCTTGGTCGGCGGGCCCGGACGGGTCGCGACGTCTGCTCCGCTCGGCTCCGTCCGGTGACGCCGTCACGTCCCGTACCCCCTCCGGTCCGGCGTCCGGCGCGCCCGTGGAGTCCGCGGACAGCGGCGGCGCGGCCGGTTCCGCGCCGGGCGTGGGGGCCGACCGGGAATGCGGTGGCGCGGCCGGGGCCGCATCGGTGAGGGTCTGGGTCTGCACGGGGGCGACCTCCAGGGTGATCGCGCTTGAGGCGGCAGAACGATCGGGTACGGCTGCGGCGGCCGCGCCGCCGTCCGTCCCGTACAACATGAGCGGATCTGCGGGGGAATCCGGCACTTGCCGGTCAGCACCGCCGCGCTCCGAGGACTCAGGCACCGCCCCCAGTGTGGAGTACGAGACAGGCCCGCCACGAGGGGCGTGCGGGCACTTTTTGCTCAGCGGCCCGTGACCGTCCGACTACCCGGCGGCTACACCCACCTTCCACAGGCCCCGGAACGGCCGGAAAAGGCCGGCCGGAAACGGCTTGCGGGGGCCTTACAGCGCCGCCGCGCCCCGGTCGCGCAGGGACTGTCCGTACTGCTGGAGGACCCACAGCTCGTTCTGGACGGCGGCGAGCTGGGCGGGGTCGGCCTGCTGCCCGAGACGCTGGAGCGTGCCCCGGACCTCCGTGATGCGCTGATTGACGGCGGCCAGGCGCACGGCCACCAACTGCACGCCCGCATACGCCTCGTCCGCCTCCCGGCGGGTGTGCAGCGGCTCGACGGCCAGCTCGGTGACCATCGCGCGGACCGTGTCGTCCGGGGCGACGTCCCGGACCCGGGCGAGATAGTCGCCGTCGGCGCCCGTCGCCCCGCCCGCGTCCTCGATGACGCGGCGCACCGCGGCGTACGGCGGGGCGGTGAACTCGTCGATGCCGTACGCGTCGAAGGCCGGGGAGACCAGCTCGGGGCGCTGGAGGGCCAGCTTGAGCAGCTCGCGCTCGACGCGGTGGGCGGGGCTGCGGAGGTTGAGCGCGGGGCCGCGCGGGGGCGCCGGGGCGGTCTGCGCCGCCGGGCCGCCCCGAGGGCCCTGCGGCCCGCCGTCCCCCGGAGCGCCGCCCGGACGGCCGCGCTGATCGCCCCGGCCGCGCCGGTCGCCGCCCGCGCCCCGTCCGCGCTCACGCGCCCAGAGGGCCAGCTGCGAGACGCGCCGTACGACGAACTGGGTGTCGAGGATGCCGAGCAGACCTGCGAGTTGGACCGCCGACTCGTGCTGGATGGAACGGTTCTTGATCCCGGCGACGACGGGCGCCGCCTCCTCCAGCGCGGCGGCGCGCCCCACCGCCGTGTCCAGGTTGTGGCGCGCGACGATCTGCCGGATGGCGAACTCGAACAGCTGGGTGCGGCTCTCGACCAGCGCCTTGACGGCGTCGTCGCCCTCCGCGAGCCGCAGCTCGCAGGGGTCCATCCCGCCCGGGGTGATGGCGATGTAGGTCTCGGCGGCGAACTTCTGGTCGTCCTCGAACGCGCGCAGGGCCGCCTTCTGGCCCGCCGCGTCACCGTCGAAGGTGAAGACCACCTCGGCGCCCGAATTGTCCATCAGCAGCCGACGCAAGATCTTGATGTGGTCGCCGCCGAACGAGGTGCCGCAGGTGGCGATGGCGGTGGTCACTCCGGCCAGATGGCAGGCCATGACGTCCGTATAGCCCTCGACGACGACCGCCCGGCTGGTCTTGGCGATGTCCTTCTTGGCGAGGTCGATGCCGTACAGGACATGGGACTTCTTGTAGAGCGGGGTCTCGGGAGTGTTGAGGTACTTCGGGCCGTTGTCGTCCTCGCGCAGCTTGCGGGCGCCGAAGCCGACGACCTCGCCGGTGATGTCGCGGATCGGCCACATCAGACGGCCGCGGAAGCGGTCGATCGGATTGCGGCGGCTCTCCTGGGCGAGGCCGGAGAGGATGAGCTCCTGGTCGGTGAAGCCGCGACCGCGCAGGAAGCGGACCAGGTGGTCCCAGCCCGCCGGGCTGTAACCGACGCCGAAGTGCTGGGCGGCGGCCTGGTCGAAACCGCGCTCGGCGAGAAACTTCCGGCCGATCTCCGCCTCGGGGCCGTCCAGCTGCTCGACGTAGAACTGCGCGGCGGCCCGGTGGGCCTCGACCAGGCGGGTGCGCTCGCCCTGCTGACGGCCGGGGGTGTAGCCGCCCTCCTCATAGCGCAGGGTGATGCCCGCCTGGGAGGCCAGCCGCTCGATGGTCTCCGCGAAGGAGAGGTGGTCGATCTTCATCACGAAGTCGACCGTGTCGCCGCCTTCCTGGCAGCCGAAGCAGTAATAGAGCCCCTTGCTGGGGCTGACCTGGAAGGACGGGGACTTCTCGTCGTGGAAGGGGCACAAGCCCTTGAGATTGCCGCCCCCCGCGCTCCGCAGCTGGAGGTACTCGGACACAACGGCGTCGATCGGGACCGCGTCCCGCACCGCCCTCACGTCGTCATCGTTGATCCTGCCTGCCACGCGTGAATTCTACGGCCGGGGTCCGACACGGCTCGTCGTTCCGTGCCGGACCCGGGACGCGGGCGGGATACGGGCCCAGGGCCCGGTGTTACGGCATCAGCGAGGCCAGCGGGACGGCCGGGTCGGCCAGCGCCGCCGGGTCCAGCCGGGTACCGCCGCGGATCAGCTCCTGGATGGTCCCGGTGACATCCCACACGTTCACGTTCATGCCCGCCAGCAGACGGCCGTCGTTGAGCCAGAACGCGATGAACTGCCGCTTGCCGACGTCACCGCGGATCAGGACCTGGTCGTACGAGCCGGGCGGGGCGTAGCCGGAGTACTCGAGACCGACGTCGTACTGGTCGGAGAAGAAGTACGGCACCCGGTCGTACGCGATGTCCTGGCCGAGCATCGCGCGGGCGGCGGCCGGACCGCCGTTGAGCGCGTTGGCCCAGTGCTCCACGCGCAGCCGGGCGCCGGGCGGCAGGGCGCCTCGGACCGGGGTCCCCTCGAGGAAGGCGAGCGGGGCGGAGGCGACATCGCCCGCGGCGAAGATGTCCGGGTCGCTGGTGCGCAGCGAGGTGTCGACGGCGATACCGCCGCCCGCCGCGCGGTCCACCACCTCCAGGCCCGCCGCCTCGGCGAGGGCGATCCGCGGGGCGGCGCCGATGGCGGCCAGCACGCTGTGGGCGGGGTGCTCCTCGCCGTCGTCGGTCAGGGCCGCCAGCACCATGCCGTCCTGGCCGGTGATCTCGGTGAGCCGGGCGCCGAAGTGGAAGCGGACCCCGTGCTCGCCGTGGAGATCGGCGAAGAGGGTGCCCAGCTCGGGGCCCAGGACCGGGTGGAGCGGGGTCGGCTCGGGCTCGACGATGGTGACCTCGGCGCCGTAACCGCGGGCGGCGGCGGCGACCTCCAGGCCGATCCAGCCCGCGCCCGCGATGACCAGCTGGCCGTTGTCACGGCCGAGGGCGGCCAGAACCCCCTTCAGCCGCTCGGCGTGGGCGAGGCGGCGCAGGTGGTGGACACCGGCCAGATCGGTGCCGGGGATGTCGAGGCGGCGCGGCTCGGCGCCGGTGGCGAGCAGCAGGCGGTCGTAGTGGATACGGGTGCCGTCGCCCAGGGTCACCGCCTTGGCGGCGCGGTCCAGCCGCACGGCGGGCTGGCCGAGATGGAGCTCGATATCGGCCTGGGCGTACCAGGCGGGCTCATGGACGAAGACGCTGTCGCGCTCCTGGCTGCCGGTGAGGTAGCCCTTGGACAGCGGTGGCCGCTCATAGGGGTGGTCGCGCTCGTCACAGATCAGGATCACCCGGCCGGTGAAACCCTCCGCTCGAAGGGTTTCCGCGGCTTTCGCCCCGGCCAGACCCCCTCCGACGATGACGAACGTCTGGTGTGCGTCGACCACTTGTCTCCTCCTCGCTGCCGAGCAGTGGCTCTGCCTTTGCCTTACCCCGGTCGCGTCGGCCTGGCGCGTGGGTCCTCGCGTCGTTCTCGGGTGAGTTTCGCGCGCGACTCGTGTCGTTCTGCCGTGCGTTGTGTGTCGTTCTCTCGTCAGTCTCCCGCCGGTCCGGTGTCGGAGGTCTCTTCTCGGCCCTGTGGCGTCGGTGTCCTCGGTGGTCTCGGTGTCGTCGTGTCCTCGGTGGTCGGGTCGGTCAGGTCGGCCGAGGCGGCCACACCGCGGCCACATCGCGGCCACATCGCGGTCATAGAGGAGCCTCCCGCACCGCGCGGGCGGCGGGAAGGGCCGGTACGCTCCTGCCGGTCCGCCGACCGCGGATCCGGCCTCGGATCCGGCGGTCTCATCCGTGGCGCGCCGCCCCTCATGGACGGCGCGCCGACCGGGGCCCGGTGAGCCGGGTGTGCAGGGAGCGGGCCGAGACGTCGGTCAGTGCGGCGATCTGGTCCACGATCGCGCGCAGCCGCCCGGCGTCGTCCCCGGCCGCGTCGGCCTCGTCGAACAGCGCGCGGAACTGCGGGTCGAGTCCGACCGGGGCGCGGGCGATCAGCGCCTGCCCCAGCTCGGCGATGACCACGCGCTGGTCGGCCCGGACCAGCTCCTGGTCGGCGCGCTGGATGACATAGCGGTCGGCTACCGCCTTGAGCACCGCGCACTCCAGATGGGTGGCGCGGGGCACCACCAGCTCGGCGGTGTAGCGGGTGAACCGGCCGGTGCCGTACGCGGCGCGGGTGGCGCCCTCGGCGGCGAGACAGAAGCGGCCGATGAGCTGGCTGGTGGCGTCCTTCAGCCGGGCCTGGGCGACCGATGAGCCGTCGTAGCCGTGCGGCCACCACTCCTGCTCCAGCAGCCGGTCCAGCGCCTCGGCCAGCTCCTGTGGATCGGCGCCCGGTGCGTACCGGTCGGCGGCGACGGCGAACACCTCGCGCCGGTCGGGTTCGGCGAGCAGGCTGGCCGGGTCGAGATGGCCGGCGTGCAGCCCGTCCTCGACATCGTGCACCGAGTACGCCACATCGTCGGACCAGTCCATGACCTGAGCCTCGAAGGTCGTACGGCCGTCGGGGGCGCCCTGCCGGAACCAGCGGAAGACCGGGATGTCGTCCTCGTAGACCCCGAACTTCGGGGAGCCGGGGTCCTCGGGGTGGCCACCGCGCGGCCAGGGGTACTTGGTGGCGGCGTCGAGCGCGGCCCGGGTGAGATTGAGACCGACGCTCCGCTGGACGCCGGTCTCCTTGTCGGGGACGAACCGCTTGGGTTCAAGACGGGCGAGCAGCCGCAGCGACTGCGCGTTTCCCTCGAAGCCGCCGCAGGGCTCGGCGATCTTGTTGAGCACCTGCTCGCCGTTGTGACCGAAGGGCGGGTGGCCGAGGTCATGGGCGAGACAGGCCATCTCGACCAGATCCGGATCACAGCCGAGGGCGGCGCCCAGCTCCCGCCCCACCTGGGCGCACTCCAGGGAGTGGGTCAGCCGGGTGCGCGGGGTGGCGTCCCAGGCCGGGGCGCGCCCGGCCGGGCCGGGGTCGGCGGCCGGGGCGGCGGGCACGACCTGGGTCTTTCCGGCCAGCCTGCGCAGCGCGGCGGAGTGCAGCACCCGGGCCCGGTCCCGCTGGAAGGCGGTGCGGCCCGGCCGCTTGTCGGGCTCGGGGGCCCATCGCTCGAGGTCCGCCACGTCATAGCCGGGGATCCGGCGGGCGTCGGCCTCACCGGACCTGTCGGCCCGGGGTGAGGCGTCGGAAGGGTCGGGCTCGGGTCCTCTCGCGCTGCTCATACACCGACGGTAACCGCCCTGTGTGACAAGGGAGCACTCGCGAGGGCCTGTTCGTAACGGTGGAGCACAAGCCGGGCGACGGCCGGATGGGCGCCGAGCGGGGCCGCCGCGACCCCGGGGGCGGCGTCCGCGCACTGACCGGCGAAGCGGCCGGGCGCGGTGAAGTAGGAGGCCACCGCCACCCGCTCACGACCGAGGGCGGCCAGGGTGCGGAGCGCGTCGGGCACGGTGGGCCCGGCGCCGGAGGCATGGCCGGGCAGCACGGGGATGCCGCCGAGCCGGGCGCTGAGGAGGGCGGCGGTACGGGCGGTGTCGATGCCCGCGTCGAGGTCGTTCGAGCCCGCGGCGGCCAGTACGACACCCGTTGCCGCCGGGGACTGGGCTACGGCGCGGGCCGCAGGCCGCCAGCCCGCTTCGGCCAGGCGGGTGTGCAGGGCCTCGGCGAGCAGCGGATGCGGGCCCAGCGGGGCGGCGATCCGGGCGTCGAGGTGGGGCGCGGCGGCGACGGCGGCCGGGATGTCCTGCTTGATGTGGTAGCCGCGGCCCAAGAGCAACGGCACCAGGACGACGTCCCCGCGCAGCCCGGCGAGGGTGTCGGTCAGCAACGGCTGGTTCAGCTCGATATGGCCGAGGCGTACCGGCACGTCGGGGCGGAGCGCCCGGACCCGGGCCAGGAGCGCGGTCACGGTGCGCAGCGCCTCGGGGTTCCGGCTGCCGTGGGCGACGGCGACCAGGGTCGGCGGGGGCAGGGCGGGGCGACGGCCGGTGAGCCGCCCTCTGCGGCTGAGCTGGGTGTGGAGCTGTGCGGTGATCTGGGTCATGAGCTGCGCCGTGCTGTCGAAGTCGTGGGGGCCGGCGGGGCCGGCGGGGCCGATGGCACCCGTGGGACCAGGTGGGCCGAGCGGACCAGGAGGAGCGGGAGGACCCGGGAGGGGCGACACCGTCATGAAGAGAGCCTGGCAGCGGCGTATTGCGTCGCCGTTGCACCGCGATGACAGGTGGTTGCGCCGACTTCACGGACGGCCGCCGGGCGCGCTGAGGTCCGATTCCCGGAGGTGTAACGCACGGGGACGCGGGCCGTAACACGGGCGTAGCACGCTCGCTCGTATGCAGCACGCTCCTGGGGACGCACCCGCCTCACCCGCCGCCTCCGTCGACACCCACTGTCCGTACTGCGCGTTGCAGTGCGGGATGACCCTGCGGCCGTCGGCCGCGGACAGCGGTGTCGAGGTGGTGGAGCGCACCGCGTTCCCGGTCAACCGTGGTGCGCTGTGCGGCAAGGGGCGCACAGCGCCCGCTCTGCTCTCCTCCCGGGTGCGTCTGACCGAGCCGCTGGTCCGCCGCCCTGATACCGGTCGGCTCGAGCCGGCCACCTGGGAGGAGGCCCTCGACCGGGTCGCGGAGGGCCTGGCGGCCACCGGCCGGGCGCACGGCCCGGACGCGGTGGGGGTCTTCGGCGGTGGCGGGCTGACGAACGAGAAGGCGTACGCGCTGGGGAAGTTCGCGCGGGTGGTGCTCGGCACCTCGCAGATCGACTACAACGGCCGGTTCTGCATGTCCTCGGCCGCCGCCGCCCACCAGCGGGCCTTCGGTCTTGACCGGGGGCTGCCGTTCCCGCTGGCGGATGTCTCCCGTACCGGATGTGTGATCCTCGTCGGCTCCAACCTCGCCGAGACCATGCCGCCCGCCCTGCGCTATCTGACCGAGCTGAAGGAGGCGGGCGGACGGCTGATCGTGATCGATCCACGCCGTACGCGTACCGCCGAGCAGGCCGATCTGCATCTCGCGCCACGGCCGGGGACCGATCTCGCGCTGGCCCTGGGGCTGCTGCACCTGGTGGTGGCGGAGGGCCGGGTGGACGAGGAGTTCATCGCCCGGCGGACCGTGGGGTGGGAGGAGGCACGGGCCGCCGCCATGGCCCACTGGCCGGAACTGGTCGAGCGGATCACGGGGGTTGCGGTGCCCGAACTCCGCCGAGCGATCGACATGTTCTGCGATGCGGAAAACTCGATGGTGCTCACTGCACGCGGCCCCGAGCAGCAGTCCAAGGGCACCGACACCGTCGGCGCCTGGATCAACCTGTGCCTGGCCACCGGCCGCGCGGGCCGCCCGCTGTCCGGCTACGGCTGTCTCACCGGCCAGGGCAACGGCCAGGGCGGCCGCGAACACGGCCAGAAGGCGGACCAACTGCCCGGCTACCGCAAGCTGGACGACCCGGCCGCGCGTGCCCATGTGGCGGCCGTCTGGGACGTCGACCCCGATGCGCTCCCCGGGCCGGGGCGCAGCGCGTACGAGCTGCTGGACGCGCTCGGCAGCGAGGTGCGCGGGCTGCTGCTCATGGGCTCCAACCCGCTGGTCTCCGCGCCCCGCGCGGCCCATATCGAGTCGCGGCTGCGCTCACTGGACTTCCTGGCGGTCGCGGACGTCGTGCTCTCGGAGACGGCCGCGCTCGCGGACGTCGTCCTGCCGGTGGCCCAGTGGGCCGAGGAGACGGGCACCACGACCAATCTGGAGGGCCGGGTCATCCTGCGCCGGGCCGCCCTGACACCGCCGCCGGGGGTACGGACGGATCTCGCGGTGCTCCACGGGCTCGCGGCGCGCCTCGGCTGGGAGAAGGGGTTCCCCGAAGACCCGGAGGAGGTCTTCGACGAACTGCGGCGCGCCTCGGCGGGCGGGCCCGCGGACTACTCGGGCATCACATACCGCCGGGTCGCGGAAGAGGACGGGGTGTTCTGGCCCTGCCCGGAGACGGGGGAGGCGGGGGCGGGGGCCGTGCCGGGGGCGGGCCCGGGGGCGGAGGACGGACCGGGGCCGGGGCCGGATGCCGGGGTGGGGCCGGATACGGGGGCGAGGGCGGATACGGGGGCGAGGGCGGATACGGGGGCGGGGCCGCTGCGCTCCGCGGCCGACGGAGCGCCCGCACCCCACCCCGGCACACCGCGCCTCTTCCTCGACCGGTTCGCCACCGCCGACGGCCGGGCCCGCTTCGTCCCCGTCAGCCACCGGCCCGCGGCCGAGGAGCCGGACGCGGAGTACCCGGTGCTGCTCACCACGGGCCGGGTGCTGTCCCAGTACCAGTCGGGCGCCCAGACCCGGCGGGTGGCCGAGCTGAACGAGGCCGCGCCCGGTCCCTTCGTCCAGCTGCATCCGTTGCTCGCCGACCGGCTGGGCGCCGCGGAGGGCGCCCCGCTCGCGGTGGTCTCCCGCCGCGGCCGGACCGTGGCCCCGGCCCGGATCAGCCGGGACATCCGGCCGGACACGGTGTTCATGCCGTTCCACTGGGCGGGGCCGGGCCGGGCCAACACGGTCACCAATCCGGCGCTGGACCCGGTGTCGCGGATGCCGGAGTTCAAGGTGTGCGCGGTACGGGTGGAGCTGGCGGAGGACTGACGCCTCCGCCCCCACCGCGCCCTCGGAGGCCAGTGCCCGTCCGTTGGTGTCAACCGCCGTTCTGCCCGGCCTGCCCGCTTTCCTGCACTCCCTCGACTTCCTTCAGGTACGCCGCCCGCGTCTCCTCGTCCAGGAAGGCGGCGCGGAAGGAGTTGCGGGCCAGGGTGCGCAGGGTGGCGTCGTCGAGGCCGAGCGCGTTCCGCACGGCGGTGTAGTTGTCGCCCACGTAGCCGCCGAAGTAGGCGGGGTCGTCGGAGTTCACCGTCACCAGCAGCCCGGCGTCCAGCATCGCGGGCAGCGGGTGATCCTCGAGGCGGTCGACGACGCGGAGGCGGACGTTGGACAGCGGGCAGACGGTCAGCGGCACCTGGTCCGCGACCAGCCGCGCGACCAGGGCCTCGTCCTCCAGGCAGCGCACGCCGTGGTCCACCCGGTCCACACCGAGGACATCCAGCGCCTCCCATACGTACGCGGGCGGCCCCTCCTCCCCCGCGTGCGCGACACACTTCAGCCCTGCCGCCCGGGCCCGCGCGTACACCTCGCGGAACTTCGACGGCGGATTGCCGACCTCGGCCGAGTCCAGGCCGACGGCGGCGATCCGGTCCAGGTGCGGCCGGGCCGACTCGAAGGTCTCCAGGGCCGACTCCGCGCTCTTGTCGCGCAGGAAGCACATGATGAGGCGGGTGGTGATGCCATGGGTCTCCTGCACGGCGTCCAGGGCCCGCGACAGGCCCTCGATGACCGTGCCGATGGGGACCCCGCGCTCGGTGTGCGCCTGCGGGTCGAAGAAGATCTCCGCATGCCGCACACCCTGCTCCCGGGCGCGGGCCAGATAGGCGTTGGCCAGGTCGGCGAAGTCGTCCTCGGTGCGCAGCACGGCCATCAGCGCGTAGTACAGGTCCAGGAAGTCCTGGAGGTCGGTGAAGGAGTACGCGACCCGCAACTCGTCCTGGGTGTCATAGGGCAGCACAACACCATTGCGCTCGGCGAGCGCGAAGGCGAGCTCGGGCTCCAGGGTGCCCTCGATGTGGAGGTGGAGCTCTGCTGTGGGAATCGGGGGCACGGCTTGATCACACCTGTTTCTCGGTCGTACGGAACGCGTCCAAGGCTAGGCGGAATCGGCCTGATCGCTCGGGTCCGGCGCAACCGGGACGGCGCGAGCGGCGTCACTCACCCCGACGGTTGTCGGGGTGAGACGGGGCGGGGGAACGGATGCGGCGCGCGGGGGCGCGGTTCGAGCGGGTGCGGTGGGTGGCCACGGCGCCGTGGTATCGGTTGCGGCGGCGGCTGCGGAGGGTGTTCCGGCGGCGTACGCGGCGGGAGCAGCGGCGCCTCTTCCAGATCTGTGTACTGCTGTGTGTACTGGCGTTGCTTCCCGCCACCTGGTTGCAGCTGAGCACCGAGGACCGGGTCCGTACGGTCGCGGACGTGCCCGCGGCCCCGGTCGGGGTGGTCTTCGGGGCGGGGCTGTGGAACGGCTCGCCGTCCCCCTACCTGGCGCACCGGCTGGACACCGCGGTACGGCTCTACCGGGACGGCAAGATCCGCGCGCTGCTGGTCACCGGGGACAACAGCCGACACGACTACGACGAGCCGGACGCGATGCGCGCCTACCTCGTCAAACGCGGTGTTCCCGAGCGGCGGATCGTGCGCGACTACGCGGGCTTCGACACCTGGGACTCGTGCAGCCGCGCCCGGCGGATCTTCGGGGTGCACCGGGCGGTGCTGGTGAGCCAGGGGTTCCATATCCAGCGGGCGCTGGCGTTGTGCGATGCCGCGGGGATCGACGCGTACGGGGTGGCGGTCGCTGAGCCGCACGACGTGACCTGGAGCTATGGCGCGCTGCGGGAGATCCTGGCGGCGAACAAGGCGGCCCTGGACGCGACCTTCCGGCCCGATCCGGAGTTCCTGGGGCCGCGGGAACGGGGCATCGAGGAGGCGCTCGCCGCGGACGGCGACCCCCGCTGATCAGGGGCGATCGGCGCCGGGGCCCTTCGCCCTGGGGGTCCGGGCCCGGCGGCCTTGGTGCTGCCGCTCAGTCGATCGTCGTCTCCGTGACCACCCACGCCAGATAGTCCTCGCTGCCATTGATGATCGGCGTGGCGATGACCTCCGGGGTGTCGTAGTCGTGCGCCTCCCGGATGTGCGCCTCCAGCTCCTCGTACCGGGCCGCGGTCGTCTTGAACAGCACCTGCCACTCGGCCGCGGTCTCGATGGCCCCCTTCCAGCGGTAGACCGACGTCACGGGCTGGCTGATCTGCGCGCAGGCCGCCAGCCGCGCCTCCACGGCCCCGCGCGCCAGCGCCTCGGCCTTCTCGGGGGTGTCGGTGGTGGTCAGGACGGTCAGATAGTCGGCCACGGCTGCTGAACCTCTCTCCTGTGCGCCACGGGTCTCCTGGGCGGCCACGGGCCTTCCCCGCTTTCTTGGGGCTCGGGACCCGGGACTCGGCCTGTGAACTGGCGCGCACCACGCTAGCCGGTGACGATTGAGGGAACCCGCCGACGATCAGACCAGGCCGATCGAGGGGCACACATGGATGACCTCACCGCGCTTGCGCGCCACCATCTGGACCAGGCGAAGTCCGATCCGCACGGGCGCAGCGCACATCTGTTCCTGCACGACGGGCCGCTGCGGCAGAGTGTGATCGCGATGGTCTCCGGCTGTGAGCTCGACGAGCACAACGCGCCCCCGGCGGCGAGCCTGCAAGTACTGCACGGGCACGTCCGGCTGACGAGCACCGGCGGCGCGACGACGGATCTCATCGCGGGGCAGGTGCTCCGCATCCCGCACGAGCGCCATGGGTTGCGTGCGCTGGAGGACTCGGTGGTGCTGCTGACGGCCGTGACCGCGACCGTCGGCTGTCCGACGCCCGCCGAGAACGCCGAGAACAGGGCCTCCGCCTGACAGTCACCGCCACCGCCCGATGGTGCGTCCGCGCGGGGGCCGGGCGCCTGAGTACACCACCTTCCCCCTGTGCACACATCAGTAGTGGCCTGTCGGCAGGTGGTCGGCATGCTCTCCAACCCCCGCTAATCAAATTTGACTAGCATGATGGACATGGATGAGAAGACCGTTCCGATCCTGCCGTGCCGGACCCTCCAGCCGGTTGTCGACTTCTACACCGCACTCGGCTTCGAGGTGACTTACCGACAGAAGAGCCCCAACCCCTATGCGGTAGTGGTGCGCGGGGACGTCGAGCTCCAGTTCTTCGGGATGAAGCACTACGAGCCGGAGGGCTCGTACAGCACGTGCTATGTGCGGACCGGTGATGTGGACGGGCTGTACCGGGAGTTCCGGGCCGGGCTCAAGGCGGCGTACGGGAGGATCCCGACGCGTGGACTGCCGCGCATCGGGCCACTGAAAGACATGTCGTACGGCGTGCGGCAGTTCCTCATGACCGATCCGGGCGGCAACTGCGTCCGCGTCGGACAGCGGATGGACTCCGACGCGCGGGGCGGCCGCGGGAACAGGGAGAGCGGGGAGGACGGGAAGGCGCGGCCGCCCGAGGAAACCTTCGCGCGCGCTCTGCACCACGCGTCGCTTCTCGCGGATTCGAAGGAGGATGCGGCGGGCGCCGCGAAGGTCATCGACCGCGTGCTGCGCCTGGCGGACCAACGGCCCACCGCCACACAGTTGTTGCGCCTCCTCGTACTGCGCGCGGATATCGCCGGGCGACTCGGGGACGAGGAGTCGGCGGCGTCGGCGCGCGCCGAAGCGGCCGGGGTGCGACTCACCGCCGAGGAGCGGGAGTCCGTCCGCGACGACCTCCGTCGGCTGGGCGAACTCGGCGGGAGCTAGCCGGGGTTGGCCCACACCAGCACCCCGGGACCGTCCAAGGTCTGCGATCAGGCCATTCAGCAGACGTCGCCCTGACGCCAGGCCGCCCAGGTCGCCCCACCCATTGGGGGCAGCTGTAACGGTGAGCCGACGGCGCGCCGCCTACGGCACCACGCCCAAGAACCACCGGCATCAGGGCTTCCGCAACCACGAGTGGACTCATTGCCAACACAGTTGGGCACTCAGCGATAACGACTCACTGGCCGCATTCCGGCATCCTGGAGGGGCGTTAGTTCGATCATCTTCCCGTTAAGAGATTCGTTTGTTCGGCGGATCTGGAACGGACACGTGGTCATCCGGTCCGTACCACCAAACCATCCAGCAAGGAGCACGTACTCGTGCGCATATCCCGACGCATCGCCGCGTCCCTGGGCGCTGCGGCCCTGGCGGCCGGCGCGCTGACCGCCACAACCGCCGCCCCGGCCTCCGCCGCCACCAACGTGTCCTTCGAGATCGAGCACTATGACAAGCGCGACGAGATCGTGATGTACATCAATGGTGTCGGCTCCTCCAGCGTGGCGTTCTACAACGAGGGCGACAAGGTCTGCGCCTACGACGGCGCCAGCGACGGCGGCTACGTCACCGGCAGCATCTCAAGCGGTGTCACTGCCTCCACCAAGGGCCACAATGCCGACTACACGGCATGCAAGTCCAAGAACGTCACCGAGGGCACGACCCTCTATCTGCAGGCGTGCTTCAAGAAGAGCGGCTTCAGCTACTGCTCCTCCAGGTACAAGGTCTGGGCGTAAGGCACCTGCATCACCAGCCTGCACTCCCGCGCACGGGCGCGGGAGTGCAGGCTCCTTTGCTCCCGGCCCGGGACGTGAGGTCACCGCGCTCGCCCGCACCGGACCACCCTTGGAGCGGGCGGAGACGCCACGCTGTTTGTGATCTACGACACGTGATCGGCGCGGAGTGAGACCGGAGTGCGACTCACCATCGTTACGTGAAGCGAGAACCAGGTGGCACCCGTTGCGTAGACGCGCAGGTGAGAGCGGGAAACCGAGGCGGCGTCACCCCGAAGTCCCGCCGCGCGCGATGGGGCATTGATTCGAACAAGAGTAACTCCCCAGTTACGTTTGCATAGGGAAATCTAGCGGGGAGTTCAACGTTTGGCGCCTCGGCCCGATTAGCTGGTGATCGAGGGCAAAGACGCCCTCCAGCACCCCAAGGGGGGATCAGGTGCTGCCGATTTGCAAACAAGAAGGGCCTTGCACACGTGACTCACGAAGTCGCCAACAGCGCGCCGGCCTCGGCTATCGCGCTGCGCGTGTTCATCCCGGACGCCATGGCACTGGCCCGCCGGTTGCTCGGCGCCGGGGTTCGCGTGGGAGCCGCAGCCTTGATGGAGCGCCCCGACGGCATCCCTACGGCGTGCACGGTTGGTGAGGATGGTGGCCGGGAGTGAGTGACGAGCACACTTCGCAGTCCCGGCCCGCCCTGATGGTCCAGCTGCCCCAACTGCCGAAAGCTTTCTGGGCCTTCCACGACCAGTACTACCGCGCCTACCGCCGCTACGCCCACCTGCATCTCGGGGATGCGCACGCGGCCGGTGAGCTGGTCCACCGGGTGCTGATGCACCTGGCCATGAACTGGGCACACCTGATGGAAGAGGCCAACCCCGCGGCCTCCGCCTGGGCCCTGCTCAAGGAAACCGTCGCGGGCGAGCTCAAACTCCAGGGCCGTCAGCCCGCCATGCCCGAGACGGCCATCCTCCAGCTGGTCATGCGTGCGGTGCTGGAGTCGAGCCGCCATGAGTTCGAGGTCATAGAAAGCGCTCTGGGCCTGTACCCGGCGATAGCCCGGCTGCCCGAGAGGCAGTTCGACGTCCTGGTGCTGCGGCACGTCCTCGGCTTCTCCACCGACACCACCGCCCGCATCATGGGAGTCACCGAAGCCACCGTGCGCTCCCACCGCCATCTCGCCCGCCGGAAGGTCGCCAAAGAACTGGGCATAGCACTCGATGCGGACTGCGACGATGAGGAGTGACATGACACCGCCGCACAACGTCGACAAGCTCCTGGCCGACGCCGAGATCCTCCAGAACGAGTACGACGACGAGGACACCGCCGCCTCCCGCCTGCGCATCGAACGCGAAGTCGCCGACACCTGGTGGCGCAGCGCCCTGCTGCTGGAATCCTCCGCACAGCGGGTCAGGTCCGAGCTTCCCGAGGACGCTCCCCGTGACCGCGCCCGGGTGTGCACCGCCCAGCACGAACAGGCCGCGTACGACCTGCGCAAGCTGTCCACCCTGGTGATCCGCGACACCCGGGCCGCTCACCACATCGCCCTGCTGGCCCGGTCATGCCGCGTCGAACCCGCCAGCGCACTGATCTTCGCCTGCCTGCTGCACCTGGCCGACCGGGAAGGAGCCCAGTTCTGGTGGCAGTTCTCGGCCGGCGCGGGCAGCGCCACCGCGGCGCTGTGCCTGCACCTGATGCACACGCAGCGCGGAGAACTCCGGGACGCCGAGCACTGGGCACACGAGGCGGCCTTCCTGGAGGACCTGGAGAACCAGTCCCGCCCCGATGACGACCTGGTGTGCCTCCTGCGACGGCCGCCCCGTCAAGGGCACCGCGGCACCTGGTACACCCCCCAGTCCATGATCCAGCGCACCATGGCCATCCTGCACTCCGGAGTCGCCGCCAGCACCCGCGTCGTCGACTCCCCCGCCCTTGCCGCCCCACCGCTGTGCCGCTCCCTCGCCGTGGCTGTCCAGCGGCTGGAGGCCAAGTCCGACGACGACTACGGCACCATCCCCAAGGCCTCCTTCGAGCTCGCCGCCCGTCTGGAGGACTGCGCAGTATCGTCACTGTGACGCCCGGCCGATATCCGGCCCGCGACCGTGCGCATCCGACGATCAAGCGCCGATTCGTCGGATGTGCACGGCAGGGGAAACCGCCTGGCCCTTCAGCCGCTCCCCCAGCTCCTACATCGGCGAGGAAGGATCAGGAAACCCACTGGTCGTATCCCAGCTTGCACACCAGCGAGACCACGACCACCACCAGCACCCCGCGCACAAAACCGCTCCCCCGCTTCAGGGCCATCCGCGCGCCCACCATGCCGCCCGCGAGGTTGAAGCAGGCCAGGACGGCGGCCAGGCGCCAGAGGACGCTGCCTTGGAGGCCGAAGGTGAGGAGGGCGCCCACGTTGGTGCAGACGTTGACCACCTTGGCGGTGGCCGATGAGGTGACCAGGTCGGTGCCGAGGGTGGCGGCCAGGGCCAGGACGAGGAAGGTGCCGGTGCCGGGGCCGATGAGGCCGTCGTAGAAGCCGATGCCCAGGCCCACACCGAGCACGGCGGTGAGCACACGGCGGCGGGACACGGGGCCGGTCAGGGCGGGGGCGGTGCCGAAGGCGGGGCGCAGCAGGACGAACGCGAGGACCGCCAGCAGCACGGCCATGATGAGCGGGCGGAGGACACCGCTGTCGATGCCGGAGGCGAGATACGCCCCCGTGAGCGAGCCGATGGCGGCGGCCACGCCGATACGGATGGCGATCCGCAGATCCAGGGGCGCCTTACGGGTGTAGGTGACGGCGGCGCCCGTGGTGCCGCAGATGGCGATCGCCTTGTTGGTGCCGAGGATGAACGTCGGCTGGAGATGCGGGAGTCCGACCAGCAGGGCGGGCAGCATCAGCAGGCCCCCGCCTCCCACGACGGCGTCGATCCAGCCGGCCGCCGCCGCGGCCAGACAGAGCAGGAGCAGCGTCGTCAGGGGTATGTCAGGCATGATCAGGAGCCTAGAACGGCCCCGACGGCGGGACGGCGAGGGCCCTGGGCGGCGGGATGGTGAGGGTCCCGGACGGCAGCGGCGAAGGCCCGGCGCGCGGTGCGCGCCGGGCCCGCGGCCGGAGCCCCCACTTCCGGCCGCTATCTCAGCGACGGGCGTCCATGATCTCCCCGGACGGCTTGGCCACCCGCTTCCCGTCCTTGATCACAACAGTGGTGCACACCGTGCCCGGCTTCGCGGGCTTGCCCGGCTTGACGATCTCGATGGGCTTGGCGGGCTTGACGATGATGGGCTTGCCGTCCTTCGCGTCCTTGATGCGCAGCGCACTCTCACCGTGCTTGCCGGGCAGAGCGGGGACCGCCTTGTCCCCGGCCTCCTTGCCCACGACGAGCGTCTCGCAGCCCTTGCCGGGCCCGGGGGCCGTGCCGATACCGGCCCCCTCAGTGACCTTGATGGGCTTGATGCCCTTGATGGCCTCGCTGGCCTCGATGACCTCGATGGCCTTGACCGCCTCACCGCACGCGAGCCGCGCGGGGACGCTCTTCTCGCCGTAGGCCTTGCCAGAAGCGCTGATCTCGCCCCGCGCGTCCGCTTCGACCTTCGTGCCCCGGGCGTCGCAGGTGATCGTGATGCGATCGCCGTGCTTCTTCACCGAGCGGGAGTCGGAGGAGGAAGCCGAGGCGGGCGCCGCGGCGCCCAGGGCCAGGGCGCCCGCGGCCACGGCGAACAGGATGGTGCGGCGCTTCGCGGTGGCGGAGCGGGTCGTCGTCGACATCGTCACATGTCTCCTTCTTGTCGGGACACCGAACTCCGTTTGCTGTCACGGAAGTTCGGCTGCGGTGGACCCCTGTCCACCGGCAGGTCCACGGTGTCGCACCGCCGCTGAGTCCCCGCTGAAGGAGCTGAGTCCCCGCTGAAGGGCCTGCTCCGCGCCGATGGCGCCCGGTCCGTTTCAGCGGGGACTCAGCTCGAGCGTGCCATTCTGAGCCGGTGCGCATACTCGTGGTGGAAGACGACGCCCGGCTCCGGGAACTCCTCCGGGAGGGGCTGGAAGAGGAGGGCTTCACCGTCGAGGAGGCCGGGGACGGGCGGAGCGGTCTGACCATGGCCCTGGCCGCCGCTGACACCGGCAACGCCACCGACACCGAGTACGCCGCCGTCGTGCTCGATGTGATGCTCCCCGGGATGTCCGGCTACCAGGTCTGCTCCCGGCTGCGCGAGGCGGGCGTCTGGACGCCGATCCTGATGCTGACCGCCAAGGACGGCGAGTACGACGAGGCCGACGGGCTCGATGTCGGGGCCGACGACTACCTCACCAAGCCGTTCTCCTACGTCGTCCTGATCGCCCGCGTCCGCGCCCTGGTCCGGCGCGGTGGGCTGGACCGCCCCGAGGTGCTGGAGCTGGGCGACCTCCGGCTGGAACCGGCCGCGCTGGCCTGCTCGCGCGGCGGCGAGAACGTGACGCTCACGGCCAAGGAGTTCGCCGTGCTGGAGTTCCTGGCCCGCCGCGCCGGACAGGTGGTGTCCAAGTCCGAGATCGTGCGGACGGTGTGGGACACCGCCTACGACGGGGGCGCCAACCTGGTCGAGGTGTACATCAGGGCCTTGCGCCGGAAGATCGATGTGCCGTACGGACGGACCGCGATCCGCACCATCCGGGGCGCGGGATATCTGCTGGCCCGCGACGGCGGCTGACGACGGACAGTGGTACGAGCGGAAGCGGAGAGGGTCGGCGCGGTATGAGGATCGCACGCGGGATGAGCGTCCGTGCCAAGGCCGTGGTGGCGGCGGCCGGGACCGTGACGTTCGCCATCGGGCTGTGTGTGCTCGCCCTGGTCCTGGCACTCCAGCAGAACCTGCGCGACAGCGCGCGGACCGATGCCCGGAAAGCCGCCGTCTCCCTCAAGGACCAGCTCACCGTGGCCGATCTGCACTCCGGCGAGCCGGTGGTCATCATGCCCGACCAGGTCTTCATCCAGGACGCGAAGGGGAAGAGGTTCCCCTCGAGGACTGTCGGCGCGGAGCGTCCTGCCCCGCCAGGCAACATCACCGACGGCCGTCCCACCAAGGTCACCCAAGCCACCGAGATCACCTCGCCCTACGAGGTGAAGGTCAACCCCTCGACGACCGCCGTCGACAACGCCAAACGGCTGCTGCTGCATGACGTCGCACCCGCGGCCGCCGGTCTGGTGCTCTTCGTGGCCGGTCTGACCTGGCTGCTCGTCGGACGGGCGCTGCGCCCGGTGGCGGCCATCCAGCGGGAGGTCACGGAGATCACCGAACGCGATCTGCACCGCCGGGTCCCGGTTCCGGGGGCACGGGACGAGATATCCCGGCTCGCACGGACCATGAACGACACCCTGGACCGGCTGCAACAGGCCATGACCCGGCAGCGCCAGTTCGTCGCGGACGCCTCGCACGAGCTGCGCAGCCCCATCGCCGCCGTCCGCGCACAGCTCGAACTCGCCATGGCCCGCCCGCATCGCACCGACTGGCCGTCCGCCGTGCACAAGGCGCTCCGGGACACCGAGCGGCTCCAGGCGGTCGCCTCCGATCTGCTGCTGCTCGCCCGGTTGGACGCGCAGGAGGCGCCGCCCCGGTCGCCGGTGGACCTCGCGGCGCTGACGGCCGAGGAGGCGCGGCGCCACCCCGAGACGGTCACGCTCGCCCCCATCGACCCCATCGACCCCGGCGCCGACAACACCGACCCCGACACCGCGGGCACCGCCGACACCGCCGGCACCGCCGTCGTCCACGGCAGCCGGGTCCAGCTCTCCCGGCTGCTGACCAACCTCACCGACAACGCCCGCCGGCACGCCCGCGCCACCGTCTCCGTCACTGTCGGCATTCACGACGGCATGGTCGAACTGACCGTGGACGACGACGGACCCGGCATTCCCGAGGCCGACCGCGAGCGGGTCTTCGAACGTTTCACCCGGCTGGATCACGCCCGGGCCCGCCAGGACGGCGGCACCGGTCTGGGGCTTGCCATCGCGAATGACATCGCTCACGCCCACGGCGGGACGCTCACCGTCCACAGCAGCCCCGAGGGCGGCGCTCGCCTGCTGTTGCGGCTGCCGCGGGCCTCTTCCCGGTAGCCGCGCGGCGTCAAGGGACGGTTGCCCCCTCCGTCCGTAACGGTGAGAGTTTGGCAACTACCTGACTCTTCTGATCGGTTGGTCAGTAGTATCTGCCCGTTCTTGGCCGTGTCCCGGATGGAGGTGTCATAGGTGCTGTCGGGGGCGGAGGCCGTCGCCGTGGCCGCATCCGCACTGCTGGCGCTGGTGTTGTTGCTGTGCCTGATATGGGTGTCCCGATTGCGCAGGGCCGTCCGCGAGGCACGGGCCGAGACCCACCGGGAACAAGCCGTTTCCGAACGAGAACGCGCCAACTCCGCGGAGCAGAGAGCCCTGGCCGCCGAGCGGGGCGAAGAGATGACGCGCCTGGCGGCCGTACAGGCCGATCGGGACGAGGCAGCGCGCCGGGAGCGGATCCTGCGGGACTCGGTGCAGGCGTCGTTCGAGTCGGTGGCCCGGAACATGCACGCCATGTCGATGGTGCAGCAGCAGGTGCTCGACGGCCTCGGGCAGTACGTCAGTGACGCCCGGCTGATGGCCGAGGTGATGAAGGCCGACCACGCCGCCGCCCAGATGACCCGCAAGGCGCAGACCCTGCTGGTGATGTGCGGGATCTGGCCGGCGCGGCGGGAGACCCGGCCGGTGACCCTCTTCGACTGTGTGCGCGGCGCGCAGTCGCGGATCCTGGAGTTCGGCCGGGTGGAGGTGCATGGCGGGCAGAGCCTCTATGTGGTGGCGCCCGCCGTCGAGGGCCTGATGCACACCGTCGCCGAACTGCTGGAGAACGCCACCGTCTTCTCCCCCTCCCGCACTCAGGTGGCCGTCTCGATCCGGGAGGTGGCCGCGGGCGCCGTCATCGAGATCGACGACGCGGGGCTCGGAATGCCGTCCGATGTCCTGGAACAGGCCCATGGGCAGTTGCGCGAAGGGCTGGATCTGGCACAGCTGGGCGCGGTGCCACGGCTGGGGCTCGCCTGTGTCGGGCGCTGGTCGCGGGAGCTGGGCTTCGGGGTCGAGCTGTCCACGGCCTCGGCGTACGGCGGGACCCGGGTGGTGGTCTTCGTTCCGCACCGGCTGCTGACGGAGTTCACGGTCGGCGCGCCGGTGCCGGAGGCGGAGCCGGTCGTCGTGGAGCCCGTCTCCCTGGCGGTCGATCCGCTCTCCGTGGACAGCGGGGCGGCGGACGCCACCGAGCCCGAAACGGCCAAGGACCCGGACCCGGATCCGGGCGCGGTACGACCAGGGGGCCCGGCCGCCACCGGGCTGCCCCAGCGCCGCAACCGCCGTCGTACGCCACCGCCGCGGACCACCGCACCGACCACCGGCGCACCGGCCGCCACCCCACCGGCCACCGTCACCGCCGCCTCCGCCGGGACCTCCGCGCCGAACGGCGACGGCTGGACGCCCGCGGCCGCCCGCGCCTCCGTCGCCAGTGTGGTCGCGGGCACCCGCCGCGGTCGGCACGAGGTGGCGCAGTCCCTGGGGGATCACGACCCGAGCCGGGACCGAGAAGACCAAGAGGATCGAGAAGGAGGCCGGTAGTGGCCGGAACCATATCCAGGCTGCCCGACGTTGGATGGATGCTGCGTCCCCTGACCCAGATACCCGGGGTGCGGCATGCCGTCGTCGTCTCGGAGGACGGTCTGCGCATGGGGCACGGCTCCGCCGAGGGGCTGACGGGCGAGGTGTCCCGACTCGGCGTCGCCGAGGCCGAGTCGCTGGCCGCCGCCTGTGCCGCGCTGACGGTGACCAGTCAGTCCACGGTGTCGCTGCTGTTCGGCGACGAGGCGGGGGTGCGACAGCTGATGATCGAGTCCGACAGCGGGTTCGTCCTGTTCACCTCGGCCGGTCAGGGCGCCTCCCTGGGGGTGGCCACCGACACCGAGGCGGATGTCGGTCTGGTGGCCCAGCAGATGCAGTTGCTGGTGGCGAAGATCGGCGCCCATCTGAGCAGTCAGCCGCGGGAGCCGATCAGCCCGGCGTCATGACCGGTCCCGCGGAGGAACGGACCACAGCCGCGGTGCGCCCCTATGTGATCACAGGGGGGCGCGCGGGTTCCTCACGGGATGCTCTGCCGCTGGAAACGCTCGTCATGGCTTCCGGAAGCACACTGCCTCCGACACTTCAGCCCGAATACCGGCGGATCGCCCATTTCTGCCGGGGGTTGCTGTCGGTGGCGGAGGTCGCGGCGCACCTGGGTCAGCCACCGGCCGTGGTGCAGGTGCTGCTCGCCGATCTCATCGACTGGGGGCACATCGTGGCGCGCCCGCCGATCAAGGCGGCCGAGCGTGCCGATATGGACTTGCTGAGGAAGGTGCTCAATGGGCTTGAGAGCAAGCTCTGAGATCTCGATGGCCGATACGGACGACACAACGGAGCCGGGCGATATGGACGGCATGGACGACACCCCCGTCATGTATGTGCAGCCCAGCGTGTCCGGCGCGGCCAAGATCCTGGTCGTCGGGCCGATGGGGGTCGGCAAGACCACGCTGATCGGCACGGTGTCGGAGATCACCCCGCTCTCCACCGAGGCGACGATGAGCCGGGCGGGAGCGCGGCTCGACACCGTCGTCCGGCCGTCGAAGACCACCACCACCGTGGCGCTGGACTTCGGACGGATCACGCTGGGCGGCGAGTTGGTGCTGTATCTCTTCGGCACCCCGGGCCAGCAGCGCTTTCTACCCGCGTGGAAGGACCTGGCGCGCGGTGCGCTGGGCGCGCTCGCGCTGGTGGACACCCGTGATCTGGAGGCGTCCTTCGATGCCATCGGCCATCTGGAGGACCTGGATGTGCCGTTCTCGGTGGCGGTCAACGCCTTCCCGGACAGTGCGCTGCACAGCGAGGAGGATCTGCGGTCCGCACTCGATCTGCTGCCGCACACCCCGCTGGTGATCTGTGACGCCCGGGAGCACAAGTCGTCGGTGCAGGCGCTGATCTCGCTGGTGTCCCATCTCATCGAGACCGTCGCGGAGGCGCCATGACGGCCGTGTCCCGCCGGGTGCCGCTGTACGGGGCGGCGCTGGAAGGGCCGATGACCGAGCTGTACGAGCGGATGCGGCGGGAACACGGCGCGGTGGTCCCGGTGGAGATCTCCGCGGGCATCGAGGCATGGCTGGTCATCGGCCACCGCGAACTGCTCCATCTCACCCGCGACGAACAGTACTTCTCCCACGATCCACGCCGCTGGACCCCGCTGCGCGACGGCCGGGTGCCGACCAACTCACCGCTGATGCCCCTGGTCGGCTGGCGTCCGGCGCTGCTGTTCGCCGACGGCCAGCAGCACCGCCGGATGCGTTCGGCGGTGGTCGACGCGCTGGGCCGGGTCAACGGCCATGAGCTGATCCGTACGGTGCGGGCCACGGCGGAGCGGCTGGTGGCCGGGTTCGCCGGGCGCTCCGAAGCCGATCTGGTGGCGGAGTACGCCCGGATCCTGCCGCTCCAGGTGGTCACCGAACTGCTCGGTCTCGACGAGGAGAACGGACCGCGTCTGGTCGAAGCCATCAGGGATGTCGCCAACTCCCCGACCGTGGCCGCCACCAGCGCCAACCGGACCATGGGCCGCATGCTGCTGGAGCTGATCGCGGAGAAGAAGCGGCGGCCGGGCCCGGATCTGACCTCCTGGCTGCTGGCGCACCCCATCGGGCTCGGCGACGAAGAGGTGCTGCACAACCTGGTCGTGATCATCGTCGCGGGGAATCAGACCACCGTGAACTGGATCGCCGAAACCACCCGGGTCCTGCTCACCGATCCGGCGTTCCGCTCCTCCCTCGCCCACGGCCAGATGACCGTGGACGACGCGCTCGACCTGGTGCTGTGGCGCAATCCGCCGACCGCCAACTTCCCCGGCCGCTACGCCACCCGCGATCTGCGCTTCGGCGGCCAGGACATCCGGGCCGGGGACATGCTCATCCTGGGTCTCGCGGGGGCCAACGCCGATCCCGGGGTGCTGCCCGCGGACGGCCGTCCGGTCGTCGGCAACCGCTCGCACCTGGCCTTCGGCGCGGGTCCGCACACCTGCCCGGCGCGGGACCCGGCCCGGCTGATCACCCGCACCGCGGTGGACACCCTCCGCCACCGGCTGCCCGATATGGAGATCGCGGTGCCGGAGGAGCAGTTGCCGTGGATCACCTCGCCCTGGTCCAAGGGGCTGGCCGCGCTGCCGGTGCGGTTCTCCGCGCCCCAGCTGGCCGCCGACGTCCCGGCCGCCCGGAGCACCCCCGAGAACCGTGTGTGACGCCCTCGCAGCCGCAGGAGGAATCCCGATGACCGACGGCCGATGCCCCGTGCCGCACGCCGCACCGCCGCACCGTCTGGACCCCACCGGGGCCGCCCAGCATGCGGTCAACGACCGGCTGCGCGCCCGTGGGGCCGCGGTCCCGATCCTGCTGCCCGGTGAGGTGTCCGCGTACGCCATCACCCGGCACGAGGAGCTGAAGGACTTCGTCACCCACCCCGACGTGGCCAAGAACGCCTGCCACTTCGCCGCCCTCCGGAACGGTGAGATCCCGCCGGGCTGGCCGCTGGCCACCTTCGCCACCGTCCAGGGCATGACCACCGCGGACGGCGCCGACCACCGGCGGCTGCGCTCCCTGGTGACCCGGGCGTTCACTCCGCGCCGGGTGGAGGCGATGCGCCCCGCGATCGAGGAGCTCACGGAAACGCTGCTGGACGGTCTTGAGCGGGCCGCCGCCGAGGCTCCCGACGGCGTGGCCGATCTGCGCCGCCATCTCGCGCTGCCGCTGCCCATGGGGGTGATCTGCCGGATGCTGGGGGTCGACGCGGAGTACCAGGACCGGCTGCACGAGGTGTCCAACGAGATCGTCTCCACCCGGACCGGGCCCGAGCGGGTGCTGGCCGCCAACCGCGAGATGGTCGCCATCCTGGGCCAGGTGGCCGCGGCTCGGCTGGCGTCCCCCGGTGACGACCTGACCAGCGCGCTGATCGCGGCGCGGGAGGAGAACGGCGACCGGCTGAGCGAGAGCGAGCTGATCGGCACCCTGCTGCTGATGGTCGTCGCCGGACACGAGACCACGCTCAGCCTGATCACCAACGCGGTGCGGGCGCTGTGCAACCACCGCGACCAGCTGGAGCTGGTCCGCGCACACGCCGCGGCCGGAGCCGGTGCGGACGGCCCGGCCTGGGCCGACGTGGTCGAGGAGACCCTGCGCTGGGACGCCCCCGTGAGCTACTTCCCGTTCCGCTACCCCACCCGCGACCTCGAGGTCGGCGACACCGTCATCCCGCGCGGGGCGCCCGTACTCGTCTCGTACACCTCCGCCGGGCGCGATCCGCGGGCGCACGGCGCGGACGCGGACCGCTTCGACATCACCCGGGCCGCCGCCACCCGCCATGTGTCCTTCGGCCACGGCGCGCACTACTGCCTGGGCGCCCCGCTGGCCCGGATGGAGGCCGCCATCGCGCTGGAGGCGCTGTTCACCCGCTTCCCCGGTCTGGAGGTGGCGGTGCCGGACGGGGAGCTGGTGCCGCATCCGAGCTTCGTCGGCAACAGCCCGCTGGAGCTGCCGGTCCGGCTGGGCTGACCACGGCGGAGCCCTAGTGCCGCGTCAGCCAGGGTTCGCCCCGCTCGCCGCCCTGGCACGGCCATCCGCGGCGTTGCCGAATCAGCCGAGTAGGCCCTCCCCCAGACTTCGTCCGGGGGTGCCCCCCACGAGGCCGATCCGGCGCCTTGCAGCTGACCGCACCAGGACGCCTCGCTACCGGGCAAACCCTGACTGACGCGGCACTGGCTCACAGCCACGGACCGGGCGCGCTGAGGGCAGCGTTGCCTACGGGAAACGACGGTGATGCCACCGGGTAACAGGCACCCCGCACGCTTCCTGCTATGACGTCGAACAGGGAGCCGGAGCGCCGCCACCACCACCGTGTGGTGATCGTCGGCGGCGGTATGGCGGGCACCCGGCTGGCACAGCAGCTCGCCGCCGCCCCGCCGGTGCGGGGCGCCGAGCCGGTCGAGGTGACGCTGATCGGCGAGGAGCCGCACCCCGCGTACAACCGGGTGCTGCTCGCCGAGGTGCTGGCCGGGCGGTACGCCCCGGAGGTCATCGCGCTCCCGGCCCCGGCCGCCGCGGTCCGCCGACTGAGCGGGGTGCGCGCGGTCCGTATCGACCGCGACACCGCGCGGGTGCTGTGCGACGACGGACGCGGTGTCCCCTACGACACGCTGGTACTGGCCACCGGCTCCAACCCGGTGCTGCCGCCGCTGCGCGGCCTGTTCGCGCCAGACGGCCATGAGCTGCCCGACGGGGTACACGCCTTCCGCACCATGGACGACTGCCTGGCCCTCGGCTCGGCCGTACGCCCGGGGGCGCGGGCCGTGGTCATCGGCGGCGGACTGCTGGGGGTGTCCGCCGCCCGGGCGCTGGCCGAGCGCGGCGCCCAAGTGGTGCTGGCACACCAGGGCGAGCACCTGATGGAACGGCAGCTCGACCCGGGCGCGTCACGGCTGCTGCGGGACCATGTGGCGGCGCTGGGGGTGGAGGTCCACACCGAGTGCCGGGTCCGTGGCCTGCGGACCCGCCCGTCGGCCGGCGGCGGACGCGTGGTGAGCGCCGTCGAACTGGCCGACGGCTATGCGCTGGAGGCCGAACTCACCGTGCTGGCCTGCGGAGTCCGCCCCCGAGTGGGCCTGGCCCGAGCGGCCGGTCTCGAGGTGGCACGCGGCATCGTGGTCGACGACGAGCTGCGGACGAGCGACCCCCGGATCCACGCCATCGGCGACTGCGCCGAACACGACGGAGTGGTCTACGGCCTGGCGCAGGCGGCCCAGGAACAGGCGGACGTGGCGGCGCGACTGCTCGGTCCCGGGGGCTCCGCCCCGGACCCCGCTCCTCAAACGCCGGAGGGGCTGGGTTCCTACACCGGCACCCGCACCCTGACCAGGCTGACCCTCGCCGCTCCCCGCCCCCTGGACCTGGCCTCCTTCGGCGAAACCACCCCGGCCCCCGGTGATGACGTCATCCACCTCACCGATGCCACCCGCAACGCGTACCGCAAGGTCGTCGTCCGGGGCGATCGCCTCGTCGGCGGCATCCTTCTCGGCGATCTCGGCACCGTCGGCGCGCTCGCCCGCACCTGGGAGGGCGATGAGCCGCTCCCCTCCACCCCGCTGCTCCACCTGCTCACCAACGATGGAGGCTCCTGCTCATGACGAAGCCGATGAAGCCGACGATTGTGCTGATCGGCCACGGGATGGTCGGCCAGCGGTTCCTGGAGGCACTCGTCGACCGGAACGTCACCGAGACCGCCCGCGTGGTGGTGTTCTGCGAGGAGCCCCGGGCCGCCTACGACCGCGTCCAGCTGACCTCGTACTTCTCCGGGCGCACCGCCGATGACCTCTCCCTCGTGGAAGACGGGTTCATGGCCCGGCACGGGATCGAACTGCACCTCGGCGACCCGGCCGAGTCCGTGGACCGCGCCGCGCGCACGGTGACCGCCCGCTCCGGGCTCACCGTCGGCTACGACACACTGGTGCTGGCCACCGGCTCGTACCCGTTCGTCCCGCCCGTCCCCGGCAAGGACAGCGAGGGCTGCTTCGTCTACCGCACCGTCGAGGATCTGCTCGCGATCGAGGCGTACGCCAAGAACTGCACCTCGGGCGCGGTGGTCGGCGGCGGGCTGCTCGGCCTGGAGGCGGCCGGGGCGCTCAAGGGGCTCGGACTCACCACCCACATCGTGGAGTTCAACCCGCGGCTGATGGCGATCCAGGTGGACGAGGGCGGTGGCGCCGCGCTGCGCCGCACCGTCGAGGACATGGGCCTGATCGTGCACACCGGTGTCGGCGGCAAGGAGATCACGGCCGACGCCGACGGCGCGGTCACCGGGATGGCGCTGTCCGACGGTTCGGCCATCGACACCGACCTCGTCATCTTCTCGGCCGGGGTGCGCCCCCGCGACCAGCTGGCCCGCGACTGCGGTCTTCAGATGGGCGAGCGCGGCGGGATCACGGTGGACGAGCGCTGCCGCACCAGCGACCCGGCGGTGTACGCGATCGGCGAATGCGCGCTGGCCGCCGACGGCCGGGTGTACGGACTGGTCGCACCCGGCTACGAGATGGCCGAGGTGGCCGCGCACGAAATCGCGGGCAGCGCCCACGACGGTTTCACCGGCGCGGACACCTCCACCAAACTCAAGCTGCTGGGCGTGGATGTGGCCAGCTTCGGCGACGCCCACGGCACCACCGACGGCTGTCTGGACGTGGTGTACTCCGACTCCCGCGCGGGCGTCTACAAGAAGCTGGTGGTCGGCGCGGACGGCACCCTGCTGGGCGGGGTGCTGGTCGGCGACGCCGAGTCGTACGGCATGCTGCGCCCGCTGACCGGCTCGGTGCCGCCGGTCGCCCCCGAGCAGTTGGTGCTCCCGGCGGGGGCCGGTGCGCCCGCCGCCCTCGGCCCGTCCGCGCTGCCGGACGAGGCGGTCATCTGCAACTGCCACAACGTCACCAAGGGCGCGATCCGTTCGGCCGTCACCGACCACCAGTGCACCACCGTCCCGGCGGTGAAGAAGTGCACCAAGGCGGGTACCGGCTGCGGCAGTTGCGTCAAGGCGCTCACCTCGCTGGTCAACGACGAGCTGGAGGCGAGCGGCGTCAGCGTCGACAAGGGGCTGTGCGGCTGCTTCGGCTACACCCGCGCCGAGCTGTACGAGATCGTGCGCACCCTGGGCATCACCACCTACGCACAGCTGCTGGACAGCCACGGCCGCGAGGAGGCCCGGCGCGGCGACGGCTGCGAGGTGTGCAAGCCCGCGGTCGGCTCGATCATCGCCTCGCTCGCCCCGACGCTGGGCGCCAGCGGCTATGTCCTGGACGGCGAGCAGGCCGCGCTCCAGGACACCAACGACCACTTCCTGGCCAACCTCCAGCGCAACGGCTCGTACTCGATCGTGCCGCGGATCCCCGGTGGGGAGATCACCCCCGAGAAGCTGATCGTGATCGGCGAGGTGGCCCGGGACTTCGGTCTCTACACCAAGATCACCGGCGGTCAGCGGATCGATCTGTTCGGCGCCCGGGTGGACCAGCTCCCGGTGATCTGGGCGCGGCTGGTGGACGCCGGGTTCGAGTCGGGCCACGCCTACGGCAAGGCGCTGCGCACCGTGAAGTCGTGTGTGGGGCAGACCTGGTGCCGCTACGGAGTGCAGGACTCGGTGCGGATGGCCATCGACCTGGAGCTGCGCTACCGGGGGCTGCGCTCCCCGCACAAGCTGAAGTCGGCCGTCTCGGGGTGCGCGCGCGAATGCGCGGAGGCGCGCGGCAAGGACTTCGGGGTCATCGCCACCTCCAACGGCTGGAACCTCTACGTCGGAGGCAACGGCGGCGCCGATCCACGCCATGCCGATCTGCTGGCCCAGGACCTGGACGACGAGGAGCTGATCCGGCTCATCGACCGGTTCCTGATGTTCTACATCCGCACCGCCGACCGGCTGGAGCGCACCTCGGCCTGGCTGGAACGGATCGACGGCGGTCTTGACCACGTCCGGGACGTCGTGGTGAACGACTCGCTGGGGCTGTGCGCCGAGCTCGAGGCGCTGATGGCCGACCATGTGGCGGGCTATCGCGACGAGTGGGCCGAAACCCTGGGCGACCCGGAGCGGCTCAGCCGTTTTGTGTCCTTCGTCAACGCGCCCGAGGCACCGGACCCCACCGTGCGGTTCGTTCCCGAGCGCGACCAGATGAAGCCGGATCTGACGATCCTGTCCGGCCCGTCCATCCCCGTCCGTGCACGCACTCTCGAAGGGACCTCCAGCCGATGACCATGGCTCCCGAGCGGACCGATGTCCGTGTGGAACTCCTCGTCGACCAGAAGTGGTTCGCGATCTGCGAGCTGACCGATCTCACCCCGGGGCGCGGGGTGGCGGCCCTGCTGCCGGACGGCACCCAGGTGGCGGTCTTCCTGGACCGCGCGGGACGCGCGTACGCCATCGGCAACCGCGATCCGTTCACCGGCGCCTACGTGCTCTCGCGCGGGCTGCTGGGCACCGCGGGCGGGCGGCCTTTCGTGGCCTCGCCGCTGCTGAAGCAGCGCTTCGACCTGGAGACGGGCCGGTGCCTGGACGACGAGACGGTGTCCGTCACGGCATACGCGACCCGCACCGGGAGCGGAGTGCCGGACCTGGTGTGACGCCCGCCGGCCGACTGCGTCACGTTCGCCGCTGCGGACAGCCGATCCCGGGGCGTAAGCGGTGCGGGCCGCAGGCGATCAGGCATACGGAGAGAAACCGCTGCCCGGTGAGGTACCAGCCTCCGGCGACATCCTCCCCGCCCGCGACCGCCTCGGCCGCGCCCTGAACCTTCGCGGACAGCGTTTCGGGGGCGCGGTCGTGGTCGGAGGCGAAGGAGTCGGCGTGCTCGCGGGCCCGGTTGCCGAACCAGTCGGCGGCCTGGGTGGGGTCGGTCCAGGTTCCCTGGACGAAGGAAGGCGGCTTGAGCAGCCAGTGGGCGAGTTCCAGGGGGACGACTTTGGACGACGCGAACTCCGGGTGGATGGGGCGTCTGGGCCCGTCCTTGAGGAGGTCGTGGCCCGAGCCGAGCCAGGTGTAGCCGTGGTGGTGGTGCACTGTGCCGCCTTCGCTGACCGAGGAGGGCAGCCCCGGCTCGGCCGGGACTGCCCCGCGTACCGGGGTTCTACCGGGGGTTATTGACGGCCGCAGCCGTCGCCGCCACCGCAGCCGCCGCCCGAAGGAGGTGACGGCGCGTCGGTGTCGGGCAGGGTGTCGCCGTCGTCCGGGTCCTGACGTAAGACGGCCTTGTGTCCAGCCAGCCGCATCGGGATGATCCCTTCTGTGCTGTCGGCACGAGGGCTCTCCTCGCGCCGTCGTGCACGTGCACCCGTTCCGGCTGGGCTCGACCTGCCAGGGCTCCGGTCCAGTCGGTACGGGGGTCTCAAGGCACCTACGCGGAGGCGGCCTTCTTCGTCTGCTCCTCCAGCGCAGCCCGCATCAGGACATCCGCGAGCCGGTTCGCACTGTCCAGAGGGATGCGGCCGAGAGCCACCAACGGATAGCCGGACACGGTGAGTTCGCCGCGCACGGTCGGCCAGTACAGCTCCCCGCCTTTGACGCCATGCGGGATGTCCGGATTGAAACCGAGGCGGTGCAGAGCCTGGCGCAGCAGTTCGGCCACGGCCTGGGCCTCGGCTCTGGGCGTTGCGTGGTCATCGGCACCCAGCGCCTCGATGTCTTGTTCGCGGATTCTCATCGCTCACCTCTCCCGCCGTTTCTGCGTGAACGGGACGTTAGGGACAGGAGGTCGGGGGATGCGATGCAATGTTCTCGAATGTTCTCACCCCTGAGGGGGATGTTCTTGATTGATCTCACGCAGGGTCAGCGAAGGCATACCGAGCGCACTCATGGGTACGGCAAGCTCGGGGTGTCCAGATCAACAAGGGAGGACGTGATCATGGCGCGACGACTGCGCTTCAACGGGACGGGCAGCGGCGATAACGGCTGCCCCGCCGTGCACGAGGACCTGGACACCGGGGAGATCGTCATTCACGGCACACCGCTCACCGACCCGGAGGATGTCGGCCAGCTTCAACACCTGGGCGAAGGCGAAGCACCGATCGTGGTGCCGCGCGAACTGCTCGTCGACTTCGGCCCCAAGGAGGTCACCCGCACGCCGCGCATCATCGACCTGGACGACTTCGGCAAGCTCTTCGAGAAGTTCGAGCACACCGCATGGCGACTGGAGACACGACGCAGGTTCGCCTCGGACGAAGCCACGGACACCTACGCGCAGTTCGTCGCGGGCGAGCCGGTGCAGTGGGACTACGACCACCCGTGGTGCACCAACGTCCGGACCCAGACGGAGCAAGGCAAGAGGATCGAGCGCGTCCGCATCGTCGACAACCCACCGACTACCGGGCAGCTCTACCTACTCAACAACGCCAAGCGCAACTGCGACGTGGGCGAGGACATCCGTAACCTGTGGCGCGCGGACGCCGACCGGCTGCGGCTGCCCGCCGAGGACTTCTGGCTCTTCGACTCCAAGTTCGCCGCGCTGCTCAACTTCGATGACGACGACAACTTGCTCAACGTGGAGCTGATCACGGAGCCGGTGGCGGTCAATCGCTATCTCCAGGTTCGTGACGCGGCATGGCACTACGCCGTTCGGTACGACACGTTCGCGGCGGGACTGACTACGTAGGTTGCAAGTAGCGTGTGACCGGTGAGCACTGACTTTCAGCAAGCACGGGTGGCCCTAGGAGCGCGGCTTCGGGAACTGCGTGCGTCATGTCCTGGAGGTCGGCTCACCGGTACACAACTCGCCGAACGCCTGGGCTGGCCGCACTCCAAGATCTACAAGCTGGAGAACGGACGCCAGACAGCGACTGCCGAGGATCTGCGCGCCTGGGCCACGGCAACCGACCAGCCGGAAGCCGCCGAGGAACTACTCTCCCGATTCAACGGACTGGAATCCCACATCCGATCGTGGCGCCGCCAACTGGCCGCCGGGCACAAGCCCGTTCAAGACAAGATCAACGCCGAGCACCAGCGCTCGGCCACACTGCGCGGCTGGGAAAACTGTCTCGTGGTGGGCATGCTCCAGACGGCCGACTACGCACGAGCTGTCTTTACCCGGAACGCAGACCTGCACAAGTCTCCACGTGACACCGAGGCTGCGGTCCGCGGTCGGCTACGGCGCCAGGAAGGGCTGTACGACTCGCGCAAGCGGTACCGGATCATCATGTGGGAAGGAGCACTCCGTGCTCGCGTCTGCCCACCGTCGGTGCTCGCCGCACAGCTCGACCGCCTGATGAGCGTCATCGGCCTGGACACGCTCGAGCTTGGCATCGTGCCCTTCGCCGCGCCTTTGAAGATCCAGCCCGCCAACGGATTCTGGATCCACGATGAGCGGCTGGTGCTCGTCGAGGACTGGCACGCGGAACTCTGGATCAACGACGCCGACAGCATCGCCCTCTACCTGCGCGCCTGGAACACCCTCCGCGAATCCGCCGTCTTCGGCGCCGACGCCCACCGCCTGATCCACGAGGCCCGACGGACGCTGATCGGGTAATGTGGCCGTCACCCGTACGCACCGAGGAGGTGAGACCCATCAACGCCAGTTCAGGCTGGGTGCTCTCGCCTCAGGGATACACGGGATAGCTGACCGCCGGGAGCGCCCTCAGGGATTCCGAAAGGCTTCCAGGCTTCCATGTCGGCTTCACCTTCTTCACCTTCACTCATCAGCTTTTCCGCCGTCGCCGCCACGCTTCGCACCGCCGGGTGTGTGTTCGCCGAGGACGAGGCGCGGCTGATCCTCGCCACCGCCCGTAACCCGGCCGAGATCGACACCATGGTGGACCGGCGCGCCGCCGGGCTTCCGCTGGAACATGTCCTGGGCTGGGCGGAGTTCCGGGGGCTGCGGATATCCGTGGACCCCGGCGTATTCGTACCGCGCCGGCGTACCGAGTTCCTGGTCGAGCGGGCGGCCGCGCTGGCTCGGCCGGGGGCCGTCGTGGTCGATCTGTGCTGCGGCTCGGGCGCCCTGGGCGCGGCGTTGGCGGTGGCGCTGGAGGGGGTCGAGCTGTACGCCACGGATATCGACCCCGCCGCCGTCCGCTGTGCCCGCCGCAATGTGGCGGCGGTCGGCGGACGGGTCCACGAGGGCGATCTGTACGAGCCACTGCCCGCCACGTTGCGCGGGCGCGTCGATGTGCTGCTGGCCAATGTGCCGTACGTACCCACCGAGGAGGTCGGGCTGCTGCCGCCGGAGGCCCGGGTGCATGAGGCGCGGGTGGCGCTGGACGGCGGGGCGGACGGGCTCGATGTGCTGCGCCGGGTGACCGCCGCGGCAGCCGGGTGGCTGGCGCCCGGCGGCTGTCTGCTGTTCGAGACCAGCGAACGGCAGGCACCCGCGGCCGTGGAGATCGTCACCCGGGACGGGCTGCTGCCCACGGTGGCCGAGTGTGAGGAGCGGGAGGCCACGGTCGTGGTCGCCACCCGCCCGGCGCACGGCTGAGCCCCGCGGCCAGACATCCGCGGCCGGTGGCGCGCCTTACGCGCGCAGGTCCTCCGCTGCGGCCGCCACCCGCCCGATCAGCCGCAGCAGCGTCTCGCGCTCGGTCTCGTCCAGCGGGGCGAGGAAGACGCGGTTCATCCGGGCGGTGCGGGTGGCCAGCTTGCGGTGGACGCGCTCCCCCTCGTCCGTCAGCCGCAGCACATTGCGCCGTCCGTCCCGCGGGTCGCGCACCCGCTCCAGCAGTCCGCGCCGGGCCAGCCGGGCCACCAGGTCGGCGACGGTGGAGCGGTCCAGGCTGATCCGCCCGCTCAGCGTGCGCTGGTCGATCCCCGGCTGGTCCACCAGCGCGTTCAGCACGGCGAACTGCGGTGAGGTGGTCTCCTCGGACACCATCGCGCTCCACAGCAGGGAATGCGCCTGCTGGAGCCTGCGGGCCAGATGCCCGGGGTGGGTGCTCAGATCGACCGCGCCCATACCCCGGCCTCCCTCGTTCCATTTGGTCCGTATCCTGAATTAGTCCGTGTACTGAATAATTCTGCCCTGCGGAAGCACCCCTGTCGAGCGGCCGTACCCGACCTAGACTCCTCTTGACGAGCACAGCACCCGATGGCAGCGTACGGGAAGGCGAGAAAATAATCAGTACACTGAGCACCTACGGAACGGTGTGACCATGGCCGACATCCGCAGCCTGCACGACGCCGTGGCGGACCTCGTCCGGGACGGGGACACCGTCGCGATGGAGGGTTTCACCCATCTGATCCCGTACGCGGCCGCGCACGAGGTCATCCGCCAGGGCATCACCGACCTCACCCTCGTCCGGATGACCCCTGATGTGGTCTACGACCAGCTGATCGGCGCCGGGCTGGTACGCAAGCTGGTCTTCTCCTGGGGCGGCAACCCCGGTGTGGGCTCGCTGCACCGCTTCCGCGACGCCGTGGAGAACGGCTGGCCGCGCCCGCTGGAGCTGGACGAGCACAGCCACGCGGGCATGGCCAACCGTTATGTGGCGGGCGCCTCCCGGCTGCCGTTCGCCGTGCTGCGCGGCTATCGCGGCAGCGACATCCCGGCCCGTACGGACACGGTGTCCACCGTCGTGTGCCCGTTCACCGGTGAGGAGCTGGCCGCGGTGGCCGCGCTCAACCCGGATGTGACCGTGATCCACGCCCAGCAGGCCGACCGCGAGGGCAATGTCCAGCTGTGGGGGCTGGCCGGGGTGCAGAAGGAGGCCGCGCTCGCGGCGCGGCGGGTGCTGGTGACCGTGGAGGAGATCGTCGACCGGCTGGAGCCGCGGCCGGGCGGGGTGGTGCTGCCAACCTGGGTGATCGACGCGGTGTGTGTGGTCCCCGGTGGCGCCCACCCCTCGTACGCCGCCGGGTACTCGGTCCGTGACAACGCCTTCTACCAGGCATGGGATCCGATCGCCCGGGACCGCGAGACCTTCACCCGCTGGCTGGACACCCATGTCCGCGGCGTCCCTGACCCCGACGCCGCTGCCCCCGACGACGAGGCCACGGTGCGATGACCGACCACGACGACCCCCACAACAACCCGACCTTCACCTCCGACGAGTTGATGGAGGTCAACGCCGCCCGCGCGCTCGCCGGCGCCACGACCTGCTTCGTCGGCATCGGCCTGCCCAGCACCGCCGCCAACCTCGCCCGCGCCACCGTCAATCCGGACCTGGTGCTGATCTACGAATCGGGCACCATCGGCTCCAAGCCCACCCGGCTGCCGCTGTCCATCGGTGACGGGGAGCTGGCCGAGACCGCCGACGCCGTGGTCTCCGTGCCGGAGATGTTCAACTACTGGCTCCAGGGCGGCCGGATCGACGTCGGCTTCCTCGGCGCCGCCCAGGTCGACCGGTACGCCAACGTCAACACCACCGCCGTGGACCGCGGCCCCGGCCGCCCCGAAGGCCGCCTCCCCGGCGCCGGGGGCGCGCCCGAGATCGCCGCCAACTGCGGCCGGGTGCTGCTGGTGCTGCGCCACTCCCGGCGCAACTTCGTGGAGCGGCTGGACTTCGTCACCACCCTGGGCCACGGCAGCGGCCCGGCGGACCGCGCCCGGCTCGGCCTGCCCGGCGCGGGCCCCGCCGCCGTCATCACCGACCTCGGGGTGCTCCGCCCCGACCCGGCCACCGCGGAGCTGGTGCTGACCGCACTGCACCCGGGAGCCACCGTCGAACGCGTACGGGACGCCACCGGATGGGATGTGACGGTGAGCGACGCGCTCGGCACCACCGCACCGCCGACACCACAGGAGCTGGCCGCGCTACGAGCGCTCAAGGCCGCAGGAAAGGACGACTGATGCCCCTCGACCGTCCGCACGACGTCTATATCGTCGACGCCGTCCGCACCCCCGTCGGCAAGTACGGCGGCGCGCTCGCGGGCGTCCGCCCCGACGATCTGGCCGCCCATGTGCTGCGCGGGCTGCTCGCCCGCACCCCGGACCTGGACCCGGCCCGGATCGACGATGTGTACTTCGGCAACGCCAACGGCGCGGGCGAGGACAACCGCGATGTGGCCCGGATGGCCGTACTGCTGGCCGGACTTCCGGTCACCGTGCCCGGCGCCACCGTCAACCGGCTCTGTGCCTCCGGGCTGGAGGCGGTGCTCCAGGCCGCCCGCGCCATCGCCCTCGGCGACGCGCACATCGCGCTGGCGGGCGGTGTGGAATCCATGAGCCGCGCCCCCTGGGTGCTCCAGAAGCCCGAGCGCGCCTTCCCCGCCGGACACCAGCAGCTGTACTCCACCACCCTCGGCTGGCGGATGACCAACCCGGACATGCCGCCGGAGTGGACCGTCGCCCTCGGCGAAGGCGCCGAGCTGATCGCCGACAAGCACGGCATCACCCGCGAGGCCCAGGACGCGTTCGCGCTCGCCAGCCACGAGAAGGCGGCGCGGGCGTGGCAGGACGGGGCGTACGACGCCGAGGTGCTGCCGTACCCGGACACCGATCTGGTGCGTGACGAGACCATCCGCGACACCACCTCGATGGAGTCCCTGGCGAAGCTCAAGCCCGCCTTCCGCAAACCCGGTGGCACCGTCACCGCCGGGAACTCCTCACCGCTCAACGACGGCGCGGCGGCCCTGCTGCTGGTCGACGAGGAAGGGCTCGCGGCCACCGGCCGGGAGCCGCTCGCCCGTATCGGCGCCTCGGCCGTCACCGGGATCGAGCCGCAGTACTTCGGCCTCGGCCCGGTGGAGGCGGTGCGCCGCGCCCTCGCCAAGGCGGGCCGGGGCTTCGGCGATCTGGCCACCCTGGAGCTCAACGAGGCGTTCGCCGCACAGGTGCTGGGCTGCTTCGCGGAGTGGGCCGAGGACCCCGGCTTCGACCCGGGCGTGGTCAATCCGCGCGGTGGCGCCATCGCCATCGGCCACCCCCTGGGCTGCTCCGGCGCCCGGCTCGCCGGAGCGGTGGCGCACCAGCTCGCGGTCCGCGGTTCGGGCACCGGCCTGGCCACCTTGTGCATCGGCGTCGGACAGGGCCTGGCCCTCGTCCTCGAACGGTGAGGTGGACGCCCGCCATGGCTACCCAGTCCGGTATCACCACACAGGCCGACATCGACCGTGAACTCACCGCGGCGCAGGAGGAGTACGCGGCGGCGCGGGCCGGTGGCGCCCCCGCCGCCCACCACCCGGCGCGCGACTTCCCGCCGTACCGCAGCAGCGCCCTGCGCCATCCGCGGCAGCCGCTGGTGGCGGTCAAGGGCGACCCGGAGACCGTGGAGCTGTCCGCACCCGTCTTCGGCGCCACCGATGTCACCGACACCGACGGCGATCTCACCGTCCAGCACCCGGGCGAACCGCTCGGCGAGCGCATCACCGTCTCCGGGCGACTGCTCGACCGGCAGGGCCGCCCGGTGCGCGGTCAGCTCATCGAGGTGTGGCAGGCCAACGCGGCGGGCCGCTACGCCCATCTGCGCGACTGCCACCCCGCCCCGCTCGACCCCAACTTCACCGGGGTGGGGCGGGTGCTGACCGGGGACGACGGTGCGTACACCCTCACCACCATCAAGCCCGGCGCCTATCCCTGGCGCAACCACAACAACGCCTGGCGCCCGGCCCATATCCACTTCTCCGTCTTCGGGGCGGCGTTCACCCAGCGCCTGGTCACCCAGATGTACTTCCCCGGCGATCCGCTCTTCCGCTACGACCCGATCCTCCAGTCGGTGACGGACGACGCGGCACGGCAGCGGCTGGTGGCGGCGTACGACCCCGCGCTGACGCGGCCGGAGTGGTCGCTGGGCTACCGCTGGGACATCGTGCTGGACGGGCCCTCGGCGACCTGGCGCGAGGAGGACCACGGATGACCGAGCTGCCGCCCACCCCTTCCCACACCGTCGGCCCGTTCTACGGCTACGCCCTCCCCTTCCCCGGCGGTGGCGACCTGGCCCCGCCCGGCCGCCCGGACACCATCACCGTGCACGGGTACGTCTACGACGGCGCGGGCGAGCCCGTACCCGACGCGCTGATCGAGCTGTGGCAGTCCGGACCGGACGGTTCCCGCGCCGGGGCGCCCGGCTCGATGCGGCGCGATCCGGTGACCGGTGGCTTCCTGGGCCGCAACGGTGTGGACTTCACCGGCTTCGGCCGGATCGCCACCGACCCGGACGGCCACTGGACCGCCCGTACGCTGCCGCCGGGCGGGCCCGGCGCCCCGTACATCAGCGTGTGTGTGCACGCCCGCGGGCTGCTGCACCACCTCTTCACCCGCGTGTACTTCCCCGGGAACGCCGCGGCCAACGCCGCCGATCCGCTGCTCGCCTCGCTGGATCCGGTCCGCCGCGAGACGCTGGTGGCGACGGCCGGGCCACAGCCCGGGAGCTACCGCTTCGACATCCGGTTGCAGGGCGACAAGGAGACGGTCTTCCTTGAGTTCACCTGAGGTGTGGGACAGCGGGGCCGATGCGGGCCTGCTGTCCCCGGTGCGGGCCGGGTCGGCGGTCGAGGCCGCCACCGGGGACACCGCGTTCGTCCAGGCCATGCTGGACGCGGAGGCCGCCCTGACCCGTGCGCTGGCGGAGGCCGGGCGGGCCCCGGCGGACGCGGCACGGGCGGTGGTGGCGGCGGCGCGGGCCGAGCGGTACGACATCCGCGGGCTGGCCCTGCGCGCCCGCTCCGGTGGCAATCCGGTCATTCCGCTGGTCGCCGATCTCACCGCGGCGGTGGCCGCCGAGGACGAGGCCGCGGCGGAGTGGGTGCACCGGGGCGCGACCAGTCAGGACATCCTCGACACCGCCACGATGCTGGTGGCCGCCCGCGCCCTGCCGCTGATCGTGGCCGACCTGGACCGTACGGCGGCGGCGCTGGCCCGGCTCGCGGAGGCGCACCGCGACACCCCGCTGCCCGGCCGTACCCTCACCCAGCACGCCGTGCCCACCACCTTCGGGCTCAAGGCGGCGGGGTGGCGGGCCCTGGTCCTGGACGCCCGCGACCGGCTGGCCGCACTGCGGCCGCCCGCCCAACTCGGCGGTGCGGCAGGTACGTTGGCCGCCTTCGAGGACGGGGTGGGGCTGCTGGGCCGGTTCGCGGCGGAAACCGGGCTGGCCGAGCCCGGACTGCCGTGGCACACCCTGCGCACTCCCGTGGCCGACCTGGGCTGTGCGCTGGCGTTCACCGTGGGCGCGCTGGGGAAGGCGGCGGCGGATGTGCTGGTGCTGACGCGGACCGAGATCGGGGAGGTGGCCGAGGGCAGCGGTGGCGGTTCGTCCGCGATGCCGCACAAGAGCAACCCGGTGCGCGCCACGCTGATCGCCGCCGCGGCCCGTCAGGCCCCCGCGCTCGCGGCGACCCTGCTGGGCGCGCTCACCGCGGAGGACGAACGGCCCGCCGGGGCGTGGCACGCCGAGTGGCAGCCACTGCGGGAGCTGCTGCGTCTTGCGGGCGGCGCCGCCCGCGACGCGGTCGAACTCGCCGAGTCCCTGCGGGTGTTCCCCGACCGCATGACCGACCATCTGCAACTCACCGGCGGGCTGATCGTCAGCGAACGCATCACCGCGGCCCTGGCCCCGCGGCTGGGCCGGAGCCGGGCGAAGGAGCTGCTGACGCGGGCTTCGCGGCGGGCCGCGGAGGAGGGGACCGGGCTGGTGGCGGCGCTGGCGCGGGAGCCGGAGGTGGCCAAGGCCCTGCCCGCGGAGGAACTGCGCACCCTCACCGATCCGTCCGCCTATACGGGCGCCGCCCCCGCCCTGGTCGCCCGCGCCCTCCGCCGCACCGCACACCACCACGACGGGTAGCGGCCCAACACCCGTGGTTTCGCAGCACCTTGAACCTCTCGCTCCCAGGAGAACCACCCCATGACCGACGCGCCCCTCCCCCACCACCGGCTCAGCGGACCCGAAGGTGCCCCTCCCCTGATCCTCGGTCCGTCCGTCGGGGTCTCGCTCGCGGTGTGGGAGCCGCAGTTGGCCGGGCTCGCCGCCGGGCACCGGGTGGTGCGGTGGAATCTGCCGGGGCACGGTGATTCACCGGCCGGGCTGTTGCCCGCCGATGGCTCCGCCACCGTGGCGGACCTCGCCGCCCTCGTCCTGCGCCTGGCCGACGCGCAGGGCTGGCGCCGCTTCGCGTACGCGGGGATCTCGATCAGCGGGGCGGTCGGGCTGCATCTGGCCGTCCATCACCCCGACCGGCTCACCTCCCTCTCCGTCGTCTGCTCCTCGGCCTACTTCGCGGAGCCCTCCGTCTGGCACGAGCGTGCCGCGCTGGTACGGGCCGAGGGGACGGAGTCGATGGCGGCGAGCCGGCCGGGGCTGTGGTTCTCGCCCGCGTTCGCCGCCACCCCGCGTGGCCGGGCCCTGCTGGCGGATCTGCGGAACACCGACCCCGCGGGTTACGCCGCGTGCTGTGACGCGCTCGCCGCCTACGATCTGCGGTCCGTGCTGTCGTCGATCACCGTGCCCACCCTGGTGGTGGCGGGCCGGGAGGATCCGGCCACTCCGCCCGCGCACGCCCGCGAGATCGCGGACGCGGTGCCCGGTGCGGATCTGCTGGAGCTGGCGGGGGCGGCGCATCTGGCGGGGGTGGAGCGGCCGGAGGCGGTCACCGCCGCACTGCTCGGCCATCTGGCGCGCCACCCGTGATCCGACGCTCCGTCACCATGCTTCTGTCACAGCTGATATGAGCCCGCAACGCCCCTGTCGTAATCCGCCCCCATCGTTGATCGTTGGGACATACGGTGGCCCGGGACCGGCCACACGAGGAGCGAGGGGGCGCCAGCTGTGTCCATCAGCCGCAGAAGACTGCTCGGTACGTTCGGCGCGGGCGGAGGGCTCGTTCTGACGGGTGGGCTGACCACCGCCTGCGGGTCCAACACCGGGCGGGGGTCGGACGGCGAGGGCGGGAAACCGCTTCTCGAGCACTGGTACCACCAGTACGGCGAGCCCGGCACCGAGCAGGCCGTGAAGCGGTACGCCGAGGACTACGACCAGGCCGATGTCCAGGTGCAGTGGCGGCCGGGCAACTACGACCAGCAGACCGCCGCCGCGCTGCTGACGGCGTCCGGACCGGATGTCTTCGAGGTCAACGGCCCGACGCTGGACCAGATCCGGGGCCGTCAGGTGGTGGATGTCACCGATCTGCTCAGCGAGGCGAAGGACGACATCAACCCCGCGGTGCTGGCGCCCAAGACCTACGACGGCAGGATCTGGGCCATTCCGCAGGTCGTCGACATGCAGTTGCTGTATTGCCGCACCAGCATGCTCAAGGACGCGGGGGTGGAGCCGCCGCGGACGCTCGACGCGCTGGTGGACGCGGCGAAGGAGCTGACCACCAAGGACGTCAAGGGACTCTTCCTCGGCAACGACGGCGGTCCCGGTGTCCTCGGCGGCACCCCGCTGAACGCCGCCGGTCTTGAGCTGATCACCTCCGACGGCGAGGTGGGTTTCGACGACCCGGCCGCCGCCCGCACCCTCGGCAAGCTGCGCCGGCTCTACACCGACAAGTCGCTGCTGTTGGGGGCGCCTTCGGACTGGTCGGACCCGGCCGCGTTCACCCAGGGGCTCACGGCCATGCAGTGGTCGGGGCTGTGGGCGCTGCCGCAGGTGAAGAAGGCGCTGGGGGACGACTTCGGGGTGCTGCCGTTCCCGAAGGACGGGGCGCACGGCAGCCCCGCGGTGCCGGTCGGGGCGTACGGGGCGGCGGTCAGCGCGCGCAGCCGCCACAAGGACGCGGCGAAGGCGTATGTGAAGTGGCTGTGGGTGGAGAAGACCGCGTACCAGGAGGACTTCGCGCTCACCTACGGCTTCCACATCCCGGCCCGCATCTCGCTGGCGAAGAAAGCCGCCAAGCTGCGGGAGGGCGCGGCCGGTGAGGCGGTGGGCTATGCCACCGACCACGGCCACGCCGAGCCGCTGCTGTGGACGCCCGCGAGCAAGGTCGCCTACCAGGACGCGCTGAGCCGGATCATCAAGAGCGGTGCCAGTCCGGAGCGGGAGCTGCGGTCCGTGGTGCGCAAGACCCGGGCGGAGCTGCGGCGCGTCCAGAAGAAGCGCTGATGCGCGGGGCGGCCCTGAAACAGAAGTCGCCGACGCGGAAGACATGGTTCGGCGGGCAGAACCGCACCCTGTGGTTCTGGATCTTCGTGGGTCCGTTTGTGCTCGGGCTGACCCTGTTCACCTATGTACCGCTGGCCTGGAGCGCGTACCTCAGCTTCTTCGACGCACACAACACCGTGTCGCCGACCGACTTCGTCGGCTTCGACAACTACACGGCGATGCTGGGCGACGACGCCTTCACCGACAGCCTGCTGACCTTCCTCGTCTTCACGGCGTTCATCGTCCCGGCCACCTATGTGCTCTCGCTGTCGCTGGCGCTGATGGTCAACCGGCTGCGCTGGGCACAGGCGTTCTTCCGGTCGGTGTTCTTCCTGCCGGTGGCCTGCTCGTATGTGGTGGCGGCGCTGATCTGGAAGATGTCGATCTTCAACGGGGTGCGGTTCGGGCTGGCCAACACCGTGCTCGGCTGGTTCGGCGCCGATCAGATCGCCTGGCTGTCGACGACCGATCCGCCCTGGTACTGGCTGGTCATCGTGACCGTGCGGCTGTGGCTCCAGGCGGGGTTCTACATGGTGCTGTTCCTGGCCGGGCTCCAGCGGATCCCCCCGCGGCTGTACGAGGCGGCGGCGGTGGACGGGGCCCGGCCGGGGTGGCAGGTGTTCCGGCACATCACCTTTCCGCAGCTGCGGGCCACTTCGGTGGCGGTGGTGCTGCTGCTGGTGATCAACGCCTTCCAGGCGTTCGACGAGTTCTACAACCTGCTGTCGGACTCGCGCGGCTATCCGCCGTACGCCCGCCCGCCCCTGGTCTACCTCTACTACACCGCGCTGGGGCAGGGGCAGAACCTGGGCCTGGGCAGTGCGGGCGCGGTGATCCTGGCACTGATCATCGCGCTGGTGACGGTGGTGCAGGCGCGCTGGTTCGGCCTGGGCCGGAAGGAGGACTGAGCCGATGCGGAGAACTCCCCCCGCACACGATCCGCACGACGGCCTGGCGCGGGCGGGCCGCGCGGTGCGGCTGGTGCTGCTGATCGCGCTGGCGCTGCTCTTCCTGCTCCCCTTCTATCTGCTGGTGCGCAACGGCCTGTCGAGCGAGGCGGACATCACCTCGTCCGATTGGACCTTCTTCCCCGGCGAACTGCACTGGGAGAACATACGCGAGCTGTTCGATGACCCCAACGTGCCGATGGCGCACGCGCTCCTCAACTCCTCGCTGATCGCGGTGCTCACCACGCTCGGCACCCTGCTGCTGGCCTCGCTCGCCGGGTACGGTCTGGCCCGTATCCCGTACCGCCACGCCAACGTGGTCTTCTACTGGATCCTGGGCACCCTGATGGTTCCGGCCGCGGTCACCTTCGTGCCCAGCTTTGTGCTGGTCAGCTCGCTGGGCTGGATCTCGACGCTGCGCGGTCTGGTGGTGCCCACGCTCTTCAGCGCGGTGGCCGCCTTCATCTTCCGCCAGTACTTCCTGGGCTTCCCGCGGGAGTTGGAGGACACCGCGCGGGTGGACGGGCTCGGCTACTGGCGTACGTACTGGCAGGTGGTGGTGCCCAACTCACGGCCGGTGTTCGCCGCGGTGGGCACCATCGTCTTCATCGGCGCCTGGAACTCCTTCCTCTGGCCGCTGGTCATAGGTCAGGACCGGGAGGCGTGGACGGTGCAGGTGGCGCTCTCCACGTTCACCACCGCCCAGAGAGTCAACATCCACGAGCTGTTCGTGGCCGCCGCGGTGTCGATCCTGCCGCTGCTGGTGGTCTTCCTGGTGCTCCAGCGCTACATCGTCGCGGGCGTCGAGCGCTCCGGGATCGATGACTGAGCCGTCCCGCGGGTGCGAAACGTTTCGGCCAAGGCGTCATCCGTGGCCCGAGGGCCCCTGCGCCCCGGCCACCGCCGGGAACGCCGCCTGCGCGCCGAAGACCCGCTCCCCCGGCGAGCCGCCGCCGCGCAGCAGGGCCGCGCCCAGCGGGGTCAGCGTGTGCAGCACGGCGCTGCCCTGCCGCAGGGTGTGCACCAGACCGGCCTCCCGCAGCACGGTGGCGTGCTGACTGGCCGAGGCGAGCGATACGCCCACTCTTCGGGCGAGTTCACTGGTGGTACAGCCACCGCCGACCTCCAGCAGCACCGCCGAGCGGGTCTGGCCGACCAGCTTGCCCAGCGAGCGGGCGCAGGCCGGCGCGGTGGCCGGGCGTGGCTGGAGACGGGGCGGTGCGGTGCGCCGGGCGTGCTCGACCGGATAGACCAGCACCGGGGTCAGATCCGGGTTGCGGAAGGTCACCGGGGTGCCGCGGCAGAAGAACGACGGCAGCAGCAACAGACCCCGGCCGCGCAGATGCAGATCCCGGTCGACGGGGTAGTCGACCTCCAGCACCGGTGCCCGCCAGCGCATCGTGGGCGGCAGCGAGGACAGCAGCCCGTCCGCCCCGCCGTCCAGCAGCGCCCGGCCCCGGGCGGCCCGGTCGGCTTCGATCCGGGCCTGGATATGGGGCCAGTAGGGGGCGATGGCGGCGCGGTGGTAGGAACGCAGGGTGGTGATCAAACGATCCAGCGGCCGCGCCTCGCCCTGAGCGAGATCACGTATCCACCCCGGGAGGGCACGGGACGCCGGGAGCCCGGCGATCTCGTCGTGCAAGCGCTGTCCCGGTGTGGCGCGCAGTGCGGCCATGGCACTGTCGCAACCGATTACCCCTTCCGCGGGTGTCAGGAAGTCAGGGAAATAACCGCGTGAGGGAATGAGGGGCGCCAGGAGGCGCGCTTCCCCGTTGAGCCGGTTACGCGCTTCCGAACGCCATTCCCCGTATACGGTCTCGGCCCGGCTCTCCCGCAGGCGATGGAAACTTAAAACGGTTTCCCAGAGCACGTCCGGGCGGATTGCCATCCGCATCCGGGCCAGATCGAGTTCACTGAAATGAACACGTAGCACTAGACCCTCACATGTGACATGCCGACCGTCCCCCCGATCACCGTTGAGTATGCACGCTTACACGTTCAGTCACCACGCCCTTTTGGCCAGATGTGAAACGGGGCGCGCTTCGGGCGCGCGAAGAGGAAAGCTGTTCCTCGTGCAAACGGGAGGCCACCGGGCAAAAAGCCCCGGGGGGCCGTCCGTAATTCAACAGGCGGTGCTCAGAGCCACTCAGCTCGTTCCCGTGGGGGGTGACGAGTGCGTTACGGCGACTGAGCACTTGTGTTGCCGCCCGTAGCCGATGCGCGTGGCAACAGCTCCCGTGGGGGGAGTGAGAGGGGGCGGCACCTCCGCACAAGGTGCCGCCCCCTTTGAGATCCGGGGCCGTTGTCGGGCTGAGGGTTTACCCGGCCATACCCCGGTGGCCCGTCAGCCGCTCACCGCCGCGCGGCCCGCCTCGAGGCGCGCGACCGGAATGCGGAACGGCGAGCAGGAGACGTAGTCCAGACCCACCTGGTGGAAGAAGTGGACGGACTCCGGGTCGCCACCGTGCTCACCGCACACACCCAGCTTGAGGTCGGGGCGGGTTGCCCGGCCGGCCTCCGCGGCGTCCCGGACGAGGGCGCCCACACCATCCTTGTCGATGGTCTCGAACGGGCTGACCCCGAAGATGCCCTTCTCCAGGTAGGCGGTGAAGAAGCTGGCCTCGACGTCGTCGCGGGAGAAGCCCCAGACGGTCTGGGTCAGGTCGTTGGTGCCGAAGGAGAAGAAGTCGGCCGACTCGGCGATCTGAGCGGCCGTCAGCGCGGCGCGCGGCAGCTCGATCATGGTGCCGAGGGTGAGCTTGAGGTCCACGCCCCGGGCCCGCTCGACCTCCTCGATGATCTGCTCGGCCTCCTCGCGGACGATCTCCAGCTCCTGGACCGTGCCGACCAGCGGGATCATGATCTCGGCGCGCGGGTCGCCCTTGGCGCCCAGCCGCTCGGCCGCGGCCTCGGCGATGGCCCGTACCTGCATGGCGAACAGACCGGGGATGACCAGGCCGAGGCGCACGCCGCGCAGACCCAGCATCGGGTTCTGCTCGTGCAGCCGGTGCACGGCCTGGAGCAGCCGCAGGTCGTTCTCGTTGCTGTCCTTGCGGGACTCGGCGAGCGCGACGCGCACCGACAACTCGGTGATGTCGGGCAGGAACTCGTGCAGCGGCGGGTCCAGCAGCCGTACGGTGACCGGCAGTCCGTCCATCGCCTCGAAGAGCTCGACGAAGTCGTCCTTCTGGAGCGGCAGCAGCTCCTCGAGGGCGGTGTCGCGCTCCTCGTCGGTGTGGGCGAGGATCAGCTTCTCGACCATCTCCCGGCGCTCACCGAGGAACATGTGCTCGGTGCGGCACAGGCCGATGCCCTGGGCGCCGAATCGGCGGGCGCGGGAGGCGTCCTCGGCGTTGTCCGCGTTGGCGCGGACCCGCAGCCGCCGCACCCGGTCCGCGTAGGCCATGATCCGGTGCACGGCGCCGACCAGCTCGTCGGCCTCATCGGCACCGGCGTGCATCCGGCCCTCGAAGTACTCCACCACCGGGGAGGGCACGACCGGTACCTCACCGAGGTAGACCTTGCCGGAGGAGCCGTCGATCGAGACGAGGTCGCCCTCCTCGATCACCACCGCGTCCTTGCCGTCCCGGCCGGGGGCCGTCATCCGGCGCCCCTTGGTGTCGACTTCGAGCTCCTCGGCACCGCACACACAGGTCTTGCCCATACCGCGGGCGACCACGGCGGCGTGCGAGGTCTTGCCACCGCGGGAGGTCAGGATGCCCTCGGCCGCGATCATGCCGTCGAGGTCGTCGGGGTTGGTCTCCCGGCGGATGAGGATGACCTTCTCGCCCGAACGCGACCACTTGACGGCGGTGTAGGAGTCGAAGACGGCCTTGCCGACCGCGGCGCCCGGGGAGGCGGCGATACCGCGCCCGATCCGCTGCACGGTGTCGCCGTCGGCGACCTTCAGGTCGAAGCGCGGGAACATCAGCTGGGCGAGCTGCGCGCCGTTCACCCGGCGCAGCGCCTCGGCCTCGTCGATCAGCCCCTGGTCGACCAGCTGGGTGGCGATCCGGAAGGCGGCACCGGCGGTGCGCTTGCCCACGCGGGTCTGGAGCATCCACAGCTTGCCGCGCTCGATGGTGAACTCGATGTCGCACAGGTCCTTGTAGTGCGTCTCGAGGGTTTCCATGATCTGCATCAGCTGGTCGTAGGACCGCTTGTCGATCTGCTCGAGGTCGGCGAGCGGAACGGTGTTGCGGATGCCCGCGACCACGTCCTCGCCCTGCGCGTTCTGGAGGTAGTCGCCGTAGACGCCCTGGTGGCCGCTGGCGGGGTCACGGGTGAAGGCGACACCGGTGCCCGAGTCGGGGCCGAGGTTGCCGAACACCATGGAGCAGATGTTGACCGCGGTGCCCAGGTCGTGCGGGATGCGCTCCTGACGGCGGTACAGCTTGGCGCGGTCGCCGTTCCAGGAGTCGAAGACGGCGCGGACGGCGAGGTCCATCTGCTCCCGCGGCTCCTGCGGGAAGCTGCGGCCGGTCTCCTTGGCGACGATGTCCTTGAACTCGGCCACCAGACGCTTGAGGTCGGCCGCGTCGAGGTCGACGTCCACGACGACGCCCTTGGCCTTCTTGGTCTCGTCGATGGCCTCTTCGAAGAGGTCACCGTCCACGCCGAGTACGGTCTTGCCGAACATCTGGATGAGACGGCGGTAGGAGTCCCAAGCGAACCGCTCGTCGCCCGCCTGCGTGGCCAGACCGACGACGGAGTCGTCGGAGAGCCCGATGTTGAGGACGGTGTCCATCATGCCGGGCATGGAGAACTTGGCGCCGGAGCGTACGGATACCAGCAGCGGGTCGTCCGCCTGGCCCAGCTTCTTGCCCATTTTGGTCTCGAGGGCCTCGAGGTGCGCAGCCACCTCGTCCCGCAGGGCCGGGGGCTCCGAACCGCTGTCGAGGTAGACCTTGCACGCCTCGGTGGTGATGGTGAATCCCGGTGGCACGGGGAGACCGAGATTGGTCATCTCGGCGAGGTTGGCCCCCTTCCCGCCGAGCAGGTCCTTGAGATCCTTGTTGCCCTCGGTGAAGTCGTAAACGAACTTCTGCTGATCTTGTGTTTCCGGCACGGGACTCGATCTCCTCGGCTCGGCTGCCCTGACGGCGGGGAGCGTACCCAGATCGAAGGCACCTGAGCATGTCCACTCCACCGTCATTCGGCTGTAACCACCCGCCTGCCACGCGTTCGAAAGTACGGCGCCAAAGCGGCGTGATTTTGCCAACTGTTCAAGAGTCGAACACATACCCACGCTCCGCATGGGGTCGTTCCGCTCTTCTCACTCTGAGTAATTGTTCGCTGGATGTATCGAACATCAACAGGGTGGCACTCAGTGCCACGTATTGGAGAGGTGAGAGCGGGCTTGACTCAGGGAACCCTCACCAGGAAGCCGCTCATCTGAGCGAAGCCCTGATCAGAGTGGCGAGAATCACGCCCTTGCGGGCGGCTCCGTCTCGCCTTTTGGATACAACGAGAAGGGTATCGCTCAGATGAGCGAAGTGCAGGTGGGCGGGGTCGTAGCGGGGTCGTACACCTCTCGAACGGGACACGGCGCAGCCTTCCGGAACCCGGCTCGCGGGCCCCGGCCTCAGCCGCCGGAGGTGTCCAGCTCCGCGTCCGCGCTCACATGTGCGTGGTCCCAGGGGTCGTTGAGCCAGCCGTCCGGCAGCACCACGCGGTTGCGGCCGGAGGTGCGGCCGCGGGGGCCGTCGGCACCGGGGGGCCACTCCTGGTCCAGGTCGAGTTCGGCGAGCAGGGCGTCCAGCTCGGCCAGCGAGGAGGCGATCGCGAGCCGCTTGCGCATCTCGGAGCCGACCGAGAAGCCCTTGGTGTACCAGGCGACGTGCTTACGGAAGTCGATGACGCCGCGCTCCTCGTCCGCCAGCCACTCGGTCAGCAGCTCGGCATGGCGCAGCATCACGGCCGCCACCTCCTTGAGGGTGGGGCGCGCGGACCCGGCACCGCCGTCCTGCTCGAAGGCGGCCACCAGGTCGCCGAAGAGCCAGGGCCGCCCCAGACAGCCACGGCCGACGACCACGCCGTCGCAGCCGGTCTCGCGCATCATCCGCACCGCGTCGTCGGCGGACCAGATGTCGCCGTTGCCCAGCACCGGGATCTCGGGGACGGCCTCCTTCAGCCGTGCGATGGCGTCCCAGTCGGCGGTGCCGCCGTAGTGCTGGGCCGCCGTGCGCCCGTGCAGCGCGATGGCGGTGACCCCCTCCTCGACGGCGATCCGGCCCGCGTCGAGGTAGGTGATGTGGTCGTTGTCGATGCCCTTGCGCATCTTCATGGTCACCGGGAGCGGGCCCGCGCCGGACACGGCCTCGCACAGGATGGCGCGCAGCAGATGGCGCTTGTACGGCAGCGCGGAACCGCCCCCCTTGCGGGTGACCTTGGGCACCGGGCAGCCGAAGTTGAGGTCGATGTGATCGGCCAGGTCCTCGTCCACGATCATGCGGACCGCCTTGCCGACCGTCACCGGGTCCACCCCGTACAGCTGGATCGAGCGCGGCTTCTCCGTGTCGTCGAAGTGGATCAGCCGCATGGTCTTGGCATCCCGCTCGACCAGCGCCCGGGTAGTGATCATCTCGCTGACGAACAGCCCCTTGCCGCCCGAGAACTCCCGGCACAGCGTGCGGAACGGCGCGTTGGTGATCCCGGCCATCGGTGCGAGCACGACCGGTGGCTGGACCGTGTGCGGTCCGAACTGCAACTGCGGCTGCGTCATGGAGTGAGCTTCCTCGCGGTACGACAATGGAACGGCCGGGCCGGGACCGCCGGCCGGGATCGCCGGGCGGGGCGAGCGGGCCGGAACGACTGGGCCGGACCTCTCATTGTCCCGCACCGGCGAGCCGGGATGTCCCGCGCCCGCGCGCAAGCGCCCGCCGCCGTGCGGAAGGGATCCGCAGAGCGGTTCTGACGGGCACACCGCCCCTATCGATGTAACGTTCAACCATGGGTGAGCTGAGTCATCGGCGACGCATGCTCGTACTGGCCATCTGCTGCATGAGCCTGCTGCTCGTCAGCCTCGACAACACCGTCCTCAATGTCGCGCTGCCCTCGATGCGGGGCGAGCTGCACGCCTCCGTCTCCGGGATGCAGTGGACGATCGACGCCTACACCCTCGTCCTCGCCTCCCTGCTGATGCTCGCGGGCTCCACGGCGGACCGGGTGGGACGGCGGCGCACCTTCCAGGCCGGGCTGGTGATCTTCACGCTCGGCTCGGCGCTGTGCAGTCTCGCCCCCAGTCTGGAGGCGCTGGTCGGTTTCCGGATGGTGCAGGCGGTCGGCGGTTCGATGCTCAACCCGGTCGCGATGTCGATCATCACCAACACCTTCACCGAGCCCCGGGAGCGGGCCCGCGCCATCGGGGTGTGGGGCGGAGTGGTCGGCATCAGCATGGCCGCCGGGCCGATCGTGGGCGGGCTGATGGTGGAGTCGGTCGGCTGGCGTTCCATCTTCTGGATAAACCTTCCGCTCGGGATCGCGGCGCTGGTGCTGACCGCGCGCTATGTGCCGGAGTCCCGCGCCCCGAAGCCGCGCCGGGCCGATCCCGTCGGTCAGTTGCTGGTCATCGCCGTCCTCGGCTTTCTCACCTACGCGATCATCGAGGCACCGGACCGGGGCTGGAGCTCCCCGCTGATCCTGACCTGCGCGGCGATCTCCGCCGCCGCGCTCGCCGGGCTGATCCACTACGAGCGGCGGCGCACCGAGCCGCTGATCGATGTGCGGTTCTTCCACAGCGCTCCGTTCAGCGGCGCCACGGTGGTCGCGGTGAGCGCGTTCGCCGCGTTCGGCGGCTTCCTCTTCATGAACACGCTGTATCTCCAGGACGTGCGCGGGCTCAGCGCGCTGGGCGCCGGACTGTGGATCCTGCCGATGGCGTTCATGTGCTTCGTCTGCGCGCCGCTGTCGGGGCGGCTGGTCGGCACCGTCGGGCCCCGGCTGCCGCTGGTGCTCGCGGGGGTGGCGATGGCGGCCAGCGGGGTGCTCTTCGCGGTCTTCGACGCCGAGGCCACCGATGCGCTGCTGCTGATCGGCTTTGTTCTGTTCGGCATTGGCTTCGGCCTGGTCAACGCCCCGATCACCAATACCGCCGTCTCCGGGATGCCCCGCTCCCAGGCCGGGGTCGCCGCCGCCGTGGCCTCCACCAGCCGCCAGGTCGGCACCTCGCTCGGGGTCGCGGTCATCGGCGCGGTGCTGGCCACGGGGGCCGCTTCGGCGGCGGGTGCGGCGGGGCACACCGTCTCGGCCACGGCCGCCGCGGCGTTCGTGGACGCCGCACGGCCCGCCTGGTGGATCATCGCCGGATGCGGTGCCCTCATCCTGGTGCTGGGGGTGGTGACCACCGGCCGCTGGGCGGAGCGCACCACCCGGCATGCGGCGGCTCTGTTCGAGGAGGGGGCTCCGACGGGGCAGACGTCGGCGGGCGCGAGGAAGTGAGGCGGGGGCGTAACGGGACTCCGTTACGCGACCGGGGCCGACGCCAGCTCCTGGAGCCGCTCCAGACGCTCACGGCTCTCGGCGTCCGCGGGACTGTAGGTGAGCAGCTTGGGCCCCTGGCTGGGGCCGGTCCACAGGCTGGTGCCGGACAGCCGCAACATGCCCACCTGCGACTGCCGGAAGGTCTTGATCTTGTTGGCGGGTCGCAGCACCTCATGCCGTGCCCAGATCTCCCGGAACTCCGGTGAGGTGTCCTCCAGCCGCTTCACCAGTGCCTTCCAGGACGGTTCCGCGACATGCTCGGCCATCGCGGCCCGGAACTTGCCCGCCATCGACCGGACCACCTCGTCCCAGTCGACCATGCTGGTCCGCCAGCCCTCATGGGTGAAGGCCAGCCACAGGCAGTTGCGGTCCTCCAGGGGCACCTGCTCGAGGTCGCACAGCAGCAGCCGGTAGGTGCGGTTGTAGGCGAGCAGATCGAACCGGCTGTTCTGGACGCAGGCCGGGAACGGCTCCAGCTGGTCCAGCATGGCCTGGAGCGCCTGCGGCACCCCGGTGCACTCGCTGGCGGGGGTCGGGTCGACGGCCCCGGCGAGCGCGAAGAGATGGGCGCGCTCACTGCGGTCCATCAGCAGCGCACGGGCGATGGCGTCCAGCACCTGCGTGGAGACATGGATATCGCGGGCCTGCTCCAGCCAGGTGTACCAGGTGACGCCCACCATGGAGAGATGGGCGACCTCCTCGCGGCGCAGTCCGGGGGTGCGCCGGCGGCGCCCGCGCACCAGACCCACCTGCTCGGGGGTGATCCGCTCGCGTCTGCTGCGCAGAAACGCGGCCAGTTCACCACGTCGTATCTCGGCCCCGCTGCCGGTCGCTTCGTCCCGCACCAGTGTGGTCATGGATCCAGAGTGCCGTACCGGCTCAGCCAGTTGCCAGGTACTGGCAGTACCAGGATAAAGACAATCTGGTACCAGTCTGAGCGAACGACGATCGTCGTATCCGTGACCGAAACCGAGATACGCACCCGGACCGCCGCTCCCCTGACCATGGCGCGGGCCACGGCCGAGGGAGGGCCGCTGACCCCGCTGGGGCTGTTCACCGTACTGCTGGGAGCGGCGCTCCCACTGATCGACTTCTTTATCGTCAACGTCGCCCTGCCCGCCATGGACCGCGATCTGCACGCGGGCTCGGCCGTGCTGGAACTCGTCGTCGCCGGATACGGCGTGGCCTACGCCGTGCTGCTGGTCCTCGGCGGACGGCTGGGCGACTCCTTCGGGCGGCGCAGGCTCTTCCTGGCCGGGATGGCGGCCTTCGGGCTGACCTCGCTGGCCTGCGGGCTCGCGCCGAACGCATGGAGTCTGGTGGGCGCGCGGGTGGCGCAGGGCGCCGCGTCCGCGCTGATGCTTCCCCAGGTGCTCGCCACCATCCACTCCTCCACCACCGGCTCGCGCCGCGCCCGCGCGCTCTCCATGTACGGCGCCACGGCGGGCCTTTCGATGGTCGCGGGGCAGATCCTGGGCGGGGTGCTGGTGGCCGCGGACCTCGCGGGCACCGGATGGCGCGCGGTCTTCCTGGTGAACGTGCCGGTCGCGCTGATCGGTCTGGCGCTCGCGCTGCGCACGGTGCCGGAGACCCGCTCGGAGCGGCCCGCGCCGGTGGACGTACCGGGCACCGCGCTGCTGGCGCTCGCTCTGATCGCGCTGATGGTGCCGCTCACCGAGGGGCGCGCGGCCGGGTGGCCGCTGTGGACGTGGCTCCTGCTCGGTGTCTTCCCGTTCGCCGCGGCGGCGTTCTACGTGGTGGAGCGGCGCGCCGACCGGGCCGGGCGGACACCGCTGCTGCCGCCGAGTCTGTTCGCGCTGCGCGGGCTGCGCCGCGGACTGCCCCTGATGGTGCCGTTCTCGATCGGCTTCGGCGGCTTCATGTTCGTCATCGCGGTGGCGTTGCAGCAGGGGCTGCGCTACGGGCCGGTGGCGGCGGGCATGGCGCTGGCGCCCATGGCCACCGCGTTCTTCATGGCCTCGCTGATGGGGCCGCGGCTGGTGGGCCGGTACGGCAGCCGGGTGGTCACCGTCGGCGGCGTGGTGCAGGCGGCGGGGATCGCGCTGCTGATGCTGGCCGTGGGACGCGACTGGCCGGACGTCTCGATCGCGGGGCTGTTGCCGGGTGTCGCGCTCGCGGGGTTCGGGCAGGGGCTCCAACTGCCGGTGCTGTTCCGGATCGTGCTGGCCGATGTGCCGACCGAGCGGGCCGGGGTGGGCAGCGGCGTCATGGTCACCACCCAGCAGTCCGCGCTGGCGCTGGGCGTGGCGACGCTCGGCACGCTCTTCCTCTCCCTGGCGCCGTCGATGGGCATGGGGGACGCGCTGGTGATCACGCTCGCGGCCCAACTGGCGACCATCGCGGTGACGGCGGTGCTGAGCCTGCGGCTGCCGCGGGCGGTGGCGTGACGCGGGTCGATCGAGGAGACCGTCGCCGGAGGGGAGTTCACCACCCCGGGACGCTCACCGCACGCCCAGGAACCGCAGCACCGCGAGCACCCGGCGGTGATCGGCGTCGGCGACGGGCAGATCCAGCTTCACGAAGAGGGAGTTGATGTGCTTGGCCACCGCGCTCTCACTGATCACCAGCTCCCCCGCGATCCCCGCGTTCGACCGGCCCCCCGCCATCAGTTCCAGCACCTCCCGCTCCCGCGGTGTCAACCGGTCCAGCGGATCGCGGTGGCGCCGCACCAGCAGCTGGGCGACGACCTGCGGATCGAGCGCCGTACCGCCGCCCGCCACCCTGCGCAGCGCGTCGATGAACTCCTCCACATCCGCGACCCGCTGCTTGAGCAGATATCCGATCCCACTGGTGTGCTCGGTCAGCAGATCCGCGGCGTACCGCTCCTCCACGTACTGCGACAGCAGCAGCACCGCGGTGTCCGGCCACTGCCGCCGGATCAGCAGGGCGGCCCGTACGCCCTCGTCCTGGAAGCCCGGTGGCATCCGGACGTCCACCACCACGATGTCCGGGCGGTGTTCCGCCACGGCCGTCAGCAGTCCGTCGGCGTCGGCGGTCTCGGCCATGACCTGGAACCCCGCGGTCTCCAGGACCTTGACCAGGCCGATCCGCAGCAGGACGGAATCCTCGGCGATCACAGCACGCACGGCAGCTCCACGGTGATGACGGTCGGGCCCCCGTGGGGACTGCGGATGTCGAACGTACCGTCCACCGAGCCCGCCCGCTTCGCCAGCCCGGTCAGACCGCTCCCCCGGGCGGCGTCGGCGCCACCGTCGCCGTTGTCGGAGATGACGACCCGCAGCGAGTCCCCGGTCCGTACGACCGTGACATCGGCGCGCGTCGCTTGAGCGTGCTTGGCGACGTTGGCGAGGGCTTCGGAGACCACGAAGTAGGCGACCGCCTCGACGGTCGGGGCGGCCCGTTCGGGCACGTGTACATGCAGCCGGACCGGCAGCGGCGCACGGGCCGCGATGCCGGACAGCGCGGCGTCGAGGCCCAGTTCGTCGAGGACGGCCGGGTGCAGCCCGCGGACCAGGTTGCTCAGCTCCTCGATGGCGCCCTTGGCCTCGCGGTGCGCCTCCTCGATGACCTGGCGCGCATCGTCGGGCAGATCCTTGAGGGTCGCCTTGGCCAGGCCCAGGTTGACCGCCATGGAGACCAGCCGCTGCTGTGCGCCGTCATGCAGATCGCGCTCGATGCGGCGGCGTTCGGCGTCGGCCGCGTCGACCGCCCCCGCGCGGCTCTCGGTGAGGTCCTCGACCCGGCGCTCCAACTCCTGGGCGGGGACGGGCCCGAGCAGCGCGGTCGCGGCGAAGGTGTCGAGGCGGACGAGGGCGCGGGTGAGCCAGCAGGCGAGGGCCAGCGCGACCAGACCACCGACCGTGACATACGCGGCCTGGGTCGAGTAGCCCCTGTGCGCCACCCGCCAGGACAGCGGCAGCAGCGACACCCAGAGGTAGACGGTGGTGGCCGCCAGACCGACGAGCGCCAGGGTGCCGGCCAGCACCCCGCCCCAGCCGACGGCCGGTCCGGCCAGCAGGTGGTACCACAACTGCCGCCACGCCGCCCGGGGCCCGGGGATCCCGACGCCGAGCAGCGCATCGAAGCGGCGGCGCTGGACCCGGGTCAGCAACGGTGTGGCCACGGCCGGGACGACCAGCGGCACGGTGAGGGCGAGGACGACCGCCAGCAGGGACGAGGAGTCGTCGTACAGCAGCCACGGCACGGTCATCGGCACTGCCCAGGCCACGAACTGCACCGCCATGCCCGCGACACCGAACACGGTGTCGCGCCGCAACCGCTCGGCCCCGGGCCGCAGTTGCCGGCGCAGGCGACGCGACCCGACGATGATCTTCATGGCGGTGACCCTAGTGACCTGAAGGCGGCCCGCGCTCTGGAGCTCAGGCCCGGAAACGGGGTGAAGCCAGTACCACCCCAGGACGGCAACTGCCGTGACCGACAACGGCGATGCCGCCGACAAGGCTGGTGGGCAGGCCCGATGAGCGGGCCCCGGAAGGAGATCCACCCATGGCCGCCCTGTACGCCATCACCCTGGCCGCCCGCCCCACACGAAGGGCGCGGCTCAGCCGCGCGGCCCGGATCCGGCCGGAGTCGGTGCTGTTCGCCGCGGGGGCGGCGCTGGTGCCCTGGCTGTATGTGCTGGGGACCACGCTGCCCTCGACGGCCCGGGTCACGCACTGGAACGCCGCGTGGGTGGGCCTGGACGCCCTCCAGGCGCTCGGGCTGCTCACCACCGCGGCGCTGCGCGGACGCCGCGACGAGCGTCACCGGCTCACCGCCGCCGCCACCGCCGCGCTGCTCGTGGTGGACGCCTGGTTCGACACGGTGACGGCGGCCCCGGGCGGTGAGCTGGCCGTGGCCGTCACGATGGCGGTCTGCGCGGAGCTGCCGCTGGCCGGGATGTGCGCGGCGCTGGCGCTCGGCGGGCAGCGGCGGTCCGCCGAGGTCATCCCTGGGACGCCGCCCACCACACCACCACCGCGGCCACGGCACAACACGCCAGCATGATCAGTGCGGTCTGACGGCGGGCGGCGGGGTCGGCGGCCATCCGGGGGGAGCCCAGGGCTCCGTGGGCCTGGGCGAGATGGTCCAGGCCCTTGTGGCGGGCGCCGCCATGAGTGATGCGCTCCTGCCAGTCGCAGTGACGGCAGCCGAGCAGGCGTCTGCGGCCCCGGCCGTAGCCATAGCGCACCTCGAAGACGGTGCCGTCCTCGCGGGTGGCGGTGATGCGGTGCGTCACGCCTCGCACGGTGTGTGAACCCCCCGTTCCTGCCTACCGTTCCTGCCGAGCCGACGGGCTCCGGCCCCGCGGCAGTTCGCCCGCGGTGCCGGAGCCCGTCGTGGTGTTCGGTGTCCGCCGCCCGAAGGCGCCGGTCAGCAGCCGATGAGGCGGCCGCCCAGGTAGGACTGGATCTGGTCGAGGGAGACCCGCTCCTGCTTCATGGTGTCGCGCTCACGCACGGTCACCGCGTTGTCGTCGAGGGTGTCGAAGTCGACGGTGACGCAGAAGGGCGTGCCGATCTCGTCCTGACGGCGGTAGCGGCGGCCGATGGCGCCCGCGTCGTCGAACTCGATGTTCCAGTGCTTGCGCAGGTCCGCCGCGAGCCCCTTGGCCTTCGGGGAGAGCTGCGGGTTGCGGGACAGCGGCAGCACCGCGACCTTGACCGGCGCCAGCCGCGGGTCGAGCCGCATCACGGTGCGCTTCTCCATCTTGCCCTTGGCGTTGGGCGCCTCGTCCTCGACATACGCGTCGAGCAGGAAGGCCAGCATGGCGCGGCCCACGCCCGCCGCGGGCTCGATGACGTACGGGGTCCAGCGCTCACCGGCCTCCTGGTCGAAGTACGACAGGTCCTGGCCGGACGCCTTGGAGTGCGCCTTCAGGTCGTAGTCGGTGCGGTTGGCCACACCCTCCAGCTCGCCCCACTCCGAGCCGCCGAAGCTGAAGCGGTACTCGATGTCGGCGGTGCGCTTGGAGTAGTGGGAGAGCTTCTCCTTCGGGTGCTCGAACCAGCGAATATTTGCCTCCTGGATGCCGAGGTCGCGGTACCAGTTCCAGCGCTGGTCCATCCAGTACTCGTGCCAGGTCTCGTCCTCGCCCGGCTTGACGAAGAACTCCATCTCCATCTGCTCGAACTCACGGGTGCGGAAGATGAAGTTGCCCGGCGTGATCTCGTTCCGGAACGACTTGCCGAGCTGCGCGATACCGAACGGCGGCTTCTTGCGCGAGGTCTGCTGCACCGCGAGGAAGTTGGTGAAGATGCCCTGCGCGGTCTCGGGGCGCAGATACGCCACCGAACCGGAGTCCTGGGTCGGGCCGAGGTGGGTGGAGAGCAGCCCGGAGAACTGCTTGGGCTCGGTGAAGCTGCCCTTGTTGCCGCAGTGGGGGCAGTTCACGTCCGCGAGGCCGTTCTCGGGGAGCTTCCCGTGCTTGGCCTCGTACGCCTCCTCCAGGTGGTCGGCGCGGAACCGCTTGTGGCAGGAGGTGCACTCGGTGAGCGGGTCGGTGAAGGTGGCGACGTGGCCGGACGCCTCCCAGACCTCACGGGCCAGGATCACGGACGAGTCGAGTCCGACGACGTCGTCGCGCGAGGTGACCATGGCACGCCACCACTGGCGCTTGATGTTCTCCTTCAGCTCCACACCGAGCGGTCCGTAGTCCCAGGCGGCGCGCTGGCCGCCGTAGATCTCGCTGCACGGGTACACGAAGCCACGGCGCTTGCTCAGGCTGACGATGGTGTCGATCTTGTCGGCGGCCACGGTGCTCTCTTCATTGTGACGACATTGAGGACGACGAAGCGAATGCTTCAGGTTACCGGCGGCGGCACCCCTTGGATCAAATCGGTTGGCGAAGTGATCGACAGGAACCACTTTGTTGACAATCATTTCCAACTTTGTTGAAAATGGGAGTCATGAACATACGCCGCTCGAGCCCTGCTACAGCCCTGATCGGGGCTGCGGCACTGGGCCTGACCACGCTGACAGCCTGCTCCTTCAGCGCCGGAGACGGAAGGACGCACGGCAAGCTGGATGTGGTGGCGTCGTTCTATCCCCTGCAATTCCTCGCCGAGCGAATCGGCGGAAACAAGATCAATGTGTCGACCCTGACCAAGCCGGGCGTGGAACCGCACGACCTGGACATCAGCCCGCAGCAGATGGCGAAGCTCAGCAAGTCCGGGCTCGTGGTCTACCTCAAGGGGCTCCAGCCCGCCGTGGACCGGGCCATCGGCCAGGCCGAGCCCAAGCACACCGCCGACGCCGCGTCGTACACCACGCTGGAGGACCACGGTGCGGAGGTCGACGGCCACGACCACGGCGGCGGCGAGGAGCACGAGGGCGAGGCGGGCCACGAGGAGCACGGGGACCACGGGGGTGACGAAGGCCACGGCGGTCACGAGAGCCATGAGGCGCACGCCGGCGACGCCGCCGCCGACCCCCACATCTGGCTGGATCCCGTCCGGTACGCCGAGGTTGCCGAGGGCGTCGGCAAGGCCCTGGAGAAGGCCGACCCCGACCACGCCGCCCTCTACAAGAAGAACACCGCGGCCCTGGTCAAGGAGCTCAACACCCTCGACAAGGACTTCCGCGCCGGGCTCAAGGGCCGCACCACCGACACCTTCATCACCACCCACGCCGCCTTCGGCTATCTCTCCGAACGCTACGGGCTGCGCCAGGAGGCCATCACCGGCCTCGACCCCGAGTCCGAGCCCAGCCCGGCCCGGATGCGCGAGCTGCACTCGATCGCCAAGAAGGACAAGGTCCGCACGGTCTTCTTCGAGACCCTCGTCAGCGACCGGACGGCCAGGACCTTCGCGGGCGATCTCCATCTGAGGACCGATGTACTCGATCCTCTCGAGGGCATCGGGAAGTCGTCCAGGGGCGACGACTATCTCGAGGTCATGCGATCGAACCTGGCGGCCCTGCGGAAGGCCCTGGGTGCCCGATGAGCCATGTGACGGAGGAATCCATGCCCGAGGAACCCCGACCCCGCACCGAGGAATCCCGCGTCCCGGACCCGTCCCGCGCCGCGGATCCCGCCTCGGGGCCCGACACGGGGCCCGACACGGAGAGTCCCCGGCCCGAGGCATCGGCGGTGCGCTCGGATCCGGTCATATCCCTGCGCGGGGCCACCGCCTCCCTCGGCGGGCGCCCCGTACTGCGCGGTGTCGACCTGTCCGTGCACCGCGGTGAGGTCGTGGCCCTGCTCGGCGCCAACGGCTCGGGCAAGTCCACCGCGGTCCGTTCCGTCGTCGGACAGGTGCCGCTCAGCGGCGGGGAGCTGACCCTGTTCGGCACCCCCGGCCGCCGCTTCCGCGACTGGGCCCGGATCGGCTACGTACCGCAGCGCACCACCGCCGCCAGCGGGGTCCCCGCGACCGTCCGCGAGGTCGTCTCCGCGGGGCGGCTGGCCCGCCGCAGGCTCGCCCCGCCGCGCAAGGCCGACCGCGCGGCCGTCCAGCGGGCCCTGGAGCTGGTGGGCATGGCCGACCGCGCCAAGGACCCGGTGGGCGCGCTCTCCGGCGGCCAGCACCAGCGGGTACTGATCGCCCGCGCCCTCGCCGGTGAACCCGAACTTCTGATCATGGACGAGCCGATGGCCGGGGTCGACCTCGCCAGCCAGGAGGTCCTCGCCGGGACCCTGCGCGAGCAGGTGGCGAGCGGCACCACGGTCCTGCTGGTCCTGCATGAGCTCGGTCCGCTGGAGCCGCTGATCGACCGCGCGGTAGTCCTCCGCGACGGCTGCGTCGTCCACGACGGCCCGCCGCCCAAGGCCGTCGGCCAGCATGCGCTGCCCGGCCATGACCACGTCCACCCCCATGCGGCGCCCGACGCCGAACCGATCCGGACAGGGTTGCTGACCTGAGATGCTCGAGCTCCTGACCTACCCCTTCATGCAGCGGGCGCTGCTCGCCGCCGTCCTGGTCGGCATCACCGCGCCCGCCGTCGGCATCTACCTCGTCCAGCGCCGCCAGGCGATCATGGGCGACGGTATCGGCCATGTCGCGCTCACCGGTGTCGCCCTCGGCTTTCTGACCGGCACCAACCCGGTGTGGACCGCCGTGGTGGTCTCCGCCCTCGGCGCCGTCCTCATGGAGCTGATCCGCTGGTACGGCAAGACCCGCGGCGATCTCGCGCTCGCGATGCTCTTCTATGGCGGTATGGCCGGTGGCGTTCTGCTGATCAACCTCGCGCCCAACGGCTCCAACGCCAACCTGACCACGTACCTCTTCGGTTCGATCACCACGGTCTCGCGGCAGGATGTGGTGGCGATCAGCCTGCTGGCCGGTTTTGTCATGCTGATCACCCTCGGTCTGCGCCGCCAGCTGTTCGCCGTCTGCCAGGACGAGGAGTTCGCCCGGGTCACCGGGCTGCCGGTGCGCACCCTCAATCTGCTGCTGGCCGTCACCGCGGCCGTCACCGTCACCGTCGCCATGCGCGTCGTGGGGCTGCTGCTGGTCAGTGCCCTGATGGTGGTCCCGGTCGCGGCGGCCCAGCAGGCCACCCGCGGCTTCGCCATGACGCTGGCGCTCGCGGTCTCGATCGGGGTAGTGGTCACGCTGTCCGGCACCGTGTTCTCCTTCTACAAGAACGTGCCCCCCGGCGCGAGCATCGTGGTCCTCGCCATCGGCGTCTTCGCCGTGATCACGGCCTTGGCCGCGCCCTTGGCGAAATCGCGCGCCCGGCGGGCCGCGGCGGCCGAGGAGAGGTGCACCCTGAGAGACGATGTACTCGTCTAGTCCTTTGCCACGGTGTTAGCTGGCACAATGGCCGGGCGAAGGCGACGGAGCACGCGAGGTTGAGGAGGCAGCTGTGGCGACCGCGGGTCCCCCAGTACGCGGCCGGTCCACCAGGCAGCGCGCCGCGGTGGCGGCGGCGCTGGATGAGGTGGACGAGTTCCGCAGTGCGCAGGAGCTGCACGACATGCTCAAGCACCGCGGCGACTCGGTCGGCCTGACCACCGTCTACCGCACCCTCCAGTCCCTCGCCGACGCCGGCGAGGTCGACGTGCTGCGCACGACGGAGGGCGAGGCGGTCTACCGCCGTTGCAGCAGCGATGAGCACCACCACCACCTGGTCTGCCGCTCCTGCGGCAAGGCGGTCGAGGTGGAGGGCCCGGCCGTGGAGAAGTGGGCCGACGCCATCGCGGCCGAGCACGGCTTCGTGGACGTCGCCCACACCATCGAGATCTTCGGCACGTGTGGGGACTGCGCGGCGGCGTCCTCCAACACCTGACGCGCCGGGCGGCCGTCCTCAGCGCACGGCCGCCCGGAACTCCCGCAACGAGGCGAGGCAATCGGCCCGCCCCGCGCCCCGGTCGTCAAGACCGCCCAGATGCGACTCCGTCATCTCGTCGGCGGCCCGCAGCACGGCTTCCGCGAGTGCGCGTCCATCGACGCGGGCGATCACTCCGTTGCCCGCACTGATGGAGATGCCCCTTTTCCCGCGCCGGAAGACAAGCCGGAAGGACGTGTCGATGCCGTGGTACGACTGCGTCTTCGCGGAGCCGTCGAGGAACACGCGCAACTGGTCCAGGAGCAGCGATACCGAGAGGTAGATCATCATCCCCTGGTCAGGGACGTGCCCCTGGGAGTCGATACGCCCGAAGTCGCCGACCCACTCCATGTCCCCGAGATCGAAACCGCTCGGCTCGCCCTGGTCGGGCCGTACGGAGAAGGTCAGGCGGATCATCCGAAACATTCCTCCCACCGCCGACGACCGGTCGGCACGATCTGTTCTTCGGCGAAGGTGTGGACGCGGTCGACCCCGTCGAGCATGACGCCGTAGTGCGGGGACACCACCGGATCGACCGGCTCCATCAACCGAGGCTCACACTCCACACGGCCCCGTGTCCAGGACAGCACGCACAGCCCTCCTCCTGATCATCGACGACCAGGACGGAGACCTTGGTCCCAGCGGCCCGGTATTCCAGGTGGCCGCCCTGGCGGAGGAGTTCGAGCCCGGGCGGCTCCGGAAGGGATCCGAGCTCTTCCCGCAGCGCCTCCCAGGTACAGGAGCCGGGGAAGATCACACCGGTGTGCCGCGCCCATTCCTCCACCATGCCGTGGGTATCCCCCATCAGCCGATGCAGTTCCACCGCCCCGCCGGTCATGGTCCACTCCCCCGGTGTCCCGGAGAAGTACAACTCCACGAAGCCGTAGTCCCGTCGGAGCGTCCCGTACTCCTCATCGATCACATTGATGCAGTCCATGCTCAACGCCCGATCGGCATCAGCGAGGCTCGCCCCGATACCCAGACCATGGATACGCCCGGTGGCCACGACACCGGCCATGAACTCAACGCCGTTCACGGCACCGTGAACCAGCAGATGTCCCCGGAATCCGGCAGCCCCGCGAGCTTCGCCATCTGCGACCGGATCCTGTCGAGGGTTTCACCCTTGGTAGTGTCCCAGGGCGCGAACGGATGCGCATCCGAGGATGTGAGGTCTCCGGCACGGACGCCCCGGTCATACAGATCGCTGATGAGGCGTAGCGCTGCCTCCCTCAACTGCGACTGACTCGCTCCCTTGCCGAGATCGCTCGCGGCGGCGCCACTGATGACGGAGAGGCCCAGCCAGTCGTCGCGGGCGTACTCCAGCAGGTACCTCAACTCTTCATGATCCATCCATAGTCATGGTAGTCACCGTAAAGGCAGGGACCCACCTGGGCATCTGGCAATGGCCCAGCCATCTGGGGCTGCGACGCGCAGTACCATCGCCGCCTGGAGCGCGAACTAGTTACTGCTGATTTTTCGGGTCGAGTAGGCCATGGAGCGCGTAGATTGCTCGACGCTGTTCTTCCACGGTGCCTACCTCTGCGTAGGGAGCTGGATCGAGAACATAGACCTCGGTTTGACTCACGGTGCGATTCCTGGGGTCGAACGTGTAAGCGTACAGTCCGTCTGACATCTGGGCCTGCATACCGCTCAACGTAATATCCAGCCTTGCACCTTGACAGCAGAGAAGAAGCCCTTCCTCCTCCAATTCTTCCCTGAAGAGCAAGAGGCATCGAAAGAAATTACCTGCCTCGAATTCCCTTCTGGTTCCACTCTTTCTCGTGCAGGCAATCCTATGCGGATGCGTTTGGAGCAGTTCGACCTGAACCGACTCAGCTTCCCCGGACTTGCTTTGCGCTACGAGTGTAGTTACAGATGTCACTCGGGCCCCTTATAGTTGGGGTTTGGGACCCAGTTGTGATACCTGTCCCAAGCTCCAATAATATCGGAAGAATCAATTTTTCGCGGGAAAGCAATCTCGTGTTCATGAGCGCTAGGATTACCAGGAAGCGCCTTGTTCACATTGACTCCGTCATCGACGGTGTCAACCAAGTAAACATAGCCATCTCTGTTCGACCCGAAGCGACTGAATGCGTGAGATTTCGATGTAGTAGTGCCCACGTATCCTGATTCAGGCGTGTGCACGCCAGAGATTCCGTAAACGTGCTCCTCCAGGCTCATGTTGTCGCCTTTCGGGGAGAAGCCACTTTCGAATATCTCTTCCACTCCTCGCGAATCTTTTCGGTATCGGTGGTTCTTATTTTCTTTGGGGCACTCTGGTGCGAGCCCAAGCGGGTCAGCCACCGCACTTGGATTGTAAACGTACGTTCCAGGGTTGGGGGCTGGCTGCAGCCCCAAGGGATCGGGACTTGCATAGCGCGCGGTTTCCGGGTCGTAGTGGCGGAAGTAGTTGTAGTACAGGCCCGTTTCCGGGTCCGCGTACTGGCCTGGGAAGCGGAGGGGGCAGTCGACGGGTTCCGGGCCGAGCGGGGAGGGGAGATCCGTGCCCCAGAGGGTGGTGCGGTGTTGCCACGCCAGTTCGCCGTCGAGGGAAACCAATTCTGTTGGGGTGCCGACGAGGTCGGTGACAATCGCGTGGAAGCGCGTATGGAGTTCGACGTCGTCCACGCCCGTGAACTTCTCGACCAGCGACGCACCGGGTTCGCGGGAGAGGGCCGTGTGGTCGGTCTGGGTCAGGGGGCGGTGGGTGCCCGGGGCGTAGTCCCAGGTGGTGATCTGGTCGGCACTCGTGCGCTGCTCGGCCAGCCGGGTGTCGTCCCAGGTGAAGTCCACCGATTCAGCCACCGTGCCGTCCTCGGCCAGGCGTTGTTTGGATATGCGGCGGCCGAGGGGGTCGTAGGTGTAGTGCCAGTGGTCGCCGTCCGGGGTTGTCGCGTCCGTCAGGCGGTCTTCGGCGTTCCAGGTGTAGGTCCAGGTCCGCGTCTGGCCGTTCAGCAGTTTTCGGGTGCGGCGCGTCAGGCGGCCCTGGGTGTCGTGTTCGTATGTTGTACGGCCCGCGCGGTGGATGATCGTGCCCGAGAACTCCCGGTCGCCGGGCGACTCGTGGGCCGGAGCGGTGGCGTGGGTGAGGTTGCCGAGGGTGTCGTAGGCGTAGGTCTCGGTCCAGCCATGGGCGTGGACCGCCGTCACGCGGCCGACCGGGTCGAGGTCGAAGCGGCGGGTGCCGGAGGTGAGTTCGCGGATCTCCGTCAGGTAGCCGTCCGCGCGGTACGCGTAGGAGCGGTGCTGGAGGATGCGGTCCGCTTCGGTGCCGGGACCCGTGGCGAGGGTCTGCGTGGTGAGGCGGTCTGCTTCGTCCCAGATCTGGGTCAGCCGCACGGCCTCGTCCAGACGGCGTTCCACCTCGCGCCCCGCCGCGTCGTACGCGAAGGCCAGCGACCCGGCGTCGCCGCTCAGACCCGTCGGGCGGCCCGCCGGGTCGTAGGACCACGTGGAGGTGAGGCCGGAGGGCGTGGTGCGCTCGGTGCGGCGGCCCAGGGCGTTGTACGCGTATGTCGTCGTGCGGCCGTTGACCGTTTCGGACAGGACCCGGCCCAGCGGGTCGAGTTCGATGGTCAGCTCCGCGTCCGGGTTGGTCGCCGCGACCAGGCGGCCTCGTACGTCATAGGTGAAGGTCGTGGCGTGGTCGGCGTCGTCCCGCTGCTCGATGGCACGGCCCAGCGCGTCGCGGGTGAAGCGCAGGGTCTCACCCGCGCCGTTGGTACGGGTGAGCAGGTCTCCCGCCGCGTCGTGGGTGTAGCTGAGGGTGCGGCCGTTGAAGTCGGTCTCGGTGGTGAGGCGGCCCGCCGGGTCGTAGGTGTAGGTCCAGGTCAGTCCCTGGGGGTTGGTGACCTCGGTGAGCCGCAGTTCGGTGTCGTACGCGAAAGCGTAGGTCGCCCCGTCGGGGTCGGTACGGGTCGCGGGGACGTCGAAGTGGGTGGAGGTCTGACAGGTGGTGTTGCCCGCCGCGTCCGTGTGGGCGAGGAGGTTGCCCTCGCCGTCCCAGGTCCAGGTCTCCCTCCCGCCGTCCGGCTCCTCCCGCCAGGCCGGTTTGCCCTCGGTCGTCCAGCCCATCCGCGTGGTGTGGCCCAGCGGATCGATCGCCTCGACCACCCGGCCGAAGAGGTCCCGGCGGACCGAGGTGGTGTGGCCCAGGGGATCGGTGACCTCGACCGGCAGTCCCGCGGGGTCACAGGTGACGCGGCGGACGTGGCCCAGGGCGTCGGTCACCGCCGTGAGGTGGCCGGTGTCGTCGTACGCGTACTGAGTCGTCGCCCCCACGGGATCCGTGGTTGCGGTGAGGTTTCCGGCGGCGTCGTAGGTGTGCCGCCACGACCCGCCACCCGGCTCGATGACCTCCACCGGCCGGCACAGCTCGGTGTATGTGGCGCGGGCTTCGCCGCCGTCGGCAAGGGTGACGGTGGTGAGGTTGCCGTCCTCGTCGTGGCCGTAGCGGGTGGCTCGGCCCAGCGGGTCGGTGACGGCCAGCTTGCGGTGGCCCCGAGCATCCCATTCCGTCCGCGTGGTGTGGCCCAGCGGGTCGGTCTCCTCGATCACCTGGCCGCCGTCGTTGCACCGGAAGGTGGTGCGGTGGCCCATCGAGTCGGTGTAGACGGTCGTGCGCGACGCGTCGTCGTACGCGAGGGAGCCGTTGAAGACACCGTCGCTGCCCTCGGTGCGCACCACGCGCCCGGCCGGGTCGTAGACGTAGGCGAACGAGGTGCCGTTGCGGTCGGTCCAGGAGGTGACACGACCCTCGTCGTCGTACGTGAAGCGCAGCGGCTCACCGCTGGAGTTGATGACCTCGGTGAGGTTGCCGGCGTCGTCGTAGCCGTAACGCATCACGACCGTGCCGGCCTCGGACGCGCCGCCGCTGGGTTCGTAGATCGAGGGCGCGTGATCCAGCAGCCGCAGCGCGGTGACCCGCTCGCCCTCGGTGTCGACGGCCACGTAGTAGCCACCGGAGTGCCGGACCGCCGAGGGCACTCCGTTCGCGGCGCGCTCGATGTCGATCCGGGCGCCGTTGCGGTCCTCGATGCTCTCCAGCGGCAGATACACCGCCCCGGGCTCCTCGGTGGGGGCCGCCCGGGTGAAGGTGCGCACCACACCGGATTCCGGGTCGGTGACGGTCATGACACCGTCGGGCTCACCGTCCCACTCCAGCGGCCAGCGGGCGCCCTTCTTCGGCAGCACCGGTGCTCCGGCCTCGGGCACGGGGTACACCAGCCGCATTCCGTCCGCCGCGGCGAAGACCACGCCCTCCGCGTCGAGTTGCACCCGCTCGTCCAGCAGGCTCACCCACGTCGGGCCGAAGCACACGCCACCGCGGTACGAGGACACATGGGTGCGCTCGAAGACCAGTGGCAGGGAACCGGGAAGCGTCAGATCGGTCTGCTCCATCAGCATCGCGCCGGTGGCGACGTCGATCGGCTCACCCACCCGCGGACATGCCTTGGACCCGCGGCACGCGGCGCCCTCTTCGATCAGGTTGGGGCGGATCGAGGGGACCTTCGGGGGCCGCAGCGCGAACGGCACCCGGCTCTTCGGGAGCACACCGGGCTTGAGCACCCCGAACCCGGCGCCGAAGATCCCTCCGTCGATCATGCCCTGCTTGGCGGCCTCGTTGACCTCCTCCAGGCTGAAGCCCTTCTGCTGCCCCAGGGCGATCTTCACGGGCTGGACCACCGCCGCGTCGATGGTCACCGACAGCACGCTGGTGAAGACCGCGCCCGCCAGCATCTCCGCGGCGATGACGGCGACCGCTTCCTCCACCGCGATGCCCAGGCCGGCGGCCATGGCGATGATCTCCGCCGCCACCGCGTCGGAGGCGCCCCCGGTGAAGACGGTCAGCAGCCCACCGCCGACGAGTGCGACGGCATCGATGCCGATCTGAATCCACAGCTTCTCGATCGCGTCGTCGACCGTGTCGGCGAACTTGTCCAGTGCCTTGGCCATGCTCCGGGCGGACTTGGCGAGATCGGTCAGCCAGCCGTCGTCCTTGCCCTTGGCGTAACGCCCCCAGAAGATCTCGAAGGCGTCGATCGCCTCACCCTCGTTGTGGTGGATGAGCGTCGTGGCCGCCTTGTTGGTCGCGACCCGCACATCGTCCACAGTGCCGGCGAACGTCCGCCAGGCATCAGCGGCGTTGCGCAAGGTGTCGGAATCGGCATCCGGCCACCACATGCCGAGCTTGATGAGGAGAGCCTTGGCCTTCTCCTCGAGCTCACTGCCGAAGCTCACTGGTGACCGCCCTTGCCGTGGTCACCGTCGTGGCCGGAGCCGTGCCGCTTGACCTTGGTGAACATGCCCTCGATGAGCTCGTCGTTGTCGACATGACCATCCGCCATGTCATTCATGGCCTCGTGGATGCTGGTCAGTCCCAGGACGAGGATTCCGGCCGCTCTCTCGATGTGTTTCTGGTTCGGCGTGTACTTCTTCCCGAAGTCCTTGCCCGGCTTGTCGTCCCCCCAGGGCTCCCCGTAGCCGTCCAGCGCGGTGATCAGCTTGGTCAGCGCCTCGCTCAGCTTGATCGCCTGATGGTGGAAGGTCGGTGCGACCGCCTTGATGTCCGCCACCTTGATGTCCAGGACCTTGCCCTTGGCGTGCCCGCCGCTCACGCGACGCCCCCCTTGTGTTTCTTGGCGCAAAGTCTCCAGATTAGGTCTGGATGATCAGGCCCAGGTCAATCCCCAACCTGTGACGGGTAAAGACTTCGTCGACACATTGCATAGGAGAATTGACGCACTGTCAGCACAGGGGTGCGGTGGCCCGCGCCGGGCGATCGGCGCGGACCACCGTCACGCTGTGCGACCCGGACGAGGCAAGGAGAGGCGAGAGCGACCATGGCCGCATGTGAACAGGCATTCGACCCCGTAACCGTCGGGCCGCGGCCGGTGAGAACCGCGGCGGGCTGGATGGTGGTGCGCTGATGGCCGCCACCACGGAGCTGGCCCGCGATCTCGCGGCCATCGTCGGCGACACCCATGTCCGCGTGGACGACGGCGCGTTGGCCGCATACGCCCGCGACGCCACCCCGCTCTTCCACGCCCGCCCGCAGGCGGTGGTGCTCCCCGGCAGCACCGAGGAGGTGGCCGCCGTCCTCCGGTACGCCACCGACCGGGGCGTACCCGTCGTCCCCCGGGGCGCGGGGTCAAACCTGTGCGCCGGGACCGTTCCGCTCAGCGGCGGCATCGTGCTGGTGCTGACCCGGCTGGACCGTGTCCTGGAGGTCAGCGCCGAGGAACTGCTCGCGCGGGTGCAGACCGGGGTCACCACCCAGCGGCTCGCCGACGCGGCAGCGCGCGAAGGGCTGTTGTACGCGCCCGACCCCGGCAGCCGCACCGTCTCCACGATCGGCGGCAATGTGGCGACCTGCGCGGGCGGACTGCGCGGCCTCAAGTACGGCGTCACCCGCAACTACGTCCTCGGGCTCGAGGCGGTCCTGCCCACCGGCGAGATCATCCGCACCGGCGGCAGGCTCTGGAAGGATGTGGCGGGCTATGACCTGACCCGGCTGCTGACCGGCTCCGAGGGCACCCTCGCGGTGATCACCGAGGCGACGATGGCGCTGCTGCCCGCGCCCGAGGACAGCGGCACCGGGGTGGCCTACTTCGACTCGCTCGCGGACGCGTCCCGGGCGGTGGCGGCCGTCATCGCCGCCGGGATCGTCCCGGCCACGCTGGAGTTCCTGGATCACAAGTGCATCGCGGCGGTCGAGGAGTTCGCCGGGCTCGGCCTGCGGACGGACGCGGGCGCGCTGCTGATGTTCGGCGACGACGGCGCCTCCCGGACCGTGGCGAGCACCCTGGCCCGGATCGCGGAGGTGTGCACCGGGGCCGGGGCGCTGGAGGTCACCCTCGCCGAGGACATCGCCCGCGCCGAGGCGCTGCTCGCCGCCCGCCGCTGCGCACTTCCCGCGCTCTCCCGGCTCGGTTCGCTGACCATCCTGGAGGACGCCACCGTGCCCCGGCACCGGCTCGCCGAGATGGTGGACCGCATCGACGCCATCGCCGCCCGGTACGACCTGCGGATCGCCACCTTCGGCCACGCCGGTGACGGCAATCTCCACCCCACCTGTGTGCTGGACCCCGACGACGCCGCGGCCGTGGACCGTGCGCACCACGCCTTCAGGGAGATCTTCGCCGCGGCCATCGCGCTGGACGGCACCATCACCGGCGAACACGGTGTGGGCGCGGCCAAGTTGCCGTATCTGGCCGACCGGATCGGCGCCGATCAGATCGCCCTGGCACGCCGTCTCAAGCTGGCCTTCGACCCGGCCGGAATCCTCAACCCCGGAAAGCTGGGATCATGACCGAACCCACGGAGAACACCCCCCGTCCCGGCACCCGTCCCACCCCCGGCCGGAACCTCGGCATCTTCGACAAGCAGCAGCTCGGCCGCTGCATCTCCTGCGGCTTCTGTCTGCCCGCCTGCCCCACCTACGCCCTCACCGGCGAGGAGCCCTCCTCCCCACGCGGCCGGATCACCCTGATGCGCGCGCTGGAGACCGGACAACTCCCCGAGGACGACCCGACGCTGGCCGAGGAGTCCTCGTACTGCCTGGGCTGCCGGGCCTGTGAAACGGTGTGCCCGGCGGGGGTGGAGTACGGCTCGCTGCTGGAGCAGTGGCGCGACCACCAGTGGCAGGGCCGCAACCGGCCCTGGATCGCCCGGCTCCTGATGGCGCTGGTCTCCCGCCCCGCGCTGCTGCGGCTCCAGGGCCTGGTCCGCCGCCACGCGCGCGGCGGCGGCGCCGATACGAGTGCGAACGCGCCGCACCCCGCCCTGATGCTGGGCTGTGTCGAACGGGGTCTGTACCCGAAGGTCTCCCGCGCCGCGGTCGCGCTCCGCCCCGAACTCACCGTCCCCGCCCGCCAGGGCTGCTGCGGTGCGCTGCACGCCCACAACGGTGACTCCACCACCGGCGCGGCGATGGCCCACGCCCTCGGCGCACGGCTGCCCGGCACCCTCGTCACCACGGCCGGCGGCTGCGCCGCCCACCTCGCCCACCATCTGGGCCGGGACCGGGTACGGGAACTGAGCCAGTACCTCGACGAAACCGGTCACCGCCCCACGGGCCAGGTCACCGTCGACGGCCGCCGGGCCAGGGCCGCCCTCCAGGACTCCTGCCATCTGCGCAACGGCCTCGGCGTCACCCGCCAGCCCCGGGACCTCATCGCCGCCGTCGCCGACTACGTCGAACTCCCCGGCGCGGGCGACTGCTGCGGAGCCGCCGGAACCTACGCGATGCTCCGCCCCTCCGACAGCCGCGCCGTCCTGGACCCGAAACTCGAGGCCCTGGCCCGGCTGGAGGTGGACTACATCGTCACGGTCAACCCCGGCTGTCAGCGCCAGCTCCACCAGGGCCTGCGCCGCCACGGGTCCCGTGTCCGGGCGGTCCACCTCGCGGAGTTCCTGGCCATGGCGGCCGGCTCCCCGCCGACCGGCTGAGCGGTGGACACCAACCTCGACCCGGTCTACGGCGGCGAGTGGCACGGCACGGGCACCGGCGATCCGGGCGGTGCTGCCCGGTGCTCAGGCGGGCTGGGTGCCGTCCTGCTTCGGCTCCTGCACGTTCGGGATGGCGCCGCCGAAGCGGCGGTCGCGGGAGGCGTACTCCACACAGGCGCGCCACAGGTCGCGGCGGTCGAAGTCCGGCCACAGCACGTCCTGGTAGACCATCTCGGCGTAGGCGCTCTGCCAGATCAGGTAGTTGGAGGTGCGCTGTTCGCCGGAGGGGCGGAGGAAGAGGTCCACATCCGGCATGTCCGGGTAGTAGAGGTACTTGGCGAAGGTCTTCTCGTTCACCTTCGAGGGGTCCAGCCTGCCCGCCCGGATGTCCTCCGCCAGCGCCTTCGCCGCGTCGGCGATCTCGGCGCGGCCGCCGTAGTTCATGCAGAAGTACATCGTCATGGCGTCGTTGTCCTTGGTCTGCTCCTGGGCGACCTGGAGCTCCTGGGCAACGGACTTCCACAGCTTCGGCATCCGGCCCGCCCAGCGGATGCGGATGCCCATCTCGTCCATCTCGTCGCGGCGGCGGCGGATGACATCGCGGTTGAAGTTCATCAGAAAGCGGACCTCGTCGGGGGAGCGCTTCCAGTTCTCGGTGGAGAAGGCGTAGAGGGAGAGGTTCTTGATCCCCATCTCCAGGCAGCCCTTGAGCACGTCGAGCACCACGGCCTCGCCGACCTTGTGGCCCTCGGTCCGGGGCAGGCCGCGCTCCTTGGCCCAGCGGCCGTTCCCGTCCATGACCACGGCCACATGGCCCGGCACCAGCTCACCGGGGAGCTTGGGCGGCCGGGCGCCGGAGGGGTGGGGGTCCGGGGCCCGGTACTCGCGTCGCTGTCGGCCCAGAATCCCGCGTCGTGCCATGCCTGCCACGTCTCCTCGTCCGTCGTTCCTGTAGGTCCTGTACTTCTTCTGTCGTCCGTGACGACGTGCCGCCGCGGCGGCTACTTCTCCACGTACCGCAGCGACCGGAGCCCGCGCTCCAGATGCCAGTGCAGATACGCCGCCACCAGCCCGCTGCCCTCCCGGGCGTGCCGGAGCTCACACGCGTCCGCCGTCTCCCAGTCCCCCGTCAGCAGCGCGCCCAGCAGCGCCAGCGACTCCGCCGAGGGTACGACGCTTCCGGGCACCCGGCACTCCCCGCAGATGACACCGCCCGCGCCGACCGAGAAGAACCGGTTGGGGCCGGGCATCCCGCACTGCGCACAGTTGTCGAAACTGGGCGCGTAGCCGTTGACGGCGAGCGAGCGCAGCAGAAAGGCGTCGAGGACAAGATGCGGTTCGTGCTCGCCGGAGGCGAGGGTGCGCAGGGCGCCGACGAGCAGCAGATACTGCTGGACGGCGGGCTCGCCCTCGTGATCGGTGAACCGCTCGGCGGTCTCCAGCATCGCGGTACCGGCGGTGTAGCGGGCGTAGTCGGTGACGATCGAGCCACCATACGGAGCGATGGTCTCACTCTGTGTGCACAGTGGTAGTCCGCGGCCGATCAGCTCACCGCCGCGTGCGAAGAACTGCACATCGACATGGGAGAACGGCTCCAGCCGGGCCCCGAACTTCGACTTCGTCCGCCGCACCCCGCGCGCCACGGCGCGCACCCGGCCGTGGTGGCGGGTGAGCAGGGTGATGATCCGGTCCGCCTCGCCCAGCTTCTGGGTGCGCAGCACGATGCCGTCGTCGCGGAACAGACTCATGGCGCACATTCTCCCTCAGCGGGACACATGATCGAACCGCCCCGGGGCGCTTTCGATGGGATCAGGCGCGGACCAGCACGATCGCCTCGGAGGGGGTGACAAGACCCTCGGCGCGGCGTTGCAGCATCAGGAAGCGGGCGGCGATGCCCCGGTACGCGTAGGCCGCCTCGGCGCCGCCCATCAGCCGCTCGGCGAAGGCCGCCACGGTGAGTGCCGCGAGCCGGAGGCCGGAGCCCTCCACGGGGTGCAGCACACGCGGTGATGTCGTCAGCCTCCGGGAGTGGTCGGCGAGGTAATCGACGAGCGTGTGCAGGACCGGCGGGACCCACTTCGGCACGTCGGGTGAGAACTGGCCGCACAGGTGCCCGATGTACCCGGTGGCCAGGGTGGCGAGATCGTCCCCGTACCCCACGAAGTAGTCGTGATGCCGGAGACCGCGCAGGACCGGACCGATGCGCTCCGCGAAGGAGGGAGACCGCAGGCTGAGGAGGGAACCTCCCCCGGGTTCGGCGAAAAGGTGCAGCAGCGCCACCATGCGCGCGGCCGTACCGGCCGGTTCGGGAAGTCCGATATCGGCCAGTCCGTCGGTGCGCAGGCGCATACGGACCTCAGGGCTGCTGAGGTCGGTACGGCCTCCGGACCGGATGAAGGCCAGGGCCCTGTCGTACTCGACATCGCGTGCCCGGTGGCGTGTGCTGTCCCGCCCCTGGCCGATGATGGGCACAAGGCCCACATCGGCCATCCGGCCGGAGCCACGGTCAAAGTCGACAGGGAGATCGAGGGCGCGGGCGAGTGCGAGGTTTCCCACGCTCAGGGCCTCCTCATCCGCCGCGCAGTGGCCGAGCCATGGCCCGGCCGTCGCTTCCGCCGGAACCGCCCATGGGTGCTCCATGCCCTCCGGCACCCACAGCGACAGCAACGGGGACAACCTCCTCGCACACCACACCGTGCGCCGGTCCGGCCCGGTCACCGGACCGAACGCCCCGTCCACCGCCTCCTCCACCAGGGGCAGGCGATACGCGTCTCCTTCCGGCGCAACGGAGTTGACCCACTCCACGAACTCCTTCGCCTCCGTCTGGGTCATCCCCACGGCGATGTCGTCCGCCCCGCCGTCCGTGAGGCCGGGCGCACCCGGCCTGCCGCGTTCCTCCGTGAAGAGCTGGTAGATCCCCTGGGTCACCGCACAGGCCACGGCGGTCTCCCCGAGGCGTACGGTCTGGCGCAGTGCGCGCACCACCGTGATCGACGTCATCAGACGGCGCCGGGGGGAGCCGACCGGCTCCTCGAGCGACTCCTCGCGCAGCGCCTCCAGCCGCCGCGCCACCTGGGGGGCGAACTCCGTCGCATCCGCCTCGCAGTCGAAGGCCAGCGCGAGCGCCCGGACGGTTCCGGAGGCGAGGCAGGCCTCGACCACCGGGGCCGGGTCCTCCAGGGCCGCGTACAGCAGGGTGGTCTCCCGCCACCAGTCCTCGTCCACCTGGCCGACCAGGACGTCGACGCGACGGCGGTGCTGGATGTGGAGGGCGGCCAGATGTTCCTGGAGGGTGAGATGGGCGAAGGCGTACAGCCCGCGTTCGCGCTCGATCAGCAGTCCGCTGACCACGATGGTGTCCAGGAACTCCTGGGAGGACATGGTCGAGGCGCCGACCCGAAAGAGGATCGGCCGCAGGACGTCGGACGCGTACTCGCCCCGGATGTCCCGCATCCGGTCGTTCATCATCACAAAGGCCAGCTCACGGAGGAGGACCTCCTTCTTCGCCCCGTTCAGCTCCTCCGGTGGCGCCGCCGTCCCGCCCTTGGCTTCCTGCCGCCGCCACAGCAGCACCTCGCAGATTTCGCGGTAGAGCTCCGCGCGGCTGCCGGGCAGGGCGCCCCGGTAGCGGTGGACGTTGGCGATCATCGTCAGCAGCAGCGGGTTGGCGGCGAGGTCGTACAGGACCGTATGGGCGCGCAGCCGGTTCAGCAGATCCTCGGCGCCCTCGCGGGCGTGGTCGGCGACCGCCGCGTCGTCCGCGCCGGTGCTCAGCCGCTCGATCGCGTGGTACCAGCCGTGGACGAAGCGCCCGATCTGCTCGCCGGTGAAGCGGCGGATCTGGAGCACCCGGGCGCGGTTCACCGGTGCGCCCTGGTAGCCCTGCGGCCGGGAGGTCAGCACGAAGTCATTGGCCTCGTACTGCTCGATCTGCCGCTCGACCCAGCGGGACACCTTCCGCCGCTGCTCCTCGCGCGCCACCTCGTCCAGCCCGTCCAGCAGCACCGTGCAACGCCCCTGCTGGAGGCGGGCGTTGAACCACTCGGGCGGTTCATCGCCGCTCAACCGCCCCAGCGAGGCTCCGATGACCTCGGGGAGCGTGATCGCGGGTTTCGCGGTGATCGCCTCGGCGTGGTCGCGAAGGAACAGCAGCACCGGCAGATCGCGCACACCGCGCCCGCGGCACTCCTTGGCCAGCCCCAGCGCCAGATGTTTGAGCATGGTGGTCTTGCCGGTGCCGGGAAAGCCGATGACGGCGAGGGCCGCGCCCTCCGGCCCGCCGAGGAAGTCCCGCACCGACTGCCGTACGGGGACGGCGCCGCCGTCGGTGCCCGCCAGCGATTCGCGCGACACCTGGTGTGCCGAGCGCGGCATCAGGCTGACGTCGACGAAGACCTCCTCGAGCCCGGGGGTGTAGTCCCCGCGCGTCGCGAGCCCTTTGAGGTCGATGAAGCGATGGTGGCTCAGCACATAGGCGCGGTAGTCGCGTTCGAAGCGGGAGACACGCCACTGGAGCCGCCGGTCGACCGCGTCGGCGACCCGCTCCACCCACCGGTCGGCCACTTTCCCGTACACCTTGACCAGGAACGCGACACCTGCCAGCAGGGCCGCGTACGCCAGGAACACCAGCAGTGAAACGCCCGGATGGCGGCTCACGGAGGGCCAGAATCTGGCCCCCAGAACCGCGGGCGGCACCAGGCTCGCCGCCGCCAGCGCACCGCGTGTCAGGAATTCCGCACCCTTGCCGTCCGCCACCGTTCTCCCCCCGAGAAGCCCGTGACGTTCCGTTATAGCGCAAACACGGCCCGTTGGGACCGTGATCGCGCCAGACGGCTGCGGTCCCCGCGCACCTCAGACGCGGGAGAACGGCTCGGCGTAGGTGAACGCGCCCTTGAGGGTGGGCTGATACGTGGTCAGGGTGCGGACCTGGAAGTACTCACCCCAGGCGGGGTCGGGCGCGGTGATGCCGAATTCGGTGGAGGGGCGGAAGCCGAAACGGCCGTAGTAGTCGGGGCTGCCGAGCAGGGCGACCAGCGGCTCGCCGAACGCGTCGGCGGCGCCGAGCACGGCATGGACGAGCGCCTTGCCCACACCGCGGCGCTGTTGGCCGGGGAGGACGCTGAGCGGGCCGAGACCGAGTGCGAGCGCCTGGTCGGGGCCGATATGGGCGCGGGTGCACACCACATGGCCGATCACCTCGCCGTCGTCGCCGATGGCGACGAAGGAGAGCGCGGGCAACCAGGCGTCATCGGTACGGAGTTGCTCGAGGAGGGTGACCTCGACCGGGACCGGAGTCTCGGCCCTGCTGGCGAACGCCGCCGCGGTGACGTCGGCCACGGCAGCGATATCTGCGCGGGTTTCTCGTCGGATCAGCACCGGCACAGTGTGGGCGGCGTAACCGGAGACCGGCAACCGATTTGTGCTGCGGGGAGTACGGGGTCACCGGGTCGCAGCGCGCACCCTGGTGCACCGGACGGCGCCGCCCAGCAGATTCCGCACCCGGATCACCTTCGTCAGCCCGCCCCCGGCCGTACGTCCAGGGCGCGTTCGACCCGGACGTAGGTCACCTCGTGGTCGGCGAGGACGCTCGCGGCGACTCCCGGCCGGGCGAGGAGGGCGAGCAGCAGATGCTCGTCGCCGATGTGCCGGTCGCCGCGGCCGAGGGCGATCCGCAGCGACCGCTCCAGCACCGACTTGGCCTCCGGCGCGAAGGGACGCCGCACCCTGCGTCCGCCGCGCCGCGGGCCGGTCCGGCCGCCGGGGCCCCGGGGAGCGGCGAGGGCGCCCGCGCCGTGGGCCTCCTCGACCCGGGCGACGATCTCCTCGACGTCGATACCGAGTCCGGCCAGCGCCTCCGCGTCCGCGTCCGAGATACCGCCGCGGCGGCGCGCCTCGGCCAGGGAACGCTCGATGGACGCCCGCCGTCCGTGCGCGCCGAGGCCGGACAGCACGGTGGCGGCGGGGCTGCCGGTGCGGTCCAGGAGCGCGAGCAGCAGCTCCGGTTCGCCGACCTTGGCGCTACCCGTCTCCTCCGCGTGGCGTAGGGCACCGTGGACGACCTCGCGGGCACTGCTGGTGAACCTCTCGAACATCAACGCCTCCCGTGCTTCTTGTGGACCGCCTGCCTGCTGACGCCCAGTTCGGCGGCGATCTCCTGCCACGACCAGCCCTTCGCGCGGGCGCTGCGCACCTGTACGGCCTCCAGTTGCTCCAGTAGCCGACGCAGCGCGGCGACGGCGCGCAGTCCGACCCGGGGGTCGCGGTCACCCGCGCGGTCGGCGAGATCCGTTGCTTCGGTCATGGTGTCAATGTAGGTTGACGCGCGCTCTGGCGTCAACCCTGATTGACAACCGGGCGGCTCGCCGGGGAGTAAATGAGGTCGACGTGGCCACGGGCCGTCCGGCAACCTCCCGCCATGGACCCTCATTTCTGGCCCCTGTACGGGCTCCGCGTCCGCACCCCACGTCTTGAACTGCTCCTTCCCGACCTCCCCCGGCTCGATGAGCTGGCCGCGGTCGCGGCGGAGGGGGTGCACGACCCGGACGAGATGCCGTTCAGCGTTCCGTGGACCGACGCGTCCCCGGAGGAGCGCGGGCGCGCCACGTTCCAGCATGTGCTGCGGACCGTCGCGGAGTGGCGCCCGGAGGACTGGACGCTGAGCCTGGCGGTGCTGTACGAGGGGGTGGTGATCGGGCGGCAGGACCTGATGGCACGCGATTTCGCGGTGACCCGGGAGGCAGCGACCGGCTCCTGGCTGGGCCTGGTCCATCAGGGGCGGGGCTTCGGCACGGAGATGCGGGCCGCGGCGGCGCACCTGGCCTTCGAGGGCCTGGGGGCGCGCCGGCTGACCTCGGGCGCGATGGTGGAGAACGGGCGCTCGCTCGGGGTGTCGCGGCGGCTCGGCTACCGCCCCGACGGGTTGGAGACCATCGCCGTACGGGGCACGGCCCGGACCGTCCAGCGGCTGCGGCTGGACCGCGCCGCCTGGGAGGAACACCGCGCCACCCGGGTCGAGGTGCGGGGACTGGAGCCGTGCCGCGCGCTCTTCGGCACCCCGCCCCCGGCCCCCTGACCACCGGAGTGCGAGGGTCACCCGCCCGCTCTACGGTGGGTCGAGGGGCCGAGGTCAAGGAAATCCCGAGCGACACGATGTGACACCGGTGCCGACGGGGCGGGCGTAGGCGCGGTGCGGCACACCACCGGACACCACCGGACACACAACCGGATGCGACTCCTCGCATACCGCTCGCTAGCCTCCCCTTCGTGAAGAAGCCACGCATAGTCCAGGCCGCGGCCGACCGGTTCCGACGGGCGCTGCGCGGCGTGCGACGCGTCTGGAAGCATCCACGGCTGAAGTGGCCCAAGCGCGTCACGGCGGCTCTGGCGGGCAGTCTGGCCCTCGCCGTTCTCGCCGCCGCGGTCTCACTGCGGCTGCTGTACGCGGGGGACCTCGAACCCGGCACCCAGACCCGGGGCCGGGACGCGGTCTGGCTCGGCCACGCCTGGGTGGACGGGCGCAACGGCGAACGGGAACTGGCGGCGCTGGCCCGGCGGGTACGCGACAGCGGCATCCGCGATCTGTATGTCCACGCGGGCCCGCTCGAGCACAACGGCTCCCTGCCCGCGGCCCGTTACCCCAAGGCCACCTGGCTGCTGAAGGCCGTCCACCGCGAACTGCCCAGCGTCCGGGTGCAGGCGTGGCTGGGCGATGTGCTGGCCACCGAGGGCCCGACCGGGCTCCGGCTGGAGGACCGCGGCAACCGGGCCCGTGTGGTGCGGTCCGCGCGGCAGGTGCTGGACGCGGGCTTCGACGGAGTGCACTTCGACCTGGAGCCGCTGCACTCCGGTGACCGCGCCTACCTCGCGCTCCTCGACGCACTGCACACCCTCACCCGCGCCCGCCGCGTTCCGCTGTCGGTGGCGGCCCATCAGATCGACCCGCTGCCGGGGCTGCACTCGGCGGCGGACTTCCTCACGGGCCACCCCAAGTGGTGGTCGCAGAAGTACTTCGGCCAGGTGGCGCGGCGGGTCGACCAGATCGCGGTGATGTCCTACGACACCACGATGCCGCTGGAGAGCCTGTACGGCGGCTATGTGGCCCAGCAGACCGAGCTCGCGCTCGAGATCACCCCGCCCACGACGGATCTGCTGATGGGCCTGCCCGGCTACCACACCAACAACATCGGCCGTCACGCCTGGGCCGAGACGGTCACGGCGGCGGTACGCGGCACCCGGCTCGGCCTCGGCCGACAGGACCGCCACCGGGAGCGGTTCGGGGTGGCGCTGTACGTGGACTTCGCCGCCACGGAGGAGGACTGGCGGGCCTACCGGAAGGACTGGGGCGCGCCGGGCAAGGGTTGAGCGGGTCACAGCGCACCGCGGGCGCCCTGAGCCCCGGCGCCCTGGACGCCCTCAGGCTCCCGAGGAGGGCTGAGGGCTGGAGCCGGACGGAGTGACCAGGCCCGACTCATAGGCGGTGATGACCAGTTGGGCCCGGTCCCGGGCGCCCAGCTTGCCCATGATCCGGCTGACATGCGTCTTGGTGGTGAGCGGTGAGAGTCCGAGCGCCCCCGCCGCCTCGGCGTTGTTCAGCCCGCGCGCGACGAGGGTGAGCACCTGGCGCTCCCGCTCCGACAGCGCCGCCAGCGCCCCGGGCCCCGGAACGCCGGGCGCCGGGGCGGACGGGGCGCGCAGCACCCGCGCGATCAGCCGAGCGGTCGGACCGGGCGACAGCAGGGACTCCCCCGCCGCCACGGTCCGTATGGCGTCCAGGAGTTCCGCGGGCCGGGTGTCCTTCACCAGAAACCCGGACGCGCCCGCGCGCAGCGCCTCCACGATGTGCTCATCGGTGTCGTACGTGGTCAGGACGAGGATCCTGACCCCGGCGAGGTCCTCGTCCGCGGCGATGCGCCGGGTGGCCTCGATACCGTCGAGGTCGGGCATCCGGACGTCCATCACCACGAGGTCGGCGCGGGCGGTACGGGCGAGTTCGACGGCCTGGCGGCCGGTGCCCGCCTGGCCGACCACCTCCATGTCCCGCGCGGAGTCGACGAGCATCGCGAAGGCGGAGCGGACGAGCGTCTGGTCGTCGGCGAGCAGCACCCGGATCGGCGGGGCGGCCGGTCCGGCCGGGGCACTGGCGTCGCTCGGGCTCATGGGGTGGTCTCCAGGGAGGTCACGGGGACGGAACCGGCCTTGCCGCAGGGCAATGCCGCGCGAACGGCGAAGCCGGGGGCGTCCTCGCGCGGCCCGGCGGTCAGGGTTCCGGCCACACTGCGGGCGCGTTCGCGCATACCGACGATGCCATGGCCCGGCTCGGACCCGTCATCCGGTGTCCCCCCGTCCGCCGGGCCGTCGTCCACGGCGGAGACGCTGAGCGCCGTCTCCTCCCGGACCAGGGTGATCCGCACTCGGGTGCGTGGGGCGTGCCGTACCGCGTTCGTCAGCGCCTCCTGCACGATCCGGTACGCCGCCGCGCCCACCGCGGGCGACAGATCCCCCGCGGCCACCCCGACAGCGAGTTCGACACGTACGCCCGCCGCCTCCGCCGCCGCGGCCAGATCGGCCAGGCCCGCGAGTCCCGGCGGCGGCGCGATGGCGTCGGTGTCCTCGCCGCTCCGGTCTCCCGTGCTGTCGCCCTCGTCCCCCCGCAACACCTGGAGGGTGGCGCGCAGTTCGGCGCGAGCGTCCCGGCAGGTGTCGGAGATCCCGTCGAGCGCGGTGGACAGCGCCTCGCGGTCGAGCCGCTCCGGGTCGGCGATCAGCACATGCGCGGCGACCGAGGTCTGGACACCGATGACGGTGATGCTGTGCGCGAGCAGATCGTGCAGATCGCGGGCGATCCGCAGCCGCTCCTCGGCGACCCGGCGGGCCGCCTCCTCCTCGCGGGTCCGCTCGGCGCGTTCGGCCCGCTCCAGGATCGCCGCGATGTACTTGCGGTGGATCCGCACCGCCTCGCCGATCACCACGACCGACAGCACCCAGCCGGAGCTGCGCAGCATCTCGATTCCGGCGTGCGCTTCGGCGCGCAGCGCCATGACCGTCACCATGATCGCGATGACCAGGGAGACGGTGAGGAAGGACCGCAGCGGCGGCCCGATCACGGCGAGGGTGTAGACGGCGAGCAGCCCGGCCGGGACAACGGCGATGTGCACGTTGTCCAGGGCGTGGTACGGGCCGACCATGAACACCACGGCCGCGGTCACCAGCATGGGGCTGTGCCGCCGCCCGACCAGCACCGCGGCGCTGCCGATGAGCAGCAACCAGCCCAGCGCGTCCGGACGGTGGCCGTTGTGGCCGAGGTTGACCAGGGCCAGGGCGCACTGCACGGCGAGTACGGCACCGGCGATCGCGGCGTCGACGCGCCGCCGCGACCGGGCCTCGGCACGGGTCTCGGCCGACCGCCTGCCGTGGTGCAGGGCGTGCAACGCCGTCCACATCGGGGGCCACCCGGGCAGCCGGCGCACCGGACGGTGCGGGTGGGAGGGCGTGGGGTGAGCGGACACGGCTCCATCCTCGGGGATCGGTCCGGGGCCGGACCAGGGCCGGTCCGGCCCGCGTTCACGGAGCGGGCCCGGGGCCCGGACCGGCCGCCCCCAGTGCGGTCGGTCCGAGCCCCGGGGCGGGCGCTAGCCCCGTACGGCCGGTTCGGCCGGTTCGGGCCGGGGCCCGGCAGCGGCGACCGGACCCGCGGGGGCCGACGCCCGGCGGAAGAGCGCCCCCGGCCACCACACCCACCGCTTCAGCAGCACGCCGGCCGAGGTCACCAGATAGGTCCGGACGAGGAAGGTGTCGAGCAGCACGCCGACCGCCACGATGAAGCCCATCTCGACGAGCATCACCAGCGGCAGGGTGGCCAGCACCGCGAAGGTCGCGGCCAGCACCACCCCCGCCGAGGCGATCACCCCGCCGGTGGTCCGCAGCGCGGTGACGGCGGCCTCCTCGACCCCGGCCCCGCGCAGTGCCTCCTCCCGCATCCGGTGCATCAGGAAGATGCCGTAGTCGACGCCGAGGGCGACCAGGAAGACGAACGACAGCAGCGGCAGCCCGGGATCGGTCCCCGCGAAGCCGAAGACCGGTTCGAAGACCAGCCCGCCGAGCCCCATGGCCGCGCCCCACACCGCCACCACGGCCACCACCAGCACCAGCGGTGCGACCAGGCTGCGCAGCAGGGCCGCCAGGATCAGCAGCACGGCGATGAGCACCAGCGGGATGACGAGCATCCGGTCGCGGGTGTTGGTGTCCTCCAGATCGAGCTGCTGGGCGCTGGGTCCGCCGACCAGCGCGCCCGCGCCCTCGACGCGGTCGAGACCGGAGCGCAGGGCGTGGAGGGTGGCGGTCTCCTCCGCCGACTGCGGGGCGCCCTTGGCGAAGACGTCGATCTCGGTCCAGCCTCCGCCGCTGCGGCCCCGGGTCGCGTTCGCGACGCCTTCGGTGCCGCGCGCCCGTTCCAGCACCTGATCCGCCCGCGCGGTGTGTGCCAGCACGCTGATGGGCTGGCTGCCGGCGCCCGGGTAGGCGCGGGCGAGCGTCTCCGTCGCGACCACGGACTCGGGCTTGTCGGTGAAGGTGTCGGTCTGCTTGAGGTTGCCGGGCAGCGCGAGGACGCCGAGCGCGAGCGCGCCCAGCAGCGCGGTGCCGCCGAGCAGCACCACACCGGGCCTGCGCCGCGCCGATGTGCCCATCGCCTCGAACAGACCGCGCCGGGCGCGCGGCTCGCTGCCGTACACCGGGATCAGCGGCCAGAACACCCGGCGGCCCAGCAGCACCAGCACCGCGGGCAGCAGCGTCATCATCGCGGCCAGCGCGCACACCACACCGACCGCACCGACCGGCCCGAGTCCGCTGCTGCTGTTGAGGTCGGCGGCGAGCAGACACAGCAGCCCGGCGGCGACGGTCCCGCTGGAGGCGAGCACCGCCGGGCCGCAGCCGCGCAGGGCCTGGCGCATCGCGTCGTACGGGGCCCGGTGGCGGCGCAGTTCCTCGCGGTAGCGGGACACGATCAGCAGGGCGTAGTCGGTGCCCGCGCCGAAGACCAGGACGGTCATGATCGAGGAACTCATACCGGTGACGACGAGGTCGAAGCCCTCGACGAGCCCGTAGACGACACCCATCGCGGCCATCGCGGCGACGCCGACCACCCCCAGCGGGATCAGCCACAGGAATGGGCTGCGGTAGGTGAGGATCAGCAGCACGGCGACCACGGCGGCGGTGGCGATCATCAGGGTGCCGTCGGTGGAGGCGAACACCTCCTGCGAGTCGGCCGCCAGCGCCCCGGGGCCGCCGACCCGCACGCTCAGTCCCTCCGGACGCTCCGCGATTCCGTCGCGGATCTCCCGGACGGCGTCCGCCCGCACCTTCGCGTCCTTCAGCCCGGTGAGCGCCACCGGATACATCACGGTCGTACCGTCCTTGGACGGAATCCCGCGCGGGGCCTTCCGGCCCACCAGCTCGTGCTCCCGCGCCACCTCGGCCACCTGCGCGCCCGCCGCCCCGCGGTCGGCCCGGGTCAGCCCGCCGTCGCGGTGGTAGACGAGCACGAGGTCGGTGGTGTCCCCGCCGGGCAGCTCCTCCTGGAGCTGTGCCACCTGGGTGGAGTCGGCCCCCGCCGGCAGATAGTCGACGACGGTGTTCCGTTTGACGTCCTCCAGCTTCCCGGCGAACGGCACGGCGACGAGAAGCAGCAGCACCCAGGCGCCGATCGCGGCCCAGGGCAGGGCCCGGCGGCTGCCGGAGGCGGGCCCCGGCGGTTCGTTCGGCGCGCTCTGCATGCGCGGCGATGTGGTCTTCATGCCCCCAGACTTCCGCCGCCACGGGCCCGAATCGTCGCGCGCGCGAGGGAGATACCGGCTACTGCGGCGGTGGCGGAGGAGCCCCGGTTACTCCCCGGGGAGTAACCGCCCTCGGCGGTCAGAAGGGCGCGCGGGTGGCGGCCAGCAGGCGGGCGGTGTCGTCGGGGCCGATCATCAGGGCGCGGCCCACGGTTTCCAGGACGGCGCGCTCGGCCGGGCGGTAGGGGCCGTCGGCGACCGCGATCCGGGCGCCCTGGAGGAGGATGGCCTCGCGGCCGGTGGGGGCCAGATGCGGGGCCAGGGGCTCCAGGGCCTCGTGCAGCTCGATGGCCAGAGCCGTGCCGCACGGGTCCAGACCGTCACGCTCCCCGGTCCCGCAGGCGCCGGGGAGGCGGCCGGTGTCGGCGGCGAGGGCCTCGATGAGCGAGAGGAGCTGGTCCTCGCTGCACTCGGCGAACCCGGCCGCGCGGACCGCGCCGACCGCGACCTGGCGGACCGCGGCCGCGTCGGTGCCGCCCGCGGCGAGGACCGCGAGGGCGACGGTGTGCACGGCGTCCCGCAGCATCGCGGAGAAGCGGGTGGTGGTGGGGTGGTCGAGCACCTCGGTGCCGAACCGGCCGCCGCAGGCGGCGCACTCGACGACGGGGGCGACCGGGCCGCGGGGCAGCAGCGGCAGACCGAGCAGCACGATGCGGCGGCGGCCGGTGCGGCGGCGGTAGTTGCGGTCGCCTCCGCAGTCGGGACAGAAGAACTCGCCGTCGCCGACGGTCCGCCACAGAGTGCGTACGCCTACCACACACAGGTCCCGGTCTCGTCGGGCACGCGCGTGCACCACGTCACACCTCCATAACGCTTCGGCCGCGTTGCCGCGTTGACGTGATGCTAGCCACATCAATGATGTGACGTCAGTACCCCGAACGGAGACAACAGGCCAAACCCGAGGCCCCGCCCACCTCAGGCGGCGGACGGGGCCCATGCGGGTGACGGGTCAACCGGCCCTTGCCGATGGGCCGATCGGCCCTGGCGGCGAGCCCTCAGCCACGACGCAGCCGCGGACGAACGACCGCACCTCGCGGCATTTCCCGCGGAGCGCTCAGCGGCGGGCCCGGTTGACCGCCGAGACAACCGCCTTGAGGGAGGCGCGCACGATGTTGGCGTCGATCCCCACGCCCCACAGCACCTTGCCGTCGATCGCGCATTCGATGTACGCGGCGGCCTGCGCCGCGGCACCCTCGCTCAGCGTGTGCTCGGTGTAGTCCAGCAGCCTGACGTCCACGTCGATCGAGGCCAGGGCGTCGAAGAAGGCGGCCAGCGGACCATTGCCGGAGCCGGTCAGCACCACCTCGGCGCCGTCCACGACGGCCTCGACGGTGAGCGCGTCGGTGCCCTCGGTGGTGGTGGAGGTCTGCGCCGAGCGCAGTGAGATCCCGCCCCACTGGTTGTCGTCCGTCGGCAGGTACTCGTCCTGGAAGACCGACCAGATCTGGGCCGGGGTGACCTCGCCGCCCTCGGCATCCGTCTTGGCCTGAATCGTCCTGGAGAACTCGATCTGCATCCGCCGCGGCAGATCCAGGTTGTGGCCGTTCTTCAGGACATAGGCGATGCCGCCCTTGCCGGACTGGGAGTTCACCCGGATGACGGCCTCGTAGGAGCGGCCGACGTCCTTGGGGTCGATGGGCAGGTAGGGGACCTCCCACTCGATGTCGTCCACGCTCTTGCCCTGCTCGGCCGCGCGGGCGTCCATCGCCTCGAACCCCTTCTTGATGGCGTCCTGGTGGGAGCCGGAGAAGGAGGTGTAGACCAGATCGCCCGCGTAGGGGTGGCGCGGGTGGATCTCCATCTGGTTGCAGTACTCGGCGGTGCGACGGATCTCGTCGATCTGCGAGAAGTCGATCTGCGGGTCGACGCCCTGGGAGAACAGGTTCATGCCCAGCGTCACCAGGTCGACATTGCCGGTGCGCTCGCCCTGCCCGAACAGACAGCCCTCGATCCGGTCGGCCCCCGCCATGATCGCCAGCTCGGCGGCGGCGACGGCGGTGCCGCGGTCGTTGTGCGGGTGCACCGACAGACAGATGTGCTCGCGCCGGGACAGATGGCGCGACATCCACTCGAAGCGGTCGGCGTGGGTGGAGGGGGTGGAGCGCTCGACGGTGGCGGGCAGATTCAGGATGATCTCGCGCCCCTCCTCGGGCTGCCAGACGTCCATCACGCCCTCGCAGACCTCCAGCGCGAAGTCCAGCTCGGTGTCGGTGAAGATCTCCGGGCTGTACTGGTAGCCGAAGGCCGTCCGGTCGTCCAGGATCTTCTCGGCGTACTCCATCACCAGCCGGGTGCCGTCCACCGCGATCTGCTTGACCTGGTCACGGCTGCCGCGGAAGACCACCCGGCGGAAGACCGGGGCGGTCGCGTTGTACAGGTGCACGGTGGCCCGGTGGGCGCCGCGCAGCGACTCCACGGTGCGCTCGATCAGCTCCTCGCGCGCCTGGGTCAGGACGGAGATCGTCACGTCCTCGGGGATCGCGCCCTCTTCGATGATCGACCGTACGAAGTCGAAGTCGGTCTGCCCGGAGGAGGGGAAGCCGACCTCGATCTCCTTGTAGCCCATGCGGACCAGCAGGTCGAACATCTCGCGCTTGCGGGCCGGGGACATCGGGTCGATCAGCGCCTGGTTGCCGTCCCGCAGATCGGTGGACAGCCAGCGCGGCGCGACGGTGATGCGGTTGTCCGGCCAGGTGCGGTCGGGGATGTCCACGGCCTCGTAGCGGCCGTAGCGGTGGACCGGCATCCCGGAGGGGCGCTGGGTGACGGTCGCGGCGATGATCGGCGTGCGGCGGCCGACGGAACGGCCGGGCGTATCGGAGTGGGTCATGACGCGTAGGGCTCCTCGTGAGTCCGCTGGACGAAGGTCCACTGGGCGGCCGACGGGGCGTAATCACCGCAACACCGAACTCCGCGGGGAGGGGGTCGGCCTACGACTACAGGCCCTCGCCGCGGCAGCTAAGAAGAAGCAGCCCGAAACGCATGATGGAGAGCAGCCTAACCGAGACGCCCGGTTCCGGCGGGCCCGTATCACTATGCGGGACGGGGCATCCCTCGCGCGCCTCCCGCCGGGATATGCCCATCAACCACTCGATTTCATCAATCATGACCGCAAGGAGTGACAACTCGACAGCGCAGTGCCACATTGCCAGGCATGGACGCGAACCCGAACTCCCGCAGTGTCTTCTGCACGATCGTGCCGCCGCACGTCCTCGACAAGCTCTCGCACGCCGACGACCCCGCGGTGGCCGAGCCCGCCCGCCGCACCCTGGAGCGGGACGCCCTGGAGCGCACCCGCCGCCGGATCACCACCGTCCGCGGGGTCACCACCACCGTGGAGCGGGCCCCCTCCAACAAGCCCGAGCGCACCATCTACGACGCCAAGCACGAGACACGGCTGCCGGGGAAGAAGGTGCGCGACGAGGGCGGCCAGGCCGGCCGGGACCAGTCGGTCAACCGCGCCTACGACGGTCTGGGCGCCACCTTCGAGCTGTTCCTCAAGGCGTACGGCAGGCGTTCCATCGATGACTCCGGCCTCCCGCTGAACGCCAGCGTCCACTACAGCGAGGACTACAACAACGCCTTCTGGGACGGCGAGCAGATGGTCTTCGGCGACGGGGACGGCGAGGTCTTCCTCGACTTCACCATCCCGGTCGATGTGATGGCCCACGAGCTCACCCACGGCGTCACGCAGTACACCGCCAATCTGGAGTACTTCGGCCAGTCCGGCGCGCTCAACGAGTCCATGTCCGATGTCTTCGGCTCGCTGGTCAAGCAGCACGTCCTCGGCCAGACCGCCGCGGAGGCCGACTGGCTGATCGGCAAGGGGCTGCTCGCGGAGCGGGTCACCGGGGTGGCGCTGCGCTCGATGAAGGCCCCCGGCACGGCCTACGACGACGACGTCCTCGGCAAGGACCCGCAGCCCGGCACGATGGACGACTATGTCCACACCTCACGGGACAACGGCGGCGTCCACATCAACTCCGGCATCCCCAACCACGCCTTCTATCTCGTCGCCAAGGCCCTCGGCGGCAACGCCTGGGAGCGCGCCGGACAGATCTGGTACGACGTGCTCACCGGCGGCGATCTGGCCTCCGACGCCGAGTTCAGCGACTTCGCCCAGCTCACGGTGGCCGCGGCGCACTCCCGCTACGGCGAGGGCGAGGAGCAGTCGGCGGTGCTGGAGGGATGGGCCGCGGTCGGCATCACGGATCTGCGGACGCAGGTGGGCGCGCGCTAGAGCCCGCCCTCGGGTAGTGATGGACCCATGCGTATTTCCGTCACCCGCACCGGCGGATTCGCCGGAATCGAGCGCCGGGCCGAGCTGGACACCTCCGGCCGGCCCGACGCCACCCATCTGGCCGCCCTGGCCCACCAGGCCGTCGAGAAGGGCGCCGCCGCTGCCACGCGCGGCGTCCCGGACGGCTTCCACTACGAGATCACCATCGACGGCCGTACGGTCCATGTCGCCGACCCGCATCTGAGCGAGGCCCAGCGGGAGCTGATCCGCACGGTGCTCAAGGAGGGGGCGTAGACCGTACCGCCCGCTGAGCAGCCGCGCGCTCAGAAACCCAGCCTCCGCAGCTGTTTCGGATCACGCTGCCAATCCTTGGCGACCTTCACATGAAGGTCGAGGAAAACCGGCGTACCGAGCAGCGCCTCGATGTGCTTGCGGGACTTCGTTCCGACGTCCTTCAGCCGCCGGCCCTTGGGGCCGATGACGATCCCCTTCTGGCTGGGGCGCTCGATGTAGAGGTTGGCGTGGATGTCGAGGAGGGGCTTGTCCGCGGGACGGTCCTCGCGCGGCAGCATCTCCTCGACCACCACCGCGATGGAGTGCGGCAGCTCGTCCCGTACGCCCTCCAGCGCCGCCTCGCGGATCAGCTCGGCGACCATGACCTGCTCGGGCTCGTCGGTGAGGTCACCCTCGGGGTAGAGCGCCGGGCCCTCGGGCAGCAGCGGGACCAGCAGATCGGCCAGCAGACTCACCTGACCGGCCCCCCGCCCGCGGTCGGCCTCCTTCTCCGCGTCCACCGCCGAGACCGGGATGATCTCCGCCCACTCGATGCCCAGCTCCGTGCCCAGCCGGTCGACGGCCAGCAGCTGCTGGGCCAGCTGCTCGGGCTCGGCCAGGTCGGTCTTGGTGACGATCGCGACCTTGGGGGTCTTCTTGATCCCGGCCAGCTCGGTGGCGATGTAGCGGTCGCCGGGGCCCAGCTTCTGGTCGGCGGGCAGACAGAAGCCGATCACATCGACCTCGGCCCAGGTGGTCCGTACGACGTCGTTGAGGCGCTCGCCGAGCAGAGTGCGCGGCTTGTGCAGACCGGGAGTGTCGACGAGCACCAGCTGTGCGTCGGGGCGGTGCACGATGCCGCGCACGGTGTGCCGGGTGGTCTGCGGACGGTTGGAGGTGATCGCGACCTTCGTCCCCACCAGCGCGTTGGTGAGGGTCGACTTGCCCGCGTTGGGGCGGCCGACGAAGCAGGCGAAGCCCGAGCGGTGCGGGGTCTCCCCCGGCTCGGACGGGGACGGAGAGGTACGGACACTCATGGCGCCCATTCTCCCCGATGCCCCGACCCGCTCGGACCAGTCCTGCGGACCGGCTGCCGGCGGGGATGCCGTCAGGCCGGGAGGGTGGCGCGCACGGTGCCGTCCGGGTCCGCCACCAGCACCGGCGTACCGGCGCCGCCCAGGTCCCGTACGGCCGCGCGGTCCTCGTCGGGGGCGGTCCCGGCCTCGGTCACGACGGCCGCGGCCTCCAGGGACTTCGCACCGCTGGCGACGGCCATGGCGACGGCGGTCCGCAGCGCGCTCAGCCGGAGCGAGTCCAGGGCGACGGTACCGGCCACATAGGTGCGGCCCGTCTCGTCGCGCACGGCGGCGCCCTCGGCCACGCCGTTGCGGGCCCGCGCCGAGCGGGCCAGCGTGACGATCTTGCGGTCTTCCGGGTCCAGCTGCGCTGCTTCGCTCATGCGGATGAGCATATGCGGGGCCACCGACCGGCGCTGGTGCCGGTGGGGTGGCCCGCGGGTCAGCCCGCGACCGAGTACATCCCGCCGCGCCGTCCCTCCGGGGAGAGCAGCCACTCCAGCTTCGCCGTGGTCTCCTCGACGGTCTGCCCGCCCGTCCCCGTCCCGGTGCCCTCGATCGGCATCGGATGGTGCATCACGATCGTCAGGTCGGGACGGGCCGGAACCCGCAGCTGCGTGGACTCGAAGCGCAGCGCGCCCACCAGCGGATGGTGCAGCTCCTTGTACATCTGACCGCCGACCTGGACATCCCGGCGCTCCCACAGCTCGGTGAACTCCGGGCTCAGCTCCGACAGTTCGCCGACGATCTCGCTGAAGCCCTCGTCGTCCGGGTGGTCGGAGAGGGAGGCGCGGTACTGGGCGACGACCCAGGGCGCGTTCTCCTCCCAGCTCTGGGCGCGGGCCCGGTAGACCGGGTCGGTGAAGAAGGTGATCAGGCAGTTCTGCGGCAACTCCGGACGGAAGCCCAGCACCAGCGCGGCACCGTCGTTGTAGGCGATGATGTTCCAGTAGCGGTCCATGATGTGTGCCGGGAACGGCATCCAGGCGTCGATCAGCCGCTGGAGCCCCTCGCACAGATGGTCCGTGCCGTACTCGGACGCGGGGACGGGCGGATTGAGCCCGGCCAGCACATAAAGGTGGCGGCGCTCGGGGTCGTTGAGCCGGAGCACTCGCGCGACCGCGTCCAGCACCTGCGGCGAAACGGTGATGTCCCGGCCCTGCTCCAGCCACTGGTACCAGGACGCGCCCACCCCGGCCAGGACCGCGACCTCCTCCCGGCGCAACCCCGGCGTACGGCGCCGGCCGCCGTCCGGCAGCCCCGCGTCCGCGGGGCTGACCCGGGCCCGGCGGCTCATCAGGAAGTCACGCAGCTCCTGTCGGCGGTGTGACTTGCCGGTGGTCTGTGTCCTCGCTGTCGTCTCCGCGGCTGCTGCCACGCCGTCCCCCTCCTCACCGGTGCGCTCACCGGCATGCTCTCGCGAAGCTGGTGGTGCGGCCAACAGGATAAGTGCCCGCTCCCCACGTCCTCCCGGATCATTCGAATCTGTTGTCCATGGCGATCGATTCCCCCTCCGTTCTCTCCGACCCCACCGCCGAGCGCGGTACCGCCGCTCGGCCCCCGGTCCCCGATCCGGCGCCCGCGCGGCTGACCGGCCGCGCCAGGCTGATCCTGATGGTGCTGTGCGCCGCCCAGTTCATGGTGGCGCTGGACTTCTCGATCCTGAACGTGGCCCTTCCCGTGCTCGGCCGGGACCTGGGCATGGGCCAGTCCGACCTCCAGTGGGCGGTCACCGCCTTCGCCCTGCCCTCCGGCGGCTTCCTGCTGTTCTTCGGCCGGGTGGCCGACCTGTACGGGCGGCGCAAGCTGTTTCTCACCGGGCTCGCCCTGTTCACGGCGGCCTCCCTGCTGGCCGCACTGGCCTGGAACCCGGTCGTCTTCCTCGCCGCACGGGCCGCCCAGGGGCTGGGCGCGGCGGTCATCGTGCCGACCGGTATGTCACTGCTCACCACCACCTTCGCCGAAGGCCCGCAGCGCGAACGCGCCCTGGGCATCAGCGGCACCCTGATGTCGCTGGGCTTCACCATCGGCATGGTCCTGGGCGGCGGAATGACCGACGCGCTCGGCTGGCGCTCCACCATGGGGCTGCTCGCGGTGGCGGGCACCCTGGTGCTGGCCGTCGCCCCCGCACTGCTGACGGAGTCGCGCCATCCGCGACGGCCACGGCTGGACGTACCGGGCGCGGTGACCGTCACCGGCGGACTGCTCGGTGTCATCTACGCCCTGTCGACGGCCGCCGAGCGCGGTTTCGGCGGTGCCGATGTGATCGTGGCGCTGGTCGGCGGCGCCCTGCTGCTGGTGGCGTTCGCCGTCGTGGAGTCCCGGGCCGCCGAGCCGCTGGTGTCCCTGCCGATGCTGCGCCGTCCCACCGTGGCCTGGGGCAACCTGGCCGGGCTGACCACCTTCGCGATGATGAGCTCGGTCATCTTCCTGCTGACGCTGTATCTCCAGGAGGTGTTGAAGCTGTCGTCGCTCATCACCGGTCTGGTCTTCGGTGTGCAGGGGGTGCTGTCCGCGGTCGCCGGTGTGGTCGCGCCCAAGGTGATCGGCCGCTTCGGCGCCCGTCGCACCCTGGTCGGGTCGATGCTGATCCAGGCGGTGCTGACGGCCGTGATGGTGGGTCTTGGCGAGAACGCCACCGCCGGTGCCTGGCTGGCCATGGCGGCGGTGAGCACCGCCAGTGTCGCCCACCTGTGGGTGATCATCTCGTACGGCGTCATCGCCACCTCCGGTCTGCCGGACCATGAACAGGGCCTGGCCACCGGGCTGGTGACCAGCTCCCAGCAGATCGGTATGACCGTGGGCATCCCGCTGCTGAGCGCCCTCGCCTCGGCCCATATCGCCTCGCTGCGCGACGGCGGCGCGGACTTCGCGGCCGCGACGCTGGGCGGCGTCCGGCTGGGCATCGGTGTGGACGCGGCGGTCGTCGCGCTGATCGCGGTGGCGGTCGGCCTGGGCCTGCGCGGACGCCGTGGCCGCGGCTGACACGTCCGCGGAACCACAGCTGCGCCGGACCGCTGGATGCGGTCCGGCGCAGCTGTGGATGGGTCAGGGCAGGCTCCCCCGTTGCGTCCTCAGGGGAGGATCGGTGTCGGCTGGAACGTCAGTGAGGCGTTGGCCGACGCCGGGCTCAGACCGGGCGCTCCCGCGAACGAGGCGGTGTAGGTCGAGGCCGTGAGCACGGTCGGCGGCACGGTCACGTTGGTGCGCGTCGCCGTACCACTGGCGTTGGTCACGGCGCTGCCCAGACTGATCGGCCCCAGCAAGGAGTTGGCCACGAAGGTGATGGTCCGCCCCGGCAGGGGGTTGTTGAACTGGTCCCTGAGCGTGGCGCTCAAGGTCGGGATGATCAGCGTTCCGTTGAACCGCAGCCGGATCGTCGCCGGGGTCGCCGTCAGCGTGGTGTTCACGGTGGACACGTTCTGGACGAGCGTGCCGGACGACGAGCTGTAGCAGGTGTCGCCGCTGTAGGTGGCGGTGACCGTGTGCGGGCCGCTGGTGAGGGTGTTGGTGCTCACGGTGGCCTGTCCGGAGGCGTTGAGCGTGCCGATGAGGGTGGGGCCACCGCTGATCACGAACGTCACGGTGCCGGTCGGCGTTCCCGTCCCCGGAGCCACCGGGGCCACGGTCGCGGTGAAGGTCACCGTCTGGCCGGGCGACGACGGGTTGGGCGAGGAGGTGACCGTGGTCGTGGTCGGCGTCGAGTTGACGGTGGCCGTGCCGGTGGCCGACGAAGCCGCCACCCCGGTGTTGCCGCTGTACGTCGCCGTCACCGTGTGCGGGCCCACGCCCAGTCCGGTGACCGTGACACACGCCCTACCCTTGATGTTGACCGTGTCGGTCAGGGTCGGACCGCCGGCGACCACGAAGGTCACCGTTCCGGTCGGGGTGCAGGTCCCGGGCGGCACGGTGGTCACCTGGGCGCAGAGCTCGACCGACTGGCTGCACACCGACGGGTTGGGGGTGATGGTCAGCGCCGTGGTGGAAGCGGCCTGGTTGCCGGTGACCGAGCCGGTGGCCGACGAGCCCGCCACACCTCCGCCGCCCGCGTAGGTGGCAGTGACGGTGTGCGTGCCGACGGGGATGGCGCTGGTGGTCACACACGCCTGGCCACTGGCATTGAGCGTGCCGGTCAGCGTCGGACCACCGCTGATCGCGAAGGTCACCGTTCCGGTCGGGACGCAGGTCCCCGGCGGCACGGTGGTCACCTGGGCGCACAGGGTCACCGCCTCGCCGCACGTCGGCGAAACGGGCGTCACCGTCAGCGTGGTGGTGGAAGCCGCCGGGTTCACATTGATCGTCGCCGTACCGGAGGAGCCCGTGACGCCCGTGGAACCGGCGTACGTCGCCGTCACCGTGTGGCTGCCGACGGGGATGGCGCTGGTCGTGACACACGCCTGGCCACTGGCGTCGAGCGTGCCGGTCAGCGTCGGACCACCACTGATCACGAAGGTCACCGTTCCGGTCGGGACACAGGTGCTCGGCCCCGCGACCGTCACCTGGGCGCAGATCGTCACCGCCTCACCGCACACCGAGGGGTCGGGCGCGACCGACACCGAGGTGGTCGAGACGCCCTGGTTCACCAGGACCGTTCCGGTGGTCGAGGAGCCCGCGACTCCCGTGTCACCGGCGTAGGTGGCGGTGACGACGTGGCTGCCGACGGGGATGGCACTGGTGGTCACACACGCCTGGCCACTGGCGTCGAGCGTGCCGGTCAGCGTCGGACCCCCACTGATCGCGAAGGTCACCGTTCCGGTCGGGACGCAGGTCCCCGGCGGCACGGTGGTCACCTGGGCGCACAGGGTCACCGCCGCACCGCACCCCGACGGGTTGGGGGTGATGGTCAGTGCCGTGGTGGAAGCGGCCTGGTTGACCGTCAGCCCCGCGGTGCCGGTGGAGCCCTGGACATCGTCGTTGCCCGGGTAGGTGGCGGTCACGGTGTGCGGGCCGACAGGAATGGCGCTGGTCGTCACACACGCCTGGCCACTGGCGTCGAGCGTGCCGGTCAGGGTGGGACCGCCGGAGATGGTGAAGGTCACGTCCCCGGTCGGGACGCAGGTGCTCGGGGCCGCGACCGTCACCTGGGCGCAGATCGTCACCGCCTCACCGCACACCGAGGGGTTGGGCGTGACCGTCACCGCGGTGGACGAGATGCCCTGGTCGACAGTGATGATCCCGGTCCCGGTCGAGGCCGCGACGTCACCGTTGCCCTCGTAGGTGGCGGTCACCGTGTAACTGCCCGCCCCCAGCGCGCCGGTGGTCACACACGCCTGACCGCTCGCGTCGAGCGTGCCCGTCAGCGTCGGACCACCACTGATCACGAAGGTCACCGTTCCGGTCGGGACGCAGGTCCCCGGCGGCACGGTGGTCACCTGGGCGCACAGGGTCACCACCGCACCGCACCCCGACGGGTTGGGGGTGATGGTCAGCGCCGTGGTGGAAGCGGCCTGGCCGACGGTGACCGAGCCGGTGGCCGACGAGCCCGCCACGCCTCCGCCGCCCGCGTAGGTGGCAGTGACAGTGTGCGTGCCCACGGGGATGGCGCTGGTGGTCACACACGCCTGACCGCTCGCGTCGAGCGTGCCCGTCAGCGTCGGACCACCACTGATCGCGAAGATCACATCCCCGGTCGGCACACAGGTCCCCGGCGGCACGGTGGTCACCTGGACGCACAGGGTCACCGCCTCGCCGCACACCGACGGGTTGGGGGTGATGGTCAGCGTGGTGGTGGACGCCGCCGGGTTCACATTGATCGTCGCCGTACCGGAGGAGCCCGCGATGTCCGTGGAACCGGCGTACGTGGCCGTCACCGTGTGGCTGCCGACGGGGACGGCGGTGGTGGTCACACACGCCTGACCGCTCGCGTCGAGCGTGCCCGTCAGCGTCGGACCACCACTGATCGCAAAGGTCACCGTTCCGGTCGGGACACAGGTGCTCGGCCCCGCGACCGTCACCTGGGCGCAGATCGTCACCGCCTCACCGCACACCGAGGGGTCGGGCGCGACCGACACCGAGGTGGTCGAGACGCCCTGGTTCACCAGGACCGTTCCGGTGGTCGAGGAGCCCGCGACTCCCGTGTCACCGGCGTAGGTGGCGGTGACGACGTGGCTGCCGACGGGGATGGCGGTAGTGGTCACACACGCCTGACCGCTCGCGTCGAGCGTGCCCGTCAGCGTCGGCCCCCCACTGATCGCGAAGATCACATCCCCGGTCGGCACACAGGTCCCCGGCGGCACCACTGCCACCTGGGCGCACAGGGTCACCGCCTCACCGCACACCGACGGGTTGGGGCTCACAGTCAGCGCGGTGGTGGAAGCGGCCTGGTTGACCGTCAGCCCCGCGGTGCCGGTGGAGCCCTGGACATCGTCGTTGCCCGGGTAGGTGGCGGTCACGGTGTGCGGGCCGACAGGAATGGCGCTGGCGGTCACACACGCCTGACCGCTCGCGTCGAGCGTGCCGGTCAGGGTGGGACCACCGGAGATGGTGAAGGTCACGTCCCCGGTCGGGACACAGGTGCTCGGGGCCGCGACCGTCACCTGGGCGCAGATCGTCACCACCTCACCGCACACCGAGGGGTTGGGCGTGACCGACACCACGGTGGACGAGATGCCCTGGTCGACAGTGATGGTCCCAGTCCCGGTCGAGGCCGCGACGTCACCGTTGCCCTCGTAGGTGGCGGTCACCGTGTAGCTGCCCGCCCCCAGCGCGCCGGTGGTCACACACGCCTGACCGCTCGCGTCGAGCGTGCCCGTCAGCGTCGGACCACCGGAGATGGTGAAGGTCACGTCCCCGGTCGGCACACAGGTGCTCGGGGCCGCGACCGTCACCTGGGCGCAGATCGTCACTTCCGCATCGCAGGGCACCGGGTCCGGGGTCACCGTCACCAAGGTCGTCGATGTGCCCTGGTTCACCACGACGGTCCCGGTGGTGCTGGAACCCGCGACACCGGTGTCACCGGAGTACGTGACCGTCACCGGGTCGGTGCCGACCGGGAGTTGGTCCGTCGTCACACACGCCTGGCCGGTCGCGTCGACCTCCGCGGTGAGCGTCGGCCCGCCGGTCACCGAGAAGATCACCGTGCCCGTCGGGGTACAGGTGCCGGGCTCCTCGACCGTCACCTGGGCGCACAGCGTCACCGACTCGCCGCAGACCGAGGTACTCGGAGTCGCGGTGAAGGTGACCGTGGAGGTCGCCTGGTTGACCGTGAGCGGCACCAGGGCGGAGTTGGAGGGGCTGAAGCCCGGATCGCCGCTGTAGAAGGCGGCGACGAGATGCGCGCCCGTCTCCACATCGCCGCCGTCCACGGTGACCGATGCCTGCCCGGTGGCGTCCAGATTCGCGACCAGGGCCGGGCCGTCGTCGCTGATGATGAAGGTGACCGTACCGGTGGGAACGGCACCCGCGGGCACAGTCTCCACGGCGGCGGTCAGCGTGACGCTCTGCCCGCACACCGCGGGATTCGGCGAGACGGTGAGGGTGGTGCTGGTCGTCGCCGCGTTGACCTGCTGGATGGTGGAGCCCGTCGAGGGGTCGAGATTGGCGTCACCGCTGTAGGTGGCGGTCACCGTGTGGGGACCCACGGTCAGGGAGCTGGTGGTGATTGACGCCTGCCCGCTGGCATCGAGGCCGACGGTGACGGCTGAGCCGCCGTCCACGGTGAAGAGGACCGTACCGGTCGGGGTGAAGTCCCCAGGTGGTACCGAGGCGACGGTCGCGGTAAAGGTGACGGTCTGTCCGAAGACCGAGGGGTTCGGCGCGGACGTCACCACAGTGGTCGAGGCAGCCATAAGAGTGGCCCCTTCCCGGGTCGCGGTAGGAAGTGGGCCGTCACGGCCCCCGCGAGGTGTCCTGCGGGGGCCGTGCCCATCTGTACGGGGGTGCCCATACGGCCGACCGTCTACGTCAAGCAGACAGGCCGACTGTCCCCCGACAGAGGTATGGGCGACCCACCAGTCGGTATCTGCAAGTAAGCAGGGGCCTACGCCAGATGGGCCAGAGTGCGGGTGTCCTTTCCACCCGTATGGCGCAGCGCGGCCCCGCGCGCCCGGCTGCGCGGGCGTGACGGGGCGCATCGGGGCGGGCCTCGGCCACGCCGACGCGCCCGTGGGGGCGTGCGGAGAGGGGGCACAGCGCCCGGTGGGGGCGTGCGGAGAGGGGGCGGTGAACGCCGACTGACGCCGTCAGACGGTGGCCCGGCTATGACTCCGATTCGGCGGCGGCGGTCTCCCGGACCGGCTCGACCAGCACCGTGACGATGCGGTTGCGGCGGCCGGCCGGGGACTCGGCCGTCAGCCGCAGGGCCTTGAGAGCCGGGTCCGCACCACCCTCGGGGACATCGACCTCGGCCGTGGCACCCGCGATCGGCACCCGGCCCAGAGCCTTGGCGAGCAGTCCGCCGACCGTCTCGACGTCCTCGTCCTCCAGATCCGTCCCGTACAGCTCGCCCAGATCGCCGAGGTCGAGCCGGGCGGTGACCCGGTGGGTGCCGTCGCCCAGATTCTCGACGGGCGGCAGCTCCCGGTCGTACTCGTCGGTGATCTCACCGACGATCTCCTCGAGGATGTCCTCGATGGTCACGATCCCGGCCGTACCGCCGTACTCATCGATGGCGACGGCCACATGGTTGCGGTCCTGCTGCATCTCGCGCAGCAGATCGCCCGCGTTCTTGGTGTCCGGGACGAAGGCGGCGGGCCGCATCGCGGTGGAGACCAGCTCGGATTCGGCCTCGCGGTTGATATGTGTCTTGCGGACCAGGTCCTTGAGGTAGACGATCCCGACGATGTCGTCCTCGTTCTCCCCGGTGACCGGGATCCGGGAGAAGCCGGAGCGCAGCGCGAGGGTGAGCGCCTGCCGGATGGTCTTGTAGCGCTCGATGACGACGAGGTCGGTGCGCGGCACCATCACCTCGCGCACCAGGGTGTCGCCGAGCTCGAACACGGAGTGGACCATGCGCCGCTCCTCGTCCTCGATCAGCGACTCCTGCTCGGCGAGGTCGACCAGGGCGCGCAGCTCGGCCTCGGAGGCGAACGGGCCCTTGCGGAAGCCCTTTCCGGGCGTGAGCGCGTTACCGAGGAGGATCAGCAGCGGCGGGATCGGGCCCATGACCCGGGCCAGCGGGATCAGCACATAGGCGGCCGCGGTCGAGGTGTTCAGTGGGTGCTGGGCGCCGATGGTGCGCGGTGAGACGCCGACGGCGACATACGACACCAGGACCATGACGCCGATGGCGACGGTCAGCGCCTTCCAGGTCTCGGGGAACTCGCTCAGACAGGCGTAGGTGACCACCGCGCCCGCCGCCACTTCGCAGGCCACCCGGACCAGCAGCGCGACATTGAGATAGCGGGTGGGGTCCTCGGCGACGTGCATCAGCTTGGCGCTGCCGCGCCGCCCGGTGCGCACGGCCTCCTCGGCCCGGAACCGGGTGGTGCGGGCGAGCCCCGCCTCGGCGCACGCCGCCAGCCAGGCGACGACCACCAGCAGGACGGCCGCCGTGACGAGCTGCCCGCTCATCGGGTGGTGGGGGCCGGGGAGGGGCCGGTCAGACCGTACTCGGCGCGCCAGCCGTCGATGATCGCGGCCTGGAGGCCGAACATCTCGGCGCGCTCGTCCGGCTCCTCGTGGTCGTAGCCGAGGAGGTGGAGGACGCCGTGGACGGTGAGCAGCTGGAGCTCCTCGTCCATGGAGTGGCCGGTCGGCGCCTCCTCGCCCTGCTTCTTGGCCACGTCGGGGCAGAGCACGATGTCCCCGAGGAGGCCCTGCGGGGGCTCCTCATCGTCCTTGGCGGGCGGCCGCAGCTCGTCCATCGGGAAGGACATCACATCGGTCGGCCCCGGCAGGTCCATCCACTGGATGTGGAGCTGCTCCATGGCGTCGGCGTCAACGACGATCACCGAGAGCTCGGAGAGCGGGTGGATACGCATCCGGGCCAGGGCGTAGCGGGCGACGTCCAGCACCGCCCGCTCGTCGATGTCCGTGCCGGATTCGTTGTTGACGTCGATCGCCATGGGGCTTCGTGATTACTTTCCGTTGCGGCTGTCGTACTGGTCGTACGCGTCGACGATGCGGCCGACCAGCTTGTGCCGGACCACGTCGGTACTGGTGAGCATGGAGAAGTGGACATCGTCCACGCCCTCCAGGATCTCCCGGACCTGGCGCAGACCGCTCTTGGTCCCGCCGGGCAGGTCGATCTGGGTGATGTCACCCGTGATCACGACCTTGGAGTCGAAGCCGAGCCGGGTGAGGAACATCTTCATCTGCTCGGGGTTCGTGTTCTGCGCCTCGTCGAGGATGATGAACGCGTCGTTGAGCGTACGGCCACGCATGTACGCCAGCGGCGCGACCTCGATCGTGCCCGCGGCCATCAGACGCGGGATGGAGTCGGGGTCGAGCATGTCGTGCAGAGCGTCGTAGAGCGGCCGCAGATACGGATCGATCTTCTCGTAAAGGGTGCCGGGCAGGAAGCCGAGCCGCTCCCCCGCCTCGACCGCCGGACGGGTCAGGATGATCCGGTTGACCTGCTTGGACTGGAGCGCCTGGACCGCCTTGGCCATGGCCAGATAGGTCTTGCCGGTGCCGGCGGGGCCGATGCCGAAGACAACCGTGTGCTTGTCGATGGCATCGACATAGCGCTTCTGATTGAGCGTCTTGGGACGGATGGTGCGGCCGCGGTTGGAGAGGATGTTCTGCGTGAGCACCTCGGCGGGCGTCTCGTCCACCGTGCCCTCCCCGTTCTCCGCCGCGCGCAGCATGGAGATCGAGCGCTCCACCGCATCCTCCGTCATCGGTTGACCGGTGCGGAGCACCAGCATCATCTCGTCGAACAGGCGCTGGATGAGGGCGACTTCCTTGGGATCCCCCGTCGCGCTGACTTCATTGCCCCGCACGTGGATATCCGTCGCCGGGAACGCATTCTCGATCACACGCAGCAACGAGTCCCCTGATCCCAGGACCATCACCATCGGATGCTTCGTCGGGACCGTGAACTGCGCATGCGCCTGCCGTGCTGTGGTTGGTTGCGTCATGGGCCGGCTCTCGGGCCTGCTCCTACCTCCTGTGACAACGGTTCTCGCCGCTCGACAACCTTGGGTTACCAGGGTACGACGGAGCACCGACAAGACCCGAGCCCTTTTACTCCGTACCCGCTCATCACACCATTCCCGGAATCCGGGGCCGCGGCCGGGCCCGGGGGTTGCTATGCCTGCCGGAAGCCGATGGTGGGGACGGCCCGGCGGAGTGGCCAGGGGCGGGCGGCGGCCGGAAGTATCCGGTCCAGGAAGGCGTAACGGCGCAGCGGCTGGTCGTCGTAGGCGCGGGCGTGCTGCCACCAGGCGGCGATCTCGACCCAGCCGGGCGCGGACAGCGAGCCGCCGAACTCCTGGACGGACAGCGCGGCGGTCAGCCCGGCGAAGGCGAGCCGGTCGGCCAGCGGCCAGTCGGCCAGGGTGCCGGTGACGAAGCCCGCGACGAACACGTCCCCGGCGCCGGTCGGATCAAGGGCCTCCACGGTGATCGCGGGCACCTCGGCGGTCTCGCCGGTGCGGCCGTCGACCGCGTACGCCCCCTCGGCACCCAGGGTGACGACCGCGAGCGGCACGCGGTCGGCGAGCGCGCGGGCGGCGGCGCGCGGGCAGTCGGTGCGGGTGTAGCTCATCGCCTCGGCCGCGTTCGGCAGGAACGCCTCGCAGTGCTCCAGATCGGCGAGATCGGCCGGGTCCCAGCGGCCGGTGTCGTCCCAGCCGACGTCCGCGAACACCCGGCTGCCCTTGCGGGCGGCCTCCGCGACCCACTCCTCGCGGCGGCCGGGCACCAGCGAGGCGATGGCGGCGCGAGCCGGGGGCGGGCAGCTGGGGGCGGGCTCCTCCGGGGGCGGCGCCTCGTGGCCGTGGGAGACCATGGTCCGCTCGCCCTCGTAGGCCATGGAGACGGTCACCGGGGAGTGCCAGCCCGGGATCGTCCGGGACAGCGACAGATCGATCCCCTCGCCGCGGTCGAGCGCGTCCCGGCAGTAGTCGCCGTAGTGGTCGTCGCCGAAGGCGGCGGCCAAGGAGGTGCGCAGCCCCAGCCGGGCCAGGGCGGTGGCCATATTGGCGACGCCACCGGGGCTGGAGCCCATCCCGCGCGCCCAGGACTCGGTGCCGCGGATGGGGGCGGAGTCCAGGCCGGTGAAGATGATGTCGAGGAAGACGGTGCCGGTCAGATAGACATCGCAGTCCGGATCGCCGGGCCCGCGAACGGCCGCGAGCGGATCGAGCAGGGGGCGGCCCGCCGCATGCTCGTCGCCGTCATGTGTCGTCACCGTGTGCTCCCAGGTCGAACAGGTCGTGATCGGCGCTCCCGCCGCCGTGCCGTCGCCGTCGAAACGGCCGTCGAAAAGCAGGTGCCGCCAGTGTGCCCGATCCCACCGTCACCAGGCGGCGCGCTCCGGCGTCCCGGGGGCGCGGCACGACCCCGGGACGCCGTCTCAGCGGCGCTTGGGCACGGCCACGGTCATCAGGTCCTGGGCCACCGTGAGCTCGCCTTCGAAGCCCGCGGCGCGGGCCTGGCGCTCGAAGTCGCAAGGGTCGCCGTAGCGCTGGGAGAAGTGGGTCAGGACGAGGTGGCGGACGCCCGCGTCGGTGGCGAGCCGGGCAGCCTGCCCGGCGGTGAGATGGCCGTACTCGACGGCCAGCGGCTCGTCCTCGTCGAGGAAGGTCGACTCGATGACCAGCAGATCGCACCCCTGCGCCAGGGCGTACGCGCCGTCGCACAGCCGGGTGTCCATGACGAAGGCGAAGCGCTGGCCGGGTCGGGCCTCGCTGACCTCCTCGAGTGCGATGGTGCGCCCGTCCCGCTCCAGGGTGCCGTCCCGCTGGAGGCGGCCGATGTCCGCCCCGCGGATGCCGAGCGCCGCCAGCCGCTCGGGCAGTATGCGGCGGCCGTCGGGCTCGATCAGGCGGTAGCCGTAGGACTCGACGGGGTGCGAGAGCCGGGCGGTCTCCAGGGTGTACGCGGGCGTCCGGGCGATCACCCCGCCCTCGCCCTCGATCGGCCGCTCGGTCAGCGGCACCGTCTCGCGGTACGCGGTGGCATACCGCAGCCGCTCGAAGAAGCGCTGTCCGCTCGCCGGGTAGTGCGCGGCCACCGGATGCGGCACCTTGTCCAGGTTGATCCGCTGGATCACCCCGGCCAGACCCAGCGAATGGTCGCCGTGGAAGTGCGTGACACAGATCCGGTCGATGTCATGCGCGGCGACACCGGCCCGCAGCATCTGGCGCTGGGTGCCCTCACCGGGGTCGAAGAGCAGCCCGTCGCCGTCCCACCGCAGCAGATAGCCGTTGTGGTTGCGATGGCGGGTGGGGACCTGGCTGGCGGTGCCGAGGACCACCAGTTCGCGTGCGGACACCGGACTATCCGGGGGGCCAGTTGAGGCCGCGGCCGCCCAGGACGTGGGCGTGTGCGTGGAAGACGGTCTGCCCGGCGCCGGAGCCGGTGTTGAACACCACGCGGAAGCCCGTGCCGTCGATCTTCTCCTCGGCCGCGACCACGCCCGCCTCGCGCAGTATATCGGCGGTGATCTGCGGCTCGGCCATGGCGAGGGAGGCCGCGTCCGGGTAGTGCACCTTGGGGATCACCAGAATATGGGTCGGCGCCTGGGGGTTGATGTCGCGGAAGGCGACCGTGGTGTCGGTCTCGCGGACGACGGTGGCCGGCACCTCCCCCGAGACAATCTTGCAGAACAGGCAGTCGGCCTGCGGTTCTCCCGCCACCGGTGGCTCCTCACGGATCGTCGGCTGGTACGGTCCGGATGGTACCGGGACGCTCCGCCGGCGGTGTGTGTGAATCCCCTTTGCCCTGCGCCTTTGCCTGTGCCCGCTTGTCCCCGCCTGTCCCGCTCGCCCCTACTTGCCCTGGGTGCTCTGTGCGGTCCGGTGGTCCAGGGGATAGCTCTGGTGCGGCTCGGGGCGCCGGCTCCCGCGGTCGTCGTTCCGGCCGTCGTTCCGGTCGTTGCCCCGGTCCTTGTCGCGCCCGGACCCCCGGTCGTCGTCCCGGCCGTCGTCGCACTCCCCGATCACCCGCGCCTCGAAGGCCCGGTGCCCGTCCACGGACGCCGTCAAGTGGCCTCGTACACACTGGTTCTTCCGTACGAAGGTGACCTTGCCGGAGACCTTGATGTCCTTGTCGCTCTCGGTCTCGCCACGGCAGTCGACCGACGCGTCGATCCCGATGCCCTCGTTCCGCTCGCGGTTGTGGTCGCCCGAGGACGAAGCACCGGCCGTGCGGCCGCCCTTCAGATCCGCGTTGCAGGTCATCCAGCGGACGTCGACACCACCCTTCTCCAGGGCGCGGGAGGCGACCTTGTCGGTGGTGACCGCGACCACGATGGAGCTGACCCCGTTGTCCTTCCGGTCGCATCCGGTCACCGCGACGACGGCCGCGACCGATACCGCGACGGCCAGGAGCGGCCGCCCGGGCCGCTGCCTTACATGGCTCAATGCCCCCATAGGGGACAGGTTCCCATTGCGCGCGGCCAACCGGAAGACCGTCGTCGGCCACGCTGCCCCGCCCGGATGCGGCTCCTGGAAGCGGCCCCGGAGGGGCCGTTCAGCCCCAGCGGCCGGTACGCCCCAGCAGCAGCGCGACCGCCGCCGTTCCGGCCGTCGAGGTGCGCAGCACGCTCGGGCCCAGCCGGTACGGTGCCGCGCCCGCCTCCTCGAAGGACGTCAACTCCTCGGGGGAGACTCCCCCTTCGGGACCCACGACGAGCACGATCTCACCGGCGGCGGGCAGTTGTGCCATGGCCAGCGGGGCGCTGCCCTCCTCGTGCAGTACGGCCGCGAAATCCGCGTCGGCCAGAAGTCGAGCAACCTGCTTGGTCGTCATCGCGTCCGTGACCTCGGGGAAGGTCAGACGGCGGGACTGTTTGCCCGCCTCGCGGGCGGTCGCCCGCCACTTGCCGAGCGCCTTCAGCCCGCGCTCGCCCTTCCACTGGGTGATGCACCGCGCGGCGGTCCACGGCACGACGGCGTCCACACCGGTCTCGGTCATGGTCTCCACGGCCAACTCACCGCGGTCGCCCTTGGGAAGGGCCTGTACCACGGTGATCCGCGGGCTCGGCGGCTCCTCGTGGCGTACCCCGGCCACCTCCACCAGCAGCCGGTCCTTGCCCTCGACGGCCGCCACGGCGCCGGAGACGCCCGTGCCGCGGCCGTCGGTGAGCACTACGGGTTCGCCGACGCGCAGCCGCCGTACGGAGACGGCATGCCGCCCCTCGGGCCCCTCCAGCGCGATCCGGCTCCCCGCGGCCGCTCCCTGAAGGGAGTCGGCCAGGAACACCGGGGCGGTCACCGGGCCTCGCCGCCGGACACCTCGGCGTGCAACGCCGCCCGGGCCGTGTCCAGTTCGGCCATCAGCGTCTCCACCAGCTGCCCGGCGGGCAGCTCACGGGCCAGCCGGTGGCCCTGTCCGGCCCACAGCGCCATGCCCTGCGGATCACCCTGCTGGGCCGCGGCCTTGCGCAGCCCGGAGGTGAGGTGGTGCAGCTGGGGGTAGGCGGCCGGGGCGTACGGGCCGTGCTCCCGGATGAATCGGTTGACCAGACCCCGGGCGGGGCGCCCGGAGAAGGCACGGGTCAGCTCGGTCCGGCCGAACATCGGGTCCGTCATGGCGCCCTTGTGCAGGGCGTTGGCCCCCGACTCGGGGGTGACCAGGAACGCGGTGCCCAGCTGGGCCGCGCTCGCGCCCGCGGCCAGCACTGCCGCGATCTGCGCACCGCGCATCAGCCCGCCCGCGGCGATCACCGGGATCCGCACGGTCGCGCGGACCAGCGCGATCAGCGACAGCAGCCCGAAAGCGGCGCCCATGCCGTCCTCGGCCGGGTCATTGCTGAAGCCGCCCTGGTGGCCGCCCGCCTCCACGCCCTGCACACAGAGCGCGTCGGCGCCCGCCCACTCGGCGGTCTGCGCCTCGACCGGCGAGGTCACCGTGACGACGGTGCGCGTACCGGCCCTGGCCAGGGCGTCCAGGACCTCACGGGTGGGGCAGCCGAAGGTGAACGAGACCACCGGCACCGGGTCGTCGAGCAGGATCGCCAGCTTCGCCTCGTACGCGTCGTCGACGCTCGCGCCGGAGTCGCCGAGCGGAGTCGCGTACCGGGTCACCTCGCCCGCGAGCCGCTCGCCGTAGACCTCGACGGCGAGCGGGTAGGGGGTGGGCGGCTGCGGCATGAACAGATTGACACCGAAGGGCCGGTCGGTCAGTCCCCGCAGCTGTCTGATCTCTTCGTACATCGCCTCCGGGGTCTTGTACCCGGCGGCGAGCGAACCGAGGCCACCGGCCGCGGAGACGGCGGCGGCCAGCGGGGGGCAGGAAGCGCCGCCCGCCATCGGCGCCTGCGCGATCGGATACCGGAAGAGGCCGGTCAGTGCGGAGGGCATGACCACATCGTGTCATGCGCTCCGCACCGGCCGACAACCGGATCACCGGCGTTGCGGCTGGTCCCGGGCCGGACGCCTACCGCCCGTTGAACGCGTCCTTCAGACGCGAGAACAGCCCCTGCTGCCCGGGCTTGGCCACGTCCCCCGGGGGACAACCCCCGGACCCCCGGCCGGACGCCTACCGCCCGTTGAACGCGTCCTTCAGACGCGAGAACAGCCCCTGCTGCCCGGGCTTGAACTCGCCGGTCGGCCGCTCCTCGCCCCGCAGCTTGGCCAGGCGCCGCAGCAGCTCCTCCTGCTCCGCGTCCAGCTTGGTCGGGGTGGTCACCTCGACATGGACGATCAGATCGCCCCGGCCACCGCCCCGCAGGTGGGTGACGCCGCGCTGGTGCAGCGGGATCGACTGGCCGGACTGGGTGCCGGGCCGGATGTCGACCTCCTCCAGGCCGTCCAGCGTCTCCAGCGGCACCTTGGTGCCGAGCGACGCCGCCGTCATGGGGATGGTCACCGTGCAGTGCAGATCGTCGCCGCGGCGCTGGAAGACCGGGTGCGGGACCTCGTGGATCTCCACATACAGATCGCCCGCCGGGCCGCCGCCCGGGCCGACCTCGCCCTCGCCCGCCAGCTGGATCCGGGTGCCGTTGTCCACACCGGCCGGGATCTTCACGGTCAGGGTGCGCCGCGAGCGGATCCGCCCGTCACCGGCACACTCCGGGCACGGGGTCGGCACCACGGTGCCGAAGCCCTGGCACTGCGGACACGGCCGCGAGGTCATGACCTGACCCAGGAAGGAGCGGGTGACCTGCGAGACCTCACCGCGGCCGCGGCACATGTCACAGGTCTGCGCCGAGGTGCCCGGCGCCGCGCCCTCACCGCTGCACGTGGTGCACACCACCGCGGTGTCGACCTGGATGTCCTTGGTGGTCCCGAACGCGGCCTCGCTGAGCTCCACATCGAGACGGATCATGGCGTCCTGGCCGCGCCGGGTGCGGGACCGGGGTCCGCGCTGCGAAGCGGTGCCGAAGAAGGCGTCCATGATGTCGGAGAAGTTGCCGAAGCCCGCGCCGAAGCCACCGGCGCCGCCGCCTCCGGCCGCGCCGGACATCGGGTCCCCGCCGAGGTCGTAGACCTGCTTCTTCTGCGGATCCGACAGCACCTCGTAGGCGGCGTTGATCTCCTTGAACCGCTCCTGGGTCTTCGGATCCGGATTCACATCCGGGTGCAGCTCACGCGCGAGCCGACGGAATGCCTTCTTGATCTCGTCCTGCGAGGCATCACGCCGCACGCCCAGGACTGCGTAGTAGTCCGTCGCCACTTACGACTCCGCCAGGATCTGTCCGACGTAACGTGCCACTGCGCGTACCGCTCCCATCGTTCCGGGGTAGTCCATGCGGGTCGGTCCGACCACGCCGAGTTTGGCGACGGCCTCGTCGCCCGAACCGTAGCCGACCGCGACCACCGAGGTGGAATTCAGTCCCTCGTGAGCATTCTCATGCCCGATGCGCACGGTCATACCCGAGTCTTTGGCCTCGCCGAGCAACTTGAGGAGGACGACCTGCTCCTCAAGTGCCTCCAGAACGGGCCGGATCGTCAGGGGGAAATCATGCACGAAACGTGTGAGGTTCGCGGTGCCGCCGATCATCAGCCGCTCCTCGGTCTCCTCCACCAGTGTCTCGAGCAAGGTCGCCAGCACGGTCGAGACCGTCCCCCGGTCCTCCTGCTCGAAGGACTCCGGAAGATCCTGCACCAACGGCGGCACATCCGCGAACCGCCGCCCCACGACACGGCTGTTGAGCCGGGCCCGCAGATCCGCGAGCGACTCCTCGCCCACCGGGGACGGGCAGTCCACCATGCGCTGCTCGACCCGGCCGGTGTCCGTGATCAGCACCAGCATCACCCGGGCCGGGGCCAGCGGCAGCAGCTCCACATGGCGCACCGTGGAACGGGTCAGCGACGGATACTGCACCACCGCGACCTGCCGGGTCAGCTGCGCCAGCAGCCGGACGGTGCGGCCCACCACGTCATCCAGGTCCACCGCGCCGTCCAGGAAGTTCTGGATGGCCCGGCGCTCCGGCGTGGACAGCGGCTTCACTCCGGCCAGCTTGTCCACGAAGAGGCGGTAGCCCTTGTCGGTGGGGATACGCCCGGCGCTGGTGTGCGGCTGCGCGATGAAGCCCTCGTCCTCCAGCGCGGCCATGTCATTGCGCACCGTGGCCGGGGAGACCCCCAGCCGGTGGCGCTCGGTGAGCGCCTTGGAGCCGACCGGCTCCTCGGTCCCCACATAGTCCTGGACAATGGCACGCAGCACTTCGAGTCTGCGTTCGCTGAGCACCCCGCGCACCTCCAGTCCAGCGGTCTCTTCAGGTCGTCCCCCTGGCACTCAACGGTCACGAGTGCCAGAACCCCTCCGCCAGTGTACGGCGGGGGGCGGTGGACAGGGCAAGAGCCGCCGTGTGGCGGAGCCCGCACGACCCGCCACGCTATCGCCCGGAGAGCTAGCGTCTCGGTATGGAGACGTGTTGGGAAGAGTCGCGGTGGCACGAGGCGGGCTGGGAGACCATCGCCCCCGGGGTCGCCAGGCTGCGGATGCCGGGCTGGGACGAGACCATCGGCGTGGTCGTCGGACGCACGGACGTACTCGTCGTGGACACCGGTGCCACGCTGCGTGACGGCGCCGCGCTGCGCACCCAGATCACCCGGCTCGCCGGGCGCCGCCCCACCCGGATCGCGCTCACCCATCCGCACTTCGACCATGTCCTGGGCACGGCCGCCTTCTCGGGCTGCGAGGTGTACGGCGCCGCGGGCCTGGACGAACTGCTGCGCGCGGAGCGGGAGGAGCTGCGCGAGTCGGCCATCCGGCAGGGTGTGGACCGGGGCGCCGCCACCGAGGCCGCCGACCATCTGGTCCTCCCCCACCACCTGGTCTCCGGGGAGCTCACCCTGGACCTGGGCGACCGGCCGGTGCTGCTGGCGAACGTGGGCCCCGGGCATACCGCCCACGACCTGGCGGTACTGGTCCCCGGGCAGCCCGAGGTGGTCTTCTGCGGCGATCTGGTGGAGGAGTCCGGTCCGCCGCAGGCGGGGCGCGACGCGATCCCCGCGCGGTGGCCGGCCGCCCTGGACCGGCTGCTGGAGCTCGGCGGCGAGGAGGCGCGGTACGTTCCGGGCCACGGGTCCGTGGTGGACGCGGAGTTCGTCCGCATCCAGCGCGCTGAACTGGCCGAGCGGTTCGGCGTGTCCCGCTAGTCACACGGCTATCGTCTGGCGGGTGCGCAGCCGATACGACAACCCGGACCTGACCCCGCCCTGGAAGCGGCAGCAGCCCGCCCCGGAGGTCCCCGCCGAACCGGACCTCGTCGTGGAGGAGGTCAGCACCGGGTTCTGCGGGGCGGTGATCCGCTGCGAGAAGACCGCGCAGGGGCCGACGGTCACTCTGGAGGACCGCTTCGGCAAACATCGCGTCTTCCCGATGGAGCCGCGCGGCTTTCTGCTCGAGGGCCGCGTTGTCACGCTGGTGCGCCCGCGCGCGGTGGCCCCCACCGCGCCCCGGCTCACGGCCTCCGGCTCCCTCGCCGTACCGGGCGCGCGGGCGAGAGTGGCCCGCGCGGGGCGCATCTATGTCGAGGGGCGCCATGACGCGGAGCTGGTCGAGCGCGTCTGGGGCGACGATCTGCGCATCGAGGGCGTGGTCGTCGAATACCTGGAGGGCGTCGACGATCTCCCCGCCATCGTCCAGGAGTTCGCGCCCGGCCCGGACGCCCGGCTCGGTGTCCTGGTCGACCATCTGGTGCCCGGCTCCAAGGAGTCCCGGATCGCCGCCGAGGTCACCGGTGACCATGTGCTGGTCGTCGGCCACCCCTACATCGACATCTGGGAGGCCGTGAAGCCGTCCTCGCTGGGCATCCCCGCCTGGCCGGAGGTACCGCGCGGCCAGGACTGGAAAACGGGCGTCTGCCGGGCCCTCGGCCGGCCGGAGAACACCGGCGCCGCCTGGCAAGCGATCCTCTCCTCGGTCCGCTCCTACAGGGACCTGCGGCCCGAACTCCTGGGCCGGGTGGAGGAGCTGATCGATTTCGTGACGGTGGGGGTCAGCTGAGTGTCTGGAACTCGTCAGTCTCCAGCGTGAGGTCCAGCGCCTCGATGGTGACCGGGTCACCGAACTTGCTGGCCCGCTCCGTCCAGTAGTCGGCCTCCTCACCGGCTCCCTTGGGCTCGGTAAGGAGGACGCACTTGGCGGCGATGGGGTCGATGATCAGGTAGGCGGGGACCTGTCCGGCCGCGTACACCGAGCGCTTGTCCTGGTAGTCACGGCGCACGCTGGTCTTGGAGACAACTTCCACGACCATGGTGACCGCCGAACCAGGAACGAGACGCCCCGGACCCTCGACCGCCCCTCGCTCGTAGACCACAAGATCCGGCTGCGGCTCACTGGACTCGCCCGGGATCGCGAGGTCCTGCGTCTGGGACCGATGCCATCGCTTTCGCGGAATCTGGTCCATCACCGACTCGACGATCCAGTTATGGACCCGGTCGGGCCCAGCCATCATCACAATTTCCCCCCGGATCAGCTCAGCCTTGAGCCCTTCAGGCACCGCGAGATCCTCGAATGCCTTTGCCATATGGTCCGCTCGGTCATCGGCCATGAGCTCCACCCGGTCGTCCACAGCGGTCATCGCGATGATCCCCCTTTTCCCAGCGCGCACTCAGCGTACTCATATCACTACCGCACCCCCTGCCACCGTCGCCCTTCGAAAATCAGTCCACCAGATCCCGCACCACAGCGTCCGCCAGCAGCCGCCCGCGCAGCGTGAGCACGGCCCGTCCCTGCCGGTACGGCTCGGGGGCCAGCAGGCCGTCCTCCAGGGCCCGGGCCGCGGCCGACGCGCCTGCCGGGCGGAGCAGGTCCAGGGGGCAGCCTTCGGAGAGCCGCAACTCCAGCAGGATGCGCTCGACGCGGCGCTGCTCGTCGGCCAGCACCTCGCGGCCCGCGCCGGGCGACCGGCCCTCGCCGAGGGCCTGGGCGTACGCGCCGGGGTGCTTCACGTTCCACCAGCGGACCCCGCCCACATGGCTGTGGGCGCCGGGGCCCGCGCCCCACCAGTCGGCGCCGCGCCAGTACAGCTCGTTGTGGCGGCAGCGGCCCTCGGGCGAGGTGGCCCAGTTCGAGACCTCGTACCAGTGGAATCCAGCGGCCGAGAGCATCTCCTCGGCGATGAGGTAGCGGTCGGCGTGGACGTCGTCGTCGGTCATCGGCACCTCGCCGCGGCGGATCCGGCGCGCCAGCTGGGTGCCCTCCTCGACGATCAGCGCATAGGCCGAGACATGGTCCGGTCCGGCGCCGAGGGCGGCCTCCAGGGTGGCCCGCCAGTCGTCGTCGCTCTCGCCCGGGGTGCCGTAGATCAGGTCCAGGTTCACATGGCCGAAGCCCGCCGCCCGCGCTTCGGCGACACAAGCCTCGGGGCGGCCGGGGGTGTGGGTACGGTCCAGCACCTTCAGCACATGCTGCCGGGCGCTCTGCATCCCGAACGAGATCCGGTTGAACCCGGCCTCGCGCAGCTCCGCCAGATAGCGCGGATCCACCGACTCCGGATTGGCCTCGGTGGTGATCTCGGCGCCCTCCGCCAGTCCGAATTCCTCGCGGATCGCCGCGAGCATCCGGCCCAGGTCGGCCGCGGCGAGCAGGGTCGGCGTACCGCCGCCCACGAACACGGTCTCGACCGGCCGCGGGTCGTCCCCCAGCACCTTCCGCGCCAGCCGCACCTCCTCGGTGACCTGCTCGGCGTAGTTGTCCCGCGAGGCCAGCACCCCGCCGGAGCCGCGCAGTTCGCTGGCGGTGTAGGTGTTGAAGTCGCAGTACCCGCAGCGCGTGGCGCAGTAGGGCACATGCAGATAGAAGCCCAGCGGCCGCCGCCCGGCCCCGGCAAGCGCGCCAGGGGGCAGCGCACCGTCCTCGGGCATGGGCTCACCATCGGGCAGTACGGAAGGCATGGGACCCATTGTCCGACATCCCCGCGGGTCCGGGACCCGCCCCGGTTCCGCCCACGGGGGGGCGCCGCCGAGCCCCCACCCCGGGACGGGGCTGGCCCCCAGGGCCGGGGGGACGACCACGCCGCCGCCGGGGCCCCGGGGCGCCCGAGTCCCAGGCCCGGGGCCCTGAGCTGACGGGAAACGCACCCCGGCACGGCACCCCAGGACCAGGACCAGGACCGAAGACGGCACGAGCCAAACGACCCGAGTGGGCTCCGACGGCTCCAAGGCACGGGGCCCACCGCCCCCGGGCACGGGCCCGCAGGGGCCCACCACCCGGTGACGAGGCTTGTCCCCCAGAGCCGGGCCTCAGAACGGGGGACGACCACGCCGACTCCCAGGGCCCACCCCCGCGGAGCGGCCCGGGCGACCGAAGACGGCGTAAGCCAAACCACCCGACTCGGCTCCAGCCGACGCGAACCACCGCCCCAGGAGCGAGGCCCACCCCCGCGGCGCCGGGGCCACCACGCCCGGCCCGGGGACATCAGGGCGTCGGGGCCCACCGCCCCCAGGGCCGGGGCACCCCGCCAAGAGCGAGGCCGACCAGCCCAGGGCCGGGGGCCACGCCGCCGCCGGGGCCCGGCGGCGCGGAGGGGCCGGGGTCCAGGGCCCGGGGCCTAGAGTGCCTTCAGTACCAGCATCGCGAGATCGTCGTCCGGCGGCTCCGCCGCGAACGCGTGGACCGCCTCCCGCACCCGCTCCGCGACCTCGCGCGCGCTCATCCCCGCGCAGGACGCGAGGACCGCCGCGAGTCCCTCCTCGTCGTCGAACTGGCGGCTGCCCGAGCGGTGCTCGGTCACCCCGTCCGTCACGCACAGGAGCGTTTCGCCGGGCGCCAGATCAAACGTTTCGCTCTCGTACGCGACATCGTCCACCACCCCGAGCAGTATCTGCGGGGCGGTGACGGTGCGCACCGAGCCGTCGGGGCGGAGCACCAGGGGCAGCGGATGGCCCGCGCTGGCGAGGGTGCAGCGGACCCCGCCCCCGGCGCCGTCACCGTTGCCCAGCGGCTCCAGCTCCCCGTACAGCAGGGAGAGGAAGCGGGCCGTCCCGCCGCCCGGGGGCAATCCCGCGCCGACGAGCCCGGCGTCGACCAGCTCCGCGACGCCGACGCCGACCCCGGCCGCCTCCACGCCCGCCACGACGGCCTCGGCGGCCCCCTCGACCGCCGCTTCGACCGCCTCCTCGCCGAGCAGCTGGTTGAGCCGGTCGAGGACCTCCCCGACGCCGTAGCCCTCGCGGGCCAGCAGCCGCAGCCAGGGGCGCACCAGGCCGGTCACCACGGCCGCCTCCGGGCCGTTGCCGCAGACGTCGCCCAGGACGAAGCCCCAGCGGCCGTCACGGGCCGGGAAGACGTCGTAGAAGTCGCCCCCGGCGGAGATCTCGCCGGTGGGCTCGTAGACGACCGCCGACTCCAGCCCGGGGATGCGCGGGATACCGGACGGCAGCAGTCCGCGCTGGAGCACCCGGCTGATGTCCGCCTGCCGGGTGTAGCGGCGGGCGGAGGCCAGCGCCAGGGCGACGCGGCGGGCGAAGTCCTCGATCAGACCGACGACCTCACCGGGCATCCGCACCAGCCCGGCCCGCCCCAGCAGCAGGGTGCCCACGGCCCGTCCGCCCGCGATCAGGCGGCAGGCCAGGGCGGCGCCGCCGGGTCCGTACGCGGCGGGGTCGGCGGGCCACGGCCAGTCCACGGCGCCGCCGCGCGCGGCGGCGGGCAGATGGGGCGGCTCCTTCTCCAGGACCCGCCACAGCTCCTCGAGGCGGCCCTCGCTGGCGTGCCAGACCCGCACCAGCCGCGGCGGGCCGCCGGCGGTGTCGAGCCACACCGCGCACCAGTCGGCCAGCCGCGGCACCAGCAGCTGGACGGCGAGTGAGGTCACCAGGTCCTCGTCGAACTGCCCGGCGAGCATGTCGGACGCCTCGGCGAGGAAGGACAGCGCGCCGTGCCGGGCCCACTCGGGGTCATGGCGGCGGGCGGGCGCCCGCCGGGGCGCGGGGGCGACCAGCTCGACGGCGTGTGCCTCGCGCGGCAGCGCGCGCTCGGCGAGCCGGGTGCCGTCCCGGCCGAACCCGTCGAACCCCACGGCCGCCGGGCCGTCCTCCGCGTCCGCGGCGACGGCCAGCTGGAACCACACGGTCTTGCTGGTCCGCCGGTAGGTGGTGCCCCAGGACTCGGCGATCCCGGCCACCAGCCGCAGCCCGTGGCCCCCGGCGTACTCCGGCTCCTCCCCGTACGGGGATTCGCCGCGCAGCACCCGGGTGGGGTGGTGGTCGGTCACCTCGACGACCAGCGAGGGCGGTTCGCCCTCATGGCCGGGGACGTCCAGCGCACAGCTGAGCTCGACGGCGGTACCGGCGTGCACCACCGCGTTGGTGACCAGCTCGCTCACCAGCAGGACGGCCTCGTCCCCGACCCGTTCGGTGATCCGGTCGGCGGCGGGGACGTCCAGGGCGGCCCAGTCGGAGAGGGCGGCCCGGACGAACCGCCGCGCGGCGGAGGCCGCGAGGGGTGTGCCGGGCAGGCTGGCGCGGGCCGACGCGCTGGTCCGGACGGGGCCCACGCCCCCGACCGGTACAGCCATCCCGCCGGCCTCGGCCGACCCGCCAGACATGGCAGAAGATGACGTCCCCACTGTGCGGCTCCTGAGAAGCTCCGTCATAGTGCCGTATCCGCATCCGCTTCCGGCGCGGACAGCACCGGCAGGGACAGCGTGACAGACGGACCGACCTCATATGCGCCGAGTTGCGCAAGTGAGCCGCGATGAGCGGAAAATTCCTGTGCCCGTTGCCCCGGGCACAGTCGACTCCCCGTCAGGCCTCCCGGGATCCCGCGTACATGTCGTCGATCAGGTCCTTGTACTCGCGCTCGACCACGGGTCGCTTGAGCTTCAGGCTGGGCGTCAACTCACCGTGCTCCACGTCCAGATCGCGCGGCAGCAGCCGGAACTTCTTGATGGTCTGCCAGCGCTGCAACCCCTCGTTGAGCCGCTGCACATAGCCGTCGATCAGCTGCCGCACCTCGTCGGTGGCGACGACCTCGGCGTAGGACTTCCCGTCCATGCCGTGCTCCTTGGCCCAGCCCATGATCGTCGGCTCGTCGAGCGCGATGAGGGCGGTGCAGTAGTTGCGGTCGGAGCCGTGCACCAGGATGTTGGAGACGAACGGGCAGACGCCCTTGAACTGGCCCTCGACCTCCGCTGGGGCCACGTACTTGCCGCCCGAGGTCTTGATCAGGTCCTTCTTGCGGTCGGTGATCCGCAGATAGCCGTCGGGCGACAGCTCCCCGATGTCACCGGTGTGGAACCAGCCGTCGGACTCCAGCACCTGCGCGGTCAGCTCCGGCAGCCCGTGGTAGCCCTGCATGACGCCGGGGCCGCGCAGCAGGATCTCGCCGTCCTCGCCGAAGCGCACCTCGGTACCGGGGAACGCCTTGCCGACGGTGCCGGTGCGGTAGTCCACCGGGTTGAGGAAGCTGGCGGCGCTGGACTCGGTGAGGCCGTAGCCCTCCAGGATGTTGATCCCGGCGCCGGCGAAGAAGTAGCCGATCTCGGGCGCGAGCGCGGCCGAGCCGGACACCGCGGCGCGCAGCTGTCCGCCGAACGCCTCGCGCAGCTTGGTGTAGACGAGCTTGTCGGCGATGGCGTGCTGGGCCTTCAGACCGAACGGGACCGAAGGGTTGCCGGTGCGGCGGAAGTTGTCCTGATAGGTCTTGGCGTATTCACGGGCGACCCCGGCCGCCCACTGGAAGATCTTGTACTTGGCCGCGCCGCCCTCGCGCGCCTTGCCGGCCACTCCGTTGTAGACCTTCTCGAAGATCCGCGGTACGGCGCACATATAGGTCGGACGGACCACCGGCAGATTTTCGATGATCTTGTCGACACGGCCGTCCACGGCGGTGGTGTGCCCGACGTAGATCTGCCCGGCGGTCAGCACCTTGCCGAAGACATGCGCCAGTGGCAGCCACAGGTACTGCACATCGTCGGCATAGAGCAGCCCGTCGAGACTGCCGATCGCGATGGCCATGTACGACCAGGAGTCATGCGCCAGCCGTACGCCCTTGGGGCGGCCGGTGGTGCCGGAGGTGTAGATGAGCGTGGCCAGCTGGTCGGCGCGCAGCGCGGAGATCCGCTCCCGTACGGCCTCGGGGTGCTGCTCCAGATAGGCCGTACCGCGCTTCTCCAACTCGGTGAGGGAGAGCACCCAGCCCTCCGGGTCGCCCGCGGCCGGGACCGCGTCATCGGCGTTGATCACCACCACATGGGCCAGCTCGGGCAGTTCCTCGCGCTTCTCGCGCACCTTGGCGAGCTGGGCACCGTCCTCGGCGATCAGCACCCGGCTGCCGGAGTCGGACAGGATGAACGCGGTCTCCTCGGCGTTGGTGCTCGGATAGACCGTGGTGGTCGCGGCGCCCGCGCAGAGCACCCCGAGGTCGCCGAGGATCCACTCGACCCGGGTGGCGGAGGCGAGGGCGACCCGCTCCTCGGGCCGGATACCCAGACCCATCAGACCGGCGGCGATGGCGAAGACCCGATCCGCGCTTTCGCGCCAGGTCAGGGGGCGCCATTCGTCGGGGCCCGAACCCGAGGCGGCCGGTACCGGATAGCGATACGCCTCCTTGTCAGGCGTCGTCTCGACGCGCTGGAGGAAGTGCGTCGCCAGGGACGGCGGCCGGTTCTCGAGCAAAGTCTGTGTGTCGGTCACGGCATCCTCCGGGGCCAGCCTCATTGCTTGGTGACTCGCGAGTAACCTTCGAGCAGTGATCAGCGTAAGGGCCGAATCCTTACCGCGTAAGGGGTTACAGGTCACGTTGTTCAAACGACGACGGATGGTGTGCCGCATCCTTCACACCCTGACGGGCCGCACCTCTGCCACCACGGCAACGGGCCCGGCGCATCCTTCGCACCAGGCCCGCTGATCACTCGTTTCGCGTCACTTCTTGCTCTTGCTGTCCCCGCCCTCGGAGTCGGAGGACAGCACCGCGATGAACGCCTCCTGGGGGACCTCCACGCTGCCGACCATCTTCATCCGCTTCTTGCCTTCCTTCTGCTTCTCCAGCAGCTTCCGCTTACGCGAGATGTCACCGCCGTAGCACTTGGCGAGGACGTCCTTGCGGATGGCGCGGACCGTCTCACGGGCGATGACCCGGGAGCCGATGGCGGCCTGGATGGGCACCTCGAAGTTCTGCCGCGGGATGAGCTCGCGCAGCTTGGCGACCAGCCGGACGCCGTAGGCGTACGCCTTGTCCTTGTGGGTGATCGCGGAGAAGGCGTCGACCTTGTCGCCGTGCAGCAGGATGTCGACCTTGACCAGGTCGGAGGTCTGCTCACCGGTGGGCTCGTAGTCCAGCGAGGCATAGCCGCGGGTCTTGGACTTCAGCTGGTCGAAGAAGTCGAAGACGACCTCGGCGAGGGGCAGGGTGTAGCGGATCTCGACCCGCTCCTCGGAGAGGTAGTCCATCCCGAGCAGCACACCGCGGCGGTTCTGGCACAGCTCCATGATCGCGCCGATGAACTCGCTCGGGGCGAGGATGGTGCCCCGGACCACCGGCTCGTGCACCGTGGCGATCTTGCCCACCGGGAACTCACTGGGGTTGGTCACCGTGTGCTCGGAACCGTCCTCCATGTCCACGCGGTAAACCACATTGGGCGCGGTGGCGATCAGGTCGAGACCGAATTCGCGCTCCAGGCGCTCACGGATGACCTCCAGGTGCAGCAGCCCCAGGAAGCCGACGCGGAAGCCGAAGCCGAGCGCGGCCGAGGTCTCCGGTTCGTAGACCAGCGCGGCGTCGTTCAGCTGGAGCTTGTCCAAGGCCTCGCGCAGCTCCGGGTAGTCCGAGCCGTCCAGCGGATACAGCCCGGAGAACACCATCGGCTTGGGGTCCTTGTAGCCGCCCAGCGGCTCCTCGGCACCCTTGCTGAACTGGGTGATCGTATCGCCGACCTTGGACTGGCGGACGTCCTTCACACCCGTGATCAGATAGCCCACCTCGCCGACGGACAGCCCGTCGGAGGGGGTCATCTCGGGTGAGTTGGTGCCGATCTCCAGCAGCTCGTGCGCGGCGCCGGTGGACATCATCTTGATCCGCTCACGCTTGTTGAGCGTGCCGTCCACGACCTTCACATACGTCACGACGCCCCGGTACGGGTCATAGACCGAGTCGAAGATCATCGCGCGGGCGGGGGTGTCCTTGACGCCGACCGGGGCCGGAACCAGCTCCACGACCCGGTTCAGCAGCTCCGCGACGCCCTCACCGGTCTTGGCCGAGACCTTGAGCACATCGGCCGGGTCGCAGCCGATGAGGTGGGCCAGCTCGGCGGCGTACTTCTCGGGCTGGGCGGCCGGGAGGTCGATCTTGTTGAGGACCGGGATGATCGTGAGGTCGTTCTCCATCGCCAGATAAAGGTTGGCGAGGGTCTGGGCCTCGATCCCCTGTGCCGCGTCGACCAGCAGGATGCAGCCTTCGCAGGCCGCGAGCGAGCGCGAGACCTCGTAGGTGAAGTCCACGTGGCCGGGGGTGTCGATCATGTTCAGGATGTGGGTGGCCGACTCGGGCCCGCCCTCGTCCTTCATGGGCGCCCAGGGCAGCCGGACCGCCTGGGACTTGATCGTGATGCCGCGCTCGCGCTCGATGTCCATGCGGTCGAGGTACTGCGCACGCATCTGTCGCTGGTCGACCACACCGGTCAGCTGGAGCATACGGTCGGCGAGCGTCGACTTGCCGTGGTCGATGTGCGCGATGATGCAGAAGTTACGGATGAGAGCCGGGTCGGTACGGCTCGGCTCCGGCACATTGGTAGGGGTCGCGGGCACGCAGGGTCCTGTGTCTAGGCGGGACTCGGTGTAATCGGGGTTGTGTCAGTCCGTCCATGGTCCCATGACTGGCGACCGCTTCCGGGTTTGGGACGCTACAGACCCTGCTGGTAACCTGGCCGACTGTGTCTCGTGCCGCCCTCGCGCGACCGCGGGCACCGCAACACCACCAGCGAAAACCAACGAACCTGCGAAGGCTCTTTACGTGGCGAACATCAAGTCCCAGATCAAGCGCAACAAGACGAACGAGAAGGCCCGTCAGCGCAACAAGGCCGTCAAGTCCGAGCTGAAGACCGCCATCCGCCGCACCCGTGAGGCCGTGGCCGCCGGTGACGCCGAGAAGGCCACCGCCGCCGCCCGCGCCGCCGCGCGCAAGCTGGACAAGGCCGTCAGCAAGGGCGTGCTCCACAAGAACAACGCCGCCAACAAGAAGTCGGCGCTCGCGCAGCAGGTCGCCACCCTCAAGGGCTGACGTCCGGGCTGAGCCTTTCGGGGCGTACACCGTCCCTTGCGGGGCGTATACCGTCCCCCTCCGCCGGTCCGGGCCAAGCGGTCCCTCTCACCCGCTCCGACCGGCAGCCGACAGCTTGACTGCGGCACCGCGCCGCACGCGGCCTGCGTTCGCCACGCGGGTGCGGCGCACAGCAATCCACCGGAAGCCCCCCGCCGTCCTTTCCCCAGGACAGCGAGGGGCTTTCCCGGTTTTCTCGGGTATGTTCACGTCATGTCGATACCGGGGGAGACACCCAATCCTTACGGGCAGCCTCAGCCGCCCCAGCAGCCTCAGCACAGCGCCTACGGCGTACCGCAGCAGCCCCAGCCGCAGGGCGCCAACCCCTACGCCCAGCCCACGATGCCCGCCATGCCGATGGCCGGATACGGGCAGCTGGGCGCGCCCACGGGCATACCGCCCGTGATGCCTCCGAACGGCTCGGGCGGCGGCCCCGCGGGCGCCAAGGTCTGGCTGTGGGGACTCGGCGGGGCCCTCGTCGCCTCGGCGGTCTGGGCCGGTGCCCTGCTGGCCACCGGAGGGTTCGGCGGCGACGACGAGCCGAAGGCCGATCTCGCCGGGTACACCTACACGGACGACCTGTGCGACCCGACCGACACCAAGACCTTCGAGGACGAGGGGTACAAGGCGGACGGCGAGGACAGCCGCTCGAGCTCCAACCCGGCGCACAGCAGCTCCCAGGACCCGGCGCTGGACTCGATGGACTGCAACATCACCTTCAAGCCCGACGGCGCGTCCAGCGGCGACTACTCCGAGCTGCGCTTCTACACATCGGCGCTGCTGCACAAGAAGACCGACCCGCAGCCCGAGTTCGAGGCCAACTACCGGGCCTACGAGGACCGGAAGTCCTCCAGCTACGGCTATGACGTCAAGGCGGTCGGCGGCCTCGGCGACGAGGCGTACGTGGTGACGCAGACCAACGAATCCAGCTCCAGCAGCGGGACGTATGTGATCCTCGGGATCCGCGACGGGTGGATGACCTACCAGTCGACGTGGTCGGAGTATGTATCCAGCTCGTCGGACGCCAAGGGCAAGACGAACGACGAGGCCATCGACCTGCTGAAGAAGAGCGCCAAGGCGACGCTCCAGAAGATGAAGGGGTAGGCGGGGCCCGCCTCGCGGGGGCGTTCCGACTCAGGGGGGCGTTCGCTTCCCCAGGCGCGTTCCGCCTCGCGGGCGCGTTCCCCCGCACGGGGGCGCTCGCCTCGCGGGCGCATTCGCCTTCGCTAGGAGCGACCTGAGCGGGCGGCGCGGGCGATGGTCACGACGGCCTTCTCGAGGGCGTACTCCGGATCGTCCCCGCCGCCCTTGACCCCCGCGTCCGCCTCGGCGACCGCGCGCAGCGCGACCGCCACACCGTCCGCCGACCAGCCGCGCATCTGCTGCCGGACCCGGTCGATCTTCCACGGGGGCATCCCGAGCTCCCGGGCCAGATCGCCGGGGCGGGCCCCGCGCGGGGCCGAGGCCAGCTTGCCGATGGCACGTACGCCCTGGGCCAGGGCGCTGGTGATCAGCACCGGGGCCACTCCGGTGGCCACGGCCCAGCGCAGCGCCTCCAGCGCCTCGGCCGCCCGCCCTTCCACGGCCCGGTCGGCGACGGTGAAGCTGGACGCCTCGGCGCGGCCCGTGTAGTAGCGGGCGACGACGGCCTCGTCGATGGTGCCCTCGACGTCGGCGGCGAGCTGCGACACCGCACTGGCCAGCTCGCGCAGATCACTGCCGATGGCGTCGACCAGCGCCTGGCACGCCTCCGGGGTGGCCGACCGCCCCGTGCCGCGGAACTCCGACCGGACGAACGCCAGCCGGTCGGCGGGCTTGGTCATCTTGGGGCACGCGACCTCGCGCGCCCCGGCCTTGCGGGCCGCGTCGAGCAGGCCCTTGCCCTTGGCTCCGCCCGCGTGCAGCAACACGAGGGTGATCTCCTCGGCGGGGGCGCCGAGATAGCCCTTCACGTCCTTGATGGTGTCGGCCGAGAGATCCTGTGCGTTCCGCACCACGACCACCTTGCGCTCGGCGAAGAGCGAGGGGCTGGTGAGCTCGGCGAGGGTGCCGGGCTGGAGCGCGTCGGGGGTGAGGTCGCGCACATCGGTGTCGGCGTCGGCCGCGCGGGCGGCCGCCACGACCTGCTGCACGGCGCGGTCGAGCAGCAGCTCCTCCTGACCCACGGCGAGGGTCACGGGGGCGAGCGGATCGTCGGTCGTCGTCTTCCTGGCCATCGCGGTCCAGCATCCCACGGACCGCCGACATCGCCCGCCGGGTGTCCGGGCGCCGGGCGGCGTGGGCTTGTGGGCCCGGGGCGTTACTCAGCCTCGAGCCAGCCCTCGTACTCCTCCGCGAACGCGGCCAGCGCCGCCGGGTCCAGCTCCCCGGCCGGGTCCTCGACCACGACCAGCCACTGGGCGTCCTCGGCGTCGTCCTCGCCCGCCAGCGCGTCCCGGACCAACTGGGGTGCGTGGGCGGCGCGGAACCGCTCGGGCAGCGCCTCGGCGACCTCCTCCGCCGCGTCGCGGTCGGGCAGCACCAGGATGTGCCGGGCGCCGTTCAGTCCTTCATCGATCACCGGGTCATTGTCCGGCATCGGGCGTCCGGCGCGGGCGCCGGGCCGCCCGGTCAGCCGGTGACCAGGGCCAGCGCGAAACCGTCGTAGCCCTTCTCGCCGACCGTCTGCACCGCGGTGGCCGTCAGCCGCGGCTCCCGGGCCATCAGCTCGGTGAAACGCCGTACGCCCTGGACGTTCGGATCGGTGCTGGAGGGGTCGGCCACCGCTCCGTCCCGCACCACGTTGTCGCCGATGATCAGGCTGCCGGGACGGGTCAGCCGGAGCGCCCAGTCGAGATAGCCGGGGTTGTTCGGCTTGTCGGCGTCGATGAACACCACGTCGAAGGGGCCCTCGCCCTCCTCGGCCAGCCGCGGGAGGGAGTCCAGCGCCGGTCCGGTGCGGATGTCGACCACCCCGGCCAGCCCCGCCCGCGCCACATTGGCGCGAGCCACCTCGGCGCACCCCGGATCGGCCTCCAGGGAGATCAGCCGTCCGTCCGCGGGCAGGGCCGTGGCCAGCCAGATGGTGCTGTAGCCGCCGAGGGTGCCGATCTCCAGCACCCTGCGTGCGCCCCGGATCCTCGTCAGCAGATGCAGCAGCTTGCCCTGGTTGGGCGCCACCTGGTGCGGCGCCAGACCGGCCGCCGCGCTGAGGTCCAGCGCCGCGTCCAGGGCCGGGTCGGAGGGGGTGAGCAGGGCGTTGAAGTAGGCGTCGACCTCGGTCCACCGGGTCAGCGACATCAGTGAGTTTCCTTTCGGAACGGACATGGTTTCGAAGAGGAACTTACTATGGACGGCCATGACAAGGAAGCGAGATCTCGACGACGTCTGCGGCATCGCCCAGGCCGCGGCCGTGCTCGGCGACTGGTGGAGCCTGCTCGTCCTGCGCGAGGTCGCGCGTGGGCATACCCGCTTCGACGAGCTGACCCGGGAACTGTCCATCTCCCGCAAGGTGCTGGCCGAACGCCTGAAGGAGCTGGTCGACCACGCGGTACTGGAGCGCCGCCCCTATCAGGACCGGCCGGTCCGGTACGCCTACGAACTGACCGAGCGCGGCCGGGCGTTCCTGCCCGTGCTGATCGGCATGCAGGACTGGGCCGACCGCTGGCTGCTCGGCGACGGCGCCCTGACCGCGACCGCCGAGGACGGCAGCGCGGAGACGGCCCGGGTCCGGGAGCTGGTGGGCACCGCCGTACCGCCCGGCCTCGCGCTCACCGGCTCCGACGGCGCCGGCCATGATGTGGTCGCGGAACACAGCGCCGTCACGGTGCTGTTCACCTATCCGGCGACCGGGGTTCCCTCCCCCCTCCCGGACAGCTGGGCGGACATTCCCGGCGCGGTGGGCTGCACCCTGGAGAACCGGCTGTTCCGCGACGCCTGGGAGTCCTTCCGCGCGGCGGGCGCGGCGGTGCGGGGTGTGAGCACCCAACGCACCGATGAACAGGCCGCCTTCGCGGCCGCCGAGAAGGTGCCCTTCCCCCTGCTGTCCGACGGTGAGCTGCGGTTCGCCGCCGCACTGCGGCTGCCCGCCTTCCGCGCGGCGCAGCAACTCCGCCTCAAGCGGCTGATCCTGGTGGTCTCGGGCGCGGATCGCGTCATCCGGCACGCCGTCTTCCCGGTGACCGACATCCCGGCAGCCGTGGACGAGGCCCTCGCCCTGGCCCGGAAGGTGGCCGGCGCCGCTACGGCGTGAGGTGGCCGCCTAGCCGCGATCCGGCCGGGCGCGGTCCAGTTGGGCCTGGAGGCCGTCGAGGAGATAGCGCAGACCGGTGGTGAAGCTGCCGTCCCAGTCGTCGTCGTAGAGATAGCCGTTGGCGGCCAGCGACGGGTACCGGTCGCTGTTCGCCCGCAGTTGTTCCTGGCCGACGCGGCGTTCCTCCTCGGTGATGTGCAGGGCGGTTTCGGTCGAGGCGGATCCCATGACGTGGTTGTAGAGCGCCCAGGTGGCCGCGGAGAGGCTCTTTCCGGTGAACCCGGCGCGGATGAGGGTCGCCTGGAGGAGTTCCATCCAGGCCAGGAAGTTGGGGCCGATGGTCGGGCGCCGCCGCGCGGGAACGGCGGCCGCCCAGGGGTGACGCAGCAGCGCGGCGCGCCAGGTGGTGAGCACGGTGGTGATGTCGTCATGCCAGTCGGCCGTCTGCCCGGCCGGGGGCGGGACCTCGCTGAAAATGGCGTCGACGGCGAGGTCGATCACATCGTCCTTGGTCTCGACGTGCCAGTACAGCGACGGGGCCACCACACCGAGCCGGTCGGCCAGGCGGCGCATGGTCAGCCGGTCGATCCCCTCCTCGTCGAGGAGGGCGACGGCCTCCTCGACGATGCGCGGGAGCGTCAGCGGCGGCTCCCCGCGCGTGGCGCGCCGGGATCGCAGCCAGATGCTCCGCACACCGTCGTCCTGCCGCTGACCGCGCTTGCCACCCGCCGCAACCACCGCGCCTCACCCGTCACTTGATGTCGTCTGTGTCCTCGACCGCTCGGGCCAGTGTAGTACGTTGTTCGCCGTCCCTAACAGCGTTAGGGGATCCCATACGTTGATAGACGCACGGTGGCGGACGGTGAGGGAAATGAGGGACAACATGACGGATTCCACTCCTGATCGACGGCGGTGGTGGGCTCTGCTGGTGGTCAGCGCGGCGCAGTTACTGGTGGTCCTGGACGGGACGATCGTGAACATCGCGCTGCCGTCCGCGCAGAGTGCTCTGGGGATGTCCGACGCGAGCCGGCAATGGGCCATCACCGCCTATGCGCTGGCCTTCGGTGGACTGCTGCTGATCGGCGGCAGGGTGAGCGGTGCGGTCGGACACCGGCGCACCTTCACGGCCGGGCTGATCGGTTTCTCGGCCGCGTCCGCGCTGGGCGGGGCGGCGGTCAACCCCGAGATGCTCTTCGGGGCGCGGGCGTTGCAAGGCGTGTTCGCCGCGGGGCTGGCGCCCGCCGGGATGTCTCTGCTGGCCACGACCTTCACCGAACCACGGGAACGTGGCCGGGCCTTCGGGGTCTTCGCCGCGGTCGGCGCGGCCGGATCCGCCGTCGGTCTGATCGCGGGCGGACTGCTGACCGAGTACACCAGCTGGCGCTGGTGTCTCTACATCAACGTCCCGATCGGCCTGCTCGCCGTACTCGGCGCCACGCTGGTGCCCGCGGACCGGCCGATCCGGGACGGCGGGCGGCTCGACATCCCCGGTGCCCTGCTCGGCACCGGGGGTCTGGCGGCGGTGGTGTACGCGTTCAACCAGGCCGAACCGCACGGGTGGGGCTCGATCCAGGTGCTCGGGCTGCTGGCCGCCGGTCTACTGCTCCTGGTCCTCTTCACGGCCGTCGAGCGCCGCGCCGCTGATCCCCTGCTGCCGATGCGGGTACTGCTGCACCGCACCCGCGCGGGCGCGTTCCTGGCCATCACGCTGATGTTCATCGCGATGTTCGGCTTCTACCTGTTCATGAGCTACTACACACAGACGGTTCTGGGCTATTCACCGGTCCAGGCGGGCTGGACGCTGATCATCAACGCCGCGGCCGCCCTGGTGGGTTCGACCGTCGTCGCCGGACGCCTCCATGGTCGGGTGGGGCCCGTGGCGGTCATCGTGCCGGGCCTGCTCGCCGCGGCCGGCGGCATGCTCGTCCTGACCCGGCTGACCGCGGACAGCGCACATGTCCTCCCGCTGTATCTGGTCCCGGCGCTTGTCCTCACCGGGGTCGGCCTGGGCTGCGTCATCGCCTCGACCGCGAGCCTGGCCATCGCGGGACTGCGCCACCATGACATCGGCGCCGCCTCTGCGGCCTACAACGCCGCACAGCAACTGGGCGCGGCCCTGGGCACGGCACTGCTCAACACCCTCGCCGCGAGCGCCGCCACGTCCTACCTGGCGGACCACACCGAGGCCACCCGAGCGGCGGCCTCGGTACACGGCTACACCACAGCGCTCACCGTGGCCTTCGCCATCCTGCTCGCCGCGGCCTGTCTCACCGCGCCCCTGCTGACCCGCGGCCGCACGGCGGAGGCGTCCCCCGCACGGGAGGAGGAGAACGCCCCGGTCCACTGACGGCCCGGGGCCGTCCGGGGCGTACGGCACCGGTCCGGCGTATACCGCCGGTCCGTCCGGGCGTACGGCCCCGGCCCTACGCCGCATGCCCGAGGCACCGGGCGCCGCCGCGTGGATAGCGTGCGCTGAGGCAGACCGGTCGAGAGGGGAACGGGCGGACCATGGGGAACGATTCAAACGATTCAGTGGCGGTGCGCGATCAACGGCAGCGCAAACGCGATCTGTTGGAGCGGTTGGAGCGGGAGGCGGACATCTGGGTGGCGTCCGCCGACGGGCAGGGGGTGCCTGCCTGGTGCCGCTGTCGTTCCTGTGGGACGGCGAGGCGATCTGGCTCTCCACCCGCCGGACCAATCCCACCGGCCGCAATCTGCGGGAAGTCGGCTGGGCCCGGCTCTCCCTGGCCGACACCCGTGATGTGGTGCTGATCGGGGGAACCGTGGAGGAGTTCGCCCGGGACGAGGTGCCGGTCGCCACCGCCGACACCTTCGCGGCCAAGTCGCTGTGGGATCCCCGCAGATCGGAGAACGGCTCCTCCTACGCGTACTACAAGGTGGCACCCACCGAGGTACAGGTCTGGTACGAGGAGCCCGAGCTCCCGGAGCGCCATCTGATGCGGAACGGCGTGTGGGCCGTCTGAGCACCGCGCGCAGCGCGGGCCCCGTCACGGCGATCGGCCCGTCGGTGTCCGTCCGCAGCACGGCCGCCCCCTGGACACGCAGGGCCGCGATGGTGCGCGGGGACGGATGACCGTACGGATTGTCCGCACCGCAGGAGATCAGCGCGAGGCGCGGGCGGAGGCGGTGCATCAGCCGGGGGTCCTGATAGGCCGAGCCGTGGTGGGCGACCTTCACCACATCGACCCGGGGCAGCTCGGGGTGCGCCGCCAGCAGGGCCCGTTGGGCGGGTGGTTCGAGGTCACCGAGGAGCAGCAGGGTCAGCCCCGCGGTACGCACGAACAGGGTGACGCTCGCGTCGTTCGCCCCCTCCGTCGTCGGTACGGCGGGGGTGGCCGGGGGCGATGCCGGGGGTGGCGGCGCGGGCCACAGGACCTCCCAGGACAGCGGGCCGAACCGGCGCCGCTCCCCCGGCTCCGCCGCGACCACCGGAACATGCGCCGCCCGCGCACGGCGCCGCACGAACTCGGCCTGGCCCGGCGGATCCTCCAGGCTGGTCGTCTCGATGGCGCCCACCCCGCGCCCGCGCAACACACCGGTCAGCCCGGCCACATGGTCGGCGTGGAAGTGGGTGAGCACCAGCAGCGGGATCCGGACCACACCCAGGGAGCGCAGACAGCGGTCGACGGCGTGGGGCTCGGGGCCGGTGTCCACCACGACGGCCGTACCGGATCCAGCCGCCAGGACCAGTGCGTCGCCTTGGCCGACATCACACGCCACCAGCCGCCAACCGGACGGTGGCCAGCCGGTGATGACCCGGGCCAACGGCGCCGGGCGGACCACCGCGAGCAGCAGGCCCAGCGCGCACACCGCGCACAGCCACCGGTGGTGCAGCACGCGCCGGCCCACCAGAACGGCGGCCAGGGTGGCGAGGGCCAGTAGCAGCCCGCCCTGCCACCCGCCCGGCCAGTCCAGCTCCGCCCCGGGCAGGGCCGCGCCCCTCCGGGCCACCTCGGCGATCCACTCCGCGGGCCATCCGGCCGGCCAGGCGATCCACCCGGCGAGCGGCGGAGCGAACGGCGCCGCGGCGAGCGCGGCGAACCCGAGGACGGTGGCCGGGCCGACCGCCACCTCGGCCAGCAGATTGCAGGGAACCCCCACCAGACTCACCCGCTCGGCCAGCACCACGACGACCGGAGCACAGACCGCCTGGGCGGCCGCGGCCGCCGCCAGCACCTCCGCCCATCGGCCCGGCACACCACGGCGGCGCAGCGCGGCCGACCACACCGGCGCGAAGGTGAGCAGCGCGCCGGTGGCCAGGACCGAGAGCGCGAAACCGTAGTCCCGCGCCAGCCATGGGTCGTAGAGGACCAGCGCGAGAACGGCGGCGGCCAGGGCGGGCAGCAGGGATCTACGCCGTCCGGTACCGAGGGCGAGCAGGGTGATCAGCCCGCACACCGCCGCGCGCAGCACACTGGGCTCGGGACGGCACACGATGACAAAGCACAGGGTGAGCGCGCCGCCGAGCACCGCCGTCGCTCTGAGCCGCAGCCCGAGCGCGGCGGCCAGCCCCCGCCGCTCGGCCCGTGCGGCAAGGCGGGGCGGGCCGATCAGCAGGGCGAGAACGAGTGTCAGATTGCTGCCGGAGACCGCCATCAGATGAAGCAGGTCCGTGGCCCGGAACGCCTCGTCGAGGTCGGGCGGTACCCGGGAGGTGTCCCCCACGACCAGCCCCGGCAGCAGTGCCCGCGCGTCCGGGGAGAGCCCGTCCGTCGCGGTCCGCAGCCCCGCGCGCAGCCGTCCCGCCTGCTGCTGGAGGGCGCTGGGCTCACCGATGACCCGCGGCGGCCCACCGCCGTCGACCCGCACCACGGCCGCGACGCGGTCCCCCTCGCGCAGCGGCGGCGCCAGACGGCCGTGCAGCCGCAGCCGGGTCGAGGGCAGCAGCTCGAGCCAGCGCGCCCGCTCCCGCGCGGCCCCCGCCCGGACCGTCACCAGCACGGGGGCACGGGTGACGGTCGTTGTGCCGTCGGGTCCGGTGACCCGCCCGACCTCCGCCTCGATCACCACCGCCACGGGCGCGAGCGCGGCACCCCGCACCCGGGGGCGGGTGAGCCGGGGGTCACCGGTGACCTTGACCTCGGCGGTGATCCCGGCGTACTCCCGGGCCAGCGACGGAACCGGACCCTCCCGCACCTCGGCCGCATGCAGCGCGGCGACCGCCCCCGCTGCCGCACCGCAGAGCAGCGCCGCCGCTACCGCCCCCGCAACGCTCCGCCGCCGCCCGCCGCCGTGCGTGGGGGAGTTGGTGTCGCGCGCCACCCCTCTCCCGCCCGTCCGGGTCGCCGGATCGTGGGCCGGGAGCACGGCGCCGGGAGGGCGGGTACCGTCGGGGCCGTGGTGGGGACGGGGTGTGCCCGCGCGTGGCCGACCAGCCATGGCCGGGTCCGTTCGATGGCCGACCCCCAACAGGCCGCGGTCCCGGAACAGATGACGGGCCCGGAACAGGTCACGGGACCTGAGCAGATCGCGGGCCCGGAGCGGATGGCTGGTCCTGAACAGCAGGGCGGCTGCCGCGAGGCAGGCCAGCGCGCAGACCACGGCGACGGTCCGGCCCGGCGTGCCCAGGGCGACGGCCGCGGCGATCCAGGCCGTGACGGCGGGTGGCACCAGCCGGAGGTCGGGCGGGCCCTCCTGGCGGGGCTCGGACGCCCCGCGCGGAGAGGCGGCCGCGGCATGCACCGGTGCACGGGCCCGGGTGGGCTGTGCCGTCATGGGCGGACCAGCGGACGCAGATCGGCGAACCGGCGCTCGCCGATCCCATTCACTTCGCGGAGTTCATCGATGCTGCGGAAACCGCCGTGCTGGGTGCGGTAGTCGATGATGTGCCGCGCCAGCACCGGACCGACGCCTGGCAGGGTGTCCAACTGCTCGGGAGTCGCGGAGTTGAGGCTGACCGGACCACCCGGCGCACCCGGACCGCCCGGCGCACCCGGACCGCCCGGCGCACCCGGACCGCCCGGCGCACCGGGAGCACCGTTACCGGTGCCCGTGCCGGCTCCGGGGCCCGTACCGCCGCCCGTACCCGCGGCGTTGCCCCCTGCGGAGGGCGGGCCGCCGCCGGGGGCCTGGCCCGCCGGGGCGCCGACCACGAGCTGTTCGCCGTCGACCAGCGGACGGGCGCGGTTCAGCCCGCTGGTGTCCGCGCCCGGCCGTACCCCGCCCGCCGCCTCCAGAGCGTCGTCGACCCGCGCGCCGGACGGCAGCGTACGCAACCCCGGGCGGCGGACCTTGCCCGTCACATCGACCACGACCGAACGGCCCGCACCCACGCCGGACCGCCCACCAGGGGTGGGAACAGGCCCGGCGGGCGCGGCGCGCGGCGCTTCGGGCTCCGGCGCTCGCACGGTCTGCGGACGGCCGGTCCAGAAGTGGTACACCGCGAAGGCCACCGCCACGAGCAGAGTGACCGACAGCGCCGCGAGGGTTCTGAGCCGCATACCGCAGCGCACCTGGAGCCATGTCGGCAGCCGCTCCCGCAGCACCAGCCGGGTCCGCTCGCGGCGCCGCACCGCCCCACCACCACCGGTCCCGACGCCGGTCCCGGCTCCTGCCCCGGCTCTGGCTCTGGCTCTGGCTCCGGCCCCGGCCCCGGCCTCAACGTCCTCCTCGGACTCGACCGTGTCGGCCCACCGGGGTGCCGGACGCGCCGGAGCCTGCGCCTCCGGACCGTCCCGGCTACCGAGGGCGACGGTGGTGCCGCATCCGCTCTGCCGCCCAGCGTGGCGCGCGGGCAACAGGGCCGCGGCCCGAGCCGCGGACGACGGCTTTCCCGCCGGCGCGAACGCCCGACCCCCGCGATGACGACCGCGCTCCGTACCGATGATTACTGGCTGTGATCGTGACCTCATGCCTCCCGACCGTAGGCACATCCGGTCGATCCCGCTGAGCCGCCCCACATCCCGGGGAAAACCCAGCGGTTGTGGATATCCCGGTCACCCCGGCGAGTGACCGACCCCAGCCCCCGGCCCCTACCGCGGCGAAACGATCGCGCCCAGCAGTCCCGGCCCGGTGTGGGCGCCGATCACCGCGCCCACCTCCCCCACATACAGCTCCACCAGCCCCGGCACCCGCTCCCGCAGCCGATCCGCGAGCGCCGCCGCCCGCTCCCCCGCCGCCAGATGCTGCACCGCGATGTCCACGGAGCTCTGTCCGGCCCGCTCCACCACCAGCTCCTCCAGCCGGGCGATGGCCTTCGAGGCGGTGCGCACCTTCTCCCGGAGTGAGATCCGCCCGTCGTCGAGCTGGAGCAGCGGTTTGACCGCCAGCGCGGAGCCGAGGAGGGCCTGCGCCGTGCCGATGCGGCCGCCGCGCCGCAGATAGTCGAGGGTGTCCACGTAGAAGTAGGCCGCGGTGCCGTCGGCCCGCTTCTGGGCCGCCGCCACGATCTCGTCCAGCGTGCCCCCGCCGTCCGCCGTCTCGGCCGCGGCCAGCGCGCAGAAGCCCAGCGCCATCGCGACCATGCCGCTGTCCATCACCCGCACCGGCACCGGGGCGTCCTGGGCGGCGAGCACCGCCGCGTCGTAGGTACCGGAGATCTCGGCGGACAGATGGAGGGAGACGATGCCCGTAGCCCCCTCCGCGGCGGCGGCGCGGTAGGCCGCGGCGAACATCTCGGGGCTGGGCCGGGAAGTTGTCACCGGCCTGCGCTTCTGGAGGGCCTGTGCGAGGGAACGCGCCGAGATCTCGGTGCCCTCCTCCAGGGCCCGGTCTCCGAGCACCACCGTCAGCGGAACGGCGGTGATGCGGTGCCGCTCCATCGCCTCCTGCGGCAGGTACGCCGTTGAATCGGTCACGATCGCGACATGGCGGGACATGACAGGGAGGTTATCGGGGGACGCGCCGGGCCGACAGCTCGACCCCGCCAGATGATCACTGACCGTACCGGTCAGGCCCGTTCCGGCCCGCATCGGCGCCTGTGCGATCCGCGTCAGGCCGTGTTCTCCGGACGGGCGGATTTCTGCCACGGCTTCTGCCAGGAGAAACCCTCCGTCCGGGGCGCCGTACCGATCGAAGGCGGCTCCGGCGGCCGCGTCCGCCCGGAACGCTCAGAACGCTCAGATCGCCCGGAATCCTCGGAACGCTCGGAAGCACCTTGAGAGACCCCCTGCGCCCCCTGCGGCTGCCCCGGCTCCTCCGACGTCCAGTGCCGCAGCGCGCCCGCCTCCATGTCGATCTCGCGGCCCAGTGTCTCCAGATCGTCCCGGGCGAACCGCTGGGCCCGGTCCCGCGCCGCCCATCGCAGCGAGTCCGCGGAGTGGGTGATCCGCTGGGTGCGCTCCCGCAGCTCGGGCAGCAGGGCGGTGACCCTGGCCTTGTCGGGTTCCCGCTCCAGCCGCTTGAGGTCCTCCTCCAGTTCCTGCCCGTGCTCGGTGAGCCGCCGGAACAGCCCCAACGACTCCGACAGCGAGCGGTCTTGCTCCGCCGAGGCGTTCAGCGCCTGCTCGGTGGCCTGCATCGAGGAGCGCAGGGACAGCCGCAGCTCGGCCAGCTCACCGGCGGTGCCCGGCTGGGCGAACTGGCGGGCCCGCAGCCGGGTGTCCTCCACCGTGCGCCGGGCTTGGTGCACGGTGCGGTCGATGCCCCGCTTGGCCGCCTTGACCGCCCGCGCGGTCGCGTAGACCCCCATTCCGGCACAGACCAGGAACAGCACCAACAGGATCCAAACGGCTTCCATGCGCGCTCCTTCGGGCGTCGGTCACGGCGGCGGCACGCGTCAACGGCACTCGTTCCTCCAGCCTAAACGGACCGGGCGGGCCGGGGGTTCCTGAGGAACCCCCGGCCCGCCCGTACGGGGAACCGCCACGCGGGGAACCGCCACGCGGGGAACCGCCACGCGGGGAAACCGCCACGCGGCGACCGTCACCCCGGAACGACAACGATCACGCCGGACCGACAGCGATCACGCCGGGACGATGTTGACCAGCTTCGGCGCCCGCACGATCACCTTGCGGATGCCCGCGCCGTCCAGCGCCGCCACCACCGCCGGGTCTCCCAGGGCCAGCTTCTCCAGCTCGTCCTCCGAGACCGACGGGGACACCTCCAGCCGCGCCTTGACCTTGCCCTTGATCTGCACCACGCACGTCACCGTCTCGTCCACCACATACGCCGGGTCGGCGACCGGCAGGGGCTCGTGGACGACCGAGGTGGTGTGGCCCAGCTTGCGCCACAGCTCCTCGGCGATGTGCGGGGCCAGCGGGGCGATCAGCAGCACCAGGCCCTCGGCCACCTGGCGCGGCACCTCACGCACCTTGGTGACGTGGTTGTTCAGCTCGGTGATCTTGGCGATGGCGGTGTTGAAGCGCAGGCCCACCATGTCCTGCCGGACCCCGTCGATCGCCTTGTGCAGGGCGCGCAGCGTCGCCTCGTCGGGCTCGGCGTCGACGACCACCGGCTCGCCGGTGTTCTCGTCCACGACATTGCGCCACAGCCGCTGCAACAGCCGGTACTGGCCGACGACCGCGCGGGTGTCCCAGGGGCGCGAAACGTCCAGCGGGCCCATGGCCAGCTCGTACAGCCGCAGCGTGTCGGCCCCGTACTCGGCGCAGATCTCGTCCGGCGTGACGGCGTTCTTCAGGGACTTGCCCATCTTGCCCAGCACCCGGGTGACCTTCTCGCCCTGGTACCAGTAGGCGCCGTCGCGCTCCTCGACCTCGGCGGCCGGAACGGCGATGCCCCGGCTGTCCCGGTAGACAAACGCCTGGATCATGCCCTGGTTGTACAGCTTGTGGAACGGCTCGGACGAGGAGACATGGCGCAGGTCGAACAGCACCTTGGACCAGAAGCGGGCGTACAGCAGATGCAGTACGGCGTGCTCGGCGCCGCCGATGTACAGGTCGACACCGCCGCCCGGCTGCCCCTCGCGCGGGCCCATCCAGTAGCGCTCGATGTCCGGGTCGACCAGCCGGTCGTCGTTGCGCGGGTCCAGGTAGCGCAGCTCGTACCAGCACGATCCGGCCCAGTTGGGCATGGTGTTGGTCTCGCGGCGGTACCGGCGGGGGCCGCGGCCGTCACCCAGGTCCAGCATCACGTTGACCCAGTCCTCGTTCCGGGACAGCGGGGTCTCCGGGGAGGTGTCGGCATCGTCCGGGTCGAAGGTGCGCGGTGCGTAGTCGTCGACCTCGGGCAGCTCCAGGGGCAGCATCGACTCGGGCAGCGGATGGGCGATGCCGTCCTCGTCGTAGACGATCGGGAAGGGCTCGCCCCAGTAGCGCTGGCGGCTGAACAGCCAGTCACGCAGCCGGAAGTTGACGGTGCCCTCGCCGATCCCGCGGGCCTCCAGCCACTCGGTGATACGCGCCTTGGCCTCGACGACGCCCAGCCCGTCCAGCGAGACGGACTCCCCAGTGGAGTTGACGATCTTCGCGTCATAGGAGGCGAAGGCGTCGTCCCAGGTGGAGGGGTCGGTGCCACGGTCGTCCGAGGGCTTCACCACACAGCGCATGGGCAGTTCGAAGGCGCGGGCGAAGGCGAAGTCACGGGTGTCATGCGCCGGAACGGCCATGATCGCGCCGGTGCCGTAGCCCATCAGCACATAGTCGGCGATGAAGACCGGCACCGGTTCGCCGCTGACCGGGTTGACCGCGAACGCGCCGGTGAAGACACCGGTCTTGTCCTTGGCCTCGGCCTGCCGCTCCACATCGGACTTGGCCGCGGCCTGCTTGCGGTACGCGGCGATGGCCGCGGCCGGGGTGGCGTGCCCGCCGGTCCACACCTCGTGGGTGCCCTCGGGCCAGGCGGCCGGGACGATCTCGTCCACCAGGCCGTGCTCGGGGGCCAGCACCATATAGGTGGCGCCGAACAGGGTGTCCTGGCGGGTGGTGAAGACGGTGATCTTCGCCTCGGGGTGGTCGGCCACCGGGAAGTCCACCCGGGCACCCTCGCTGCGCCCGATCCAGTTGCGCTGTTGCAGCTTGATGGCCTCGGGCCAGTCCAGCGCGTCCAGGTCCGACAGCAGCCGGTCGGCGTAGGCGGTGATGCGCATGTTCCACTGGCGCAGCTTGGCCTTGAAGACGGGGAAGTTGCCGCGCTCGGAGCGGCCCTCCGCGGTGACCTCCTCGTTGGCCAGCACGGTGCCCAGCCCGGGGCACCAGTTGACGGGCGCGTCCGAGGCGTACGCCAGGCGGTAGCCGCCCAGGACGTCCGCGCGCTCGGCCTCGGTCAGCTCGGCCCAGGGGCGGCCGTCGGGGGTCGGGCGCTCACCGGAGGTGAACTGCTCGACCAGGGTGGCGATCGGGCGGGCCTTCCGCGCCTCCGGGTCGTACCAGGAATTGAAGATCTGGAGGAAGATCCACTGGGTCCACCGGTAGTAGTCCGGGTCGATCGTCGCGAAGGAGCGGCGCGGATCGTGGCCCAGGCCCAACCGGCGCAGCTGGCGCCGCATGTTCTCGATGTTGGCCTCGGTGCTCACCCTGGGGTGGGTGCCGGTCTGCACCGCGTACTGCTCGGCGGGCAGGCCGAAGGCGTCGAAGCCCAGGGTGTGCAGGACGTTGTGGCCCGTCATGCGGTGGTAGCGGGCGTAGGCGTCGGTGGCGATGTAGCCCAGCGGATGGCCGACGTGCAGACCCGCACCCGAGGGGTACGGGAACATGTCCATGACGAACTTCTTGGGCCGGGCGACGGCCTCGGCGTCACCGGCCAGGTCACCGCTGGGGTTGGCCGCGTCATACGTGCCGTTCGCGGCCCAGAAGTCCTGCCAGCGGGCTTCGATGTCAGCGGCCAGGGCGGCCGTGTAGCGGTGCGGCGCGGCCACCTCGGCCGCGGCATTGGTCTCGCTCATGATCCTCAAAGCTCCATCGGTCGTCTCTGCCTGCGGTAGGGAACGGCTCCCTCTTGCCTCCGAAACAAAAAGACCCCTCGCACAGGAGGGGACGCCGCGCCGATGCCGACCGGAACTGTTCTCGGTCGGTACGTGATCAGCGCGGCCCGCTAAGCAGAAGGCGTACGGCACGCATGGAGCCAGGTTACCGCAGGGCACCAATGGCCCGCATCGAGGGAGCCGCGGTGGCGGGAAGAAGAAACGACGGGCGGAACGAACCCGTAAAACCCCGAGTGATAAAAGAGACGGACCGCCCATATCGGACAGTCCGTCTCCTGGTAACTGTGGAGCTAAGGAGAATTGAACTCCTGACCTCCTGCATGCCATGCAGGCGCTCTACCAACTGAGCTATAGCCCCAGGTCTTGCTCCGCCCGGCTCGCCGCGGCGGCATCGCCTACATTACACGGACGCCCCGGGCTTCCGCCAAATCGATTGCCGCGAGGCCGGAGCAGGGCCGGGTTACGCCGTCGCGAACGAGTAGAAACGCTTGAGCGTGCAGTGCTCGTCGAGGAGCCGACCGTAGATCGGCTCCCCTTCCAGCTCCCGGTAGGTCTCGATGGGATCGCCCTTGATGATCAGCGCCCGTGCGCACTCCGCGCACCAGTACTGGTAGTCGGAGTTGAGCGGCTCCATGTCGCGGACGATCGGTGTGCCGCTGCCGCACCAGTCACATTTCCGGCTGTGTGCTCCCATGTCACTCAGCTCCAGCTGTGGCCGCAGGCCGTACACACGTAGGAAACACCGCCGTTGTCGCCGAGGACCTGAGCCACTTTGCCGGAGCCGCAGGACGGGCATGCGATGCCCGGCCGATCCGCGTCGGAAAGGTCCTCGATCGCATCGAGGATGCTGGTCGGCATCCCACCTGCCCTCCCCATCGGACTGTCGGCCCCTGCCCCTCCGGCCGTCCGATTCTGCCATGGGACGACGCCCCAGGTCAGCGGAGATGCCTCACCCGCCTCACGAGACTCAGCAGCGTTCCGCATGCTGCCGCCACGGCCAGTGCGACGCAGGTCACCCACAGGGCGTCCGCCGAGGCATGCGCTCCGGGCGCGGCACTGTCCGCCGCGTTCAGGAACACCGTGCCGAAGACCGCGACTCCGCTCAGCAGACCGAGTTGAGCCGCCGTCACCAGAACGCCGCTGGCGTCCGCCGCGTCCTGCGGCCGTACAGTCGCCAACGTCCGCGTCAGGACGGGGCTGTAGGCGAGCGAGAGGCCCGCTCCGGCGCCCACCAGGACGACGTAGAGCCACGGGCCGCCGTCGCCGCCGTGCCGCAGCGCCAGACCGAGCCCGAGGAACGACACGGCCGCCAGCGTGAATCCGGCCGGTACCGCGACCGCCTGCCAACGCACCGGCAGCCGCTGCCAGTTGAGTCCCAGCACGCCGAACGCCGCCGCCGTGGGCACGAAGGTCAGTCCGGCCCGCATCGCGCTGTAGCCCAGCCCGCCCTGCACATGCAGGGTGGTGACGAACAGGAAACCCGCGTTCGTCGCCATCGCCAGCACGATACGGAGCACCGCCACCGCCATTCCGGGCGCCCGCACCACGCGCGGGGAGATCAGCGGCCTGCCGCCGCGCCGGGCCAGCCGCGCCTCGTACGCCGCGAACAGCCCCGCCACGACCACGCTCAGCCCCAGCATGATCCAGCCCCACAGCGGCCAGTCCCACTCCTGGCCGAGCACCATCGGCACCGTGAACAGCAGGACCGCCGCGGCCAGCAGCACCAGACCGGGCAGATCCAGGCCGTCCCGGAGCGCGGTGGCCGGGCCGCGCGGCGCCTCCTCCGGGGAGTGCATCAGCCGCGGTCCGAGAACGAGCAGCAGCAGCCCGATCGGCACGTTGACCAGGAAGACCGGACGCCAGCCCGTGCCCATCAGGTCGGCCTCGACCAGCACCCCGCCCACGATCAGCCCGGCGGCGGCGCCGGAGGCGAGCACCGCGGAGTACGCGCCGAGCGCCCGCGCCCGCGAACTGCCCGTGTACGTCCGCTGGATGAGGCTGAGCACCTGCGGCAGCATCATCGCCGACGCCGCGCCCTGGACGAACCGGAAGGCGATCAGCTGCCCGGTGCTGCCGGCCAGCCCGCAGGCGAGCGAGGCGGCGGTGAAGGCCGCGAGCCCGGACAGGAACATCCGCCGGTGGCCGAGCAGGGCGCCCAGCCGCGCCCCGGTGATCAGCAGGACGGCATAGGAAATCGTGTAACCGGCGATGACGAGCTGGAGTCCGGCGCCGGAAGCGTGCAGATCGGCGCGCATGGTCGGCGCCGCGACATTGACGATGAAGACGTCGAGCACGGCCATGAGCTGGCCGGTGAGGACGATGGCGAGCAGCCAGCCGGGGCGCGCGGTCCGCCGCGCGGCCGGGGCGGCGCCGGCCGGGATGTCAGTGGGGTGGCCTTTACTGGTCGCGGAGTCCTCTGCGGGGAGAGGGGTGGTCGGGGTGGTGTGGGTCATGAACCGAGCCTGCGGGCGCGCCGATACCGGTAACGAGAGCCCGCCGATGCTGGTAGTGGCAGCACCTGGCAGCCTCCGGCCGCCACCGGGAGCATGGAGGACCGGCCCCCCGCGCGGAGGCCGTCACGGGAGTCGCCGTCACGGGGGACGGCGCCGCCACGGGGGACATGGGGAGCGACGATGGCCGTGAACACCGCACAGCACCGGCAGGCCGCCCAACGACGGCGGCCCGAGCTGGCCGCCTTCCTGCGCAGCCGCCGCGCCCGGGTGACCCCCGCGGACGTGGGGATGGCGCCCGGGCTGCGCCGCCGCACCCCCGGGCTGCGCCGGGAGGAGGTCGCCCAGCTCTCCGGCGTCGGCGTCACCTGGTACACCTGGCTGGAGCAGGGCCGCCCGATCAACGCGAGTGTGCAGGTGCTGGACGCGATCGCGCGCACCCTGCGGCTCGACCGCGCCGAGCGCGAGCATCTGTACCACCTGGCCGAGGTGCCGTACGTCCCGGACCGGACGCGGGACACGCATACGGTCAGCCCCGAGGTGCAGGGCATCATCGACGCGCTCGACCCGCTTCCGGCCGTGGTCTACAACGCCCGGTACGACATCCTGGCGTACAACGCCGGTTACCAGCACCTCTTTCCGTCGATGCTGCTCCCCACCGCCCCGTCCGAGAGGAACGTGCTGTGGCAGCTCTTCGTCAATCAGCGCTGCTGCGTCTCGCTGCTCAATCTCGACGAGGAGCTGCCGGTCATCGTGGCGACGCTGCGCGGCGGGTACGGACGGCATGTGGGCGAGCCCGAGTGGGAGGAGTTCCTCGCCCGGCTGCTGGCCGCCAGCGACCACTTCGCCCGGCTCTGGCGCACCGGGGACGTCGCCCCGCCCGGTGCGCGGATCAAGGTGGTGCAGCACGCCTCGGTCGGCGAGATACGGATGCTCTCGACGTCGATGCAGATCAGCGGCGCGCCCGAGACCCGGGTCGTGGTCTACACCCCGGACGACGAGGAGAGCCGGGGCTTCCTGGAGCGGCTGCGGGCCATTCACGACCCGCTGATCGGCTGCTCCGCCCATGCCCGCCCGCTCTCCGCGATGCGGGCCGAGCGTGCTCAGCGCGCCAAGCGGGCCTGACGGGCCGGGAAACGGGCCGGGAAAAGCAGCGATCCCGCCACCCTCGGAGAGGGGACGGGATCGGTGCGGTGCTGTGGAGCTAAGGAGAATTGAACTCCTGACCTCCTGCATGCCATGCAGGCGCTCTACCAACTGAGCTATAGCCCCGCTGTTCTTTGCGCCGGAGCGCTTCGAACGAGAAGGAGCATAGCCGGTGACCTGCCGGAAAAGGAAATCCGCTCAGTCGTCGTCGCCGAGCACCGGCTCGGGCAGCGATCCGGCGTTGTGCTCCAGCAGCCGCCAGCCGCGCACTCCCTCGCCCAGCACCGACCAGCAGCAGTTGGACAGACCGCCCAGCGCCTCCCAGGTCCGGGGCTCCAGACCGAGCAGCCGGCCGATGGTGGTGCGGATGGTGCCGCCGTGGCTGACCACCACCAGCGTGCCACCGTCGGGCAGCTTCTCGGTGCTCTCCAGCACCACCGGGGCGGCCCGGTCGGCGACCTCGGACTCCAGTTCGCCGCCACCGCGTCGCACGGGCTCACCGCGCTTCCACGCGGTGTACTCCTCGCCGAACTGCGCCATGATCTCGTCGTGGGTGAGCCCCTGCCACCGACCGGCGTAGGTCTCGCGGAGCGAGGCGTCGTGGGAGACCGTCAGCCCGGTGACGGCCGCCAGCTCGGCGGCGGTCGCCGCGGCCCGCTTGAGGTCGGAGGCGACGATCGCGTCCGGCTTCAGCGCGGCCAGCAGCCGGGCCGACCGGCGCGCCTGCGCCGTCCCGGTCTCGGTCAACTCGATGTCCAGGGAGCCCTGGAAGCGGCGCTCGATGTTCCAGGCCGTCTGGCCGTGCCGCCACAGGACAACGCGGCGGCCCCGGCCGCCCATGGTGCCGTTCAGCTGAGCTCACCGCCGACCGGGCCGCCGTCGGCCGCCCGCGCCTGCGCGTACTCCTCCGCCTTGCCCCGGGTGGCGACGGCGTCGGCCGGGAGCTCCAGCTGCGGGCAGTCCTTCCACAGCCGCTCCAGGGCGTAGAAGACCCGCTCCTCGCTGTGCTGGACGTGCACCACGACGTCCACGTAGTCCAGCAGCACCCAGCGGGCCTCACGGTCGCCCTCGCGGCGCACCGGCTTGGCGCCGAGCTCCTTGTTCAGCCGCTCCTCGATCTCGTCGACGATCGACTTCACCTGGCGGTCGTTGGGCGCCGAGGCCAGCAGGAAGGCGTCGGTGATCGAGAGCACATCGCTGACGTCGTACGCGATGATGTCGTGCGCGAGCTTGTCGGCGGCTGCCTGGGCGGCGGCGTTGATGAGCTCGATGGAGCGGTCCGTGGCGGTCACAGGCAAGCTTTCGGTCGTTGTCGTACCTCGAAGGTCTGGCACCCCAAGGGTCTCACGCCCCGCCGCCGCCCCGCCGGGCCGATATCCGGCGGTGGCCCGACAGCGCCGCGGCGGCCGCCCGGAGGCGGCCGCCGCAACGGTCCGGTGAAGGGGTCCGGGCGTTCAGCCCTTGCCCGTGTAGTCCTGGCCGAGGACGACCGTGATGTCCGCGTTGGCCGCGCCCTTGCCCTTGCGCACCGCGCTCGAGGGCAGGCCGAGCGTCTTGGCGACCTCCTTGGCCTGGGCCGCCTGGGCGGCCTCGGCGTAGGTGACCCGCGAAGCCGTCTGCGGGGTGCCCTTGCCCTCGGTCGCGGAGACGACCGTAAAGCCGCCGTTGACCAGCGTGACCCGGGCCGAACCGGCCGCGTCCGCGGTGCCGCCCGCGTTGGTCACGCTGACCCGCGGGGTGTCACCGCCGGTGTTCTTGACCGTTCCGCCGAGGATGTCCTTGACCACATGGTCGGTGGCCCGGGTGCTGAGCGTTCCGTCCTGCTGGACCGGCAGCATCGCGGTGTTGTAGTCGCCGCTCTTCGCCTGCCCGGCCAGCCGGGCCAGCGAGGCGCCGAGCTGCTGCTCCGACAGCGACGGATCGGGGATCTGGGCCAGCGACTCCACGGTGTTGGTGGCGCCCTTCTCATCGCTGGAGAGCTTCTTCAGCGCCGCGTGCATGACCTGTCCGAACCGGGCCAGCTGCTTGGTCTGGGGCTCGCCCGGCGCGCGATAGGTGGCGTACGCCACAGCCGCCTGCCCGCCCAGAGGCTGATCCTGGCCCTTCTTCACCAGCGGAGCGGCGTCCTTCTGCCGGTCCGGCACGGTCGCGTCGGTGGTCACGGTGATCCCGCCGACCAGCTCGACCAGGTTCTCCAGATACGGGGTGTCCAGCCGCCAGGTGCCCTGGATCTTCGAGCCCAGCAGGCTGCTCAGGGACTCCCGGGTGGAGTCCGAGCCCTCGTCGGTGACCGACTTGCCGAGCGTGGTGGAGCCGCCCTCCTCGGTGGAGACGGACAGCGCGTTGGGCAGCAGGACGGTGGTGCCCTTCTTGGTGGTCTCGTTGTCCACCAGCAGGGCGGTGGAGCTGCGGCCGCCCTTGGTCTCGCGCAGATGGACCACGATCACATCGCGCTGCTGCGGACCGCCCGCCGCCTGGTCGGCGTTGCCGGCGGACAGACCGGGCAGCTTGCCCACGGCCCAGAGGTAGCCGACCCCGCCGGCGGCCACCAGGACCAGCACCACGATCAGCGCGACCGTGCGGTTGCGGCCCTTGCGCTTGCGCTCGTCGCGCCGCTCGGTGCGGGTCTCGGCGAACTTCAGCCAGTCGATGACATCGTCGGTGTCCTCGTCCTCCTCCTCGATGAAGGAGAACTGCTCGGTGCGGTAGTCCTCGTCGTGCTTCTTCGCCTTCGCCGCCCCCGGCCCGCGGCCGGGCTCCGGTTCGGCGGGGGGCTCGGGGCGCGACTCCCGCAGCGCCTCGGGGCTCAGCTCCTCATAGGGGTTCGACTCGCGCTGCGGCGGCACGGTCGGCGTGTAGCCGTAGCCGTAGCCCTGCTGCTGGGGGTCGTACGCGTACTGCTGCTGCCCCGCGTACGGGTCGTACGGCTGGGCCTGGGGGTGCTGGGCCTGCGGGTGCTGGGACGCCTGGGGATGCCGCGGCTGCTGCGCCTGCGCGTAGGGGTCGTAGCCATAGCCGCCCTGCCCCTGCTGCCCGCCCTGGGGCTGCCCCTGCCCGTACGGGTCGTAACCCGGCTGCGGGTCATAGGTCTGCTGCGGGTCATAGGTCTGCTGCCCCGCCTGCGGCTGGTAGACCGGACGCCCATAGGCGTCATAGCCGTGGATCCGCGGCTCCTGGGCGTACGGATCCTGTGCGTACGGGTCGTACGGGTCCTGTCCGTCATTCACCGGGCATGCCCCTTCAGCAGTCGTGCCGGTACAGCTCGCGCTTGTCGATGTAGCGCACCACACCGTCCGGCACCAGATACCAGACGGGTTCGCCATGGGCGACACGCGAGCGGCAATCCGAGGACGAGATCGCCAGCGCGGGCACCTCGACCAGGGATACCCCGCCCTCCGGCAGACCCGGGTCGGCCAGTATGTGCCCCGGCCGGGTCACGCCGATGAAGTGGGCGAGCGAGAACAGCTCTTCGGCGTCGCGCCAGGTGAGGATCTGGGCGAGCGCGTCCGCGCCGGTGATGAAGAACAGATCCGCGTCACCGTTGGACGCCCTCAGGTCCCGGAGGGTGTCGGTGGTGTACGTCGGTCCGCCGCGGTCGATGTCGATGCGGCTGACCGAGAACTGCGGATTGGAGGCGGTCGCGATGACCGTCATCAGATAGCGGTCCTCGGCCGGGGAAACCTTCTTGTGGCTCTTCTGCCACGGCTGCCCGGTCGGCACGAACACCACCTCGTCGAGATGGAACTGCGACGCCACCTCGCTCGCCGCGACCAGGTGTCCGTGGTGGATCGGGTCGAACGTCCCGCCCATCACACCGAGCCGCCGCTTGCCGGGCACCTTCTGCTCTTCCATGCGTGCAGACCCTACTGGGCCCGGTCCGCCACCGGAGCCCACAGGGTCCACGGCCCCGGTCAGCGGTCCCGGTTGAAGCGGGTGGTGATCCACAGCAGCAGCAGGAGGAGGACGAGCGCGCCGCCACCGGTCATGTACGGGCTGATGCTCGCATGGGTGTCGGTGTGGTGCTCGCCGCCTTCGGAGGCGAGGGTGGCCAGGGCGTGTGCGGTGCTGTTCATCGCAGGCACTACCTATCGGGGTCTAGGCGTCGAGTCACGTCGGCCACATCGTATGCGAGCCGGATTTACGCGCTGCTCTCCGTCCTGCGTTCAGCCACGGCGCCCGGTCCGGTGGCATCAGTCCTGCTTGCCGTATCCGCGCAGCAGGAACCAGGCGAGCAGGACCGCGCCCACCACACCGACGACGATGACCGTGCGCAACAGCGCTCCCGGTCCGGCGTCCTTCGAGGTGGCGGCGAGCACTTCGGTGAGGCCAGTCATATCGGGCATGTCTCCACGCTAACGCCCCGCCGGTCAGGGCCTAGGCTGGGGTCGGCCGGGGGACGCGGCAGTACCGAGACAGTCCGGCGGAACATCGGCAACGAGGGGGCCACATGGGCGACAACGGCAGCTTTGGACAGGGCGGGCAGGAACGGATGCCGAGCCGCAACCGGCGGCGGTTCCCGGGCATCTCCTCACGCGCGTACGAACATCCCGCGGACCGCTCGGCCCTGGTCGCCCTGCGCAAGCTGACCGGTTTCGACACCGCCTTCAAGGCGATGAGCGGACTGCTGCCCGAGCGCAGTCTGCGGCTGCTGTACCTGTCCGATTCGGTACGGGTGAGCGACCGGCAGTTCGCACACCTCAACGACATGCTACGGGACGCCTGTTACATCCTGGACCTCGAGAAGGTCCCGGCCATGTACATCACTCAGAACCCGCAGCCGCAGGCGATGTGCATCGGCATGGACGAGCCGATCATCGTGCTGTCCACCGGGCTGGTGGAGCTGCTCGACGAGGAGGAGATGCGGGCGGTCATCGGCCACGAGGTGGGCCATGCGCTGTCCGGCCACTCCGTCTACCGGACGATACTGCTCTTCCTCACCAGCCTGGCGCTGCGGGTGGCCTGGATCCCGCTGGGCAATGTGGCGGTGCTGGCCCTGGTGACGGCGCTGCGCGAGTGGTTCCGCAAGTCGGAGCTGTCGGCGGACCGGGCGGGGCTGCTGGTGGGCCAGGACCTCCAGGCGTCGATGCGCGGTCTGATGAAGCTCGCGGGCGGCCACCATCTGCATGAGATGAACGTGGACGCGTTTCTGGAGCAGGCGGAGGAGTACGAGTCGAGCGGGGACCTGCGCGACTCCGTGCTCAAGATCCTCAACATGCTGCCGCGTAGCCACCCGTTCACCACGGTCCGCGCGGCCGAGCTGAAGAAGTGGGCCGCCACCCGTGACTACCAGCGGCTCATGGACGGTCACTACCCGCGACGCGACGAGGACAAGGACACCTCGGTCAGCGACTCCCTCCGCGAGTCAGCGAACCACTACGCGGAGTCGGTGCGCTCCAGTAAGGACCCGCTGATGACGTTCGTACGGGACGTGGCGGGCGGGGCCGGGGACCTGGGCAGCAAGCTGCGCGACCGGTTCACCGGCGGCGGCCGGACGGGCGGGGAGACGTCCGAGGGCTCGGGCCCGGAGGACGCCCGGCCCGAGGAGAGGCGCGAGGACGGACCTGAGGGCGGACCTGAGGGCGGCACCGACACCCCGCGCCGGGACTGAGCGCGCCGGAGGCGCCCCGCAGAAGGCCCCGCGCGGCCCTCGCACGGCCCTCGCACGGCCCTCGCACGGCCCTCGCACGGCCCTCGCACGGCCCTCGCACGGCCCTCGCACGGCCCTCGCACGGCCCTCGCACGGCCCTCGCACGGCCCTCACGCGGCCTTACGAGCCGCCACCCATACGGGGCTGGGAGCCGGGCGTCAGGGCGCCGCAGAGCGAAACGGTGGTCCGGCCCGGCGCGTAGGGGTCGGTGCCGCCCGGGGCGTCGCCCTTGGCGCTCTGCCCGGCGAGCAGCGGCCGCAGATAGCCGGAGGCGTTCGCCGCACAGGTCTGCGGACCCGCCAGCACGGCGCTCTGCACCAGCTCCAGATGGTGGTCGCGCAGATCCTCGCGGTCGAATTGGAACCGCGTCTCGCGACGCACGGTGAACAGCGAGGCGTGGTCCGGGCCGCGCTCATGGGCCCGCTGTACCGCGTAGACGAAGATGTGGTCGGCGGTGACCTCCAGGCTGGCCGGGCTGCGCTCGGCGAGGGTGAGCGTGCCCTGCACCCGCACCGGGGTGTCCGCCAGGGCGACCTCGGCCGGGTTGAAGCGGGTGAGCCAGCCGGTGGCGGCATGGCGTCCGTCGTCCACCGGGTGTTCGAAACTCTGATCGAACTGATCCTGCTGGGCCGGGTCCAGCAGCAGCCGCACCGACCGCACCGGGCCACCGGTGAGCACGCCCGGATCGAGGGCCGAGGTGACCACGTACTCCTTGGCGATGGTGAGCGCCGACATCACCTGGCTCTCGGAGAAGCTCTGGGTGCGCCGCGCCCCGGGCAGGGTGACCCCCTCGGCGCCGGTGCGGAACTCGGCGGCCGGGCTGTTGCGGAACAGCTCCGCCGGTGCCCCGCCGGGCACCTCACCGCGCGGCGCCAGCGGCACCACACTGCTGTGCAGCGGCTCGACGGTCTGCGGCGGCGGGGCCTGGTAGGGGTGGCGCACACCCATGTAGACGGCCGCGGCGAAGGCGAGGGCGATCAACAGGATGAGGATGACGGCCTGCCGCGACGCCCCGGCCCGGGCCCAGGCATGGCGGCTGCGCACCGCCTGCGCATGCTCGCCCATGCGCTCCTTGGCGGAGAACTCCTGGAGCCGGGCAGCGCGAACGAACGACTCGTCGAACACGACGGAGCGATACTCGTCCTCACCACCTCCCGGGACGCCGTCGGGTGTCCCCTCGGGAGGGTCTCCACGCCCGGTCATACCTCAAGAGTAGGTCGCGGCGGGCAGCGGTAAACGCGGTGGTACTCCACAACTTCGGACGGCTCCGGGAGGAAACGCCGCATACCGCGCGGCATGCTAGGCCCTGTCCGGTGGGTCTTTGAGGAGTAGCCCGCGGCGTCTGGTGAGGGGGCACCTCCCAGCGTTAGCTGGGGGAGGATCGCAAGGCGGAGGATCGCCCTCGTACTGGGCGTACTCGGGCGACTCCGACAACGCAGCCGGGGGCACCTCCCAGCGTTAGCTGGGGGCGCGGTGCCAGGCGTCGCGGGCCCGATGAGATCCACCGGACAGGGCCTGGGGCCTGTCTGCGCTTGTGTGCAGAAGGGGCCGCCTGCTCCCGACGCCTGGCACGGCACCGCACCAAGGAGCGCTCAGGGCGACCGGGGCGCGGTGGAGGCGGGCGGCGCCTCGGACTCGGCCGTGGAGGACGCCGAGGGCTCCAGGCGCGGCGGCCCGGTGGGGCTGCCGTCGACACCGCTGGTGGCGGGTGGCGGGGCCGGGTCCTGGCGGTTGCTCGAGGCGCCCCGGTAGACGGCGGTGAAGGCCAGCGCGACCACGCCGACGCCCATGAGGACGGCCAGCAGCCAGGCCACCGGGCGCTGCCAGCGGGCATGGCCGCGATAGGGGCGCCCGGCGCTGCCGTACCGCCCGTAGGGGCCATACGGGCCGTAGAGGCCGTCCATGTCCCGGCCGTGGCCGAAGCGGCCGTCAGGGTCGGTGCCCTCGGGGTCATAGCCGAACTCGGCCTCGCCGTCCGCGCCGTAGCCGTCCTCGAACAGCTCGTCCTCGGAGGGCACCCCGGCGGGGCGCCGCCGGGACGCTTCCGCTTCGGCGCGGGCCTCGGCCGCGGCCAGTATCCGTTCCACCGCGGTCGGTTCATGAATCAGGGCCGACCGTACGAAGTCCTCGTCGAAGACCACGGCGGCGAACTCGTCGTTCGCCTCTCCGTGGCTGCGGTCGTCGGGCTCGTCGCCGTTCGGGAACGGCGTGCCCCCCACGTCGTCCGGCACCCATTCAGAGTAGACCGGACGGGTCAATTTGGGCAGGGCAAAATGGTATTCGGGGGAAGATCCACCCCAGCGGGGCATGGAATCGGGTATCCCCCGAACGGGTGAGTCAGCGGGTGTGTCCGTCTCCGGTGACGATGTATTTGGTCGAGGTCAGCTCGGGAAGTCCCATGGGACCGCGGGCGTGCAGCTTCTGGGTGGAGATGCCGATCTCGGCACCGAAGCCGAACTGCCCGCCGTCGGTGAACCGGGTGGAGGCGTTGACGGCGACCGTGGTGGAGTCCACCAGCTGTGTGAAGCGGCGGGCGGCCGCCTGGGAGGTCGTCACGATGGCCTCGGTGTGACCGGAGGACCACAGCCGGATGTGGGACACCGCGGCCTCCAGGGAGTCCACCACCGCCGCCGCGATGTCGTACGACAGGTACTCGGTCTCCCAGTCGTCCATCACCGCCGGGACGACGGTGGCCTTGGCGCCCTCCGCCAGCGCCACCACGCGCTCGTCGCCGTGCACGGTGACCCCGGCCTCGGCCAGCGCGTCCAGGGCGCGCGGCAGGAACTCCCGCGCGATGTCCCGGTGCACCAGCAGCGTCTCGGCCGCGTTGCACACACTCGGCCGCTGGGCCTTGGAGTTCACCAGGATGTCGACCGCCATGTCGAGATCCGCCTGCGCGTCCACGTACACATGGCAGTTGCCGGTGCCGGTCTCGATGACCGGGACGGTGGATTCCTCGACGGTGGTGCGGATCAGGGACGCGCCACCGCGCGGGATCAGCACATCGACCAGACCGCGGGCGCGCATCAGCTCGCGCACCGACTCCCGGCTCTCACCCGGCACCAACTGCACGGCGTCCGCGGGCAGTCCGGCGCCGCCGACGGCATCCCGCAGGACCTTCACCAGCGCGCTGTTGGAGTGGTACGCGGACGAAGAGCCGCGCAGCAGTACGGCGTTGCCCGACTTCAGGCACAACGCGGCCGCGTCCACCGTCACATTGGGCCGGGCCTCGTAGATGATGCCGACGACGCCGAGGGGCACCCGCACCTGGCGCAGGTCGATCCCGTTGGGGAGCGTCGAACCGCGCACCACCTCGCCGACCGGGTCGGGCAGCGCGACCACGTCCCGGACGTCCGAGGCGATGGCCCGCACCCGCTCGGGGGTAAGGGTCAGCCGGTCGACGATGGCGTCGCTGATGCCCGCCGCACGGGCCCGCTCCACATCGACCGCGTTCGCCTCGACGATCTCCTTGGTGCGCACCTCGAGGGCGTCGGCCATGGCGAGCAGCGCGTCGTCCTTGAGGGCGCGCGGCAGCGGGGCGAGATCGGCGGCCGCGGCACGGGCCCGGTAGGCGGCCTGGAGGACCGGTGACTTCGGCCAGGGGTCGGTGAGCGGCGACGTGGGTGCGCTGGTCATGGGGGCAGCCTACTGAGCCGGTGGGCCCGATCTCGCCGCTATTCCGCTCTTCGAGACGGAGTTCTCGTATTCCGGGAGGGCACAGACGTCCTCAGAACGGATGCACACCCACCGGGGAGGCGGGCGGCGGACCGTAGCCCTCCGCGATCCGCTGGTGATACGTATCACGGTCGATGACCTCGAGCCCCACGATCTCCCATGGCGGGAGGTTGGCCGTCGAGCGGTGCTCGCCCCACAGCCGCAGCGCGACCGCCGCCGCGTCGTGCAGATCACGGGCCTCCTCCCAGTAGCGGATCTCGGCATGATCGTTGGCGTAGCGGCTGGTCAGCAGGAAGGGGTGATCATGGGCGAGCTGCTCCAGGGCCCGCCGGACCTCCCGCAGGGGCGCCTCGACGCCCGAGACGCTGAGGGTGATGTGCCACAGCCGGGAGGTCTCGACGCGCCCGGCGGCCCGCTCCGTGGCGGCCCCGGGCCCGGCCTCCGCGGCCGCCGTCCCGGTGTTGCCTGTTCCGACACTGGTCAGGGTGCGCTCCGCCGCCCCTCTGGGCGACGCCCCCGGGCGCCCTCGTCTCACCGGCGGCCTCCTGTAGCTCGCTGCTCCGCTCGTCCGCGGGCGGAGCACTAGTGGCGGTGTGGTTGACGGTCCGCGGCTTCCGCTTCCGCTCCGGGGCCGCCGCGGCCCGCCACGGGCCCGCTGCCCTCGCGGCCCCGTGGAACAAAGTTGACCAGCCCCGGCGGTGCCGCGGGGGCTTTTTGCACAAGGTCTTCAAGGAATGACTCGGACTTGTCGCGAATCCTCCCCCTCGCCCACGCCGCGCGCGGCCCTGGGGAGCCGGTGCGCGGGCGCCGGAAGCCCGGGCGCGCGCCCGCCGGCGCCCCCGGGGGCGCGGCCTCAGCGGCCTCAGCGGTCCAGCACCACCAGGTCGTCGCGGTGCACGACCTCGCGCTCGTAGGCGGGACCGAGCTCGCGGGCCAGCTCGCGGGTGGACCGCCCGAGCAGCCGGGGGATCTCCTTTGCGTCGAAGTTGACCAGCCCGCGGGCGACCGCCCGCCCCTCGGAGTCCCGCAGCTCCACCGGGTCACCGGCGGTGAACTCGCCCTCCACGGACGCGATCCCGGCCGGGAGCAGCGAGGTGCGGCGCTCCACCACGGCACGCACCGCCCCGTCGTCGAGGGTGAGGGCGCCGCGCGGCGTGGAGGCGTGCGCGAGCCACAGCAGCCGGTTGGCGGAGCGGCGGCCGGTGCGGTGGAAGTACGTGCCGGTACGGCGGCCCAGCAGGGCGTCACCGGCCCGGCTGGCGGAGGTGAGCACCACCGGCACCCCGGCCGCCGCCGCGATCCGCGCCGCATCGACCTTGGTGACCATGCCGCCGGTGCCGACCCCGGAGCGCCCCGCGCTGCCGATCGACACCCCGTCCAGGTCCTTCGGGCCCCTGACCTCCTCGATCCGGGAGGTGCCGGGGCTCCTGGGGTCTCCGTCGTAGAGGCCGTCCACATCGGAGAGCAGCACCAGCAGATCGGCCCGCACCAGATGGGCGACCAGGGCCGCCAGCCGGTCGTTGTCGCCGAACCGGATCTCGTCGGTGGCCACCGTGTCGTTCTCGTTGACGATCGGCAGCGCGCCCATGGCCAGCAGCTGGTCCAGGGTGCGGGTGGCATTGCGGTAGTGGGCGCGGCGGCTGGTGTCGTCCGTGGTGAGCAGCACCTGGCCGACCCGCCGCCCGTAGCGGGCGAAGGACGCCGTGTAGCGGGCCACCAGCAGCCCCTGTCCGACGCTGGCGGCCGCCTGCTGGCGGGCCAGGTCACGGGGGCGCCGGTCCAGGCCCAGCGGGGCCAGACCGGCCGCGATGGCGCCCGAGGAGACCAGGACTATCTCCTTGCCGCCCGCGGCCGCCTCCTGGTCCCCCGCCTCGCCCTCGAGAACCTTCGCGAGTACATCGACCAGCGCGTCGACCCGGTCCGCGTCCAGACCCCCCGCCGCGGTGGTGAGGGAGGACGAGCCGACCTTGACCACGATCCTCCGGGCGGCGGCCACCTCGTCCCGTGCCGCCGACCCGCCCTGCTCAGTCACTCCGCTCCCCTGCTCCGTCCCCGGCCTCGTCACGCGCCCGGACGCGGTCGTCACGCACCGTACGCCCCACAGAACGCATGCCTTGCACACTCATCATGACAAGGGGGCAATCTACGCCAGGCGCGCCCTCGCCCGCCTGCGCATTCCGCACCCCGGACGAGCCGCGAAAGCCCTCTCCGGTGATCGTTTGGACCCGGTTCGAGGCGGTTGGCACCCGCGCGGATTGCTACCGGGCCGGGCGGCGGCATACGGTCAGGGGTCCCCCTTTTCGTCCGTGCCCTCCTGCCAGGAGCCCTCCCAGTGCCCTCTGCCGGATTCGCCCCACGCCGGGTCGTACAGCTGACGGCGTTGCTCGCGATGGTGGTGTTCTTCACCACACAGCTCGTCGGCGCCGTGCTTCCGAACGTACCTCTCCTCATCGTCGCTTCGGCGTGCGGTCTCGCGCTCGATCTTTTCCTCCAGCACAAGCAGCCAGGGCTGCTGTCGCTCCTGGGCAAGGTCCGTTTCGACGTCACGGTGCGCCAGCTGTTCCGCGACATGCTCATCATGGTCGGGCTGCTGCGGATCGAGGGCATCAATCCGCTGCACGAGCAGGCGCCGCTCACGGTGGCCCTGCTCGCCTTCTACGTGGTGCACTTCGCGTGCCAGGCGGTGGCCATAATGGTCCGCCGCTCCCGGCAGCTGCCCTTCGTGACCCGCAACATCGACGCGTCCGCGCTGCGGCTGTCCGAGGCCCCGCCGCGGCTGTTCGCCCGCCAGCACGGCCGTCGGCTGCTGCGTCTGGCCACCCCGGTCACCGCCGGTCTGCTGGTCACCGCGGCCACCAAGAACGGCTGGTGGGGCGGTGCCGGTCTGGCGGTCGCGCTGCTGATCGCCCTCAGTGGCACCGTTCACCTCGGCACCTGGCTGCTGCCGCGCAAGCGGGTGGCCAACGAGGCCAAGGCTCTGGAGTGGCTGGACACCTGGCTGGCCGAGTACCGGCCGACCGTGGGCATGTACTTCTCCGGCGGCAACTCCTCCGCCTACCAGGCCAACATGTGGCTCTCCACGCTCGCCGCGCTCGACGGCAACCCGATCATCGTGCTCCGTGAGCGGTTCATGGTGCAGAAGATCGACGCCACCGATGTGCCGATCGTCTGCCTCCCGAAGGTCGCGCATCTGATGCGGCTGGAGCACTCCACGCTCAAGCTGCTGCTGCACCCGGCGAACTCCGGCAAGACCTCGCAGGTGCTGCGCATCCCCTCGATCAAGCACGCGTTCACCAACCACGGCGAGAGCGACAAGCTCTCCAGCTGCAACCCGTACGCCAAGGCGTACGACGAGGTGTGGGTCGCGGGCCCGGCCGCGCGCGATCGCTACCAGCTCGCCGACATCGGCGTCGAGGACAAGGACGTGGTCGAGGTCGGCCGTCCGCAGCTCGCGCCCATCCGCCCCCACGCGGGCGTGCCCACGGGCGAGTTCACCACCGTGCTCTACGCGCCGACCTGGGAGGGCTGGGACGGCAACCCCGGCAACACCTCGGTGGTGCTCGCGGGCGAGAACATCGTCCGCGCGCTGCTCGCCGACCCCAAGGTCCGGCTGCTGTACAAGCCGCACCCGATGACCGGCTCCGTCGACCCCCGCGCGGGAAGCGCCAACGAGCGCATCAAGGCGATGATCGCCGAGGCGAACACCCGGCGCGACGGGACCCGGCCCGGCCCGGAGGCCGCCGCCGAGCTGGCTCAGCGGGCGGATGAGCTCAACCAGCTCACCAGTACTTCCTTCCGCCCCAGCGCGGACGAGATCGAGCGGATGAAGATCCAGGGCGCCCCGGATGACAACCGCGCGGCGGGCGTCGCCGCGGCCACCGCCGCCTGGGAGAGCGCCTACTGGTCCTCGCTGCCGGACTGGGAGCACCAGATCATCACCGGCCCGCGTCCGGCGATCTTCACCTGCTTCAACCAGGCCGATGTGCTGATCAGCGATGTCTCCAGCGTGGTCTCCGACTACCTGACGAGCGAGAAGCCCTACGCCGTGGCGAACACCAGCGGGCTGTCGGAGGAGGAGTTCCGGGCGGGCTTCCCGACGGTGCGCGCCGCCACCATCCTCACCCCCGAAGCCTCGGGTGTCGGGGAGCTGCTGGAGGCCGTCCGGAACCCGGAGAAGGACACCCTCACGGCGGCCCGCGCCGAGCTGAAGGTGCACCTCCTCGGCCCGTCCGACCCGCCCTCGCTGGTGCGCTTCAACCAGGCATCGCTGGATCTGTGCGCCAAGGCCGACGAGCGCCGCGCCCGGATGGCCACCCGGCTGTCGGACGAGATCCCCGCGCAGCGGGAGGCCCGTGACGCGGCCGAGGAGATGGAGCTGGAGCCCGGCTCCCCGGAGCCGGAGGAGACGGCGACGGTCTGATCCCCGCAACGGATGCGCGAAGGGCCCGGGAGATTCCTCCCGGGCCCTTTGTCATGGGCTGCCGTCCCAGGCCCGCACAGCGCCGCACAGCGGCCGTACGGGCCCGGCTGCCAGGCCGCCAGGGTCCGTCTTCGAAGGGGGCGTCCGGCCGCGAGCGGCGTCTGGTGCGGTAACTCGCAAGGCGGAGGATCGCCCTCGTACTGGGCGTACTCGGGCGACTCCGACAACGCAGCCGGGGGCACCTCCCAGCGGTAGCTGGGGGCGCCGTGCCAGGCGTCGGGAGCAGGGCGGCCCCTTTGACGACGGGCCCTAGAACGGCTTGAAGGAGTCGAACTCCTCCTGGGCTTCGTCCCGCTCCGCCTCGCGCTCCCGGCGCCGCTGCGCGGCCGGGCGCGGGGCCTCGAAGCGGTGGTCCTCGCCGCGGCGGCCCAGCATCTCCGCGCCCGCGCTCATGGTCGGCTCCCAGTCGAAGACGACCGCGTTGTCCTCCGGGCCGATGACGACCTCGTCGCCCGCGCGGGCGCCCGCCTTCACCAGCTCCTCCTCGACGCCGAGGCGGTTCAGCCGGTCGGCGAGATAGCCGACGGCCTCGTCGTTGTTGAAGTCGGTCTGACGGACCCAGCGTTCGGGCTTCTCGCCCAGCACCCGGTAGAAGCCGTCCTCGGCCACCACCGTGAAACCCGCGTCGTCCACGGCCTTGGGCCGGATGACGATCCGGGTCGCCTCCTCCTTCGGCTTGGCCGCGCGCGCGTCGGCGACGATCTTCGCCAGGGCGAACGACAGCTCCTTGAGGCCGAGATGGGCCACCGCCGAGATGTCGAAGACCTGGTAGCCGCGGGCCTGAAGATCAGGGCGGATGATGTCGGCGAGGTCCTTGCCGTCGGGCACGTCGACCTTGTTGAGCACCACAATGCGTGGCCGGTTCTCCAGACCGCCGTACTGGGCGAGCTCCGCCTCGATGACGTCGAGGTCGGTCACCGGGTCGCGCTCGGACTCCAGGGCGGCGGTGTCCAGGACGTGCACCAGCACCGAGCAGCGCTCGACATGGCGCAGGAACTCCAGGCCCAGGCCCTTGCCCTGGCTGGCGCCGGGGATCAGCCCGGGGACGTCCGCGATGGTGTAGACGGTCGAACCGGCCGTGACCACACCGAGGTTGGGCACCAGCGTGGTGAAGGGATAGTCGGCGATCTTCGGCTTGGCGGCCGAGAGCACCGAGATCAGCGACGACTTGCCCGCGCTGGGGTAGCCGACCAGGGCCACGTCCGCGACGGTCTTGAGCTCCAGGACGATGTCCTCGGCCTTGCCGGGCTCGCCCAGCAGCGCGAAGCCGGGGGCCTTGCGGCGGGCCGAAGCGAGGGCGGCGTTGCCGAGGCCCCCGCGGCCGCCCTGGGCGGCGACATAGGTGGTGCCCTGGCCGATGAGGTCGGCGAGGACGTTGCCCTGCTTGTCGAGGACGACGGTGCCGTCCGGGACCGGCAGGACCAGATCCGTGCCGTCCTTGCCGGAGCGGTTGCCGCCCTCGCCGGGCTTGCCGTTGGTGGCCTTGCGGTGGGGGCTGTGGTGGTAGTCGAGCAGCGTGGTGACCGACTGGTCGACGACCAGGATCACATCGCCGCCACGGCCGCCGTTGCCGCCGTCCGGGCCGCCCAGCGGCTTGAACTTCTCGCGGTGCACGGAGGCGCAGCCGTGGCCTCCGTTACCCGCGGCGACATGCAGCTCGACGCGGTCCACGAAGGTGGTCATGACGGGTGCCTCCAGGGGTGTACGGAACGGGGTGGGTGGTGGTCAGGGTCGCGGCGGGGCCGGTCCGGCGCCCCATGGGCCGCCCATGGGGCCCGTCGGCGCTCCCCCGCACCCGTCAACGCACCAAGGGCGGACCCGCTTCCCCGTCACGGGAAAGAGCGGTCCGCCCTCGGAAAGGTGTGTGGTGTCGCGCCGGGGCTGATTACTCAGCGACCGGAACGATGTTCACGACCTTGCGGCCACGGTGGGTGCCGAACTGCACCGCACCGGCGGCCAGCGCGAACAGCGTGTCGTCGCCGCCGCGGCCGACGCCCGTGCCCGGGTGGAAGTGCGTGCCGCGCTGGCGGACCAGGATCTCACCCGCGTTGACGGTCTGGCCGCCGAAGCGCTTGACCCCGAGCCGCTGGGCGTTGGAGTCGCGACCGTTCCGAGTGGACGATGCGCCCTTCTTGTGTGCCATGTCTCCTCAGTCCCTTACTTCGCAGCCGAGTCGATGCCGGTGATCTTCAGCGCGGTGTGCAGCTGGCGGTGGCCGATGCGCTTGCGGTAACCGGTCTTGTTCTTGTACTTGAGGATGTCGATCTTGGCACCCTTGTGGTGGTCAACGACCTCGGCGTGGACCTTCACGCCGGCCAGCACCCACGGGTCGCTGGTGACGGCGTCGCCGTCGACGACGAGCAGAGTCGAGAGCTCGACGGCGTCGCCGACCTTGCTGTCGGACATCCGGTCGACCTCGATGACATCGCCCACGGCCACCTTCTGCTGGCGGCCGCCGGTGCGCACGATTGCGTACACGCGGTTCTCTCTCTCGTTCGTAGACGGGACCTCTGATGCCAGCCGCTCCACATGACCCTCCGCGGGTCATGACAACCGAGTGATTCCTTGCGACGGACCGTCGCTTGCGATTCATCTGCGGCCGAGCGGCCTCTCCCGACGGAGCGGGAGGGATCTGCTCAGGGGTTTGGCGTACAGACGCCGAGGGTCAAGGCTACCAGAGCCCGCCAGGGGCACCTGCTCGGGTGAGGAGGCGCCCCTCGCGGGCCGGTGACGTGGCCGTTAGTCGTCGGCGGCGGCCGAAACCGACTGCGGCATCTGCTGCTCCGCCGCCGCGGTCTTCTTCGACGCCGACTTCTTGGCCGTGGTCTTCTTCGCGGTCGTCTTCTTGGCCGTCGTCTTCTTGGCCGCGGTCTTCTTCGCCGCGGTCTTCTTGGCGGCCGTCTTCTTCGCCGGTGTCTTCTTGGCGGCCGTCTTGCGCGCGGTCTTCTTCGCCGGCGCCTCGGTCACCGCCTCACCGTCGGCCGGTGCGGCCTCGGCGGCCACGCTCCCGGTCCCGGACGCGGGGGCCGCCTCCGGCTCCGCCGCGGACCCGGCGACGACCACCACGGCCGCGTCCTCGGCGCCCGTCGGCGAGCCCGCGGGGGCGGACACCTTCCGGGTCACCCGGCGGCGCGTACGCGGCGCGGGAGCCTCGGCGGCCTCCGGGGCGGCAGCGGGTGCGGGCACCTCGGCCGTGGCCGCGGCGGGCTGCTCCGGCTCCACCGCCTTCGCGGCCTTCCCAGGCCTCTCGGGGGCTTCCTTCTGCTCGTCCGAGCCGACGACCACCACGGCCTCGCGCTGTGCGGCGGCCTTCGGGGCACCCGCCGGGGCGGACGCCTTCCGGGTCGCCCGGCGGCGGGTACGGCCACGGGTGGCGGCCGCCTCGGCCTCGGCGGCGCTGCTGTACAGCTCCTCGTCGGCCGCGAAGACCGGCTCCGGCAGCGCCGTGGGCGCCGCGGCCTCGGCGGCGGCCTCCTCGGCCGCCTCGACGAACGTCTCGCCCTCGGCCTCGGCTTCGGCCTCCGCCTCGGCGGCGGCCCGCTCCTGCTCGGGCACTTGCTGCCCGCCGCCCCCGGCCTTCTTCTTCTTGCGCTTGCCGCCACCGCCGCCGACCGACGTGGGCTGATCCATGTGGACGATCACGCCACGGCCGTTGCAGTGCACACAGCCCTCGGAGAAGGACTCCAGCAGCCCCTGGCCGACCCGCTTACGGGTCATCTGCACCAGACCCAGCGAAGTGACCTCCGCCACCTGGTGCTTGGTGCGGTCCCGGCCCAGGCACTCCAGCAGCCTGCGCAGCACCAGATCGCGGTTGGACTCCAGCACCATGTCGATGAAGTCGATCACGATGATGCCGCCGAGGTCGCGCAGCCGCAGCTGGCGCACGATCTCCTCGGCCGCCTCCAGGTTGTTCCTGGTGACCGTCTCCTCCAGGTTGCCGCCCTGGCCGGTGAACTTCCCGGTGTTGACGTCGACCACGACCATCGCCTCGGTCCGGTCGATCACCAGCGAACCGCCGCTGGGCAGCCAGACCTTGCGGTCCAGCGCCTTCATCAGCTGTTCGTCGATCCGGTAGGTGGCGAAGACATCGACGTCCGAGGTCCACTTCTGGAGCCGGTCGGCGAGGTCGGGCGCGACATGCGCGACATAGCCGTGGATGGTCTCCCAGGCGTCGTCACCGCTCACGATGACCTTGGAGAAGTCCTCGTTGAAGATGTCGCGGACGACCCGGACGGTCATGTCCGGCTCGCCGTAGAGCAGCGACGGGGCGTTGCCGCTCTTCGCCTTCTTCTGGATCTCCTCCCACTGCGCCTGGAGGCGCCGGACGTCGCGGGCGAGCTCCTCCTCGCTGGCGCCCTCGGCGGCGGTGCGCACGATCACGCCCGCGTCCTCGGGAACGATCTTCTTCAGGATCTGCTTCAGCCGGGCCCGCTCGGTGTCGGGCAGCTTGCGGCTGATACCGGTCATCGAGCCCTCGGGCACGTACACCAGATAGCGGCCGGGGAGGGAGACCTGGCTGGTCAGCCGGGCGCCCTTGTGCCCGATCGGGTCCTTGGTGACCTGGACCAGCACCGACTGCCCGGACTTCAGGGCGGTCTCGATCCGGCGCGGCCCGTTGGACAGGCCCAGCGCCTCGAAATTCACCTCGCCCGCGTACAGCACGGCGTTGCGGCCCTTGCCGATGTCGACGAAGGCGGCCTCCATCGACGGCAGCACGTTCTGGACCTTGCCCAGGTAGACATTGCCGACGTAGCTGCTGGCCTGCTCCTTGTTGACGAAGTGCTCGACGAGGACGTTGTCCTCCAGCACCCCGATCTGGGTCCGCTCACCGCTCTGCCGGACCACCATGACCCGCTCGACCGCCTCGCGGCGGGCCAGGAACTCGGCCTCGGTGATGATCGGCACCCGGCGGCGGCCCTGCTCGCGGCCTTCGCGGCGGCGCTGCTTCTTGGCCTCCAGGCGGGTCGAGCCCTTGATGGACTGCACCTCGTCGGCGCCCGTACCGGACTCGGCTTCCTGTTTGCGGGGCTCACGGACCTTGACGACGGTGCGCTCCGGGTCGTCACCGCCCGCCTCGACATCGACGTCCCCGCTGCGACGGCGGCGACGGCGGCGACGGCGGCTGCTGCTGGAGCCCCCGGCGCCCTCCTCGGCCCCGGCGTCCTCCTCGGCCCGGCCGGTGCCGGACTCCTCGGCGCCCTCGCCCTCGGCGGCGGTCTCGTCCTCGTACCGCTCCTCGCCCTCGCCGCCCTCGGCACGCCCCTCGGCGCCCTCGGTGTCGGCGGCCTCGCCACGGCGGCGGCGACGGCCACCACGGCGACGGCGGCGGGCCGGGCGGTCACCCGTCTCCTCGTCGCCCCGCTCGTCCTCGGCCGGCTGCTCCTCGGCCTCGGCCGGCTCGGCGGACTCGGTGGGCTCCTCGGCCTCCGTGCGCTCCTCGACGGGCTCGCCACGGCGGCGGCGACGGCGGCGGGTGGGGGCCGCGGCCTCGGCGGCGGGCTGCTCCTCCTCGGCCTCGGTCGCGGTGTCCTCGTCCTGGACGGCCGCGGCCGCGGCGGCGGCGGCGCTCTCCGGGGTCTGGAACACCGGCTCGGTGAAGACCGGCGCCTGGAACACGGCCGTCGGCGGACGTGCGGCCCGGCGGCGGCGCGGCGCGGGCTCCTGCTCGGGCTCCGCCTCGGCAGCCTCGGTCTCGGCGGGCGTGGCCTCGGTCTCGGCGGCGGCCGCCGCGCGGGTCGCCCGGCGGCGGGTACGGCCGCGCGGCGCCTCCGCGGACACCGCGGCGGTCTCCTCGGCGCTCTCGCCCTCCTGCTCCTGCGCGGCGGAGGTCTCGGCGGCCTCCGGCGCACCGGACGGAGCCGTGGCCTTGCGGGTGGCCCGACGGCGGGTCCGCGCGGGCGCGGTCTCGGCCTCGGCGGTCTCCTCCGCGGGGGCCGCCGCCTCGGGCTCCGGCTCCGGCGCGACCGCGGACGTCTCCGGCTCGGCCGTCCGCGGCCCACCGGCCGGGGCGGTCGCATGACGGGTGGCGCGGCGGCGGGTACGGCCGCGCGGTACCTCCTCGGCCGGTTCGGCCGGGGCGTCGGCTGCGACTGCGGCTGGGGCAGTGGCCTCCTCACCACTGCCACCAGCGGCCGCCGTAGCCGACGCGTCCTCGTCGGCCGACCGCGGAGCGCCCGCCGGAGCGGTCGCCTTACGGGTCGCACGGCGACGCGTCCGGGCGGGCGGCGCGGGCTCGGAAGCGGGCTCGGAGGCAGACTCGGCAGCGGCCTCGGCGGGCTGCTCCTCCGCCGCCACGACCGTCTCGGCGGCCTCCGGCGCACCGGACGGAGCCGTGGCCTTGCGGGTGGCCCGACGGCGGGTCCGCGCGGGCGGCGTGGCCTCGGTGACCGGCTCGGAAGCGGGCTCGGCGGCGTCAGTGGTCTCCGCGCCCGGTCCGGCATCGGCGGCTACGACCGTTTCGGCGGCCGCGGGCGATCCGGCCGGAGCCGTGGCCTTGCGGGTCGCACGGCGGCGGGGCCGGGCGGGGGCGACGGCGGAATCGGCCTCCGAGCCGGACGCGGCGGCCAGGGCGGCCCCGGCGGCGACCGGCTCGGAGGCGGTCGCCTCGGCGATCTCCTCGGCCGGTATGGCCGGCACGGCGGGGGTGACGGTCTCTGCGTCGCTCACCGCGCCCACCGGCGGACCGGCGGGCCGGGAGGCCGCCCTGCGGCGGCGCGGCGGCAGGGTGTCGCTGGGGGTGCTGTCCTGGATGTCCCCGGGCGCGCCGATAGGGGGCGCGCTCTGTCCCAGGGGCTGGACAGGCTGGACAGGTTCAATCGGCTCAATCGGCTCGAGCATGCGGGCGGTTCTCCCGTCACGCTCCCGGGCGCCGCGCCTGCTTCCGGCCGCAGCCGCGCGGTGCGCGGGTGCCGCCGTCCGGGGCGCGGGCGCCGCACGGGAGCTGTCGTCTCGCTCGCCGGGACCGGACATGGCCGGGACCGGCGAAAGTCTCCTGGTCAGTGCGCCAGCCGGACCCGGGTGGCTCCCAAGTGCATCGGCGGCGCATCGACGGCGGTCCTTACGCGGAACCTTCCGGCGCCATCGCGGCGGTCAGCTCGGCGGCCGTGGGTGGGGCGGCCGTGACTGCCTCGCGATCGGGCGCGAGCGGGTCGGTCACCGTGCCGGACTCCTCATCGAGCAGCCCCTGCGCCAGCCTGGTCACCGCTGCGGGGACCGGCGGCGCCAGGTCGGCCGTAGCGCGGAGACCGGACAGGACGTCGTCGGGTCGTACGGCAGGTGTCAGATGCCGTACCACCAGCCGCAGTATCGCACAGCCACCGTCCACCGGCCTATCGGCCGGGGCATCGACCGCCTCCAGCCGGACCACCGCGCCACGCGCGTCGAAGGTTCGCAACCCGTTTTTGGTCCGGCGCTCCACCTCGACCGTGTCGGCCTCGCGGAACGCGGCGACGGCCCGCTCGGCCTCCGCATGGGGGACCCGGTCCAGCCGCAGTTCCCATACGGACGCCTCGAGCCGGTCCGCCAGACCGGAGGTTCTGGCCTCGACGGCGTCGATGACGTCCAGGCCGGGGGGCAGCGACTCGTCGAGAAGGGCGCGCAGCGTGTCGGGGTCACGCGCCTCGGTGAGCTGGATCTCCAGATACTCGGCCTCACTGCCGGTGCCGGTGGGTGCGGCATTGGCGTACGACACCTTGGGGTGCGGGGTGAAGCCCGCCGAGTAGGCCATGGGCACCTCGGCGCGGCGCAGCGCCCGCTCGAAGGCGCGCTGGAAGTCGCGGTGGCTGGTGAACCGGAGGCGGCCGCGCTTGGTGTAGCGCAAACGGATGCGCTGCACCGCCGGTGCGGGCGGCGGGCCTTCGGGCTGTCGCTTGCCCAGGGGAGTGTCTCCTTGTGTTCCTTGGCTGTTCCGTGCCGGGCCCGCTCGGCCCGGCATGTTCCAGCCTACTTTGTGGGCTGCCGGTTACCGGTCGGCTACTTCACGACGGACAGCGGCAGCAGCTTGCGGCCCGTGGGGCCGATCTGGATCTCGGTCTGCATCTGCGGGCAGACGCCGCAGTCGAAACAGGGGGTCCAGCGGCAGTCCTCGACCTCGGTCTCGTCGAGCGAGTCCTGCCAGTCCTCCCAGAGCCAGTCCTTGTCCAGGCCGGAGTCCAGGTGGTCCCAGGGCAGGACCTCCTCGTAGGTGCGCTCACGGGTGGTGTACCAGGCGACGTCCAGCCCGAAGTCGGGCAGCGTCCGCTCGGCGCACTCCATCCAGCGGTCGTACGAGAAGTGCTCGCGCCAGCCGTCGAAGCGGCCGCCGTCCTCGTAGACCGCGCGGATGACGGCGCCCACCCGGCGGTCGCCGCGGGAGAGCAGGCCCTCGACGATGCCCGGCTTGCCGTCGTGGTAGCGGAAGCCGATGGAGCGGCCGTACTTCTTGTCGCCGCGGATCCTGTCGCGCAGCTTCTCCAGGCGCGCGTCCGTCTCCTCGGCGCTGAGCTGCGGCGCCCACTGGAACGGGGTGTGCGGCTTGGGGACGAACCCACCGATCGAGACGGTGCAGCGGATGTCGTTCTTGCCGGACACCTCGCGGCCCTTGGCGATGACCTTCGTGGCCATGTCGGCGATCTGGAGGACGTCGTCGTCGGTCTCGGTCGGCAGACCGCACATGAAGTACAGCTTCACCTGCCGCCAACCGTTGCCGTAGGCGGTGGCGACGGTCCGGATGAGGTCTTCTTCGGAGACCATCTTGTTGATGACCTTGCGGATGCGCTCCGAGCCGCCCTCGGGGGCGAAGGTCAGGCCCGACCGGCGGCCGTTGCGGGTCAGCTCATTGGCCAGATCGATGTTGAACGCGTCCACCCGGGTCGAGGGCAGGGACAGACCGATCTTGTCCTCTTCGTACCGGTCGGCCAGCCCCTTGGCGATGTCGCCGATCTCGGTGTGGTCGGCGGAGGACAGCGACAGCAGGCCGACCTCCTCGAAGCCGGTGTTCTTCAGCCCCTTCTCGACCATCTCGCCGATCCCGGTGATGGAGCGCTCGCGCACCGGGCGGGTGATCATGCCCGCCTGGCAGAAGCGGCAGCCGCGGGTGCAGCCGCGGAAGATCTCCACCGACATCCGCTCGTGCACGGTCTCGGCGAGCGGCACCAGCGGCTGCTTGGGGTACGGCCACTCGTCGAGGTCCATGACGGTGTGCTTGGACACCCGCCACGGCACGCCCGAGCGGTTGGGCACCACACGGGAGATCCGGCCGTCGGCCAGGTACTCCACGTCGTAGAACCGCGGTACGTAGACCCCGCCGGTGCGGGCGAGCCGGAACAGCAGCTCCTCGCGGCCGCCGGGGCGGCCCTCGGCCTTCCAGGCCCGGGTGATCTCGGTGATCTCCAGCACGGCCTGCTCACCGTCGCCGATCACCGCGCAGTCGATGAAGTCCGCGATCGGCTCGGGGTTGAACGCGGCGTGACCGCCCGCGACCACCACGGGGTGGTCCTCGGTGCGGTCGGCGGCCTCCAGCGGGATACCGGCCAGGTCGAGCGCGGTGAGCAGATTGGTGTAGCCGAGCTCGGTGGAGAACGAGACGCCGAACAGGTCGAAGGCGGCGACCGGGCGGTGGGAGTCCACGGTGAACTGCGGCACCTCGTGCTTGCGCATCAGCTCCTCGAGGTCCGGCCAGACGCTGTACGTACGCTCGGCGAGCACGCCCTCACGCTCGTTGAGCACCTCGTAGAGGATCATGACGCCCTGGTTGGGCAGACCGACTTCGTAGGCGTCGGGGTACATGAGCGCCCAGCGGACGTCACAGCAGTCCCAGTCCTTGACCGTGGAGTTGAGCTCCCCGCCTACGTACTGGATCGGCTTCTGCACATGCGGGAGCAGGGCCTCGAGCTGTGGGAAGACCGACTCGACAGACATCGTGTGGGAGTTACCTTCGTGAGCTGACAGGGGTGACCCTCAAGCGTACCGGTCCGCGCGGCGGCCTTTCGCCACACCGCGGCCGGGGCCTCCCGGGCGGGCAGCTCAGCGCCGCAGGGCCGCCCGGTGCCCCGGGCTGGAGACCTCGGCCCACAGCCCCGGCAGCTCCCGCTCCCGGGCGGCGGCCAGCGCCTCCTCCCGCCCGTGGAGCAGCCCGTAGGTGAAGGCGCTCTCCCCCGCTGCGTGCGACTGGACGGCCAGCTCGCGCAGCGCGTCCCGCGCCACCACGCTGTCCTGGTGGTCGCCGAGCAGCTCCTGCACCCCGGTCATCAGCTTGGCGAACCGCTTGGCGGGCTTGCCCAGCGCCGGACGGGCCGCCTCGGCGGCGTAGCGGGCCCGCTTGGCGTCCTTGCGCGCCTCGTGGAGGATGGTGTCGCGGTCGGGGCTCGCGGGGGCGTGCAGGCCCGTCTCGACGCGGTCGGCGAGCCGCTGATAGTCGCGCAGTACGGCCTTGAGGATCACTTCCCCGGCGGGGCTGGCGGCGGCCGGGCGCAGCGGCGGGTCCGCGAGCAGCGCGTCGAGGCGGTCGAGGAGCGCGAGATAGCGCTCGCCGTCCAGGACCTCGATCAGCCGGCCGCGCGAGCCCTTGCGGCGCGCCTCGGACCAGATACGCAGCCGGGCGGCCACCGGCCCGAGCCGCAGTTCGACCGGGACCTCCGCGAGCCGTTCCTCGATCCGCGCGGTGAGCACTTCGCGGTCGCGGTCGATGCCCAGTTCCGCGGCGAGCCACTTCAGTTCGGCGCCGATGGGGTCGGTGACGGTCCGGTCCAGGACCTTGCGGTAGGAGCGGAAGGCGGAGCGCAGCCGTCGGGTGGCGACCCGCATGCGGTGGACGGAGTCGAAGGTGTCCAGGCGTACGGCGGGGTCGAGGGTGACGATGGCGGTGATCTGACGGCGTACGTAGCCGAGGACCACATCGCCCGCGGTGGCCTTCGCGCCCTTCGTGTCCTCGGCCGGCTTCTTCGCGGGCTTCTTGCCCTGGGCGGGCTTCTTCGCGGACCGCGCCGGATCGGTCTCGGCCAGCGCCCGGGCCAGCTTGGAGGGGGCGGCCGAGCGGCGCAGCCCGGCCGAGGCCAGCCGCGGCTCCAGCGCGTCCAGCAGCGCGGGGTCGCCACCCTCGGCCAGCTCCACCTCGTACTCGGTCCACCGGACCGGCTCACCGGTCTCCGGTGCCAGCCGCCGGGCCGTGACGCGGTCGGCGGAGACCTCGGCGAGCAGCGCACCGTCCGCGTCCACCAGGTGCTTGACGTCCCGTTCGGAGAGCAGATGGACGAGGGGGACGAGCTCGGTGGAGCGGACGCGGGAACGGACCAGCGCGGCGAGTTTGCCGGGCAGGGTGTCCGAGAGCGGGGCGCGGATCTCGTCCCGGGTGTCCGCGCCGACGGGCAGTTTGAGGTGCCAGCCCTCGTCGCCGCCGCCGGTGCGGCGGCGCAGGGTGATCCCGTCGGCCGCGAGGCGCCGGCAGGGGGTGTCGTAGTAGGTGGCGTCCAGCGTGACCATGCCGCGGTCCGTCATGCCCGCGACCGCGCCGATTCCGGTCAGGTCCGGCACTCCGCCGTCCTTGGTGGCCTCGCTCGCCTCGTACTTGCGTTCGATCTCCCGCATCATGTCCACCATGAACCGAATTTAGTCGCCCCGGGGCCGGTGCGGGAGTCCCCGGAGCGACATCCGCTGACGTCAGGCGGACACCGGACGCTGCACCCTGATGGACTGGAGCAGGCCGATTGCGATCCAGACGGCGAACATCGAGGAGCCGCCGTAGGAGACGAACGGCAGCGGCAGCCCGGCCACCGGCATGATGCCGAGCGTCATCCCGATGTTCTCGAACGACTGGAAGGCGAACCAGGCGATGATCCCGGCGGCGACCACCGTCCCGTAGAGCTCGGTGGTGTCCCGGGCGATGCGGCAGGCCCGCCAGAGCACGATGCCCAGCAGCACGATGATCAGGCCCGCACCGAGGAAGCCCAGCTCCTCCCCCGCCACCGTGAAGACGAAGTCGGTCTGCTGCTCGGGCACGAACTGGCCGGTGGTCTGGGTGCCGTGGAACAGCCCCTTGCCGGTGAGCCCGCCCGAGCCGATGGCGATCCGCGCCTGGTTGGTGTTGTAGCCGACACCGGCCGGGTCCAGGGCGGGGTTGGCGAACGCCGCGAAACGGTCGATCTGGTACTGGTCCAGCACTCCGAGCTGCCAGATGAGCACCGCGCCGATCACCGCGGTGAGGATCAGCCCGGCGACCCAGCGGTTGGAGGCGCCGGAGGCGAGCAGTACGGCGAGCACGATCACCGCCATGACCATCACCGAGCCGAGATCCGGCATCAGCAACACGATGACGATGGGCAGCGCGGCCAGGCCGAGCGCCTGCACCACGGTGCGGTGGTCGGGGTGCACCCGGTCACCCGCGTCCACCCGGGTCGCCAGCAGTATCGCCATCCCCAGGATGATCGTGATCTTGGCGAACTCGGAGGGCTGGAGGGAGAATCCGCCGCCGATCTGGATCCAGGCGTGGGCACCGTTGATGGTCGAGCCCAGCGGGGTGAGCACGGCCAGGACCAGCACCACGGAGAGCCCGTACAGGATCGGGACCGCGCCGCGCAGGGTGCGGTGGCCCAGCCAGATGGTGCCGATGGCCAGCAGCAGCCCGATACCGGTGTTGAGGGCGTGCCGGACCAGGAAGTAGTACGGGTCGCCCTGGTTGAGCTCGGTGCGGTTGCGGGTCGCGGAGTACACCAGCACCGCGCCGATGGCGGACAGGGCGAGCGCGCAGAGCAGCAGCACCCAGTCCAGGCGGCGCACCAGCGAGTCGCGGGCGGTGAGCTTGCTCCAGGTGCCGCGCTCGGGGGTGAAGCGGCGGACGGAGTAGGTGCGGGTGGACGCGCTCATCGCTGTGCTCCCCGGCGCCGTTCGTTCGCCGCGAGGGCGAACTGCTTGCCCAGGGGCTGGGCTTCGATGGAGCCATCGGACTCGATCGTGGGAAGGTCGGCCTGCGGCTTCGGCAGCAGCGCCTTCTTCTTGTCGATGCCGCCCTTCTTGTCGATGCCGTACAGGGCGTTGTAGATCTTGCGCACGGCCGGGCCGGAAGCCCCGGAGCCGGTACCACCCTGGGAGATCGTCATGACGACCGAGTACTCCTTGGTGTACGTCGCGAACCACGAGGTGGTCTGCTTGCCGTAGACCTCGGCGGTACCGGTCTTGGCGTGCATCGGGATCTTGTTCTGCGGCCAGCCGCCGAACCGCCAGGCGGCGGTGCCCCGGGTGGCCACACCGGCGAGCGCGCTGTCGATCTTCTGGCGGGTCGCGGCGTTCATCGGCAGCTTGCCGTGCGGGGTGGGCTTGATCTTCGTGATCTTCTTGCCGTCGGGGCTGACGACCGCCTTGCCGATGCTGGGGTCGTACAGCGTGCCGCCGTTGCTGATCGCCGCGTAGATGGTGGCCATCTGGATCGGCGTGACGAGGGTGTCGCCCTGGCCGATGGAGAAGTTCACCGAGTCACCGGCGCGCATCTTCATGCCCTCGAGGCAGTTCTCGTAGGAGAGCCGCTGGCCGTAGTTGCCGTCCTTCTTGCCGCCCTTGCACCAGGCGCCCTTGTTGGCCTTCCAGTAGTCCTTCTTCCACTTGCGGTCCGGGACCCGGCCGGTGACCTCGTTGGGGAGGTCGATACCGGTCTCCTTGCCCAGGCCGAACTGGTGGGCGGTCTTGTAGAACCAGTCCGCGGGCTTCTTCTTGGGCTTGTTGCCGCCGTCCTTTTTCCACTGCTCGTAGGCGAGGTGGTAGAAGACGGTGTCGCACGAGACCTCAAGGGCGCGGCCGAGGTTGATGGAGCCGTGGTTTTGCGACTCGAAGTTCTTGAAGACCTGGCTGCCGATGTTGAAGGAGCTGGTGCAGGGGTAGTTGCCGTCGAAGTCGTAACCGGCATTGACGGCGGCGGTCGTCGGGATCACCTTGAAGATCGAGCCGGGGGCCGCCTGGCCCTGGATGGCCCGGTTCAGCAGCGGGTAGTTGGAGTCCTTGCCGGTGAGCCTCTTGTAGTCCTTGCCGGAGATGCCGCCGACCCAGGCGTTGGGGTCGTAGGTCGGGTTGGAGGCCATGGCCACCACCCGGCCCGTCTTCGCCTCCATGACCACGACCGCGCCGGAGTCCGCCTTGTAGTTGGTGCCGGTGTTCCGGTCGTGCGTCTTACGGGCGTCCTTCATCGCCTGCGCCAGCTCCTTCTCCGCGACCGCCTGGACACGGGAGTCGATGCTGGTGACGACGTTGTCGCCGGGCCGGGCCCGCTGACTCTCCCGCTGGCCGATCACCCGGCCGAGGTTGTCGACCTCGTAGCGCGTGACCCCGGCCGTGCCGCGCAGCCGGCTGTCGTACTCGTGCTCGAGGCCGTTGCTGCCCACCTGGTCGGAGCGGAGCAGCGGGGACTTGGAGTGTTCGGCCTTCTTGATCTGCTCATCGGTGACCGGGGAGAGATAGCCCAGCACCTGGGCGGCGTTGGACCCGGCGGGCGCGGCGTACCGGCGCACCGCGGTGGGCTCCGCGCTGATGCCGGGGAAGTCCTCCTCGCGCTCCCGGATCTGGAGGGCCTGCTGGGGGCTGGCCTCATCGGTGATCGGGATGGGCTGGTACGGGGAGCCGTTCCAGCACGGCTGCGGGGTCTTGGCGTCGCACAGCCGGACCTTGTCCATCACGTCCTTGGGCTGCATCTTCAGCACGCCCGCCAGACGGGTCAGGACGGCCTTTCCGTCGTCCGGCTCCTTCATCAGGGCGGTCCGGCTGGCGGAGACCACGAGCCGGGTCTCGTTGTCGGCCAGCGGCACACCGCGGGCGTCCAGTATCGAGCCGCGCACCGCGGGGTGGACGACCTGCTGGACGTGGTTGTTGGCGGCCTTCTTGGTGTACTCGTCGCCGTTGCGGATCTGGAGGTACCACAGCCGCCCGCCGAGGGTCAGCAGCAGCGAGAAGACGAGGATCTGGATGGCGACGAGCCGGACGGTGACCCGCGTGGTCCGCCCGGTCTCGGGGATGTTGCTCATGGCGCTCCCATGAGGGTGGCGGTGGGCGACGGGAGGGCGGGCGACGGGTGGGCAGTGCTCACAGGCGCTTGACCCCCTTGATGCGTCCCGACCGGCCCTTGCCCACCTTGGTCAGCAGACCGCCTCGCTGGCCGCCGATCCGGGCGGTGCGGCCGGTGCGCTTCAGACGGCTCAGCCGGCCCGCCCGCGCGGTGCGGACCCCGCCCGCCGCGCTGATCCAGCGGGACGCGCTGTCGCCGCCGGGGCCGCCGCCCGCGCTGTCGGCCATCGGGTCGTTCTCGGCCTTCCGGGCCAGCGCCATGATCAGCGGCACCGCGAAGGGGGCCAGCAGCAGGTCGTAGAGCGCGGCGGTGAACAGCAGCTTGCCCAGCCCCACATGGCGGGCTCCGTCGTCGCCGACGAGCTCGCCGACGCCCGCGTACAGCAGGGTGGCGCCCATGGCGGCCGCGACGACCACCAGCATCGGGCCGGTGGCCGACCGGAGCTGGCCGCTCTCCGGCTTGGCCAGCCCGGCCAGATAGCCGATGACGCACAGCACCAGGGCATAGCGCCCGACCGCATGGTCGGCGGGCGGGGCGAGGTCGACCAGCAGTCCGGCGCCGAAGCCGATGAGCGCACCGCCGGTATGGCCGTAGACCAGCGCAAGACCGAGGACGACGAGCAGCAGCAGATCGGGGACGGCGCCGGGCAGTTGCAGCCGGGCCAGGACGCAGATCTGGGTCAGCAGGGCGAAGAGGACGAGGAGGGTCGACAGGAGGATCCGGTTGAGGTGCAGCATCGGTCAGTCCCTGTAGTCCCTGTTGGCGGCGTTGCTCGAGGGCGAGGAGGTGGGGGTCGCCGTCACGGTGACCGTCGGTGTCGGCTTGGGCTTCGCCGGCTTGGGCGGCAGCACGGTGTCCCGCGGGTTGGAGGGCGGCGGCTCGACCACCACACCGACGATGTCCAGCTTGCTGAACGACACGTAGGGGCGCACCTGGAGGGTGCGGGTGAGGTCGCCGCCGGTGGGGTCGACCCGGACCACCTTGCCGACCGGAACGCCGGGTACGAACGGTTTGTCCGCCTGGGAGCCGAAAGTGACCAGCCGGTCACCCTTCTTGATCTTCGCCTTGCCGTTGAGGAGCTGGACGTGGAGCGAACGGTCGCCGCGCCCGCCCGCGAAGCCGAGCTCACCGGACTTCTCCATCCGGGTGCCGACGGTGAAGTCGGGGTCGATGGCGAGCAGCACGGTGGAGGTGGAGGGGCCGACAGTGGTGATCCGGCCGACCAGTCCGTCGCCGTTGAGGACGGTCATGTCGCGGCGGATGCCGTCGTCGCTGCCGATGTCGATGGTGACGGTCCAGGAGAAGCCCTGAGCGGCGCCGATCCCGATGACCTCGGCGCCCTTGATGCCGTACTGGCCGCGGCTGGCGACCTTCCGCAGCTTGTCGAGTTCGACCACCCGGGCGCGGTTGCGGTCGTTGCTGCCGAGCCGCGCCTTCAGCTTGGCGTTCTCCTGCTCCAGGGCCTTGATGCGGTCGTGCCGTTCGTCGGAGTCACGAACGGCCGCCACCGCGTTGCCGACCGGGTCGACGGCGGACGCGACGCCGTCCTCCACGGGGCCGAAGACCGAAGCGGCGGCCTGGCGCGCGCCGTCGAGGGGTGAGTCCTCGCCGCCGCGGATGTCCACCGTGATCAGCGCGAACGCGATGGCGACCAGCAGCACAAGAAGCAGCCGGCTCTCTCGTGTGTCCCTCACGTGCGGCGACGTGCCTTCCTCGTCGGAGTCGGACCGGTCGCCGGCGATACGTGGTCTACGGCCGGTCCTGGGGAGCCTTATGCCTGTATATCAGCGTTCTGCCGTACGGGCAGCCATCCACCCGTACGGCCGATACACCGGATTGTCATCTGCGGGGCTGGGCGTCCAGCACCTGCTGGAGCGCCTCGAACTCCTCGACGCACTTGCCGGAGCCGAGCGCGACGGAGTCCAGCGGGTCCTCGGCGATATGGATCGGCATGCCGGTCTCCCGGCGCAGCCGCTCGTCCAGGCCGCGCAGCAGCGCGCCGCCGCCGGTGAGCACGATGCCGCGGTCCATCACATCGCCGGAGAGCTCCGGGGGGCACTTGTCGAGGGTCGTCTTGACCGCGTCGACGATCGAGTTGACCGGTTCCTCCATCGCCTTGCGGACCTCGGCGGCGGAGATGACAACGGTCTTGGGGAGCCCGCTGACCAGGTCGCGGCCGCGGATCTCGGTGTGCTCCTCCTGGTCGCTCTCGAATGCGGAGCCGATGGTGATCTTGATGTTCTCGGCGGTGCGCTCGCCGAGCAGAAGGCTGTACTCCTTCTTGATGTGCTGGATGATCGCGTTGTCCAGCTCATCGCCCGCGACCCGGATGGACTGGGCGGTGACGATGCCGCCGAGCGAGATGACGGCGACCTCGGTCGTGCCGCCGCCGATGTCCACCACCATGTTGCCGGTGGCCTCGTGGACCGGGAGGCCGGAGCCGATGGCGGCGGCCATGGGCTCCTCGATGATGTGCACTTGACGGGCACCCGCCTGGGTGGACGCCTCGATGACGGCACGGCGCTCCACACCGGTGATGCCGGACGGCACACAGACCACAACACGGGGCCGGGCGAGATAGCGGCGCTTGTGGATCTTCAGGATGAAGTACCGCAGCATCCGCTCGGTGATCTCGAAGTCGGCGATAACGCCGTCCTTGAGCGGACGCACGGCGACGATGTTGCCAGGGGTGCGGCCGATCATCTTCTTCGCCTCGGCGCCAACAGCAAGAATTCCACCGGTGTTGGTGTTGATGGCGACGACGGACGGCTCGTTGAGGACGATCCCGCGGCCCCTGACGTACACCAGCGTGTTGGCGGTGCCGAGGTCGACAGCCATGTCACGGCCGATGAACGACATGTTGTTCCCCATGAGGATACGTCAGGCCTTCCCTACTGGAGCGATTGCATGCTTGAGGTTCGGCAGGATGGGTGCGCTGCGAGCGCGGAAGCTCTCATCGTAGTCACGCCCGCTCGAACACGCTGCGGGGGTCCTCCGCCATTGTCAGCAGAACACGAGCCCGCCCCCTCTAATGGTGACGTCGTGTCGCGGAGATGCGTTCCCCCGATCGGCCCGCATATGCAGAGGGGCGGCCGAGAAATTCGACCGCCCCCAGGTCAGCAGGGGTGTGACGAGTTGATGATCGTTTAGCCCAAGCCGGGTGGGAACCGGCGGGAATCAGGCGAGACCGGGAAAGAAAATCTTGATTTCCCGCAGGGCGGACTCCTCCGAGTCCGAGGCGTGGATGAGATTCTCCCGAACGATGGTGCCGAAATCGCCGCGGATGGAACCCGGGGCGGCGGCGATCGGGTCGGTCGGTCCGGCCAGCGCGCGGACGCCCTCGATCACCCGCTCGCCCTCGACGACCAGCGCCACGACCGGGCCGGAGGACATGAACTCCACCAGCGGCTCGTAGAACGGCTTGCCCACATGCTCGGCGTAGTGCTGCTCCAGGAGGTCACGGCCCAGCTCACGCAGTTCCAGGGCGCTGATGGTCCAACCCGCCTTCTTCTCGATCCGCCCCAGGATCTCGCCCACCAGACCACGGCGTACGGCGTCGGGCTTGAGAAGGACGAGAGTGCGCTGGGTCACGGTGCGGGCTCCTTTGGGAAGTGGCATGCGGGTGAAGCTGTGCCGCAGAGGCTACATGGGTGAACAGTGGTCACGTTACGCAGCGTCAGCGGACGGGGTGGCCCCGGTACCGGCGAACCGGGCCTTGGCCGCGTCGACCTTCCGGCCGAAGTGGACCGAGGCCCACCACAGCCCGGCGAAGACCGCGCCCAGGAAGAACATCACGGGGACGACCATGCCGCTCAGCACCAGGCCCAGCTGGAGCGCCCAGCCGATCTGCACCGCCCCGGGACGGCTGAGCATGCCGCACAGCAGCACACACAGCGCCATGGCGATACCGCAGACCGTCCAGACCGCGCCGGTCGACAGACCGGCCGTCTTCATCGCGACCAGCCCCGCGAAGCCGATGACGAAGAACTCACCGATCAGGGTGGAGGCGCACAGCGTTCGCATATCAGCCCTTTCCCAGAAGCAGCCGGGCCTCGCCGACCGTGATCACTGATCCGGTGACCAGGACCCCGGCGCCGGAGTATTCGCCCTCTTCCTCCGCCAGGGTGACAGCCTGCTCCAGCGCGTCGTCCAGCCGGGGCTCGACCTGGACCCGGTCCGCGCCGAAGACCTCGACGGCGATGGCCGCCAGCTCGTCCGCGTCCATCGCGCGATGGGTGGAGTTACGGGTCACCACGACCTCGGCGAAGACCGGCTCGAACGCCTCCAGCAGGCCACGTACGTCCTTGTCGTCGCTGACCCCGACCACACCGATCAGCCGGCTGAAGCCGAACGCCTCGGTGACCGCCTCGGCCGCGGCGTGCGCGCCCGCCGGGTTGTGGGCGGCGTCCAGCACCACGGTGGGACTGCGGCGCACCACCTCCATCCGGCCGGGCGAGCTGACCGAGGCGAAGGCGGCGCGGACGGCGTCGATGTCGAGCGTGCGGGCGTGCTGGGTGCCGATGCCGAAGAACGCCTCGACGGCGGCCAGGGCCACCGCCGCGTTGTGCGCCTGGTGGGCGCCGTACAGCGGGAGGAAGACATCCGGGTACTCGCCGCCGAGGCCGCGCAGGGTCAGCAGCTGGCCGCCGACCGCCACCTCACGGGAGAGCACTCCGAACTCCATGCCCTCGCGGGCGACCGTGGCGTCCGCCTCGACCGCGCGCTTGAGGATCACGGACGCGGCCTCCACCGGCTGCTGGGCCAGCACCACGGTGGCGTCCTGCTTCACTATCCCGGCCTTCTCCCGGGCGATCTGCTCCGGAGTGGTGCCGAGCCGGTCGGTGTGGTCCAGGGAGATCGGCATGATCACCGCGACCCCCGCGTCGATCACATTGGTCGCGTCCCAGGTGCCGCCCATGCCGACCTCGACGACCGCGATGTCCACCGGCGCGTCCGCGAAGGCCGCGTAGGCCATACCGGTGAGCACCTCGAAGAAGGACAGCCGGTGCTCCTGCTGAGCGTCGACCATGTCCACATAGGGCTGGATGTCCTGGTATGTCTCGATGAACCGCTCGGCGGAGATGGGTGCGCCGTCCAGGCTGATCCGCTCGGTGATGGACTGCACATGCGGGCTGGTGTAGCGGCCGGTACGCAACTCGAAGGCGCCCAGCAGCGACTCGATCATGCGCGCGGCGCTGGTCTTGCCGTTGGTCCCGGTGATGTGGATCGAGGGATAGGCCCGCTGCGGCGAACCGAGGATGTCCATCAGCGCCTCGAGGCGCACGAGCGAGGGGTCCAGCTTGGTCTCCGGCCAGCGCTTGGCCAGCTCCGCCTCCACCTCGCGCAGCGCGCGGTCCACCTCGGGGTCGGCGGGCCGGGCCGGGATGCCATCACCCTGCGGCGGCCCGGACTGGGTACGCAGCGTCCGACTACCGGCCTCGATCACCGCCAGATCGGGGTCACGGTCGGTCTCCGCTTCGACGATCTCGTCAAATTCGTCCGGTTCGCCGGTTTCGTTCTGGGGGCGCTCGCTCACGCGGTCCAGTCTACGAGGGAGGACTCGCACGCCCGGGCCCGCCTCGTGCTCTCACGCCAGCGTGGCCCGCATCACCGCCCGGGCGATCGGGCCCGCCAGACCACCGCCGGAGACATCGGCGCGCGCCGCGTCGCTGTCCTCGACGACCACCGCGACCGCGACCTTGTGGCCCTCGCCGTCATCCGCGTAACTCACGAACCACGCGTACGGCGTACCGCTGTTGTTCTCGCCGTGCTGCGCGGTGCCGGTCTTGCCGCCCACCTCCGTCCCGGGGATCTTGGCATTGGTGCCGGTGCCCCGGTCCACGACGGTCCGCATCGCCGAGCGCAGTTGGTCCGCGGTGTCCTCGGACATCGCCCGGCCGTAGCTCTTGGCCTCGGTGCGGTCCAGGGCGGAGGCGCCGCCGTCCGTCGTACGGTCCACCAGGTACGGGGTCATCAGCTTGCCGCCGTCGGCGATGGCCGATGTCACCATGGCCATCTGGAGCGGGGTCGCGGTGACGTCGAACTGGCCGATTCCGGTCAGTCCGGTCTGCGAGTCGTTCATCCCGCTCGGATAGACGCTCTTCGCGGCGCGCACCGGGATGTCCAGCTCGGAGTCGTCGAACCCGAACTTCTCCGCCTGTGCGGCCACCTTCTTCTGCCCCAGGTCCACGGCCATCTTCGCGAAAACCGTGTTGCACGAGTACTGGAGGGCGGTGCGGATCGTCGCGTCCTTGCAGGGCGCCGACGGGTTCTCGTTGCGCATCTTGGTGACCGTGCCCGGCAGCAGATACGGGTCGGGGCTCTCGGTCCGCTCGTCCACCGAGCCGTACAGCCCGTCCTCGAGCGCGGCGGCGGCCACCACCAGCTTGAAGGCCGAGCCCGGCGGATACGTCTGGCGCAGCGCCCGGTTCAGCATCGGCTGCTTCTTGTCCTTCTGGAGCGCCTGCCATGCCTTCTGGTCGTCGGTGGAGGAGCCCGCGAAGCTGCCGGGGTCGTAGGAGGGCGTGCTGACCAGGGCGAGGATCCGGCCGGTCTCCGGGTCGATCGCCACGGCCGCGCCGGTCTTGTTCCCCAGCCCCTCGAAGGCGGCCTTCTGGGCGGCCGGGTCGATCGTGGTGATCACATCGCCGGGCTCGGAGGGCTCACGGGTGACCGCCTGGAGGGGGTTCTTCAGCCTGCTGTCGGAGCCGTCGAGGACCGAGCGCTCCAGGGCCTCCAGCTGATTGCTGCCGTACGCCTGGGAGGCGTAGCCGGTCACCGGCGCGTACAGCTTCCCGTCGGTGTAGGTGCGCTTGTAGCGCAGAGAGCCCTCGGTGGCCCGGGAGCCGGTGATCGGCTTGCCGTCCACGACGATGTCGCCGAGGGGGTTCGCATACCGGGCGATGGCGTTGCGGGTGTTGTGCTGGTTGTCCCGGAGTTCACTGCCCCGCGCCATCTGGACATAGGTGGCCCAGACGATGAGGGACAGCACCAGCAGCAGGGTGAACACGGAGGCCTTCCGCAGCGGCTTGTTCATTCAGCCAGAGCTCCTTCCGGGACGTACATGGGGAAGACTCCCGGAAGGTCCGTTGTGGTTCCCGATGGGGCATACCTGTGCATCGACTGTGAAATCGGTGTGTCACAACGCGTCAGCGCCCCCGCCGGCGGACGGCGGGGGCGCTGCGGTTGCGAACGCGGCGGATCAGCCCTGGGGCAGGGCCGCCAACTGGGCGGTGATCCGGGCGATATCGGCCTCGGCGGTCGCCTGCCGGGTGCGGATCTTCTCCACCACATGGTCCGGCGCCTTGGCGAGGAAGCCCTCGTTGGCCAGCTTCGCCGTGGTCTGCGCCTTGTCCTTCTCGGCCGCGGCCAGGTCCTTGGCCAGCCGCTTGCGCTCGGCCTCGACGTCGATCGCACCGGACAGGTCGAGCGCCACCGTGGCGCCCGCGACCGGCAGCGAGGCGGTGGCGGTGAAGTCCTCACCGGCCGGCTGGAGGCGCAGCAGTGAACGCATGGCGTCCTCGTGGGCGGCCAGCTGGGTGCCGGACAGCTCGAGCCGCGCGGGAACCCGCTGGCCGGGCTGGAGCCCCTGGTCGGCGCGGAACCGGCGAACCTCGGTGACCACCTGCTGGAGGTTCTCGATCTCCCGCTCGGCCGCCTCGTCCCGGAAGCTGCTGTCCTTGGGCCAGTCGGCGATGACCACCGACTCCTGGCCGGTCAGCGAGGTCCACAGCTTCTCGGTGACGAAGGGGACGACCGGGTGCAGCAGCCGCAGCGTGACGTCCAGGACCTCACCGAGGACCCGGCGCGAGGCGTCGGCCTCCGCACCGCCCTTGGCGAAGGTGGTCTTGGACAGCTCGACGTACCAGTCGAAGACCTCGTCCCACGCGAAGTGGTAGAGGACGTCGGAGAGCTTGGCGAACTGGTAGTCCTCGTAGAACGCGTCGACCTCGGCGACGACCTTGTTCAGCCGGGACAGGATCCAGCGGTCGGTGGCCGAAAGTCGCTCGGCGGCGGGGAGTTCGCCCTCGACCGTGGCGCCGTTCATCAGCGCGAAGCGGGTCGCGTTCCAGATCTTGTTGGCGAAGTTGCGGGACGCCTGGACCCAGTCCTCGCCGATCGGGACGTCCACACCGGGGTTGGCGCCGCGGGCCAGGGTGAAGCGGACCGCGTCGGAGCCGTACAGGTCCATCCAGTCCAGCGGATTGACCGCGTTTCCGAAAGACTTGGACATCTTCTTGCCGAACTGATCACGGACCATGCCGTGCAGGGCGATGGTGTGGAACGGCGGGGTGCCGTCCATCGCGTAGAGGCCGAACATCATCATCCGGGCGACCCAGAAGAAGAGGATGTCGTAGCCGGTGACCAGGACCGAGTTCGGATAGAACTTCTCCAGGCTCTCGGTCCGCTCCGGCCAGCCCATCGTGGAGAACGGCCACAGCCCCGAGGAGAACCAGGTGTCCAGGACGTCGTTGTCCTGCGTCCAGCCCTCGCCGCTCGGCGGCTCCTCGTCCGGGCCGACGCACACGACCTCGCCGTTCGGCCCGTACCAGACCGGGATCCGGTGGCCCCACCACAGCTGGCGCGAAATGCACCAGTCGTGGAGGTTGTCGACCCAGTCGAAGTAGCGCTTGGACATGTCCTCCGGGTGGATCTTCACCCGGCCGTCGCGGACCGCGTCGCCCGCGGCCTTCGCCAGCGGACCGACCTTGACCCACCACTGCATGGACAGCCGCGGCTCGATGGTGGTCTTGCACCGCGAGCAGTGGCCCACGGCGTGGGTGTACGGCCGCTTCTCGGCGACGATACGGCCCTCGGCGCGCAGGGCACCGACGATGGCGCTGCGCGCCTCCAGCCGGTCCAGGCCCTGGAAGAGGCCGTGGGCGGTGATCACCGCGTGCTCGTCCATGACGGAGAGGTTCGGCAGGCCGTGGCGCTGGCCGATCTCGAAGTCGTTCGGGTCGTGGGCCGGGGTGACCTTGACCGCGCCGGTGCCGAACTCCGGGTCGACATGGGCGTCGGCGACGACCGGGATACGGCGGCCGGTGAGCGGCAGCTCGATCTCGGTGCCGATCAGGTGGCGGTAGCGCTCGTCGTCCGGGTGGACCGCGACGGCGGTGTCGCCGAGCATCGTCTCCGCGCGGGTGGTGGCGACAACGATCGACGTCTCCCCGTCGCCGTAGCGGATCGAGACGAGCTCGCCGTCCTCGTCGTCGTACTCGACCTCGATGTCGGAGATGGCCGTGAGACAGCGTGGGCACCAGTTGATGATGCGCTCGGCGCGGTAGATCAGCTCATCGTCGTAGAGCTTCTTGAAGATGGTCTGGACGGCCTTGGACAGCCCCTCGTCCATCGTGAAGCGCTCGCGGTTCCAGGCGACGCCGTCGCCCAGGCGCCGCATCTGGCCGGAGATCTGCCCGCCGGACTCGCCCTTCCAGCGCCACACCCGCTCGACGAACGCCTCACGGCCCAGGTCGTGGCGGGAGGCCCCCTCCTTGGCCAGCTCGCGCTCGACCACGTTCTGCGTGGCGATACCGGCGTGGTCCATCCCGGGCTGCCACAGCGTCTCGTAGCCCTGCATCCGCTTGCGCCGGGTGAGCGCATCGATGAGGGTGTGTTCGAAGGCATGACCGAGGTGCAGCGATCCGGTCACGTTCGGGGGCGGGATGACGATGGTGTAGGGCTCTTTGTCGCTCTTCGCGCTGGCCTCGAAATAACCACGCTCTACCCAGCGCTCGTACAACTGCCCCTCTACATCGGCCGGCGCGTACTGGGTCGGCAGTTCGGGGTGGCTGTTCGGCCCGCTGTCGGGGCGCTGCGAAGAGTTCTCGGTCACGACCGCAGTCTAAAGGGCGGGGGCACTCCGTTACGAACCCGTTGTGGCCCCGGCGCCGAGCCATGGCAACGCGTCGGGAAGGATGTTCCGCACCTGTCATGCGCATCATGGAGAGAGGCACGATGAGCTATCAGCAACCGCCGCCGCAGCCCGGCCCCTACGGGGGTCAGCCAGGGCCGTACGGCGCCGGTCAGCCGCCTGTGCCCAATCCCTATGCCCAGCAGCCCGGCTACAGCCAGTCCCCGCAGGGAGGCTACGGACAGCCGAGCCCCTACAGCGCGCCGGGGCCGTACACACCGCCCCAGGCGCCCTACGGCCAGCCTCCGCAGCAGGGGGCGGGCTACTACGGCGGGCCGCCGCCCGCACCCGGCGGCCGCGGCAAGGGGCGGACGATCGGGCTCACGGTGGGGGCCCTGGTGGTCGTGGGCGGCCTGGCGGCGGGGGCCTTCGTGCTGTTCGGCGGGGACAGCGGTCCGTACAAGCTGACGACGCCCAAGACGGTCGCCGCGGAGTACCAGCGCCAGGGAGCCGGCACCGACGACAAGGATCTGTCGGCGGCGGGCAAAAAGGACCTCCAGAGCATTCCGGTCGTCAAGGATCCGCATCTGGTGGCCGCCGACTACCAGACGTCCGGCAAGAAGATGATGAAGTTCACCGGCGTCTGGGGCGAGGTGAGCGATCCCAAGCGGGGCGCGGACCTCGTACTCGCGGTCATCGTCAAAACCCTGCGGGACAACGGCACCGCCAAGGCCAACGGCTCGGCCCAGGAGTTCACTCCGGACGGCTTCGACGGGGACGTCCTGAAGTGCCAGTCGATGAAGTTCACATCCCAACAGGGATCCATGGAGGCGCCCGCGTGCGTCTGGGGCGATAAGAACACCCTGGGCGTCACGGTGATGGCGGACCCGGCTGCCGCGGTTCTGGGCGACAGCATGTCCCTGAAGGACGCCGCCGATGTGACGGCCAAGGTGCGCGAAGACGCACGCGTCGCGCGAGACAGCTAGCAACACCCAAGTTCAAACGAAGGACTGACATGAGCTACAACCAGCCGGGCCCCTACGGTCAGCAGCCGCAGACGCCGGGACCCTACGGGCAGGGCGGTGCCGCCGGCCAGCCCGGCTACGGCTACCCCCAGCAGGGCGGCTACGGGCAGCAGCCCCCGCAGCCGAACCCCTACGGGCAGCCCCAGGGCCAGCCGCAGGGCCAGCCGCAGCCGGGCTACGGCTACCCGCAGGCGCCGCAGCAGCCCGCCCCGCCGTACGGCCAGCCCCAGCAGCCGCCCTACGGGCAGCCGGGCATGCCGGGCCCGTACCAGCCCGGCCAGGACCCGAACAGCAAGAAGAAGAAGGGCATAGCCCTCGCCATCGGCGCGGTGGTCGTGGTGGCCGCGGTGATCGGCGGTGTGGTGCTGATGGGCGGCGGTGACGACGACAAGGGCGGCAACAACGCCAAGGGCGGCAACAAGGGCGGCAGCTCGAAGGTCGCCGACGACGGCAAGCGCTACAAGCTCACCACGCCCCAGACGGTGGCCACGGACTACACCAAGGAGCCCGGCTCCGAAGGGTCCGAGAAGCTGAGCGAGAGCGACAAGCAGGACTTCGCCACCTTTGGGGTCACCAACCCGGAGGGCACCGGCGCCAGTTACAAGTCGGGCTCCGGCATGGACCTCAAGGCCCTGGAGTTCAAGGGCGTCTGGGGCGAGGTGAAGGACCCCGCGGCGGTGGTCGACGGCGCGTTCGCCAAGATCGCCAAGGAGGCCACGGACGACCCGTCGGCCGGTGCCAGCGGCGCCAAGGCCGAACTGGTCGGCAGCCCCGAGGAGAAGTCCCCCAGCGGGCTCGACGACGCCGTGATGAAGTGCCAGAACGCCAAGTTCACGCCGGGTTCGGCCGGGACCAGCGGCGCCAAGCCGTTCACCATCCCGATCTGCATGTGGGGCGACCACAGCACCGTCGGCTACGTGGTCGTCTCCGACACGGCGTCCGCGGTGTCCGGCAGGGGCCTGTCGCTGGACGAGGCCGCCGAGATCGCAGCCAACGTCCGCAAGGACGTGCGTGTCGAGGTCAGTTAGCGAACCGGAAAGGGGAATTCCCAGCACCCATGAGCCACAACCAGCCACCGCCACCGCCCGGTCCTCCGCCCGGACCGTTCGGTGGCGGTCAGCCCAATCCGTACGGCGGGGGCCAGCAGCCGTCCGCGGAGCCCAATCCGTACGCCCAGTCCCCGTCCTACGGCTACCCCCAGCAGCCGCAGGCACCCCAGCAGGGGTACGGCTACCCCCAGCAGCCGGGACCCTATGGACAGCCGCCCTACCCGGGGCAACCCGCGCCCGGCGGAGGGCGCAACAAGACCAAGATCATCGCCATTACGGCCGCCGCGCTGGTGGTGACGGGCGCGATCGTCGCCGGAGCCCTGGTGCTCACCGGTGGCGAGGACAAGCCCAAGGCGATGAAGCTGGTCACCCCCAAGGAGCTCGACGACGGCGATTACAAGCTGGACAAGGGCACGACGGACCTCAAGAACGAGGGCACCAGCGTGCAGGACAGCATGCCCGACGGCGCGACCTCCGTCATGGCCCGCTACACGCAGGCCTCCGACGAGAACTCGGGGCTGGTCTTCTCCGGTATGTACGGCGAGATCAGCGATCCCAAGAAGGTCCAGGACTCGATGTTCAAGAGCTTCAAGGGCGGCGACAGCTCCCCGAGCGTCGAGCAGAAGCGGAAGAAGTTCCAGCCCAACGGCGCGGACGGCCCCGCCATCGAGTGCGAGGTGGTCAAGCTCTACGACCGTCTCTACGCCCCGGCCTGTGCCTGGGCGGAGAAGACCGACGCGGCGATGGTGCTGGACGTCGACGGCGAGCGCGAGAGCGCGTCCGACGTCGATGTGGAGGACTTCGCCAAGGTGACCGCCGGTATCTACAAGGACACCCGCAAGCCCGCCTGACGCGTCGCGGGGGCGCCCTCAGGCGCACACAAGAACAGGAAGAGGGCCCCGGGAAACCGGGGCCCTCTTCCTGCGTTCAGCGTTCAGCAGGCGGTCAGGCGCTCTTCTCGTGGCGCTCGCCCGGCTCGCTGCCGCGGGTGCGCGGGACCAGGGTCGGGTTGACGTTGGAGTGCACGACCTCTTCGGTGATGACGACCCGGGCGACGTCCTTGCGGGACGGCACCTCGTACATCGCCGACATCAGCACCTCTTCGATGATGGCGCGCAGTCCGCGCGCGCCGGTGCCGCGCAGGATCGCCTGGTCGGCGATGGCCTCCAGGGCGGGGCGGTCGAAGTCCAGCTCCACACCGTCGAGTTCGAACAGCCGCTGGTACTGCTTGACCAGTGCGTTCCGCGGCTCGACCAGGATCTGGAGCAGCGCCTCGCGGTCGAGGTTGTGGACGGAGGTGATGACCGGGAGACGGCCGATGAACTCCGGGATCATCCCGAACTTCACCAGGTCCTCCGGCATGACCTCCTGGAACTGGTCGCTGGCCTCGATCTCGCGCTTGGAGCGGATGGTGGCGCCGAAGCCGATGCCCTTGGCGCCCGCCCGCGACTCGATGATCTTCTCCAGACCGGCGAAGGCGCCGCCCACGATGAACAGCACGTTCGTGGTGTCGATCTGGATGAACTCCTGATGCGGATGTTTGCGGCCGCCCTGCGGCGGAACGGAGGCGGTGGTGCCCTCGAGGATCTTCAGCAGCGCCTGCTGGACGCCCTCACCGGAGACATCACGGGTGATCGAGGGGTTCTCGCTCTTACGGGCCACCTTGTCGATCTCGTCGATGTAGATGATGCCCGTCTCGGCCTTCTTGACGTCGTAGTCAGCGGCCTGGATCAGCTTCAGGAGGATGTTCTCCACGTCCTCGCCGACATAGCCCGCCTCGGTGAGCGCGGTGGCGTCGGCGATGGCGAAGGGGACGTTGAGCATCCGGGCGAGGGTCTGGGCCAGCAGCGTCTTGCCGGAGCCGGTGGGGCCGAGCAGCAGGATGTTGGACTTCGCCAACTCGATGCCGTCGTCGCGGTTGTGGCCGCCGTTCTCCCCCGCCTGCACCCGCTTGTAGTGGTTGTAGACGGCGACGGAGAGCGCCTTCTTGGCGGCCTCCTGGCCGACCACATAGCCCTCGAGGAACTCGTAGATCTCGCGCGGCTTGGGGAGTTCCTCCCAGCGCACCTCGGAGGTCTCGGCGAGCTCCTCCTCGATGATCTCGTTGCAGAGATCGATGCACTCATCGCAGATGTACACACCCGGGCCCGCGATGAGCTTCTTCACCTGCTTCTGGCTCTTCCCGCAGAACGAGCACTTGAGCAGGTCGCCGCCGTCACCGATGCGTGCCACGAGGTGCTTCCCCTTCGCCTTGGATCCGCTTTGCCCGGCGGACCCGGGTGCTTGCGCTGCGCTTTCTGCTTCTGTTACCGGGGACCGGCCCCAGCCCTCTATGACGGTACCTTGCCGAGCCCCCGGTTCGGGCCCCCCTTGGACCTACTCGGTCCAAGGGGGGCAATGTCACCGTTGCTTCACCCGAGGCCGACGGAGGTCTTGCGGGTCGAGACGATCTGGTCGATCAGACCGTACGACAGCGACTCCTCGGCGGTCAGGATCTTGTCCCGCTCGATGTCGTCGCGGATCTTCTCGATCGGCGTGGTGGAGTGCTTGGCCAGCATCTCCTCCAGCTGCGAGCGCATCCGCAGGATCTCGTTGGCCGCGATCTCCAGGTCGGAGACCTGGCCGCGGCCGGTCTCGCTGTAGGGCTGGTGGATCAGGATCCGGGCGTTGGGCAGCGCCATCCGCTTACCGGGGGTACCAGCGGCGAGCAGCACGGCGGCGGCGGACGCCGCCTGGCCCATGCAGACCGTCTGGATGTCGGGCTTGACGAACTGCATCGTGTCGTAGATGGCGGTCAGCGCGGTGAACGAGCCGCCGGGCGAGTTGATGTAGACCGAAATGTCGCGGTCCGGGTCCATCGACTCCAGGCACAGCAGCTGCGCCATGACGTCGTTGGCCGAGGCGTCGTCGATCTGCACGCCCAGGAAGATCACCCGCTCCTCGAAGAGCTTGGCGTACGGGTCGTACTCGCGGATGCCCTGGGAGGTGCGCTCGACGAAGCGCGGCACGACATAGCGGGATTCGGCCATCGGGCGGTCGTAGATGCCGCTGCCGGGAAAGTTGTTCATCTGGGTCTTCACCATCCTGTGGCGATCTGAGGGCTGGAGGTCGGCTACGGGACGGCGGGACTCAGGCCCCAGTGCCGCCCCCGCCCGGAACGCTGGAGGCGGACAGCATGACGTCGTCGACCAGGCCGTACTCCTTGGCCTCCTCGGCGGAGAACCAGCGGTCACGGTCCGAGTCGCGGGTGATCTGCTCCACGGTCTGGCCGGTGTGGAAGGCGGTCAGCTCCGCCATGCGCTTCTTGGTGTGCAGCAGCCGCTCTGCGTGGATCTTGATGTCCGAGGCCGAACCCGCCAGACCCGCGGAGGGCTGGTGGATCAGGATCTCGGCGTTCGGCAGCGCGAACCGCTTGCCCGGGGTCCCGGCACTCAGCAGGAACTGGCCCATCGAGGCGGCGAGGCCCATGGCGATGGTGACCACGTCGTTCTGGATGTACTGCATGGTGTCGTAGATCGCCATGCCGGCCGAGATCGAGCCGCCCGGAGAGTTGATGTAGAGGTAGATGTCCTTGTCCGGGTCGGCTGCCAGCAGAAGCAGCTGCGCCGTGATCTTGTTCGCGATGTCGTCGTCGACCGGCTGGCCGAGGAAGATGATCCGCTCGCCGAGCAGCCGGTTGTAGACCTGGTCGCCGAGGCCACCGATGGTCGGCTCGCCGGCGGCGGAAGGCATCGTATTCGTCACGTATCCACCTGCTCGTCTCTGACGGCGACTGGCCGTCTCAGCGTCTTCTTCTGGGCGCGGGGGACATGGCCGCCGGTGCGCCCCGGCGGGCTTGTGAGACTCCCCTGCCCTCGTATCTACGGACCCTAACGCGCTGGTCGGCGGCGGCCATCCCGCATCAGGAACTGTTCGCTCTGAGCGCATGTCCCACCGCGGCACCGGGCCGCGGGGGTACCGCTTCGCGGAACACGAACGGGCCCGGACGTGTGCATACGTTCGGGCCCGTTCGTACGGGCTGCGGAGCGGGCGAGGGTCAGCTCTCGGCCTTGTCCTGCTGGTCGCCCTCCGCCTGCGTGTCGTCGGCGGACGCCTCAGCGGCCTCGGCGGCCTCCTCGGAGCCCTCCTCGCCGGTGACCTCGACGGTCTCGCCGGTCTCGTCCTCGTCGTCCAGGTCGACGGTCTCGCCCTTGTCGTCGACGACCTTGGCGGCCTCGACCACTACGGCCAGCGCCTTGCCGCGGGCGACCTCACCCACGAGCATCGGCACCTGGCCGCCCTCGACCACGGCCTGGGCGAACTGGTCGGGGCTCATCCCGGAGGACTGCGCACGGCGCATCAGGTGCTCGGTGAGCTCCTCCTGGCCGACCGAGAGCTGCTCCTTGTTGACCAGCTCGTCCAGGACGAACTGGGTGCGGATGCCCTTCTCGGCCTGCTCCTTGAGCTCGGCGTCGAACTCCTCGGCGGTCTTGCCCTGCATCTGGAGGTAGGCGTCCAGGTTCAGGCCCATCTGGCCGAGCTGGTGGTGCTCCAGGTTGTGCTTGCGGGTGTTGATCTCGTCCTCGAGCAGCTTCTCGGGGATCGGGACCTCGGCCAGCTCCAGCAGGGCGTCCAGCACCTTCTCCTGGGCCTGGGTGGCCTGCTCGAACTTCTTGGTCCGCTCCAGGCGCTTGCGGCTGTCCGCGCGCAGCTCCTCGAGGGTGTCGAACTCGCTGGCCAGCTGAGCGAAGTCATCGTCCAGCTCGGGCAGCTCACGGGCCTTGACCTCGGAGACCTCGACCGTGACCTCGGCCTCCTTGCCCTGGGCGGAGCCGCCCTTGAGCTCGGAGGTGAAGGTGGCGGAGCCGCCGGCCTCCAGGCCGGTCACGGCCTCGTCGATGCCGTCCAGCAGCTCACCGGAGCCGATCGTGTAGCTGACGCCCTTGGCGACGCCGTCCTCCAGGACCTCGCCGTCGACCTTGGCCTCGAGGTCGATGACGACGACGTCGCCCTCGGCCGCGGCACGCTCGACGGCGGCGGTGGTGGCGAAGCGGTCGCGCAGCTGCTCGACCGACGTGTCGATGTCCTCGTCGGACACCTCGACGGAGTCGACGGTGACCTCGATGCCCGAGTAGTCCGGGATCTCGATCGTCGGCCGGATGTCGACCTCGGCGGTGAACGCCAGCAGCTCGTTGTCCTTGAGCTCGGTGATGTCCACCTCGGGCTGGCCGAGCGGGTTGAGCTCACCCTCGTTGACCGCTTCGGTGTAGAACTTCGGGAGCGCGTCGTTGACGGCCTCCTCCAGCACCGCGCCGCGGCCGAACCGCTGGTCGATAACGCGGGCCGGGATCTTGCCCTTACGGAACCCAGGCACCGTGACCTGCTGGTTGATCTTCTTGTACGCCGCGTCGAGGCTGGGCTTGAGCTCCTCGAAGGGCACCTCGACAGTGAGCCGAACCCGGGTCGGGTTCAGGTTCTCCACGGCGCTCTTCACGGTTCGGTCTCCTTGGGGCTGACGTGTGGTGTTCTGCTGCTTGCGCTGATGCGTCCGCAGCGGATCGCGCCCGGTAGAGATAAAGACACAGACGCGCAGCTTGCATAGTAACCGCACGGCTGACGCGCCCCACAATGCGATCTTGTCGCCTGTGCTGGTCGGGGTGGCCGGATTCGAACCGACGACCTTCCGCTCCCAAAGCGGACGCGCTACCAAGCTGCGCCACACCCCGTCGGTGCGACACGTAGGGTACATGGCCGCGGACGCCCTGGCCGCCGGTTATTCGACTGGTGGGCAAGGGTGTGCGGGAGAGCACCGGAACCCGCTACGATGCATGCCGTGCCGCGCTCCGGGCGATGATTCCCGGACGGCTGCCGTCCCGGCGTACCGGGCGGACGCGGCGCGCGCGGGCGTAGCTCAATGGTAGAGCCCCAGTCTTCCAAACTGGCTACGCGGGTTCGATTCCCGTCGCCCGCTCCACGGCCCTCGGCCCGGTTCCGGACATCTGTTCCGGACCGGGCCGTTGTGCGTTCCCACGGGTTTCCGGCGCCTGGTCCGGCGCTGGTTTCGCGCCGGTTTCACGCCAGGTTCACGCCGGTTTCGCGCGCCCCCGCGGGCGGGGTCAGAGGTCTATGTCACTGATGGCGTTCGCGACCGAGTCCAGGAAGTCCTGGATGTCCGGTGCGAGATCCGAGGAGGCGAGCAGGAAGCCGAAGAGGATCGCGACGAGGCCCGGCCCCCACTTGATCGAGCCATTGCGGATCATCAGCACCAGGACGATGCCGACCAGCAGCACCAATGACAGAGAAATGACCACAGCTGATCACGCATCCTCGGTCGCACATGTCTCTCCGGCCCCGGAAGCACGCGACCCCGCACACCCCCGCGGCCACCATCGTGCCACCAACTCCCGCCCCACAGCAGCGGGGTGAAGCGGCCAATGGCGGACGCCCCGCAGCTCACCCACCCCTCCGGTACCCGTCCGGTAATCCATCACACAAGTGGACACGGGTGATGCTGCCCACAATTCGAGGAGCCATCCGAACATCAATTTCAGACCCCATCGGATAGCCAACTCGATGACCCGGGCAATCAATTCGGAATTCTTTTGGCGGTCGCTCGGGAGGGTGACAAAGCATCAATGAATCAGACATTCCGCCAGAGCCTCCTGAGGGGCATATGCCCCATTTAAGAGGTATGAAGCATGACAGAACGGACACCAAGAGTGGCGAAATCGCCTACCTGGATCACTTTGTCGACTTGATCGCGGAAGGCCATCGACCGAGGTACGGAAGGTATTAGCCACAAAGAAGTGAACGAGGTTTTACGCAATACAGGTTTCGGCGCTATCGTGCCTCAGATGTTCCACGCTGCCATGACTCCCCCGCGCGCAGTGAGGTCCCGGACGGTTTCTCCCAGTTCCTGGTGGGAGGGCCTGTGACCAACTCCCTGCGCCCGCACGGCTATCAGCGGGCTCCCCTCCCTCCGGCCCAGGAGGCGGCGCCCACTTCCCCCGCCCCGCGGGACAACGAAGCAGGACACCGGGCGGCCCCGCCCGCCCCGAGCGCCTCGGCCGGACAGCAGCCGAAGCAGCGCGACGCGTTCTTCGACAACGCGAAGTACCTGGCGATCGTGTTCGTCGCGATGGCCCACTCCTGGGAACCGCTCACCGATCACAGCCGCATCGCGGAAGCGCTGTACATGACGGTGTACACCTTCCATATGCCGGCCTTCATCGTGATCTCCGGCTACTTCTCACGCAGCTTCGACATGCGGCCGGACCGGCTCAAGCGGCTGATCACCGGGATCGCCGTGCCGTACCTGATCTTCGAGGTGGCGTACACCTTCTTCAAGCGCTGGGCCGATGACGACCCCACCTACGACTTCAGCCTGCTGGACCCCTGGTACCTCACCTGGTTCCTGGTCGCGCTCTTCGTCTGGCGGCTGTCGACTCCCATCTGGAAGCTGGTGCGCTGGCCGATCCCGCTCTCGCTGGCGATCGCCACGCTCGCGTCGGTCTCCCCCGACATCGGTGACGACCTCGACCTCCAGCGGGTGCTCCAGTTCCTGCCGTTCTTCGTGCTGGGCCTGTGCATGAAGCCCGAGCACTTCCAGATGGTGCGGCGGAACTCGGTGCGCTGGCTGTCGCTGCCGATCGGTCTGTGCGCCCTGCTGTTCGCCTACTGGGCGGCCCCGCGGATGAGCTCGGCCTGGTTCTACCACCGCGACAGCGTCCAGGAGCTCGGCGCTCCGCCGTGGACCGGTCCGGTGATGACGCTCGCCCTCTTCGGCTGCTCGATCGTGCTGGTCAGCTGCTTCTTCGCCTGGGTGCCGCGGCGCCATATGTGGTTCACCGCACTGGGCGCCGGAACGCTCTACGGCTATCTGCTGCACGGCTTCCTCGCCAAGGGCTCCCGGTTCTGGGGCTGGTTCGACGAGTACGAGTGGCTGCACAAGCCGCTCGGCGAGATCACGGTCACGATCATCGCGGCGAGCGTGGTCACCGTGCTCTGCACACCGCCGGTACAGCGTGCCTTCCGCTTCGCGATGGAGCCGAAGATGGCGTGGGCCTTCAAGAAGGACCCCGCCGAGCTGGCCCGCAAGCGCACCACGACGGCGGCCTGAGGACCCCCACCCGGGAACGCGCGACGGGAACGATGAGGGCCGGAGCCACATGGCTCCGGCCCTCATCGTGTCCCTACAGGCCCCGGCGCTTCCGGCGCAGCGCCGCCCGCGCGGGCAGCCCCGTCGCCACCAGGCCGAGCGCCACGGCCGTGCCCGCGAAGGCGCCGTAGGTGAGCGGCGGGATGTACGGGCCCTCCCCGGTCAGCCCGCGGGTCATCGGGGTGAGCGTCGCCAGGGCGATGGCCGTGCCCAGGACGATGCCCGCGGTGGCCACCAGCAGGGCCTCCCAGCGCACCATCCCGAGGATCTGCCGACGGGTGGATCCGATCAGCCGCAGGGTGCTCAGCTCGCGGCGGCGGTCGAGCACCGTCATCACCAGGGTGTTGGCGGCGCCGACGGCGGCGAAGCCGCCGAGGACCGCGGCCATGGTGGTGTTGGCCCAGGCGTTGAGCTCGCGCTCCTCGTCCTGGGCGGCCGCGTAGCCGTCCCGGTCGGTGACCTGCGCGCCGATCCGGCCGAGGGCCGCCGCGACGGCCGCCCGGTCCGCGCCCGCGTCGTCCCGTACCAGCACCGTGCTGTCGAAGGACGCCGTCACATGGGCTGTCAGCGCCGCCCGGGGGAAGGTGACCCGGGCGAGGCCCAGACCCCGCCCATAGGTGGCGATCACCTTGGGCCGCACGGCGGTGCCGTCCGGGAGCCGCAGCCGCAGCCGGTCGCCGACCTCGACGCCCGCCGCCTCCGCCACGTTCGCGTCGACCGCCACCCGGCCCGCGCCGAGCTCGTCCAGCCGGCCGGTACGGAGGTCCAGATCCTGCACCGCCGCCAGGGCGCGGCCGCCGCCCGAGACGCCCTGGGCGGAGACGCCTTCCAGTGGACTGGCTCCGCCCGAGCCGGTCGGGACCAGGACGCCGGTGCGCAGGACGCCCACCGCCGCCGTGACGCCCCGGACGGACGCGGCCCGTTCGGCGGTGCCGGACGGGAGGCCGTCGGGTGCGGTGAGCACCTGGTCGGCGACGATGCCCGCCCGGGACTGCTCCGCCGTCACGTGGTCCTCGCTGGTGTGCAGGAAGACCAGGGTGGAGGAGAAGGCCATGGCCAGCACGATCGGGGTGATCGCGGAGGCGAGGCGGCCGGCGTTGGCCCGGGTGGTGGTGGACGCCAGATGGGCCGCGGCGGATCCCGCGCGCAGCGGCATCCCGATCAGCCAGGCGCACAGCCGGGCGATCTGCGGGCCGAGCAGCCCCACGGCGAGCATGAAGAGCATCACGACGCCGAGGGCGGCGTTGGCCGCGTCCTCACCGGTGGACGAGGCGGCGACCCCGGCGAGGACGAAGCCGCCGACGAGGGCGGCCAGGCCCAGTGGCGTACGGATCAGTCCGGGCCGCAGCCGTTCGACGGCCGCCTCGCCGAGGGCCTGGCCCGGTGTGATCCGCGCGGGGCGGCGGGCGGCCACCAGGCCCGCCAGGAGAGCGGTCAGCAGGCCCGCGCCGACGGCGATCGTCGGCGGCAGCCAGGAGAGCGCGAACTCCACCTCTTCGGGGACCGCCCCTTTGTCCTTGAGCTGTCCGAACCACCAGCGCGCCAGGGCGATTCCGGGCAGACAGCCGAGCGCGCCCGCGAGCGGTGCGACCAGCAGGGCCTCGGTGGCGATCGACCGGCGGATCTGGCGCGGGGTGGCGCCGATCGCGCGCAGCAGCGCGAATTCGCGGCGGCGCTGGCCGACGGAGAGGGCGACGGTGCCCGCGGCGGTGAAGACGGCGACGGCGGTGGCCACTCCGCCGAAGGAGCCGCCGAGGGCGATGAGCGTCTCCTTCGCCTCGGCGAGCGCGGGCTCCTCGACGTCGCCACGGCCGTCGCCGGTGTGGACGCCCGGTGCGTGGGCGGCGCCCCGGAAGGCCCGCTCCAGACGGTCGGCGAGCGTGTCGGCGGTGGTGCCCGGTCCGGGGCGGACGAGGATCGCGTCGACGTCACGGGGGTGGCCGCTGAGCGCCCCCGCCCGGCGGTCGGTGAACCAGGCGGCCGGACCCTCGTCCTCGGCGGAGTGCGCAGCGCCGGTGGTACGGGCGAGTCCGGACACCCGGAAGGTGTGGTCGCCGTCCGGTGCGGTCACGGTGATCCGCCCGCCCACGCCGGTGCCCGCGGCGCGGGCGGCGGCCTCGGTGAGCACCACCTCGCCGCCGCGCGGTGCGCTGCCGTTGGCCAGGGCGATACCGGTGAAGGGGGCCGCGCCCCAGCCATGGCCGGTCAGCCCGCCGTGGGCGGTGCGCAGCGGGAAGGTCAGATCGGGCGCCGCCGCGGCGGCGCCCGGGGTGCGGGCGGCGGTGGTGACGAGGGAGGCGTCGAGCCGGGCCCGGTCGGGAACCTGCTTGCTGTCGGCCACGTCCCCGCTGCCGTAGTCGACGTCTTGATCGGCGGTGGCCACGACGGGGGCGGCGGCGTAGCGCTCCGGCGGTACGGAGGCCCTCAGGCCGGTCTCCAGCAGGATCCCGCAGGCGGACACGATCACCGCGGCGAGCATCAGGGCGATGAAGGTGCCCGCGAAGGCGGACGGTTTGAACCGGACGGCGGCGCGGGCCAGTCCGTTGCTGAACGACCTCATCGGACCGGTCCCCCGGCCATGGCAGCGGCAGCGGCGGCGGGGACCCGGCCGGTGAGCCGGGTCATCCGCTCGGCGATGTCGGCTGCCGGGGAGCGGGGCAGCCGGTCGGCGATGGAGCCGTCGGCGAGGAAGAGCGTGTGGTCGGCGTAGCCGGCGGCCACCGGGTCGTGGGTGACCATGACGACGGTCGCGCCGAGCGCGTCCACGGCGTGCCGCAGCAGGACGAGCACCTCGGCGGCGGTGACGGTGTCCAGGGCGCCGGTCGGCTCGTCGGCGAAGACGACGTCAGGGCGGGTGACGAGGGCTCGGGCGATGGCCACGCGCTGTTGCTGGCCGCCGGAGAGCTGCCCGGGGCGGTGCTGGGAGTGCTCGTGCAGTCCGACTTGGGCGAGCACTTCGCGGGCCAGGCGGCGGTCGGGGCGGACGCCCGCGAGCCGCAGGGGGAGCAGCACGTTCTGCTCGACGGTGAGCGAAGGCAGCAGATTGAAGGCCTGGAAGACGAAGCCGAGGCGGCTGCGGCGCAGCGCGGTGAGCTTGTTCTCGCTCATGCCGGTGATCTCGGTGCCGCCCAGCCGTACGGATCCCGCGGTGGGCCGGTCGAGTCCCGCGGCGCACTGGAGGAACGTGGACTTGCCGGATCCGGACGGGCCCATCACGGCGGTGAAGCTGCCGCGCGGCAGCACAAGGTCGATCCCGCGCAAGGCGTGCACGGCGCCGCCACCGCGGCCGACGGCGTGGTCGCCGGTTCCGGCCGCGTCGTACTCGCCGGTGTGCTGCCCGCTGGTGTGATGCCCGCGTCGCCGCTCGCGCAGCCGCATGGTTTCCGCCTTCCGAGGAGTTCGCCCGATTCCCTCGAACGTACGGAGCGCGGAGCGGCCGCGGCCATGGCGGTTTCCGGTGTGTACGGGGTGGGGCTAACCCCCGGTGACCTGGGGGCCGTCCTACTCGCGGCAGATCAGCAGCAGCGCGCGGTCGTCGTTGACGTCCTTGGCCACCGTCTCGATCAGATGCCAGGCGGCACCCTGGAAGCCGGCGGAGACATAGCGGTCGGCCTCGCCGGTGAGGCGGTCGATGCCTTCGCTGATGTCCCGGTCGGCGGTCTCCACGAGGCCGTCGGTGAAGAGCATCAGGACGTCGCCGGGGCGGAGGGTGCCCTTGATGGGGTCGAACTGGGCACCGTCGTAGACGCCCAGGAGCGGGCCGTCGGCGGCCTTCTCCTCCCATTTGCCGGTGCCCGCGCTGAGTTGGAGGGCGGGGAGGTGTCCGGCGGAGAACAGCTCGAAGTCGCCGCTGTCGAGGTCGAGGACGAGGTGGACGGAGGTCGCGAAGCCCTCGTCCCAGTCCTGCCGGAGGAGATAGCCGTTGGCGGCGGGAAGGAAGCCGTGCGGCGGCAGGGAGCCGAGGAGGCCGCCGAAGGCGCCGGAGAGCAGCAGGGCGCGGGAGGCCGCGTCCATGCCCTTGCCGGAGACGTCGGTGAGGACGACCTCGAGGGTGCGCCCGCCGCCGGTGCGGGCGGCCACCACGAAGTCGCCGGAGAAGGACTGTCCGCCGGCCGGGCGCAGTGCCATCTCGCGGTGCCAGCCGCGCGGCAGTCCGGGCAGTTTGCTCTGTACGCGGATGCGCTCGCGCAGGTCGAACAGCATGGTGCCGCCGCGCCGCCAGGGCACCCCGACCCGGCTGCGGAACTGGGCGATCAGCAGGCCGAAGAAGCCGACGGCGGCGACGACCAGGATGGTGCCCGGGGTGACCCGGGAGGAGGCGTCCTCCTCGGTGTAGGGGCCGAGGACGGCGGACTCCACGATCAGGGCGGTGGCGGCGGCCGCGTAGAGGGCGAGCAGACTGGCGGGGCGCAGCAGCAGACCGCCCGCGACGATGGGCAGGACGAGCGCGGAGGGGGCGCACCAGTCGGGCTGGGCGATGGTGCCGCAGGCGATGGCGGGGACGCCGAGGAGCAGCACGGCCAGGGCCAGCCGGTCGGAGCCCTCACCGCGGAAATAGTCCACTCCGGCTTTGCGCACGGCTGTGCGAGCCCGGTGCAGTGCTCTGCGCACCCGGGCCATCGGGGTGTCCACGCCGCCTGTCATTGCACCGGGACCCTACCCACCCGTTTGGACGCGCGTCGATTCGTGGCGCGTCGAACCACCCGCGCAGGGGGGCAATCGTAAGCGAAATTCGTTCGCGTGTACGGGAAACTGCTGCTAGGGATAGGAATATGACGACTGCGCTACGCGTGCTCGATCCTGCGATTTGGGATGATTGGTACGGAAAGCTGCTCCTCGCATTCGGCGGAGTTCCCGAAGCGCCCGAGGAAATCGCGCTCTGGCGGGAGTTGACCGAATGCGAGCGGTCGATCGGGATGTGGGACGGCGAGGACCTCGTCGGTACCGCGGGTCTGTTCAGCTTCCGGATGACGGTTCCCGGCGGGGCGTCGGTGGCCGCGGCCGGTGTGACCATGGTCAGCGTGCAGCCGACCCACCGGCGGCGCGGAGTGCTGCGCTCCATGATGAGACGCCAGTTGGACGACATCCGCGCGGCGGGCGAGCCGCTGGCGGTGCTGACCGCATCGGAACCGGATATCTACGGCCGGTTCGGCTACGGCATCGCCACCCAGAACGCGTACGCGGAGATCGACACCGACCGGGTGCGGCTGTCCGTCCCCGACGGCACCGACGCGGTGACCCTGCGGGAGGTGGCCCCGGCCGACGGGGCCGCGGCCTGCGAGGCCGTCTACGCCCGGCTGGTGCCCACCCGGCCGGGCATGCTGGAGCGCCTCCCGGGCTGGGAGCGGCTGCCGGTGCTCGACCCGCCGGGTGAGCGCGAGGGGGCGTCCCCGCTGCGCTGTGTGCTGGCCGAGTCGGACGGCGAGGTCACCGGGTACGCGCGGTTCGCCGTCAAGGCGGACTGGGACCTGGCCGGGCCCAAGGGCATGGTCCTGCTGCGCGATCTGGACGCCCTGGACCCGGCCTCCTGTGCGGCGCTGTGGCGCTTCCTGTTCGAGATCGACCTGACCTCGGTCATCCGCACCGAAGGCCGTCCGGTCGACGACCCCTGGCAGCACCTGGTCTCGGACATCCGGCGGTGCCAGGTGCGGCTGAAGGACCGGCTGCACGTACGGCTGGTGGAGGTGGGCGCGGCGCTGGAGGCACGGGCGTACACCGCGCCGCTGGATGTCGTGCTGGAGGTGACCGACCCCTTCTGCCCCTGGAACGAGGGGCGCTGGCGGCTGACCGGCGACGCCAAGGGCGCCTCGTGCGCCCGCACCTCCGACGCCCCCGATCTCCGTCTCGGCGTACGGGAGTTGGGCGCGGCCTACCTCGGCGGGGTGTCGCTGGACGCCCTGGCGGGCGCGGGCCGGGTGCGGGAGGCGCGCGAAGGGGCCCTGGAGGCGGCGTCGGCCGCTTTCCTGAGCACCCGGGCCCCCTGGCTCCCGCACGGCTTCTGAGGCGGCCGACGGGGCGTTCAAGCCCGCTGACAGCCGGGGCACCAGAAGAGATTGCGGGCGGCGAGGTCGGCGGTGCGGACCTCGCCGCCGCAGATGTGGCAGGGCTGCCCGGCGCGGCGGTAGACGTACACCTCGCCGCCGTGGTCGTCCACGCGCGGCGGGCGGCCCATCGCCTCGGGGGTGTGCTCGGGCCGGACGGTGTCGATCCGGTTGTTCCGTACGCCCTCGCGCATCAGCTCCGCCAGATCCGCCCACATCGCGTCCCACTCGGCGCGGGTGAGCCCGCGGCCGGGGCGGTACGGGTCGATGCCGTGCCGGAACAGCACCTCGGCGCGGTACACATTGCCCACCCCGGAGACGATCTTCTGGTCCATCAGCAGGGCGGCGACGCTGACCCGGCTGCGGGAGATCCGGTCCCAGGCGCGCTCGCCGTCGTCCTCCGGGCGCAGCGGGTCGGGGCCGAGCCGGTCGTGCACCGCCCGCTTCTCGTCCTCGGTGATCAGCGCACAGGCGGTCGGGCCGCGCAGATCCGCGTAAGCCCCGGAGTTGGCCAGCCGCAGCCGGACGGTGTCGGTGGGCGGCGGGGCGGGGGCCGGGCCGAAGCCGTACTTCCCGAAGAGGCCGAGATGGACATGGACCCAGCCGGTGCCGGCGAAGTCCAGGAAGAGGTGTTTGCCGTGGGCCTCGGCGTGGTGCAGCGGCTGTCCGTCGATCAGGGCGGCGCCATCGGCGAACTTGCCCTGGGGGCTGCTGGCCCGGACGGCCCGGCCGCCGAACCGCTCGAGGTGGTCGGCGGCCAGCCGGTGGATGGTGTGCCCTTCGGGCATCAGGCGTGGTCGGGGTGGTGGGCCGGGATCGGGGGCAGTTCGCCGGTGGTCTCGTACGCGGAGAGCATCTCGATCCGCCGGGTGTGACGCTCCTCACCCGAGTACGGGGTGTTGAGGAAGATCTCGACGAACTTGGTCGCCTCTTCCTCCGTGTGCATCCGGGCGCCCACGCTGATCACATTGGCGTTGTTGTGCTCGCGACCGAGCGCGGCGGTCTGCTCACTCCACGCGAGAGCGGCCCTGACCCCCTTGACCTTGTTGGCAGCGATCTGTTCACCATTGCCGGATCCGCCGATCACGACGCCGAGGCTGTCGGGGTCGGCGGCGGTCCGCTCAGCGGCACGCAGACAGAACGGCGGGTAGTCGTCCTGGGCGTCGTAGATGTGCGGGCCGCAGTCGACGGGCTCGTGCCCGCCCGCCTTGAGCCACTCCACGAGGTGGTTCTTGAGGTCGTAACCGGCATGGTCGGAACCGAGGTACACGCGCATGTCCTGAGTGTGACACGCCCGTGCAGCCCCTGCCGCGCCGGGTGGACGACCACAAAAACCTCGCCTAAACCAAGGAACCTCATGGAAAGCTCAGGTAACAATCTGGAATCAAAGGTTCTTCAATCCGTCTTCCTGAGATTCACTGGCGTCGCTCGTAACCCGAGAGCAAAGGAATCGAGTCCATGAGCGCACAACCCGCGACCAGCGCGGAGCAGCAGAGGCCCGGCGACACCGGCCCCGGCTCCCCCGACGGCCTGAAGGCCGGACTCAAGAACCGACATCTGTCGATGATCGCCATTGGCGGTGTGATCGGCGCCGGCCTGTTCGTGGGCTCCAGCGCGGGTATCGCCAAGGCGGGACCCGGCATTCTGATCTCGTACGCCCTGGTCGGCCTGATGGTCGTCATGGTGATGCGGATGCTCGGCGAGATGGCCGCCGCCAACCCCACCTCCGGTTCCTTCTCCGCCTATGCGGACCGGGCGCTCGGCCGCTGGGCGGGCTTCTCCATCGGCTGGCTGTACTGGTTCTTCTGGGTCGTGGTGCTGGCCGTCGAGGCGACCGCGGGCGCGGTGATCCTCGAGGGCTGGGTACCGGCCGTTCCGCAGTGGGCCTGGGCACTGATCGTGATGATCGTGCTCACCGCCACCAACCTGGTCTCGGTCGCCTCCTACGGTGAGTTCGAGTTCTGGTTCGCGGGCATCAAGGTCGTCGCCATCGCGGCGTTCATCGTGATCGGCGGACTGGCCGTGTTCGGCATCCTGCCGGGCTCGGACAACCCGGGGAACGGCCTGGCCCATCTGACCGACCACAGTGGCTTCCTGCCGAACGGGCCGGGGGCGATCCTCAGCGGTGTGCTGCTGGTCGTCTTCTCCTTCATGGGCAGCGAGATCGTCACCCTGGCCGCCGGTGAGTCCGAGGACCCGCAGCGGGCCGTCACCAAGGCCACCAACAGCGTGATCTGGCGTATCGCGGTCTTCTACCTGGGCTCGATCTTCGTGGTCGTCACGCTGCTGCCCTGGGACTCCAAGGCGATCGCCGACAAGGGCTCCTACGTGGCCGCGCTGGAATCCATCGGCATCCCGCACGCCGGCCAGGTCATGAACGTCATCGTGCTGACCGCCGTGCTCTCCTGCCTCAACTCCGGCCTCTACACCGCCTCCCGGATGGCCTTCTCGCTCGGCCAGCGCTCCGACGCCCCGGCCGCGTTCGCCCGGACCAACTCCCGCGGTGTGCCGCAGACCGCGATTCTCGGCTCGGTCGTCTTCGGCTTCATCGCCGTCTGGTTCAACTACCAGTGGCCGGACACGGTCTTCGACTTCCTGCTGAACTCCTCGGGTGCCGTCGCGCTCTTCGTCTGGCTGGTCATCTGCTTCACCCAGCTGCGGATGCGCGGGATCATCCTGCGCGAGAACCCGGAGAAGCTGGTCGTCCGGATGTGGCTGTTCCCGTACCTGACCTGGGCGACCATCGCGATGATCTCGTTCGTGCTGGTCTACATGCTCACCGACAAGGACGGGCGCGAGCAGGTCATCCTCTCCGCGCTGGTGGCCGCACTGGTGGTCGCCTTCGCCCTGGTCCGCGACAAGCTGTCGCCCCAGCGGCAGCAGGTGGACGGCGCCGAGAGCCGCGCCAAGGAGTCCGTGGCCCCGTAAGCCGCCTCCCGGTCCACCGGGACTTCGGGTGCCTACGAGCCGTGCCACACGGACCGGGGCCCGCACCAGCGGATGGTACGGGCCCCGGCTCCGTTATGCGGCTCCTGTGCCCCGTGGGGTGCCGCACGACCCCGCGAACGCCGCGGGGCGTACCGGCTCAGCCCCGGCGGCCCACCAGCTTCCAGGCGGCGGGCAGCGCCCCCATCGCCAGCGCCGCCTTCAGGGCGTCCCCGATGAGGAACGGGGTCAGCCCGACGGCGACCGCCTGGGCGAGCGAGATGTCGGCGGCCAGCGCCAGGTAGGGGACGCCCACCGCGTAGATGATCGCGGAGCCGACCGCCATGGTGCCCGCGGTGCGCAGCACCCCGCGGTCGCCGCCGCGCCGGGCCAGGGCGCCCACGACGGTCGCGGCGAGCAGCATGCCCAGCACATAGCCGAAGGACGGGGCGGCGGCGCCGGAGCTGCCCTCGGCGAACCACGGCATGCCCGCCATACCGGCCACGGCGTACAGCAGCAGGGACGCGAAACCGCGCCCCGCGCCCAGCGAGGTGCCCACCAGCAGGGCGGCGAAGGTCTGGCCGGTCACCGGCACCGGCGAGCCGGGGACCGGCACCGACAGCTGTGCGGCCAGCCCGGTGAGCGCGGCGCCGCCGAGCACCAGCGCGGCGTCACGGGCCAGGGCGCGCCGGTCGGGGAGACCGGCCGCACGGGCGGGGCGGGCGGGGAAGACCACGTCCGCGAGGACCGTACCGGTCGAGGCGGCGGGCGAAGCGGTGCTCATCAGCGAAGCTCCCAGGTGAGAGGTGGTGCAGAGGTGATGGACAACAAGCCGACGCTAACCCGGCGCGACCGCCCCGATCACCGTCGGTTGACCACAAAGGGCGGACCCCGCGCTTGGCGGCTTCCGGCAGAGCGCCGCGATACGGAGCGTCACCGAGGCGTCCGGTATCCAGACAATCTCGCTCGCGGTGTTGTCCTCACCGGACACTCCCCTCACACTGAGTTCGTTTTGCATCCGTCCGCCCCCACCTGAGGGACAGACGTTCGCCCCCCACCCAAGGGACAGAGAAGACCACATGAACCGGACACCTGCGTCCTCCGCGCCACAGCGCGACATGGAGGCCACCGGCGCGGGCACACCTGCCTCGCCCGCGCTCTCCCACGGGCTCAAGCAGCGCCATCTGTCGATGATCGCCCTCGGCGGGGTGATCGGAGCGGGCCTGTTCGTCGGCTCCGGCGCCGGTATCGCCGCCGCCGGCCCCTCCATCGTGCTCGCCTACGCCCTGTCCGGGCTGCTGGTGATGCTGGTGATGCGGATGCTGGGCGAGATGTCGGCCGCCAACCCGGCGTCGGGCTCCTTCTCGGTGCATGCGGAGCGGGCGATCGGGCCGTGGGCGGGGTTCACCGCGGGCTGGATGTTCTGGGTGCTGCTGTGCGTGGGCATCGCGGCCGAGGCGATCGGCGCCGCCGGGATCATGGTCCAGTGGTTCCCGAGCACCGACTCCTGGATGTGGGTCGCCCTGTTCATGGCGGTCTTCTGCGGCACCAACCTGGCCGCGGTCAGCAACTTCGGTGAGTTCGAGTTCTGGTTCGCCGCGCTGAAGATCGCCGCGATCACGCTCTTCCTGGTCCTGGGCGCCCTGGCGATAGCCGGTGTGCTGCCGGGCACCGACGCCCCGGGCGGCTCCAACCTCTCCGGCGACGGCGGCTTCCTGCCCAACGGTATGGACGGCCTGGTGGTGGGTCTGCTCGCCTCGGTGTTCGCCTACGGCGGTCTGGAGACGGTGACCATCGCCGCGGCCGAGTCCGAGAACCCGGTCAAGAGCGTCGCCTCGGCCGTGCGCACCGCGATGTGGCGGATCGCCCTGTTCTACGTCGGCTCGATGCTGGTGGTCGTCACGCTGATCCCCTGGGACGACAAGGCGATCCTGGCCGACGGCCCGTACGTGGCGGTCCTGAACCACCTCGACATCCCCGCGGCCGGCAACATCATGAACGTCATCGTGCTGATCGCCCTGCTCTCCGCGATGAACGCCAACATCTACGGCGCCTCCCGGATGTCGTACTCGCTGGTGGCCCGCGGTGAGGGCCCGGCCTTCCTGGGCAAGGTCAGCGGTGGTGTCCCCCGGCTCACCGTGCTCGCCTCGTCCTTCTTCGGCTTTGTGGCGGTGCTGCTGAGCTACTGGTGGCCGGACACCATCTTCAAGTGGCTGCTCAACATGGTCGGCGCCGCGGTGCTGGTGGTGTGGGCCTTCATCGCCGCCGCCCAGCTGCGGATGCGCAGCAAGCTCCAGCGCGAGGCGCCGGAGAAGCTGGTGGTGAAGATGTGGCTGTTCCCCTACCTCACCTGGATCGCGCTGGCCGCGACGATCGGCGTGCTGGTGCTGATGCTGCGCGAGGCCGACACCCGCAGCCAGCTGTACGCGACGGCCGGGCTGACGGTGGCGCTGGCGATCATCGGCTATGTCCGCCAGCGGGCGGTGTCCCGCAACGCCTGATCCCGTGATTCCCGCTGGGAGGCGGGGTGGGTCCTCGGTCCGGGGACCCACCCCGCCTCCTTCTTTTGGCCCGGAGATCCCGTCCCGCCCGGCGGAAAACGTTCTTGCTGATACCGTGCAGTTGCAAGTTAATTGCATTAAGCCGGTCCCGGAGGGCTCGCATGGCCATCTACACACTTCCTGAACTTCCGTACGACTACGCGGCGCTGGCCCCGGTCATCAGCCCCGAGATCATCGAGCTGCACCACGACAAGCACCACGCCGCGTACGTCAAGGGCGCGAACGACACGATGGAGCAGCTCGCGGAGGCGCGGGACAAGGACCAGTGGGGCGCGATCAACGGCCTCGAGAAGAACCTGGCCTTCCATCTGTCGGGCCACATCCTGCACAGCATCTACTGGCACAACATGACCGGTGACGGCGGCGGCGAGCCGCTGGCGACGGACGGGGTGGGCGAGCTGGCCGACGCCATCACCGAGCACTTCGGGTCCTTCGCGGCGTTCAAGGCCCAGCTCTCCAAGGCGTCCGCGACCACCCAGGGCTCCGGCTGGGGGGTGCTGGCGTACGAGCCGGTGAGCGGGCGGCTGATCGTCGAGCAGGTCTACGACCACCAGGGGAACGTCGGCCAGGGCTCGGTGCCGATCCTGGTCTTCGACGCCTGGGAGCACGCCTTCTACCTCCAGTACAAGAACCAGAAGGTGGACTTCATCGAAGCCATGTGGAAGGTGGTCAACTGGCAGGACGTGGCGCGCCGTTACACGGCCGCGAGGGAACGCGCGAACAACCTGCTGCTCGCGCCGTAACAGACCTCCTGCTTGCGTGATCGTCTTCTCACCGAACACCTGGCAGGCGGAGAAAGGGGCCCCGCGCGGTCGACTCGCGCGGGGCCCCGCCGTTCGCGGACGGCAACTCGGTCATGACTCAGTCGAAGATCGGGCCGACCGTCCGCGTCCGCTTGATCTCGTAGAAGCCGGGGATGGAGGCGACCATCAGGGTGCCGTCCCACAGCTTCGCGGCCTCCTCGCCCTTGGGCGCGGGGGTCACCACCGGGCCGAAGAAGGCGACGCGCTCGCCGTCCGGACCCGGTACGGCGATCACAGGGGTGCCCACGTCCTGGCCCACCAGGTCGATGCCCTCCTTGTGGGAGGCGCGCAGCTCGGTGTCATAGGCGTCGGAGTCGGCGGCGTCCGCGAGGTCGGCGGGCAGTCCCGCCTCCTCCAGGGCGGCCACGATCGTCTCGCGGCTCTTCTCCAAGCTCTGGTTGTGGAAGCGGGTGCCCAGGGCGGTGTAGAGCGGGCCGAGCACCTGGCTGCCGTGCTTCTGCTCGGCGGCGATGCAGACCCGCACCGGGCCCCAGGCGGTCTTCAACAGCTCGCGGTACTCCTCGGGCAGCTCGTCCAGCTTGGGCTCGTTCAGCACGGCCAGGCTCATCACATGCCACCGCACCTCGACCGGGCGGACCTTCTCCACCTCGAGCATCCAGCGCGAGGTCATCCAGGCCCAGGGGCAGAGCGGATCGAACCAGAAGTCGGCGGGAGTCTTGGTGGTCTCGGTCACGGTGTCTCCTTGTGCAAACGCATACGGAACGCATACGGATATCGGGCCTCTCCTTACCCCAACGCGGCCACGCTCGGGCGCCATTCCCCGATTCCCCCGGGGAGTACGGCGTGACATGATGCGCGCTGTCCGATATTCGAGATGAGGTCGAGGGAGTCCGCGTCGTGCCTGGTGAGAACCTGACCCGTGACGAGGCCCGGGAGCGGGCGAGGCTGCTGACCGTGGACGCCTACGACGTGGCGCTCGATGTGCGGTCCGCGGTCGAGCCGCACACCGGACCCGGGCCGCGCACGTTCCGTTCCACCACCACCGTACGGTTCCGCTGCGCCGAGCCGGGCGCCTCGACGTTCGCCGATCTGGTGGCCCCCTCGGTGACGTCGGTGACCCTCAACGGGCGGGAGCTGGACCCGGCGGCCGTCTTCGACGGCGCCCGGATCGCGCTGGACGGGCTCGCCGCCGAGAACGAGCTGACCGTGGACGCGCGGTGCGCGTACAGCAGGACCGGTGAGGGGCTGCACCACTTCGCCGACCCCGAGGACGGCGAGGTCTACCTCTACACCCAGTACGAGCCGGCCGACGCCCGCCGGGTCTTCACCACCTTCGAACAGCCGGATCTGAAGGCCCCGTTCACCTTCGCGGTGACCGCGCCCGACCACTGGACCGTGCTCAGCAACGGCACCGAGGCCCGTCGCGAGGCGGCCACCGGTGGCTCCGGCACCACCACCCACTTCACCCCGACCCTGCCGATCTCCACCTACATCACGGCGGTCGTCGCGGGCCCGTACCACTACGAGACCGACACCTACCGGCGCACTCTGCCCGACGGCTCGGTCCTGGAGATCCCGCTGGGCGCGCTGTGCCGGGCGGGGCTGGCCAAGCACTTCGACGCGGACGACATCTTCACCGTCACCAAGCAGGGCCTGGACTTCTTCCACGACCGCTTCGACTACCCGTATCCGTTCGGCAAGTACGACCAGGCGTTTGTGCCCGAGTACAACATCGGCGCCATGGAGAACCCCGGGTGTGTGACCTTCCGCGAGGAGTTCGTCTTCCGCGGCAAGGTCACCCGGGCCTCGTACGAGCAGCGGGCCAACGTCATCCTCCATGAGATGGCGCATATGTGGTTCGGCGACCTGGTGACCATGGAGTGGTGGGACGACCTGTGGCTCAAGGAGTCGTTCGCGGACTTCATGGGCGCCTTCTCGCTGGTCGGCGCCACCCGCTTCACCGACGGCTGGATCACCTTCGCCAACCGCCGCAAGTCCTGGGCGTACCGCGCCGATCAGCTGCCCTCCACCCACCCGGTCACCGCCGACATCCGTGATCTGGAGGACGCCAAGCTCAACTTCGACGGGATCACCTACGCCAAGGGCGCCTCGGCGCTCAAGCAGCTGGTGGCCTACGCCGGACAGGACGCCTTCCTGGAGGGCGCGCGGCGCTACTTCAAGCGCCACGCCTTCGGCAACACCCGGCTGTCCGATCTGCTGGCGGTGCTCACCGAGACCTCGGGCCGGGACATGGCCGCCTGGTCGAGGGCCTGGCTGGAGACCGCGGGCGTCAATACGCTCACCCCGCGGCTCACCTGTGACGCGGCCGGGCACATCACCGAGCTGGCGGTGGTCCAGGAGGCCCCCGAGAGCCACCCTGCCCTGCGCCCGCACCGGATCGCCGTCGGGCTGTACCGCAGGGACGAGGCGGGGGCGCTGGTGCGCTACGCCCGCGCCGAGACCGATATCGACGGGCCCCGTACCGTCGTCGGTGAGCTCACCGGCGCCGAGCGGCCCGAGCTGGTCCTGGTCAACGACGACGACCTCACCTACTGCAAGCTCCGCTTCGACGAGAGCTCCCTGGCCACCCTGCGCGAGCACCTGGGCGAGCTGAGCGATCCGCTGGCCCGTGCGCTGTGCTGGTCCGCGCTGTGGAACCTGACCCGGGACGGGCTGCTGCCCGCTCGCGACTACCTGGGGCTGGTGCTGCGCTTCGCCGGGGCCGAGACCGACATCGGCGTGCTCCAGATGGTCCAGGCATGGGCGCTGTCCGCCCTGCACCACTACGCCGCGCCCGACGTGCGCGAGGCGGCCGGGGCCCGGCTGGCCGAGCGTGCGCTCACCGAACTGCGGCGCGCCGAACCGGGCAGCGGACACCAGCTGGCCTGGGCCCGGTTCTTCGCCCAGCTCGCCACGGCCGACTCCGAACTGCGGCTGCTGCACGGACTGCTGGACGGTTCGGCCCGGATCGACGGGCTCGATGTCGACCAGGAGCTGCGCTGGACCTTCCTGGCGTCGCTCGCCGCGACCGGGGCGGCCGACGAGTCGGTGATCGCGGCCGAACTGGCCCGCGATGACACCGCCTCCGGCAAGCGCCACCAGGTGCGCTGTCTGGCCGCGCGGCCCTCGGCGGAGGTCAAGGCGGACGCGTGGGCGGCCGTGGTGGATTCGGACCGGCTCTCCAACGCCCTGGTGGAGGCCACCATCGCGGGCTTCGACCAGGCGGGCCAGCGGGAGCTGCTGACACCGTACGCACCGCGCTACTTCGAGATGATCGAACGCATCTGGCAGGAGCGGTCGATCGAGATCGGGATGGCGATCGTGCGCGGTCTGTTCCCGGCCACCCAGGGCGACGCCGCCACGCTGAAGGCCACCGACGCCTGGCTGGCGGACCGGCCGGACGCGGCGCCCGCGCTGCGGCGGCTGGTGCTGGAGGCGCGGGACGATCTGGCGCGCGCCCTGCGCGGACAGGAGTGCGATACGCGGGCAGCCGTCTGACGGACCGTTTTCGGCATTCGAACTCCCGTACTTTAGGACGGTGTTGTCCGGGTTTGTCGACGAGTTGGTAACAGCGGTGAGTGGGGTGGAACGAGCGGGAATGGCGGGGGCATGAGCCACAACACGCCGCTGTCCCCCCGCCCGCTCCACCACCTCACCGATGTCCAGCGCCGGGTTCTGACCACGCGTCAGCTACGCGAACACGGCGTCACCGCGGCCGTCGCCGCCGAGCGCTCCCAGGAGGGCGGGCCCTGGCAGCAGATCCTGCCGGGCGTCCATCTGCTCCACCCCGGTCCGGCCACCGGCGAGGAGCGGCTGCACGCGGCGCTGCTGTACACCGCCGGCCGCCGCCAGACGGCGGCGGCCGACGGGACCGGGACCGGGGACGAGGGTCCGTACGGCGAGGCGATGGTCACCGGACTCGCGGCGCTGGCCCTGCACCACTTCTCCGCCGCTCCCCCGCTGTCCGCCCTGGACCATGTCGATGTGCTGGTGCCGCGCACCCGGCGGCTGCGCGCCACCGGCTTTGTGCGGTTCGTCCGCGCGCAGACCCTGCCCGGCCCCCGGTATCTCGCGGGGGTGCCCACCGTTCCCGTTGCCCGCGCGCTCGCCGACGCCGTCGCCCGGATCGGCGACGCGGTACTGGTGCGCAGACTGCTCACCGAGTCCGTACGCCACGGCCACTGCGATGCGACGGCCGTGGTCAAGGAGCTGAGCCAGGCCCGGCTGCTGTCCCGGCCGCATGTGATCGACGCGGTGGACGCGCTGCTGGCCGAGGGCCGGGCCATCGCCGAGGGGCGGCTGTACGACATGGTGCGCGGCCACGGGCTGCCCGAGCCGCTGTGGAACGTCGAGCTGCGGCTGCCCGGCGGCCACCGCCTCGGCGAGGTGGACGCCTACTGGCGCGACCAGGCGGTGGCGCTGGAGATCGACGCACGGGCGCCGCGCCATGACGAGTACGCCCTGCGCGGTGCCTATGCCCGCAAGCGCGAACATCTGGAGGAGCTGGGCATCACCGTGGTGCGGGTCACCCCGCGGAAGCTGCGGGAGGGTCTTGAAGATCAGGCGGCGGTGGTGCGCACCGCCCTGATCGCGGCGGCCGACCGCGACCCGGCCCCGTATGTGGTCGTCCTGCCGCGGTGAGCGACACCGCGGTGGTGGCCGTGCGGTGATCAGCCCTTGGGCAGCAGCAGTTCGGTGTTGCGGTCGCCCGGGTCCCCGGCGAGCTTCTGGCTGGCGCCGGGCGCGTTGAAGGACAGTTCGCGGTAGAGCGCGGCGAGACCGGTCTGGGAGAGGTCGGTGAAGTCCGTGCGGCGCGGGGCCGCCGCCTCGATGAGCGTGGTGAACAGCGACAGGGTGCCGTCGTGGTTGTCCACGATCTCGATGACCCGGGCCAGCTGGGGGAAGTCCACGTGCGAGGCGGTGGTGATCTCCCAGAAGGTGCCGTGCGGGGTGATCTCGTTCTGGTGGCTGTGGCCGTTGAGCCAGGCCCGTACCTGGGGGTGGCGCTTGAAGAGGGCGATGATCTCGTCACCGCCGTGCCGGGCCTCACCGGGGTGGGCCGGGTCGTGGTTCATATTGGTCATGCTGCGGCTGTAGTGGTGGCTGAACACCAGGATGTGGTCGTCCTTGTGGACCTTCAGGGTCCGCTCCAGCCAACGGAGTTGGGCGGTGCCGACCGAGCCGGTGTAGTGGCCGCCGGGGTCGGTGGTGTCCAGGCTGAGGCCGATGACGTCGTCCGAGATCCGGAACGAGTAGTAGAGGGTGCCCTGCTCCAGATTGGCCTTGGTGTAGCCGTGGCCGACCGGGCCGGGGCCGGTGTGGGCCGGGTCGAGGTGCGCGGCGAGGTACTCGGCTTGTGAGAAGGGCGCGCGGCGCTCGTCCGGGGTGACCCTGCGCATGTCCTTGGCGTGGGCGCGCAGCAGTTCCTTCATGTCCTTGCCGTGGGGGTCGGCGCCTTCGCGCTCGCCCTGGTAGATCTTGGCGGCCTCGGCGGCCGGGATGATCTGGAGCTTGCGGCCGCCGGTGGCCAGCTCCTCGAGATAGCCGCCGCCGAAGGAGTAGACCCCGCCGCCCAGGTCGTCGTGGTTGCCGATGGTCGAGTACCAGGGCAGCCGCAGTCCGGGGCTGTGCACGGTGCGCAGCGCCGCCTCCAGGAAGCCGTCGATCCGCGGGAAGCCGCGCTGCTTGTCGGCGTCGCGCAGGGCCTGGTCGGGGTGCCAGAACTCCTTGATCCCGCTGTTCTGCACACCCTCGTAGTGACGGGGGTCACCGGTGTTGGGGGTGATCCGGCCGCCGTTCATGACGGCCAGGAACCAGTCCAGCTCGATCGTGGAGTTGTTGTCGGTGTTGTCCCCGGTGGTGATCACGAAGGACAGCGGCGCCCCGGTGACCGGTCCGCCGCGCAGTCCGTTGACCCGCTCGATGAGCGAGGCGGCCCCGACCACGGTCAGCGCCTCGTGCGGCCGCCAGGCCCCGGTGCGCCCCGAGCGCAGGAACTCGTAGCGCATGGGGTGCTGGACATCGGTGATGTGCAGATCGGTGAGCTGGACGAAGGAGGCGAGCGCGGTGCGCCGGTCCTCCCGGCCGCCCTTGCCCGCGACGATGTCGGTCCGCACCCCGCGCGCCCAGGCCGGGCCGTCGGCGAGTCTGCGGTAGCCGATGCCGCCGCGCGCCGCGGAGAACGTCTCGAGCGTCGTACCGGCCCGGGAGGGGGCGGCGGGCGCCTCCACCACACGGCCGGCCGCGGCGTGCGCCGTGGGAGGCTGCGAGGCGTCCGCGGAGCCGGTGCCGGGCCCGAAGGCGACCCCCAGACCGGCGGTGACGCCGGTGGCGGTGGCGGCGGCCAGGAAGGTACGGCGGTCGAGGGCGGCGACGGCAGAGGTGGCTGACCGGATGCGGGACATACGCGATCTCCCCGAGTGGATACGCGGAAGCGGGCGGGCAGGGAACTGCCCCTCACTCCGGATCGTTGGCAGCGGGGATGGCCTGCGCGTGAACGCGACGGCAACGCCGGCCGCCGATCTCCACACGTGGATCTCCGGGCCGGAAAACGGTTACCGCACCCTTGTGAGCAGGCATTCTTCCGCTCACCCGGTGTTCATCCGGGAGGGAACCCGGTGCGGAACACAGCGGCGGCACGGCGGGCCCCGGCCCGGACCGCGGCGGCGCGCGACCGGGGACAAGTCACGAGCGGGCTACATCACAGCCTGAGACACTGGCCGGTGGGTAGGCGCCCGGAACAGGCACGACCGAGGAAAAGGGTAGATATGAGGATCGGAATCGTCGGAGCGACCGGCCAGGTCGGCGGAGTGGTGCGCAAGATACTCGCCGAGCGCGACTTCCCGGCCCAGGAGCTGCGGCTGTTCGCCTCGGCCCGTTCCGCCGGGCGTACGCTTCCGTGGCGCGACGGCGAGGTCACCGTCGAGGACGCGGCCACCGCCGACTACTCCGGTCTGGACATCGTGATCTTCTCCGCGGGCGGCGCCACCTCCCGGGCGCTGGCCGAGAAGGTCGCCGGCCAGGGCGCCGTCGTGATCGACAACTCCTCCGCCTGGCGGATGGACCCCGAGGTCCCGCTGGTGGTCTCCGAGGTCAACCCGCACGCCGCGGTGGACCGCCCCAAGGGCATCATCGCCAACCCGAACTGCACCACCATGGCCGCCATGCCGGTGCTGCGCCCGCTGCACCGCGAGGCCGGTCTGACCGCCCTGGTGGCCACCACCTACCAGGCCGTCTCCGGCTCCGGTCTGTCCGGTGTCGCCGAGCTCGACGGCCAGATCCGCAAGACCGCCGACCGCGCGGCCGAGCTCACCCACGACGGCGCGGCCGTCGAGTTCCCCGAGCCCGATGTCTACGCCCGGCCGATCGCGTTCAACGTCCTGCCGCTGGCCGGGAAGATCGTCGACGACGGCCGCCACGAGACCGACGAGGAGCAGAAGCTCCGCAACGAGAGCCGCAAGATCCTGGAGATCCCGGAGCTGAAGGTCTCCGGCACCTGTGTCCGCGTCCCCGTCTTCAGCGGCCACTCGCTCCAGGTCAACGCCCGCTTCGAGCGTCCGATCAGCGTGGAGCGCGCCTATGAGCTGCTGGCCGCCGCTCCGGGCGTGGTCCTCTCCGAGATCCCGACCCCGCTCCAGGCCGCGGGTCAGGACCCGAGCTACGTCGGCCGGATCCGGGTGGACGAGACCGTCGAGCACGGCCTCGCACTGTTCCTCTCCAACGACAACCTCCGCAAGGGCGCCGCGCTGAACGCGGTGCAGATCGCGGAGCTGGTGGCGGCCGAGCTCGGCTGAGGCACCGGGGCCGGAGCCTGAAGGACACCGGGCCGGAGCGGGACGGGCCGACCGTCCCGCTCCGGCCCTCTTTCGTACCACCGCGAGGGCGGTCGTCCGTGGAAGGATGGCCGGAAACGCGACACAAGGAGAATGCCAGGTGCCTGGAACGAACCTCACCCGCGACGAGGCACAGCAGCGGGCCCGCCTGCTCACTGTCGACTCGTACGAGATCGAACTCGACCTCTCGGGCGCGCAGGAGGGCGGCACCTATCGCTCGGTGACATCGGTGCGCTTCGACGTGGCCGAGGCGGGCGCGGAGACCTTCATCGACCTGGTGGCGCCCACCGTGCACGACGTGGTGCTCAACGGGGAGCCGCTGGATCCGGCCGAGGTGTTCGAGGACTCGCGGATCGCGCTGCCGGCTCTGCTGACCGGGCGCAACGAACTGCGGGTGGTGGCCGACTGCGCGTACACCAACACCGGTGAGGGGCTGCACCGGTTCGTCGACCCCGTCGACCAACAGGCTTATCTCTACACGCAGTTCGAGGTGCCGGATGCGCGCCGGGTCTTCGCGAGCTTCGAGCAGCCGGACCTGAAGGCCACCTTCCAGTTCACCGTGACCGCGCCCGAGGGCTGGACGGTGATCTCCAACTCGCCGACGCCCGAGCCCAAGGACAACGTCTGGCACTTCGAGCCGACGCCGCGGATCTCCACGTACATCACCGCCCTCATCGTCGGCCCGTACCACAGCGTGCACAGCTCCTACGAGAAGGACGGCCGCTCGGTGCCGCTGGGCATCTACTGCCGTCCCTCGCTGGCCGAGTTCCTGGACTCCGACGCGATCTTCGCGGTGACGCGGCAGGGCTTCGACTGGTTCGAGGAGAAGTTCGACTACCCGTACCCGTTCGCCAAGTACGACCAGCTCTTCGTGCCGGAGTTCAACGCGGGCGCGATGGAGAACGCGGGCGCGGTCACCATTCGCGACCAGTACGTCTTCCGCTCCAAGGTGACGGACGCGGCCTACGAGACGCGCGCCGAGACCATCCTCCACGAGCTGGCCCACATGTGGTTCGGCGACCTGGTCACCATGGAGTGGTGGAACGACCTGTGGCTCAACGAGTCGTTCGCCACCTACACCTCCATCGCCTGCCAGGCGCACGCCCCGGGCAGCAGGTGGCCGCACGCCTGGACCACCTTCGCCAACTCCATGAAGACCTGGGCCTACCGGCAGGACCAGCTGCCGTCCACCCACCCGATCATGGCCGAGATCCGTGACCTGGACGACGTCCTGGTCAACTTCGACGGCATCACCTACGCCAAGGGCGCGAGCGTGCTGAAGCAGCTCGTCGCCTACGTCGGCATGGACGCGTTCTTCACCGGCGTCCAGGCGTACTTCAAGCGCCACGCCTATGGGAACACCCGGCTGTCCGACCTGCTCGGCGCGCTGGAGGAGACCAGCGGCCGCGATCTGAAGACCTGGTCGAAGAAGTGGCTGAAGACCGCGGGCATCAATGTGCTGCGCCCGGAGATCACCACGGACGCCGCCGGCACCATCACCTCCTTCGCGGTCCGGCAGGAGGCTCCGGCGCTGCCGGCCGGCGCCACCGGCGAGCCGGTCCTGCGGCCGCACCGCATCGCCATCGGCCTGTACGACCTGGACGCCACCGGCAAGCTGGTCCGCTCCGACCGGATCGAGCTGGACGTGGACGGTGAACTGACCGAGGTGGAGCGGCTGACCGGCAGCAAGCGCCCCGCGGTGATCCTGCTCAACGACGACGACCTGTCGTACGCGAAGGTCCGGCTCGACCCGGACTCCCTCGCCGTGGTCACCGAGCACCTGGGCGACTTCGAAGCCTCCCTGCCGCGCGCCCTGTCCTGGGCCTCGGCCTGGGACATGACCCGGGACGGCGAACTGGCCACCCGCGACTATCTGTCGCTGGTGCGGTCGGGCATCCCCAAGGAGTCCGACATCGGTGTTGTCCAGTCGCTCCACCGCCAGGTCAAGCTGGCCCTGGAGCTGTACGCGGCGCCGGACTGGCGGCCGACCGGCCTGGCCACGTGGACCGAGACCACGCTCGACCACCTGCGGGCCGCGGCCCCCGGCAGCGACCACCAGCTCGCCTGGGCACGGGCGTTCGCCGCCACCGCGCGCACCGACGCCCAGCTGGACCTGCTCGCCGGGCTGCTGGACGGCACCGAGACGATCGAGGGCCTGGCCGTCGACACCGAGCTGCGCTGGGCGCTGCTGGAGCGGCTCGCGGCCACCGGCCGGGCCGACGAGGCGGCCATCGCCGCGGAGCTGGACCGCGACAAGACCTCGGCGGGCGAGCGCCACGCCGCGACCGCTCGGGCCGCGCGGCCCACTCCCGAGGCCAAGACGGAGGCGTGGGCCTCGGTCGTGGAGAGCGACAAGCTGCCCAACGCGGTACAGGAGGCGGTGATCGGCGGCTTTGTCCAGACCGACCAGCGGGAGCTGCTCGCGCCGTACACGGAGAAGTACTTCGCCGCGGTGAAGGACATCTGGAACAACCGCAGCCATGAGATGGCCCAGCAGATCGTGGTCGGCCTCTACCCGACCCTCCAGGTCTCCCAAGCCACGCTGGACACCACCGACGCCTGGCTCGCCTCGGCCGACCCCACCCCGGCCCTGCGCCGCCTGGTCACCGAGTCCCGCGCGGGCGTGGAACGCGCCCTGAAGGCCCAGGCCGCGGACGCCGCAGCGGCGGGCTGACGCACCGACGACCACCGCGGGCCGGATCCTGTTGGGCCCGGCCCGCGTTGTCGTGGGTACCCAAGCGGCGTGGCACCACAGCGACAGTGCCGAGCGGCCCGGGACGCGCAGTGGCAGAGGCGGGCGTTCGGGAGCCGAGCTGCGCGCCGGGGCGCACCCCAACGCACCTCCCGTCCAATCGTCACCAGGGACGCATGGACGGGGCCGGTTGGGTCCCGCTTAGTGCTTGCGCGGCTGGATGGGAGCACGCGTAGCCGGATGCCGTGACCACCACAAGCCTCGACAGGCAGGCAGCGAGAGTCCGAAGAAGGCCCCGCACCGCGCGCACCATGGCAACCCGTTCTCCGGGTCCGTAGGGCACTCAGCGGCGCAGCGAGGGCATTTCTTCACGGGGACCTACTCTCAGGCGCTCAGGTCGAACTCTCCGGCCTTCACGGCGTCCGTAAGCGTTGCCCACGCATCCACCGTCATGGTGACGACGGCCTCGGGCCGCTCGCTGTCCCGCAACGCCACCACACCCGGCACGTTCACGGCCGCCTGGGGGCAGTTGCCCACCCGCTTGTCACGGCAAGCCGCCGCGCTGACGAACTCGAACTCCGGACGTTCAGCCACGGTGTCCATCCCTTCTCTTTACGTGCGGGGAATCGGTCCCCGCGCCGTCGTGCGACCCACTCCGGTGGGCACACGACCCATCCAAGGGGTCAGTGATCACCACCGGGGCGGGGTCAGTGGGCTACTCGCTGGACAGGCAGGCGGTACACGTGACCCGTCGCTGCCATTCGTCCACCTCACCGGAGGCGCCGCAGAGGGGCTTGCCGTCCCGCACTTTGTGCACGGTCATCACGTCGTCTCCGACCGTTCCCGGCGTCCAGTCGCGCGTCTTCTGATCCATCGGCGTTGCCATTACTGCCACGCTCCCGGTTCAGCCCAGTACGGGCGCGTGATGTGCTCCCGGTGCTCCAGGTGGCCAGGGTTCGCCTTGAGGTGCCGAACAGCCCACTCCGTGCCTTCTTCGAACTCTTCCGCTGTCGGTCCGCTCGCGTCGCACGTCGTGCACTTCATGGTTGACGTGATCGGCTCAGCTTCCGGACGAAGGTCAGGACCGATCTTGTACTCACGGAATCGGTACATGGCGCGCGTCGTGCCGACACCCCCGCCGCACGTCGTACCGGACGCTGAGCGTGGTTCGGATGCCGACGCAGCAAGACCACGCAGTCAGTGACCTTGCTCTTGTCGCCTGCCTCCTCGGCCGCCCGCTTCTCCTCGTCCAACCGGGCGCACTCCGTGCACCGCGCGCTCATGAGGACACCACCCGCCGCGCCTCTTCCAACCGTCGCGCCATCTCGCACGGCTCGTCACGCACGCACCGCTGACACTCCTGACGATGCATCAGCGCTGTAGACTGAAGCTGACTGATGTCGGCCGACCGGGGGTGTTCGGAGATCTCAGGCACGGCCCACCTCCACCCGGTGAATCAGCCGGGGCCCGATGCCCACCCCATGTGAGGCAAGCAACAGAGCACGGCGAGGGACACGCTGACGCTGCGCTTCCTGGCGTCGCTCGTGGGCTACGAGGTACGGGTGGACGAGCCCGACGGCTTCACCGCTCAGCGCGGGCACGCGGGGCGCAGGAACGGTCTGGACGGGCGAGGCAGACGGGCGGGACTCCGGCGCCCGGTGGCGCCCCACAGCGGGGAGAGGCAGCCGCAGTAACAGCGTGCGGAGTCTGGTTGTATTGGGCATGTCGTCAACCTCCCGAGGGTTGGTGGCCACGCCCCCGGGCCGGTCGGACGGTCGCGGGGGTACTTGCCGTCAGGCGCGGACGGGTGCTGTCCGAAGGGCTCCGCCTCCACTTGCCGGCCTGGTGATGCCTAGTCAACGGCGGCTAGGGCACGGTGGACAGGTGAATGACCCCCATCTCTCATCGCGTGACCCAGGTGATTTTTACCTTCGCCCGTGTCTGGACGACCGCACACCGTTACCGTGAGGGGATGGCACAGGAGAACCGCAAGCTCGCAGCACGGATCGCCGACCTCGGCTTCTCTCAGGCTGAGTTAGCGCGTCAGATCAATGCTGAGATCGAACTCCTGACAGATAAGCCCGGCAACGTCACCGATGCCGATATCCGACGATGGCTACGCGGCGCGACCAAGTGGCCGCAGGACCGCATCAGGCTGTGCCTGGAGAAGGTTCTTGATGCCAGCGCCGAAGACCTGGGGTTCGTGCCCCGCAAGAAGCGCATCGCACCACCGGAGGAGGATCCCGTGCACCGACGTACTCTCCTCACCGCCACAAGCGGTGCAGCTCTGGCCATTGCCGCTCCGTACACACCCGCCCATGGGCGCCTCGGCGTCAACGACGTCCGACGATTCCATCAGGATTACGTGGCCATCCTCCGACAGGACCAGGCCGTAGGAGGATCGCGGAAGGTAGAGAACCTCGCGGTAGAACTGGCCTCCCGGATTCAGTCCACCCTTGCCGTCTCCTCGTCCTCAACCCGCGTGCGAGACATGCTTCATCGACTCGCCGCCAACGTCATCAGCTCTGCGGCTTTCGCGGCCATCGACGCAAGCTCTCCACAGCGGGCACGCGCTCATCTCGACAAGGCTCTGACCTTCGCCGGCCTGTCCCGCGACAGCAAGGCGATGTACCAGGTCTGGAACCTTCTGACCTTCACTTCCAGGCAGTTCGAGAACCACGCCGAAGCCGTCGCCGGATCAGAGGTGATGAAGCGCTCCTCCATCGCCCGGAGAGATCCGCTGTACGCCTCTCTCGGGCACATCCGGAACGCCAGCGGACTTGCGCGCCTCCGGCGTCGCTCAGAAGCTCTGCGAGCCCTCAGGGACGCGGAGCGTGCCTTCGCCCGTAGCGTCGATGAGCAACGGCCCGAGTGGATCAAATTCTTCGACGCCAGTGAGGTGCACGGTCTGTCCGCGTCCGTATGGTCGACACTGGATGATCACGGACGGGCGGAGTACTGCCTGCATCGCACGCTCGCTGCCATCCCTGACGGCATGGCCCGCAACAAGGCTCTATATACGGCCCACCTGTCACTGGCCCAGGCCAGACAAGGAGACCTGGAGCTGGCCTGTACGACAGGTAGCCAGGCTCATGCAATGCTGCTGCCCTCCTCCGGATCGAGACGAACCGCTCACACTCTGTCCGCGACACGAAAGGCGATCGTAGCCACCGGCTCAAAGAGCCCCGAAATCGTCGAGTGGATCGAGGAGTCCAGTCAATGGATCTGAAGCGCTACACGCATGCCGATGCTCGGGACATCAGGTCCCTACTGCTCGACATCCACGACGAGGCGTACGCGAACGATCCGAACCCTTTTCACTCGCGTGAACGATTCTCGTACTTCGTCGATCTATGGTCCTCGCGCGAGAACTGGCAGTGTGTATCGGGTTGGGAAGAGGGTAGCCCTGTCGGGTACGCATACGGCTCCACACTCAAGCCCGGTGGATGGTGGAAGGGGCACCAGCGGCCGACAAGTACCAGGGGATCAGTCTTCGCGCTGTCAGAATTGATGGTGGTTCCCCAATGGCGCGGGACCGGCCGGGCAAAGCAGATGCATGACGCACTGCTTGAATCGGTCGAAGCCGATGCCGTAACACTCCTCGTTGACTCCACACACTACAAAGTCCAGGCTTTGTATGAGAGTTGGGAGTACGACAAGGTGGGAGAAGCGAAGCCGTCAGACGACTCGCCACTGTACGCCGTCATGGCCAAGGAGCTGAAGCGCGGCTGAGTACCTGGGCCCGGGCAATCGGGGAGGCAACCGAGAGCGTCCGTAAGTCGCGCGGCTGCCTTCCGGGCAATACGGCCACGTCACGAACGCCCCAATGAGACGTGCGAGATTCCCTCCTTGCCGTTCAATCTCGGGCAGGAGACGGGTCACCCCCTGTCGCCGGTCACGAACGGCGAGGCTTCACCCGCTCAGCAGCCCAACCGCCCGACTGGCGCTTCTCCCGTCTCATGGTTGTGGCACGACGTACACAGCGGACGTAGCCGAGACCACGCGTCCGGATCCGAGACACCCCGAGTCGTCAGCGCACGCCGAGACTCCGGGAAGTGGTCAGCCACCGTTGCCGCGGAGCCACACAGCACGCACCACAGGCGGGCGTACAGATACCGCTTACGGATGCGCTGCCACCGGGTCCCGTAGCCCTTGGCTGTGGTCGTTCCGCGCCGTTGCTCGGCCTGGCGTCTGCGCTTTTCACCGCGCCCGCCCGTGGTCAGCTCGGGGCAGCCTGGGACCGAGCGCGGTGGACGGGGCTTTCGGGGCATGGGGGTACCTCCAGGAAGTGGGCGGGAGCGTGTGACCACAACCTGAGATAGAGATCGTCCGAATGCTGAGATTTGCGGCAAACGCACCTTCGTGACCTGGGGCCGCCCACCGTGGGTTAGGTTACGCAAGCAATGCGTGACAAGTGCGGTTTGCGTGTGCTGCACTCAAGGCATGACTCAGATGACGGAAAGCACAGATCGGCGTCCGCACATAGAAATTCGTTGCGGCGGGTTTCACTTGACCATTCAGCGCATCCCTGCGTGGCTGGTCGGAGTGGTAACCACGGGTGCCGGAATTTGGGCCACATGGTGGACGAATCGCTAGAGCGGGACGGACGGACTCGGACCGCCTCCATCGCCCGTTCTGCCCCGGTGACGAGGGGGCAGGGCTTACGGGACATGGGAACCACCTCTCCGCCTCACTGCTACGGGACTCCCGCGGGACTCCCGGTCAGCTCTGGCATCTCCAGCGATCGCCGTGGTCGACTTGCCGCATGACTTCACAGAAGACCTCGTCCAGCTTCGAACTCCGTACAGATGGAATGCACTTGACCATTCAGCACATCCCCGCGTGGTTCGTGACTCTGGTCGCGACTGCCATCGGAGCCGGAACCACGTGGTGGACGTTGCGATAGAGCGGCCCCTCAGGTCGCCCTGGTCCTGAACTCGCCCCGGGAGCTCCGGGGCGCGCCGCCTCCGGGCGGCCCGGACGAGTTCGCGCAGGTCAGCCGAGCCCCCGGAGCCCGCATCCAGCTCACCAACTAGGACAAACACCTGTCGAGTCAGGTGGAGAACTGGCAAGGGCTCCATGAGGACGTGGGAATATGGGTGTCGACACAATCCTTGAGTCACCCCACACACGCCGAGTCCACTCCAGATGTCTCGGCTGTCTTCTATGGCTGAGCCAGTAGGGCCCTACTGGTATCACGAAATGCCGTCAATCGGCCCAGCAGGCTACCCAGATCGCATTTGCGGGCCGTGTGGAAATGAAATTGCGCATGCGAGTCGTAACTTGCGTGAAACGCGGCGGACTTGATGGAGGGTCAACGCATGACAACCGGCCACAGCGCGCCCGCTGTAGACATTCGCATCGGCGGATTTCGCATGACTCTTCAGCGCCTTCCCGTAAGGCTCTTAACGTTCCTAACGGCTTGCGGTGGTTCGCTGATCACCGCATGGATCACGACTCGGTGACCGGATGCTTCTTCGCGCCAACGCCCGTAGCCCCGAGCTCCGTGCTCGTCTTGAGCTGGTGGCACCCGCATCACAGCACCCACCTCCCTGACCTGCGACGATGCCGCCATGAGCCGACCACTCCAGAACTATCCGTCTGGAGTGTCGGGAAGGGGCGGGGTGGGGACCTCGCCACCACCCCGCGCGCCCGGTGTCAGTGCTGGTGGGTGATCTGCTTCAGCAGGGCGCGGATCTCGTCCAGGCTCATCCGCGCGCTGCCGTCCGGGTCGTGCTCGACGGCCTCCTCGAAGTGCTTCTCGGCCGCCTCCAAGTCGCCGCGGCGCCGGGCGATGTCACCGGCCAGGCGGTGGGCCCTGCGGTGGCCGGGGGCGTCCGCGAAGACGTCCGCGAGCACCTCGCCCGCCTCCTCGTCCCGGTCCAGCCCGATCAGGACCTCGGCCAGGTCCAGCCGTGGGTCGTCCACCCCCAGCCGGGCCAGGGCGTCGTACTGGCGCAGCACCCGCGGATGGTTCTCCACCGCGCGGCGCAGCCACGGTTCGGCCTCCGCCGCGCGGTCCAGCCCGCGCAGCGCCTTGGCGAGCCAGTGCGGGGCCTCCAGGTGGTCGCCGTCGCAGGCGGTGCGCAGCAGCGGTTCGGCCTCCGCGTGGGCGCCGCGGCGGACCATGCTGCGCCCGGCCAGGAAGGCGGGCGGGACCAGCCCGGTGCGGGCGGCGCGGACGAACCAGCGCTCGGCGTTCTGCGGGTCGCCGCCGCGCTCCTGCGAGGTCCAGCCGAGCTGCCAGGCGGCGCGGCCGTGGCCCAGGCCCGCCGCGCGGTGGAACCAGATCTCCGCGGTGCGCTGGTCACCGGCCTTGTCGTGGATGACACCGATGTCGTACGCGGCCTCGGCGTCGCCCTCGGCCGCCGCGGGCTCGTAGTACGGCGCCATGAGCGTGCCCTTGGCCCCGCCTCCCTCGTACAGCATCCGGCCGAGGTCGAGCAGGGCGCGCGGGGTGCCCGCCGTGCGGTACCACTCGGCGGCCTCGGGGAAGCGGTAGAGCCGGTCGAGGGCGTCGGCGTAGGCGAAGCAGTCGTCCGGGCCGCCCTCTTCGGCGCGGGCGCGCAGTGCGGGGAGGCGCTCCTGCCAGGCGGCGGAGGGCTGCCGCTCGGGGTCGGCGCGGATCGCGGCGACGTCCTTCAGCGCGCGGACGATCCGCTCCTGGCCCTCGTCGAACGGATCCCACGCATCCTCGTCCACGCCGGTTGCCCGGAACCACCGCTCCGCCTCGTCCAGCCGCCGCTGGCGTTTGCACAGCATGCCGAGGTTGAAGCAGGCCCACAGGTGGCCGCCGTCCGCCTCGTGGGCGGTGCGGTACCACTGCTCGGCGGCGCGCAGATCGCCGCGCTCCTCGAACCAGACGCCGAGCACATAGGCCGCGCCGTCGTAGCCGCGTTCATGGCTGCGCTCGACGAGGGCGCGGGCCTCGTCGAAGCGGCCGGGGTCACGGGCGATGAAGATGGCCTGGTCCACCAGCGCCTTGGCGCTGCCGACCGCCGCGGCCCGCGCGTACAGCGCCTCGGCTTCGGCGACCATCCGGGGGTAGGCGTCGTACATGCCCTCCCGGTCGGGGTCGAGGAGTTCGCGCAGCGCGTCGTAGGCGGCCTCGGGGTCGCCCTGGGCCTCGGCCGCGGCCAGCCCCTCCCGCCAGTCCTCGAGGCCCCCGAGGATCTCCTCGATGACCGCGCGGGTGCGGACGGCCACGTCGTCGCCCTCGTCGGACGCCTCGGCCAGCCGCTCCAGGGCGGTGTCCCACTCGCCCCGCGCGGCCAGCATCACCGCGCCGTTGGTCTTGCACTGGACGCTGCCGAGCTCGGCCCCGCGGCCGTACCACTCCTCGGCACCGGCGGTGTCACCCGACTCCTCCAGCAGGCGGGCGAGTCCGAAGGCGCAGCCGCCGTCCCGTTCGGCCGCGGTGCGGTACCACCGCTCGGCCTCCGCGAAGTCGCCACGGTCCTTGTGGCAGATCGCGAGGGTGCGTGAGGCGTGCGGGTCCCCGGCGTCGGCCGCGCGGGCCCACCAGGGCAGGGCCTCGTCCAGCAGGCCCTGCCCGGTGAGGTGTTCGGCGTACGCCCGGTAGGCACCGGGTTCCCCGGCGGCCGCGGCGGTCCGCAGCGCGGCTGCCTCGGCCGTCTCCCCCGGGGTGTCGGGGGTCGTGCCGCCCGGCGTTCCGTGCGATGAATGTTCGACCATCGTCCGATGGTGCCAGAGTGATCAAACGCGCTCGGCACGGGCCCTGCGCCGGGCCAGCAACGCCGCTCGCTTCTCGTCGAACTTGGTGGCCTGGTCGTCCAGTCCGCCCATGAACAGGCCCAGTTCCTCCTGTGCCTTCAGCCCCTCCGGGCCGAGGCCGCCGATCTCCAGGACCTTCAGGAAGCGCAGCACCGGCTGGAGGACGTCGTCGTGGTGGATGCGCAGGTTGTAGATGCCGCCGATGGCCATCTGGGCGGCGGCGCGCTCGAATCCGGGGATGCCGTGTCCCGGCATACGGAAGTTGACCACCACATCGCGGACGGCGGACATGGTCTGGTCGGGCGCCAGCTCGAACGCCTTCGCCAGCAGATTGCGGTAGAAGACCATGTGCAGGTTCTCGTCGTTGGCGATGCGGGCCAGCATCCGGTCGCAGACCGGGTCACCGGAGTGGTGGCCGGTGTTGCGGTGCGAGATACGGGTGGCGAGCTCCTGGAAGGCGACGTACGCCACCGAGTGCAGCATGCTGTGCGCGTTGTCGGACTCGAACCCCTCCGACATGTGCCGCATCCGGAAGCGCTCCAGCTCGACCGGGTCGACAGCGCGGCTGGTGAGCAGGTAATCACGCATGACGATGCCGTGGCGTCCCTCCTCGGCCGTCCACCGGTGGACCCAGGTGCCCCAGGCGCCGTCACGGCCGAACAGGGTGGCTATCTCGTGGTGGTAGCTGGGGAGGTTGTCCTCGGTGAGCAGATTGACCACCAGCGCGATCCGGCCGACATCGCTGACCTTGGACTGCTCGGGCGCCCATGCCTCGCCGCCCATCACCCCGTCGAAGTTGCGCCCGTCGCTCCAGGGCACGTACTCGTGCGGCATCCATTCCTTGGCGATCTTCAGATGCCGGTTGAGCTCAACCTCGACGAATTCCTCGAGGGCGAAGAGCAGCCGGCTGTCGCTCCACACGACCTGGCCGTGTCGACGGGAGGGGGCGAGAGTCACAGCGGGGCTCCTGGGGACGGGTGCGGCGGTCTTTACTTACGGCCCCGTAGGTTACGTCACCGTAGGTTAAAGCGAAAATAAACGGCCCTGGGCGCTCGGGTGGCCCATGGTGAACTCTCCGTGGCACGGCAGGAGTCGGCGCGCGTACACCCGCGCACTGTGGCGGAGACAACGCGGTGGGATCCGGCCGCGGACCCGGCCGCGCAGACGACAAAGGCGCCCCCGGCCGGATGGCCGGGGGCGCCTTCGCAGCGCCGCCCAGGGCGCTTTCGTCGATCGCCCGGTGTCAGTCGGTCTGCTTGCCGGACTTCTTGTCTCCGACCATCACCAGACCGGCGATCACCAGGAAGAGCACAATCGGAGTGACGACGTAGAGGCCGAGCGTCTCGGCGACGCTCAGGCCCGGACCCGGGTCGTCACCGTCATCGGGGGTGAGCCCGAACGCGGGGGACGACATCAGCACCATCGCCGTCGTCGCGGCGACCACGGCCCCGGCGCGCACGGCGTTCTTTTTGACCTTGTTGCTCACGGACTCAACTTATCCGACGCCTCCGCGCGGGTCGTGCGCGGGGTGGTCCCGGAGGCACCCCGCCTCCCCGGCGCGGCGGGCTCCTCCCGTACGGCACGGGCCGGCTCGGCCATCAGGTCGTGCAGCCGGGGCGAGGCCACCAGCTCCTCCAGCGAGACGGGCCGCCCCGTGGCATCGGCGATCGGCAGCCGCCAGTTGGGGTACTGGTCCCAGGTGCCCGGCAGATTCTGCGGTCTGCGGTCCCCCACCGCGTCCGGCAGCCACACCCCCACCATCCGGGCCGGGGTGCGCAGCAGAAAGCGGTGGACGGCCCTGATGGCCGCCTCCTCGTCACCGGTTCCCTCGGGCAGCAGCCCCAGCCGCCCCAGCAGCGCCAGCCACTCCGCGACCTCGACCGCGTCCGCGGCGCGCTCCTCGGCGAGCGGGCGGGTGAGCAGCCCCAGCCGGTGGCGCAGCTCGACGTGGTCGCCGGTGAACCGCGCGGCGGTACTCGGCAGATCGTGGGTGGTGGCGGTGGCCAGACAGTCGGCGCGCCACTCCTCGGGGGCCAGTGGCCGGGGCGTACCAGCCCCGTTGTAATTCCGCTCGAACCACAGCACCGAGGTGCCCAGCACCCCGCGCCGCGCCAGGGTCTCCCGTACGCCGGGCTCGACCGTGCCCAGGTCCTCCCCGATGACGACCGCGCCCGCGCGGTGCGCCTCCAGGGCGAGTACCCCGAGCATGGCTTCCGCGTCGTAGCGGACGTAGGTCCCCTGGACCGGCTCCCGGCCCTCGGGGACCCACCACAGCCGGAACAGGCCCATCACATGGTCGATACGCAGCGCGCCCGCGTGGCGCAGCAGTCCGCGCAGCAGCTCGCGGTAGGGGGCGTAGCCGGTGGCGGCGAGGGCGTCCGGGCGCCAGGGCGGCAGACCCCAGTCCTGGCCACGGGAGTTGAACGCGTCGGGGGGCGCCCCGATGGACATCCCGGAGGCGAACACATCCTGCTGGGCCCAGGCGTCGGCGCCGGAGGGGTGCACCCCGACCGCCAGGTCGTGCACCAGGCCGATGCCCATGCCCGCCTCGCGGGCGGCGCGCTGGGCGGCGGCGAGCTGGGCGTCGGTGAGCCAGGCGAGCCAGCAGTGGACGTCGATGCGGTCCAGGTGCTCACCGCGGGCGCGGGCGGTGCGGGCGGAGCGCGGGTCGGAGAGGCCGTCGGGCCAGCCGCGCCACTCGGGGCCGTGGGTCTCGGCCAGCGCGCACCACAGGGCGTGGTCCTCCAGGGCCTGGCCGCGCTCGGCGAGGAAGTCGCAGTAGGCGGCGCGGCGGCCGGGGCTGAGCGGCACGGTCCGCACCAGTTCCAGGGCCTCGCGCTTGAGCGCCCACACCGCGTCCCGGTCGATCAGCGCGCCCTCGGACAGGACGGCTGTGCGTAAGCGCGCGGCCGACTCCAGGAGCTGGTCGGCGCGCGTCCGGGCGGCGCCGCGCAGCTGGGCGTACTCGGGCACGTCCTCGACCCGCAGATGGACCGGGTCGGGGAAGCGGCGCGAGGAGGGGCGGTAGGGCGAGGGGTCGGTGGGGGTGCCGGGCACCGCCGCGTGCAGCGGGTTGAGCTGGACGAAGCCGGTGCCGAGCGCCCGGCCGGACCAGGCGGCGAGGTCGGCCAGGTCGCCGAGGTCGCCCATGCCCCAGGAGCGGGCGGACAGCAGCGAGTAGAGCTGGACGAGAAAGCCGTGGCTGCGCGCCGGAGGGATGGGCATCCGGTCCGGAGCGGCGATCAGGGTGGCGCGGGCCCGGCGGCCGTCGGGCGCCTGTGCGGTCAGGGTGTGGGCGCCGGGCGGCAGCGCGGGCAGTCGCTCGGCGGCGAGGCCGTCCACCGGCCCCCACGTGTGCAGTGCGCCGTCCTCGGTGCGCACCCCCAGCACGGTGCCCTCGGGCACGCTCGGCCGGGGTGTGCTACCGGGGCGCACCACCACGCAGGGCGGCAGCAGCCGGTCGCGCTCACGGCTCGTATGCCGGGCGAGCGCTTCGGTGACGGATCGGGGGGTGGAGGCGTCCACGCCGAGCGCGGCGAGTACGGCGACGACTGTGTCCTCCGGCACCTGGACGGTGCGGCCCGGGGCGGGCTCGTAGGAGGTGGCGACACCGTGCAGCTCGGCGAGCCGCGCTCTGCCCATCAGAACTCCATCGGCTCCAAGCCCGCTCCGCAGGCGGCGGCGGTCGGCTCACTGGTCAGGGGAAGTTCGGCGGCGAGCGGGGGCTCGCTGGTCAGCGGAACGTTGTCGGCGAGCGGAGGCTCGCTGGTGAGGGGCGCCTCGGTGGCACCGCCGGTCCCGAAGCCGTCCAGTCCGCACAGTCCGCAGTCGGGGTCGGAGACCCCGTGGAAGGGATCCGTGTCACTGGATGCCTCGGGCACGGGTTTGGACAGGGCGGAGAGCAGAAGCTGAGCTGACGCGGCCACACGGACCTCCGTGGGGTGTCGGCAGTAGGTCAACGTCGCGCTTACCCACTCGCGACAGGTACAGACGTAAACAACCCCCGGACGTGCCGTACCTCACATCCCGCCCGAGCGGCGATTTGTCGGCGACAGGGGATCGGGGACACAGAGTTTACGAACAGGACCACCCCTCGTCCGTCAGACTTGCGGGGGCGTGCCCCATGGTGTGTCCGGCCGGTGCGGCCCGTGCCGGACGCGGCAAAGGCGGCACATCGGTCGCCCGCGTTGACACCCTCAGCGGGGTGGTGGTGGGCTCATCGCCTGTTGGCGACGTGGGTGACGCATGCCGTCTATCGGATCAGGGAGAAGCCGGTGCAGTTCGGGGGGAAGAGGCACAGGGCGGCGGGGGCGACGGCCATGGCGGCCGCCGTCATCGGCGGTCTGCTCGGCGGCGCTCCGGGAGCGAGCGCCGCACCCGTGGACCACGACGGGCCCGGCACCTCCGCGCCGGACCGCGACAGCGACGGCGGGGTGCCCCCCATCTGGCCGCGCCCCCAGTCGCTGCGCGCCCAGGGCGGCCAGGTCGCCGTGGGGGACGAGGCCACGCTCATAGCCGACGGCGACGCCGATCCGTACGCGCTGGACGCGCTGCGCGCCCTGTTGCACGACGCCGGGGTGCGCACGGTCCACGAGGCCACACCGGGTGGCCGCACCCCGGCGCGCGGACTGGTGGTGCACGCCGGAGGCCGCGGAGCACAGTCCGCGCTGCGCGCCCTGCGCGCACCCGAGCGCGGCGATCTCCCCTCCGGCGGCTATCTGCTGGCCACCGGATCGGTGGACGGGCGGCCCACCGCGGCACTGTCCGGCGTCGGCCCGGACGGGCTCTTCCACGCCGTCCAGACCCTGCGCCAGCTGCTGGTGGAGCGCCACGGCCAGAACGGCCGCGGCCAGGACGGCAAGGCGTTCGCCGGAGTGACCGTCCGCGACTGGCCTGGCACGGCCGTACGCGGCACCACCGAGGGCTTCTACGGCTCCCCCTGGTCCCGGGCCGACCGGCTGGCCCAGCTCGACTTCATGGGCCGTACCAAGCAGAACCGCTATCTCTACGCGCCCGGCGACGACCCCTACCGGCAGTCCCGCTGGCGCGACCCCTACCCGGCCGCCCAGCGCGAGCAGTTCCGCGAACTGGCCACCCGCGCCCGCGCCAACCACGTCACCCTGGGCTGGGCGGTCTCCCCCGGCCAGCAGATGTGCTTCGCCTCCTCCGACGACGTCAAGGCGCTGCTGCGCAAGGTGGACGCGATGTGGGCGCTCGGGGTGCGCGCCTTCCAGCTCCAGTTCCAGGACGTCAGCTACAGCGAATGGCATTGCGGAAAGGACAGCGACGCCTACGGCTCAGGACCGGAAGCGGCCGCCAAGGCGCAGGCCACGGTGGCCAACGCACTCGCCCGCCATCTGGCCGGGCGCCACCCCGGCTCCGTTCCGCTCTCCCTGATGCCGACCGAGTACTACCAGGACGGGGCCACCGACTTCCGGCGCGTGCTGGCCTCCGGTCTCGACCACCGCGTCGAGGTGGCCTGGACCGGTGTCGGGGTGGTGCCGAGGACCATCACCGGCGGCGAGCTGGCCGGAGCCCGGTCCGCGTTCGGCCACCCGCTGGTCACCATGGACAACTACCCGGTCAACGACTACGCGCAGGACCGCGTCTTCCTCGGCCCGTACACCGGCCGGGACCCGGCGGTGGCCACCCAGTCCGCGGGGCTGCTGGCCAACGCCATGGAGCAGCCGACCGCCTCCCGGATCCCGCTGTTCACCGCCGCTGACTTCGCCTGGAACCCGCGCGGCTACCGCCCGGAGGAGTCCTGGGGCGCGGCCATCGACGACCTGGCAGGACCGGACGCCAGGACCCGCGCGGCACTGCGCGCCTTCGCCGGGAACGACGCCTCCTCGATGCTCGGCGGCGATGAGTCGGCCTATCTGCGCCCGCTGATCACGGCGTTCTGGTCGGCGCTCGGCGACACCGACGTGAAGCGGCTGGAGCGGGCGTCGGACCGGCTGCGCAACGCCTTCCGCACCATGCGCGACGCCCCCGGCCGGCTGGCCGGGAAGCTGGGTGGTGATGTCCGCCCCTGGCTGGCCCAGCTGGGGCGGTACGGCGACGCCGGGGTGCGCGCCGTGGACATGCTCACCGCCCAGGCGCGCGGTGACGGCGCCGCGGCCTGGAAGGCCCGGGTCGCGATGGAGGGGCTGCGCGAGAAGATCGCGGACAGCCGGGTGACGGTGGGCAAGGGCGTCCTGGACCCCTTCCTGACCAAGGCCGCCGACCACGCGGACACCTGGCTGGGCATGGACCGCGCGGGTGCGGAGGGGCTGCGCACCTCCGGCGGCGACCGCGCGGCGGCCGACGGCAAGGTCACCACCACGGTGGATGCCCCGAGCCGTCCGGTCACGGTGCGCTTCGGCCGTACCCGCCCCCTCAGCTCCGTCTCCGCGCTCACCACCCCGGTGGCGGGCGGCTCACCGGGCACGGTCGAGGCGCATGTCCCGGGCGAGGGCTGGCGGAAGCTGGGCGCGCTGTCCTGCGGCGGCTCCACCCAGGTGGCGGGCGAGGACATCCGGGCGGACGCGATCCGGCTCAGCTGGGCGGCGGGCACCACCGCCCCGGACGTCCATGAGCTGACCCCCTGGTTCGCCGACACCCCGGCCGTGAAGCTGCGGATGTCGCACCGAGTGGCGGACGCGGAGTCCGGCGGGCCACCCGCGGTGGTCGACGCCGAGCTCACCTCGCTGCGCCCCGGCGACGTCAGCGGCGACCTCACCCTCCGGCCGCCGCGCGGCATCACCGTCCGGGCGCCCGACGGGGTGACGGCGCCGCGCGGCGGTACGGCCACGGTCCGGCTGGAGATATCGGTCGCCAAGGGCACCAAGGCGGGCAGCTACACCGTGCCGGTCCGGTTCGGCTCGCAGCAGCGGAAGCTGACCGTACGGGTCCTCCCGCGCACCGGCGGCCCGGACCTGGCCCGCGCCAAGGGCGCCAGTGCGACCTCATCGGGCGACGAGAGCTCCGGCTTCCCGGCCTCCGCCGCCGTGGACGGCAAGGCGGACACCCGCTGGTCCTCCCCGGCGAAGGACAGTGCATGGCTCCAGCTGGAGCTGGCCCGCCCGGCCCGGGTCGGGCGGCTCGAACTGCGGTGGCAGGACGCCTACGCCTCGCGCTACCGCGTCCAGGTCTCCGAGGACGGCCGCACCTGGCGTACGGCGGCCACGGAGGACCACGGCACGGGGGGCCGGGAGTCGGTCCGGCTGGACGCCCCGGACACCCGGTTCATCCGGATCCAGGGCGTGGAGCGGGCGACCCGCTTCGGCTACTCGCTCTGGTCGGTGTCGGCGTACGCGGTGGAGACGTAGAGATCGGGTTGCCCGCCGCGGACGGCGCGGCGGGCAGACATGACGATGGCCCGGTCTCAGGCGGATTTGCCGTCGATCCGGGCCATGGCGTCTTCCGCGCCGTATGCCTGGAGGTATGGCAGCCAGCGCGGGTCCCTATGCCCGGTGCCGATGATGCGCCAGGCCAGCCCGGACGGCGGCGCGGGTTGATGACGCAGCCGCCAGCCGATCTCGGCGACATGGCGGTCGGCCTTGACGTGATTGCAGCGACGGCACGCGGCGACCACGTTCTCCCAGGTGTGCTGACCACCGCGACTGCGCGGAATGACGTGATCGACGCTGGTTGCGACGCCACCGCAGTACGCGCATCTGCCGCCGTCACGGGCGAACAGAGCACGGCGGGTGAGCGGGACGGGGCCGCGAAAGGGCACCCTCACAAAGCGCTTCAGCCGGACGACGCTGGGAGCGGGTATGACGCGGGTCGCGCTGTGCATCAGGGCGCCTGAGTCCTCAAGGCTGACGGCCTTGTCGTTGAGGACGAGAATGAGCGCGCGGCGGAGCGGTACGACGCCGAGCGGCTCGTACGACGCGTTGAGGACCAGGACATGCGGCACGGATGCCTCCTTGTACGCCGGCGGCGCGTGGCTCGCGCCGGGACGATCTCCCCCAGTTTCCCCTGAACCCTGGCCGGAACGCCACTATCACCGGGTTAACGGTTGAGAGGCATTTCCTCGTACCCCGCGTATACCGTCCGCTCACCACGCCGCCACCGGGCCGTCCGACCACCGTCCGGGCAGCCCGCGCGGGGCCGTTGCGGTTCCGCGGACCGGCCCCGCGGACCGACGGGGGCACGGCGGGGAGTGGCAAGAATCACGGGCCCCGGAGCGCGTACCGGAGCGCGTTTCCCGTCCGGCGGAAAGAGGGAGCTGAGGCCGGTCCGCCCGCTCATGCGCGCCCCCTGGACGCGCTCGCGCGCTCTCGAACACAGGAACGGCACATTCCCGCGCCCGGCTACTGTGTGAGGACTGCGCGCGCGGGCGATCCGTGCGGGCATGTCGCACACGAAGGGTTTCTGCTGTGTTCTGGTCCGCTGCTCTGGCCGCTGACTCGACGCCTCGTCCCACGACCCTCGACGACGCACAGGAGAGCGCCACCAATGCCGCGGGGTGGGTCGAGGAGAACTGGTCCACCTGGTTGAACGTCGGGCTGCGCATCGCCCTGATCCTGGTGATCGCGTTTGTGGCCCGCCACCTCGTCCGGCGTGCCATCACCAAGCTGATAGAGCGGATGAACCGCACCGCCCAGGCGGTCGACGGCACCGCGCTCGGCGGGCTGCTGGTCAATGTGGAGCGGCGGCGGCAGCGGTCCGCGGCGATCGGCTCGGTGCTGCGCTCCGTCGCGTCGTTCATGATCATGGGCTCCGCGGGGCTGATGATCCTCTCCGCCCTGAAGATCAATCTCGCACCGCTGCTCGCCAGCGCCGGTGTGGCCGGTGTCGCGATCGGTTTCGGCGCCCGCAACCTGGTCACCGACTTCCTCTCCGGTGTCTTCATGATCCTGGAGGACCAGTACGGCGTGGGCGACTCCATCGACGCCGGGGTCGCCTCCGGTGAGGTGATCGAGGTCGGGCTGCGCGTCACCAAGCTGCGCGGGGACAACGGCGAGATCTGGTACGTGCGCAACGGCGAGGTGAAGCGGATCGGCAACCTCAGCCAGGGCTGGGCGACCGCGAACGTCGACGTCCAGGTGCGGGCCGACGAGGACCTGGACCGGGTCCGCGCGATCATCACCCAGGTCGGTGTGGAGATGGCCAAGGACGAGCCCTGGAACGAGCGGCTGTGGGAGCCGGTCGAGGTGCTGGGGCTGGACGCGGTCTATCTGGACTCCATGGTGGTGCGGGTCTCGGCGCGCACCATGCCGGGCAAGGCGCTGGGCGTCGAGCGCGAGCTGCGCTGGCGGATCAAGAAGGCGCTGGAGGCGGCGGGCATCCGGCTGGTCGGCCATCCCCCGGAGGCCGCCCTGGAGACAGCGGCCGGCGATCCGGCGGCGGGCATGAGCGCGCCCTCGGTCCTGGCCAACCCCGACTCCCCGCAGTCCCAGGCGGCCAGCTCGATTCCGCCGCCCGCCCCGGCGGCCGCCCAGCCGCCCGTACAGAAGTGACACCCAGGGTTTCCGCCTGAGACGACGCTCCCGCCCCCGTTCCGGGGACGGGAGCGTCCGTCGTCCGGGACAGGCCGGGCCCCGCCGCACCCATTGACGCCGGATGGCCCGGCGCCTACGTTTCTGTTCATCGATAGGAAAGTTTCCTAACAGAGCCGCTTCACCCGAGCCAGGGGGCACCGCCATGGCCGCACCACCCGGCAGCACACCCGGCACCCCACGCGTACTGCGCGCCATGAACGACCGGGCCGCACTGGAGCTGCTGGCCGCGTACGGACCGCTCACCCGGACCCGGCTCGGGGAGCTGACCGGGCTGTCCAAGCCCACCGCCTCCCAGCTGCTGTCCCGTCTGGAGTCCGCCGGTCTGGTCCGGACCACCGGCAATGTGACCGGGCGGCCGGGACCCAACGCCCAGCTGTACGAGATCGATCCGGCCGCCGCCCATGTCGCCGCGCTCGCCGTGGACCAGACGGGCATCACCGCCGCCGTCGCCGACATCACCGGCCGCACCGTCGGCGACCACCGGGTGGCCGCCCCCGCGGACGACCGGACGCCGAGCACACCTCCCGCCGAACTGGTGGCCAAGGCCGTCAACGGGGCACTGGCCGCCGCCGGTCTTGACCACGGCGCGCTGCACTCCACCGTCATCGGCACCCCCGGCGCGCTCGACCCGCGCACCGGCACCCTGCGCTACGCGTCCCATCTGCCCGGCTGGCAGTCCCGCACCCTGCGGGACGACCTGGCCCGGGTCCTGGGCACCCCGGTCGTCATCGAGAACGACGTCAATCTCGCGGCCGTCGCCGAACAGCACCACGGCACCGCCCAGGACGTCGACAACTTCGTGCTGGTCTGGGCCGACGAGGGGGTCGGCGCCGCCATTGTGCTCGGCGGCACCCTGCTGCGCGGGGCCACCGGCGGGGCCGGGGAGATCGGCTATATGCCGCTGCCGGGGGCACCGCTCGCCCGCGGCGGCCAGGACGACGCCGCCCGGCCGGACGCGGGCGGCGGGTTCCAGAAGCTGGTCGGCTCGCCCGCCGTGGTCGAGCTGGCCCATGACCACGGGATCGACGCGCCCAGCGCCGCCAAGGCGCTGACCGCGGCCCTGCGCACCCCCGGCGCGGGCGACGCGGTGCTCACCGAGCTGGCCCACCGGCTGGCCACCGGGCTCGCCTCCGTCGTCGCGGTGGTCGACCCCGAACTGGTCGTGCTGTCGGGCGAGATCGCGCAGGCCGGAGGGGAGCGGCTGCGGGAGCTGGTGGAGGCCGAGCTGACCGGACTCGCCCTGCCCAGGCCGGAGATACGGATCAGCGCGCTCGAAGGGGATCCGATCCTGCTCGGCGCACTGCGACAGGCCCTGACCGATGCCCGCCACACGGTGTTCGACACCGCCCGCCTCGACGTCTGACTCCCCCGCCCCCGAAGGACGTCCCCATGCCACGACGAACGGCATCCCTCCTCTCGGTCCTGAGCACCTGTGCCCTCCTGCTGGCGGGCTGCGCCAACCCGAGCACCGGCAGCGCCGAGGACGATCCGACCAAGCCCGTAACGCTGCGGTTCTGGCACGGCTGGGCGGAGAAGAACGAGGTCAAGGCGATCAATGACAGCATCGCCCGGTTCGAGGAGCTCCATCCCCACATCAGGGTCAAGGCCATCGGAAACGTCACCGACGCCACCGTGAACCAGGCGCTGCGGGCCGGTGGGGACGATGCCCCCGACGTGGTCTCGTCCTTCACCACCGACAACGTGGGGCAGTACTGCTCGTCCGGGATGTGGGTCGATCTCGACCCCTTCATGAAGAAGACCGGTCTGGACAAGCACCGGGTCTTCCCCACCGCCCTGCTGGACTACACGAGTTACCGGGGCGAGCAGTGCGCCCTGCCGCTGCTCGCCGACGCCTTCGGCCTCTACTACAACAAGGACGCCTTCAAAGAGGTGGGCATCGAGCGCCCGCCGCGCACCATGTCGGAGCTGAAGCGCGACGCGGCCAAACTGACCCGGCGCGCCAAGGGCGGCGGTTATGAACGGGTCGGTTTCATGCCCAACTTCCGTCTCTACGAGAACAGCCCGGAGCGGCTGTTCGCCCAGTGGGGACCGTCCTATTTCGACAAGCGCGGAAAGGCACGGCTGGCGGAGGAACCGGCGGCCAGGGAGTTCTTCGCCACCCAACGGGAGCTGATCCGCCGCCAGGGCGGCTACGGCCCGCTGGAGCGGTTCCGTACCTCCTTCGGTGACGAGATGTCCTCGCAGAACGCCTTTCTGACCGGAAAGCTGGCCATGCACCTGGACGGCGAATGGCGCGGCCGCTCCCTCAAGGACGCCCCCTTCGCATGGGGCACCGCTCCGCTGCCCGTTCCGGACGACCGGCCGGAGACCTACGGCCGGGGCTTTCTCACCGGCACGGTCGTGGGCATCGCCCACAGCAGCACCCATCAGAACGCCGCCTGGGAACTGGTGAAATTCCTGACCTCGGACACCGATCAGGTCGTCGCCTTCGCCAACGCCATTCACAATGTGCCGTCCACCAAGGCCGCGCTGGCGTCCCCCGAGCTGGATTCCGATCCGGCGTTCCGCACCTTTCTCCGTATCGCCGGGAACCGCTACAGCAGCGCCCTTCCGGCCTCGATCAACGGCGGACAGTACGTCGCCTCGCTCCAGGACTTCGGTTACGCGGTGGAATCGGGCCGGGTGCCCGACCTCGGCAAAGGACTGAGGGAGCTGGACGAACAGATCGACGCCGACAATCTCCAGGCCCAGAACTGACGGAGTGCGCCATGGCCCCCCTCACCGCTGCCCCCGCCCTGCGCCGCAAAGCCGTGCGCGAGCGGCTGCGCACCCTCGGATTCCTCTCACCCTGGCTGATCGGCTTCACGGTGTTCTTCGGCTATCCGCTGATCGCCACCGTCTATTTCTCCTTCATGCACTACAACCAGATCGAGACTCCCACCTTCGTGGGGCTGCGGAACTGGCGGTATGTGTTCGAGCAGATGCCGCTGTTCGGCCCGGCGCTGTGGAACACCCTGTGGCTGGTCGTGGTGATGGTCGCGCTGCGGGTGGTCTTCGGGCTGGGCATCGGGCTGCTGGTCACCAAGGTGAAAACCGGGGTGGGGTTCTTCCGCACCGCGTTCTACCTGCCGTATCTGGCCCCGCCGGTGGCGGCCACGGTCGCGTTTGTCTTTCTGCTCAATCCCGGCACCGGACCGGTCAACGCGATCCTCGGGAATCTGGGCATCCACGCCCCCAACTGGTTCAACGATCCGGCCTGGGCCAAGCCCTCGCTGGTGATGCTCTCGCTGTGGGGCATCGGCGACCTCATGGTCATCTTCATGGCCGCACTGCTGGACGTCCCCCGTGAGCAGTACGAGGCGGCCGAGCTGGACGGCGCCGGGGCGCCGGCCACCTTCCGCTATGTGACCTGGCCGTCGATCACTCCGATCGTGATGTTCGCGGTCGTGACGGGTGTGGTCCAGACGATGCAGTACTACACCCAGGCGCTGGTGGCCGGAAAGCTGGCCTCCGGTGTCAGCGTCGGCCCCGGCTCGGTCATCCAGCCCGGCTATCCCGACCACTCCACGCTCACCGTGCCGCAGCTCGTCTACTCGCTCGGCTTCCAGAACTTCAACACCGGCGCCGCGTGTGTGCTCTCGCTGGTGCTCTTCGCCATCGCGATGGCCGTGACCACGCTGCTGATGCGCCGCCGCGCCGGCCTGCTGTCGGCCGAGGACTGAGCCGAGGACTGAGAGGACCGATCCGCATGACCGCGACCACCACCCTCCCGGCGCCCGCCGCCCCCTCGCGCCCCGCCGCCCGCCGCTCCCCCGCCCCCGCGGCCCGCCGCCGCGCGGCGCTGGAGTGGATCGCCGTGCACACCGTCGCCCTCGCCGCGGCGCTCTTCTTCCTTCTGCCGTTCGTCTTTGTCTTTCTGACCTCGGTGATGAGCGACGACCAGGCGATGAGCGGCGAGTTGTGGCCGCATGAGTGGCACTGGTCGAACTACGCCGAGGTGTTCTCCACCCCCGGTTTCGCGGACTGGTGGCGCAATTCGCTGCTGTACGCGGGACTCGGCACCCTTTTCACCGTCTGCTCCTCCGTTCCGGTGGCCTACGCACTGGCGAAATTCCGTTTCCGGGGCCGCCGGACCGCCATGCTGCTGGTCATCTCCACCATGATGCTGCCGCCCCAGGTCATCGTGATCCCGATGTATCTGGTCTGGGCGCAGCAGCTCCATCTGTCGGGTTCGCTGTGGCCACTGATCATTCCGATGGCGTTCGGTGACGCGTACTCCATCTTCCTGTTGCGCCAGTTCCTGCTGACGATTCCCCGGGAGTATTTGGAGTCGGCCAGGATCGACGGCTGCGGGGAACTGCGGACCCTGCTCCGCGTGGTGGTCCCGATGGCGAAGCCGGGCATCGCCGCCGTCGCGCTCTTCCAGTTCTTCTATTGCTGGAACGACTACTTCGGCCCGCAGATCTACGCCGCGCAGAATCCGGGCGCCTGGACACTCAGTTACGGCCTGGAGAGCTTCAAGAGCGCGCACAGCGTCAACTGGAATCTGACGATGGCCGCGACCCTCCTGGTCATGGCCCCCGTCATCGCCGTCTTCTTCTTCGCCCAGAAAGCCTTCGTCGAAGGCGTCACACTGACAGGAGTCAAGGGTTGAAGCTCGCAGTGGTGGGTGGGGGATCCACCTACACCCCCGAACTCGTGGACGGATTCGCCCGGTTGCGGGATCTGCTCCCGCTGGAGGAGCTGGTCCTCGTCGACCCGGCCGCCGACCGGCTGGAGCTGGTCGGCGGTCTGGCCCGCCGGATCTTCGCCCGTCAGGGCCACCCCGGCCGGATCTCCTGGACCGCCGATCTGGACGCGGGTGTGGACGGCGCGGACGCGGTGCTGCTGCAACTGCGCGTCGGCGGACAGGCCGCGCGCGATCAGGACGAGACCTGGCCGCTGGAGTGCGGCTGCGTCGGCCAGGAGACCACCGGGGCGGGCGGGCTGGCCAAGGCGCTGCGTACCGTCCCGGTGGTGCTGGACATCGCCGAGCGGGTGCGCGCCCGCAACCCCCGCGCCTGGATCGTGGACTTCACCAATCCGGTGGGGATCGTCACCCGGGCGCTGCTGTCCTCCGGACACCGCGCGGTCGGGCTGTGCAACGTGGCCATCGGCTTCCAACGGAAGTTCGCGAAGCTGCTGAGCGTCGCGCCCGGGGAGGTGTCGCTGGAGCACGTCGGGCTCAACCACCTCACCTGGGAGCGCGCCGTGCGGATCGGCGGCCCGGACGGCGAGGACGTCCTGCCCAAACTGCTCGCCGAGCACGGCGACGCCGTGGCCGAGGACCTGCGGATGCCCCGCGCGCTGCTCGACCGGCTCGGTGTTGTCCCCTCCTACTACCTGCGCTACTTCTACCAGCACGACGCGGTGGTGCGGGAGCAGCGGACCCGGCCGTCCCGGGCGGCGGAGGTCGCGGCGATCGAACGGGAGCTGCTGGAGATGTACGGCGATCCGGCGCTCGACGAGAAGCCCGAACTGCTCGGCAGGCGCGGCGGGGCCTTCTACTCGGAGGCCGCGGTCGATCTGACCTCCTCGCTGCTGCGGGACACCGGCGAGGTACGGATCGTCAACACGGTCAATGACGGCACCCTGCCCTTCCTCCCCGACGACGCGGTGATCGAGGTCCCGGCGACGGTGGACGCTCAGGGCGCGAAGCCACTGCCGGTGCGCCCCCTGGAGCCGCTGTTCGCCGGGCTGATCGCCCAGGTGACGGCGTATGAGGACCTGGCGCTGGAGGCGGCTCTGCGGGGCGGACGGGAGCGGATCTTCCGGGCGCTGCTCGCCCATCCGCTCATCGGCCAGCTCGAGTACGCCGAGAGGCTGACCGACGACCTGATCGCGCACAACCGGGAGCACCTGGCGTGGATCTGACCCAGTCCGTATCCCCTCCGGCCACGGCGGGCCGGGCGGTCCTGGCGATCGACGCGGGCAACAGCAAGACCGATGTCGCGCTGGTCGCCCCGGACGGCTCGGTCCTCGGCACGGCCCGCGGCGGCGGTTTCCGGCCGCCGGTGGTGGGCTCCGAGCGGGCCGTGGACGCGCTGGCGCCACTGGTGGAGCGGGCATCCCTGGCGGCGGGCGGGCCGGGGTCCGCGCGGATCGGCCATGTCTCGGCGTGTCTGGCCAACGCCGATCTGCCCACCGAGGAGGAGGAGTTGACCGACGCGCTGACCGCCCGCCGCTGGGGCGCCGGTGTCACCGTGTCCAACGACACCTTCGCGCTGCTGCGGGCGGGGGTGGCCGACACCGGGGAGCCGACCGGTGTCGCCGTCGTCTGCGGCACGGGCATCAACTGCGCGGGGCTGGGCCACGGCGGCCGTACCGCCCGGTTCCCGGCCGTCGGCCGGCTCTCCGGCGACTGGGGCGGCGGGGGCTTTCTGTCCGAGGAGGCGCTGTGGTGGGCGGCGCGTGCCGAGGACGGCCGTGGCGAGCCGACCGAACTGGCCCGCGCCCTGCCCGCGCACTTCGGCCTGACCACGATGTACGAGCTGATCGAGGGGCTGCATCTGGGTGCGCTGAAGGCCGCGCGGCGGCTGGAGCTGACACCGGTGCTCTTCGCGGTGGCCGCGTCCGGCGATCCGGTCGCGGGCGCGATCGTGGCCCGGCAGGCCGAGGAGGTGGTCACCCTGGCCACGGTCGCGCTGACCCGGCTCGGTCTGCTGGCCGAGCCGACCCCGGTGATCCTGGGCGGTGGGGTGCTGGCGGCCCGTCATCCGCTGCTGGACGACCGGATCCGCGCACTCCTCGCCGAACGCGCCCCCAAGGCCGAGCCCCGTGTCATCACCGCCCCGCCGGTACTCGGCGCCGCGCTGCTGGGTCTGGACCGTATGGGCGCGCCCGCGGGGGCGCATGCCCGGCTGCGCGAGCAGTACCGGCGGGGGTGAGCCGGCACCTCATCAGGCAGGGAGGCGGAGGGGACCGGCGGGGCCTGCCCGCCGATCCCCTCCCGGGGACGGTCAGCCGACGCAGCCCGCGATGGGCACCGGGCTGCCGACGCAGTTGGTGGGCTGGTTGCCCGTTACGGATGTGCTACTCAACGTGACGCTTGTGTTGGTGCTGGAGATACCGCCAGGCGCGGCACTGGAGGTGTTGTCCCTGACGCTGCTGTCCGTCGCTGTGACGGAACCGCCGTTATTGAAGATGCCGCCGGCGGCGCCGTTGGCGACGGTGTTCTCGTTGACCGCGGAGCGCTGGAGAACCAGGGTGCCGTCGTTGTAGATGCCACCGGAGTCGTTGTCCGCGGTGCCGTTGACGGAGTTGCGGTTGACTGTGGAGTTCACCAGGGTCAGGGTGCCGTCGTTGTAGAACCCTCCGCCCTGGGCCCCGCTGCCGGCGGTGGTCAGGGTGTTGCGGTTGACCGAGGACCCGGTCACGGTCAGGTTCGCATCGTTGTAGATGGCCCCGGCGAAGCCGGCCGTCGTCGTCCTGGTGGTGGTGTTGAGGCTGAAAGCGCTGTTGGAGATCTTGACGGTACCGCCGTCGAAGTCAGCGCCCGCGCCATCCCCGGTGCTGCCGTTGACGATGTTGCGGCTGAAGGCGCTGCCGGTGATCGTGATGTTCGACGTGCCGGTGTCGTTGTTGACTCCTCCGCCCTCCACGGCCCGGTTCCCGGTCACAGCGGCGTTGGTGAGGGTCGATGTGCCCTCGGAGTTGACGGCCCCGCCGTGGAGGCCGGAGACGTTGTCGGTGTAGACGTCGGCGCTCGAGGTGCTGGTGCCACTGGCGAGGACGCTGATGGCACCGCCGTCGCTGGTGGCGGTGTTTTCGATGAATCTGTTTCTGGAGGAGTTCAGGGTGCCGCCGCCGTTCACCAGGACGCCGCCGCCCTGGCCGGTGACGGAGCCGCCCCGGAGGGTGAGGCCGGTGAGCGACAACGTGCCGCCACTGCCGATCTCGAAGATCCGGAACGAAGGCGCCGTGGAACTCCGCACGATGGTGGCGCCGTTCCCGGTGATGCTCACCGACCCCGTGATGACCGCCAGCCCGTTGTCCGGATTGTCCGCTGCCGTCAAGGTGTACGTACAGCCGGACGCGAGACTCAGCGACCCACCCGTGGCGGCCACTCCGGCCACCGCCGTCACCAGCGCCGCGTCATTGCACGGCACCGAAGCGGCGTACGCCGGCGCCGCGGCGGGCACGGTCACCAGACCCGCGGCCCCCAGCGCCACCGCCCCCGCCAGCGACGCCCACCGCCGCCCGGACCGTCTACGGGGCCCGCACAGGGCCTTGTTCCACATCATGGGGTCCTCCTAGTACGAGTCGGTTCGATTCAGGTGCTCACGCGCCAACGCCGCGGCGCGAGGAAGAGAGGAGGGGCGACCGGTGGCGCCTCGATCCGTGCGTTCCCGGAGGGCGTTGGGCAGCCGGAATCGTCGCGGCACACCCCTGGGGAGAGGGGTAGTGGAGTGGGAAGGGGTCGGATGGCCCCGCGTCCGTCTCCCGCCGGGACGCCGGCCACCTCGCGGCTGAGCCGATGCCATCCCAGTAAGGCGTGGACCGTACGGGAGATCCATGGTCATGACGGGGATTCACCCGAAGAGACCATTTGTCACACTGTGCACTCCACCGGCATCGGCCGGAGCGGGAACCGGCCGGTGGTGCGCGGCGTGCTCACAGAGGGGACCCATGCTCGGCCCTGGCGGTCACCGGCCATCCGGACGTGATCGCGAAGCGGAGATCGCGATCCGAACAAGATCGAGGCAGTACCGATGACCCCGCCGGGGGCTGCGGTCATACTGCTGCCGGGGGATCCAGAGTTCGCCGCAGCCGGGCGGCGGGCCGCGAGAGCGACCGAGGGGTTCCGGACCGAGGGGGAGGTCTTGTGTCATATCCGCCGACCACCGGCAGAGCCGCGCCGCCACCCGCGCCCGCGGCTCCGCCCCGCACCGCGTGGCGCGAGGGCGTCGACCGCGCGCGGGCGGCGGCCACGACCGAGCCGGGGCGGCTGCGCATCATCGGGGCCGTACTGGCCGTGCTGGTGGTGGCGTTCGGGGCGGTGACCGCCTGGCAGGTCACGGACCGTCAGTCGGCGGCGGACGCGGTGGCCGGGCGCAGCCAGCCGCTGAGCGCCGACGCCGCCCGGATCTACCGCTCCCTGGCCGATGCCGACACCACGGCCGCCAGCGGCTTCCTGGCGGGCAAGGAGGAGCCCGCGGAGGTCCGGAAGCGGTACGAGAAGGACATCAGCACCGCGTCCCAGCTGCTGGTGCGGGCCGCGGCCACCACCGACGGCGCGGCCTCCGCCCGGGAGGAGATACGCACCATCAACCGGCTGCTGCCGGTCTACACCGGCCTGGTGGAGTCCGCGCGCGCCAACAACCGCCAGGGGCTGCCGCTGGGCGGCGCGTATCTGCGCTATGCCAACGACACCATGCGCGGCGGGCTGCTGCCCGCGGCCGGCAGGCTCTACGAGGCGGAGACGGCCCGCCTCGGCGAGGACTACGGGGACGCCAAGGCATGGCCCTGGGCGGCGCTCGGCACCGGTGTGCTCGCGCTGGGCGCGCTGGGCTGGGCTCAGCGCCGGAACTACCGCCGGACCAACCGGGTGTTCAACCACGGTCTGCTGGCCGCCACCGCCGCCGCCACGGTGGTGCTGCTGTGGATGGTGGTCGGCCACGCCGTGGCCCGCGCCCAGCTGAACGATTCCGATGAGCACGGCGCGGCGTCGCTGTACGTGCTCAACGAGGCGCGGATCGACGCCCTCCGAGCCCGTGCCGACGAGAATCTGACGCTGGTCGCGCGCGGCGCGGTCGTCGTCGAGAACGGCGCGGACAAGGGCAAGGACGCCTATGAGGTCAGTTACGGCTCCCGGATGAAGAGCCTGGCCGGGGATCTGCGCGGGGCGCGGGAAGCCGCGGACGACAGCGCCGGACGCGATCCGGTGGACAGCGCCGTCTCGGCGGTCCGGGAGTGGCAGAAGCGGCATCAGGCCGCCCGCAGCGCCGATGACGCGGGGGACTACGGCGAGGCGCTGAAGAAGGTCATCGGCTCCGGGGACAGCACCGGTCGGTCCTTCGACACCGTGGACACCCTGCTGGCCAAGGCCGTCGACCACGAACAGCGGGAGTTCCAGCGGGCGGCCGACGACGGGCGGGGCGCGTTCACCGCGATGGCCGCCGGGGCCGGGGTGCTGGCCGCGCTGGGGGCCCTGGGCGCGGTGCTGGGCATCGGCCGCAGACTGTCGGAGTACCGATGAGGGTGATGGGGGGCATCAGCATGCGAGCGGTGCGATCGGCCGCCGCGGTGGCGGTGTGCACCCTGGGGGTGGCCACGGCGATCGTGGTGCCCGCCATGGTGGACGGGGACAACGGCGGTCGCGGCGGCCGGAGCGAAGCGGCGGACCGGCGTCCGCAGGCGCTGCGGGCCGGGCACCGGACCGCGGCGGACAGCTGCAAGAAGCCGGAGGCGAGTCTGCGGCCGTCGGGCGCGAGCGGCCCGGCCATCAAGCGGATCAAGAACCGTCAGATCAACGGCCACAAGGTCGGCAAGCTGATCGCGGGCGTCGACCAGAACAGCTACCGCTGGGGCTACCGCAACCCGGCCACCGGCGATCTCACCGGTTTCGACATCGACATCGTGCGCGCCATCGCCAAGGACATCTTCGGCGATCCGGACGCGGTCATCTACCGCACCATTCCCACCAGTCAGCGCATCAAGGCCCTTCAGCAGGGCAAGGTGGACGTGGTGGTGCGCACCATGACCATCAACTGCGACCGGATCAAGGACGTGGCGTTCTCCACCGCGTACTTCCAGGCCGGTCAGCAGGTGCTGGTCGACGAGGGCTCGTCCATCACCGGCTACAACCGGACGCTGCGCGGCAAGAAGGTGTGCACGGCGGGGGGTTCCACCGCCGAGGCCGAGCTGGACAAGCCGGGGACCGGCGCCAAGGCGCTCGGAGCGATCAAGGTCAAGCCGGTCCCCAATCAGCTCGACTGCCTGGTCAGGCTGCAACTGGGCGAAGTGGACGCGGTGATCACGGACAACGCCCTGGCGGCGGGCCAGGCCGCCCAGGACCCCTCCGTCAAGCTGGTCGGCTCCCGATTCACCGATGAGCTGTACGGCGTGGCGATGAACAAGGGCGACGACGACCTGGTACGCCGGGTCAACGAGGTGCTGGCGGACTACCGCAAGGGCGGTGACAACAGCCCCTGGATGCGCGCCTACCGCAAGTGGCTCGCGGAGGATTTCGGCGGCGCGCAGGAGAACCCCGCGCCGCCGGATCCCGTGTACAAGGACTGAGGGGTATGACGCGGAATCGGCCGAGGACGGAACCGGAAAGGGGCGGCGGCGGAAAGAGGCTGTGGCGGACGGCGATTCGAGGATGACGGACCGGTAAGGATTAGCGCCCGACTCGCACGCGTAGGGATGACCGCGTAGGCGTGACCGCGTAGGGATGACGCAGTAACGGATCACACGGCGGATACGGACACGGAGAGGTGATCGATGGGGGTCCCGGGACCCTTCACCAGCGCGGCGGGGACACCCGACGGGCCGGCCATGGGCCGCGAGGAGGTGGACCGCGTGCTGACGAAGCTCGCCGCCGAGCACGAGGCGATCGAGTCCTCGCTGCTCGCCCTCCAGGACCACGCGGGCAGAAGACTTCTGGAGGGCGCCGAGCTGACCGGTGTCACCAAGGAGCGCTGGGCCACCACCGAGCAGGCCGTATCCCTGCTGTGGAGCTACTTCGACGCGTACACCGACGCCCTCGGCCGCGCCCGTGAGGTGCGCGCCCGCCACCGCTGGCCCACCGCGGGCGAGTTGGCCGAGCTCACCGAGTTGCTGCGCGGCCCCGGGATCACGCTGCCCAGCAGCGCCACCCTCACCGGATCGCCGCTGCTGAGCGAGCAGTTGAGCCTGGACCGGCTGGTGGACCGGATGAACCGCTGGTACGCCGAGGCGCTGGATGTCATCGTCACCGCGGACGCCGTGTGGTCCGCGCTGCCCGCCCGGATCGACATGCTCTCCGCGGAGCTGCACCGCACCCGTTCCCTGGCCCATTCGGTGGGTGTGCGCCCCGGTGAGCACCCCTCGGGCGACGATCTGGAGCGGATCACCGCCGAGTTGACCGCGCTCCGCGCGGACGTGGTCTCCGATCCGCTGGCGTTCTGGAAGCAGAAGAAGAGCGGCAGTTCGGCGCCGGGCGGCGGCTCCCCGGACACCGAGCGCTACGACCGCGCGGCGCGCGCCCTGGAGGATGTGCGGCGCGAGATCGAAGCGGTGCTGGACGTGCGGCAGGACGCGGAGCGGCGGCTGATGCGGCTGCGCGATGTACTCTCCCGCGCGGACCGCACCCTGGCGGAGGCCCGGCAGGCACGGGGTGAGGTGCTGGCGAAGATCGCGGCGTCCGAGGTGCCCGCGGTCAGCGGCCCGCCGACCGCGCTGCACGAGCAGCTGGTGGCCGCGGCCGACTACCGCAGACGCTCCCAGTGGCACCGGCTCTCGCCGCTGCTGGAGAGCCTGGAGCAGCGGGTCGACGACGAGCTGCTGCGGGCCCGGGAGTCCCTGACGGCGGTGACCGCGCCGCTCGCGGTCCGTGCCGAGCTGCGCGGCCGGCTCGACGCGTACAAGGCGAAGGTCGCCCGGCACGGTATGGCGGAGGATCCGCTGCTGGTGGAGCGGTACGACGCGGCGCGCCGGATGCTGTGGAGCGCCCCCTGCGATCTGCGGGCGGCCGAGCAGGCGGTGCTGCGCTATCAGCAGGCCGCGGCCGAGGCCCTCGTACCCCGCCAGGCGGGCCCCACCGATCACGGCACCCAGGGGGCACGGCATGAGTGAAGCGGTCAGCTGCCAGCGGCGTGACTGCGGCGGTTCGTACGAGGACGTGGGCGGCGGCGAACTGTACTGCGACACCTGCGGAATGGCTCCGGTCGTCTCCCGGGAGGGGCTGGTCGGTTCGCCGCCCACCGGGGTGGCGGGCGGGGGCCGCGGCGGCTCCGCGCCCTCGGCCCGGTCCTCGCGCGGGTCGCGCGGCTCCCGGTCGGCGCGCTCCTCCTCGTCCCGGCGTTCGGTCTCCGGGCGGCTGTCCCGCACATCGCTGTCGGGGCGCTCCTCGGGGCGGTCGGTCTCGGTGCGCAGCTCCCGCTCCAGCTCCTCCTCCGCCTCCGGGCGGAACGCCCTGGGCGCGGGCCTGGTCAGCGTCCCCGAGGTGCCGCGCCCCGATCCGCGGACGGCGGTGCTGGCCAACCCCGAGGTGCCGGAGCGGAAGCGGTTCTGCAGCCGGGGGGACTGCGGGGCGCCGGTGGGCCGGGCCCGCGGCGACCGTCCGGGCCGTACCGAGGGCTTCTGCACCAAGTGCGGTCATCCGTACTCCTTCGTACCGAAGCTGCGCCCCGGCGATGTGGTCCACGGGCAGTACGAGGTGGCGGGCTGTCTGGCCCACGGCGGTCTCGGCTGGATCTATCTGGCCATCGACCGCGCGGTCTCCGACCGCTGGGTGGTCCTCAAGGGCCTGCTGGACACCGGCGACGAGGACGCGCTCGCGGCCGCCGTCTCCGAGCGCCGGTTCCTCGCCGAGATCGAGCATTCGAACATCGTCCGCATCTACAACTTCGTCGAACATCTCGACCAGCGCACCGGCAGCCTCGACGGCTACATCGTCATGGAGTACGTCGGCGGCAAGTCGCTGAAGGACATCGCCAACGAGCGGCGCACCCCGGACGGCCGCCGGGATCCGCTGCCGGTGGAGCAGGCGTGCGCGTACGGTATCGAGGCGCTGGAGGCCCTGGCCCATCTGCACAGCCGCAATCTGCTCTACTGCGACTTCAAGGTCGACAACGCGATACAGCAGCAGGACCAGCTCAAGCTGATCGACATGGGCGCGGTCCGGCGGATGGACGACGAGGACAGCGCGATCTACGGCACCGTCGGCTACCAGGCGCCCGAGATCTCGGACGCCGGTCCGTCGGTCTCCTCCGATCTGTACACGGTGGCGCGCACGCTCGCGGTGCTCACCTTCGACTTCCAGGGCTACACCAACGTCTACGCGGACAGCCTGCCCGACCCCGGGAACATCGAGGTCTTCCGGCGCTACGAGTCGTTCTACCGGCTGCTGGTGCGGGCCACCGACCCCGATCCGGGGCGCCGGTTCGCCTCCGCGCAGGAGATGGCCGACCAGCTGACCGGCGTGCTGCGGGAGGTCGTGGCAGTCCAGACCGGGCGGCCGCGGCCCGCCCTGTCCACGCTCTTCGGACCCGAACCGCGGGTGGTGGACACCGGGTTGTTCGCCGCGGATGGCCAGGATCCGTCCGTACTGGGCGCGCGGGACACCGGGCGCCGGGGCGCGGATGGCCGGGGCGCGGCGGGAGGAGGCCCGGCGGGGCAGCCGCCGGACCCGCCGGCCCTGCCGCTGCCCGCGCTCGCCCCGCTGGACACCCGGGCCATCGCCCTCGCGCTGCCGGTGCCGCTGGTGGACCAGGCCGATGCCAACGCCGGATTCCTGGCCGGGCTGCTGACCGCGGCGCCCGCCGAGCTGAGCGCCGCCCTCCAGAACGCCCCCGCCGACTCCCTGGAGCTGCGGCTGCGCCGGGTGCGCGCCCAGCTGGAGCTGGGCCAGGCGCAGGAGGCGGGCACCGCGCTCTCCGGTCTGGAGGCCGCGTACAGCGACGACTGGCGGATCGTCTGGTACCGGGGGCTGCACGCGCTGGCCACCGGCGACCATGCGACGGCCGCGCTCTCCTTCGACGCCGTCTACGACGCGTTCCCCGGTGAGCCCGCGCCCAAGCTGGCGCTCGCGGTCTGCGCCGAGGTTCTCGGCCAGCTGGACAACGCGGCGGAGTACTACCGGCTGGTGTGGACGACCGATCACAGCTTTGTGAGCGCCGCCTTCGGCCTCGCCCGGGTGCGGCTGTCCGCCGGGGACCGGGCGGGGGCGGTGCACGCCCTGGAGTCGGTGCCGGAGTCCTCGATCCACTACACGGCGGCGCGGGTCGCCGCGGTGCGGGCGCGGCTGCGCCAGCGCGCACCGTATGACGCCCTGCTGGCCGATCTGACGGCCGCGGCCCTCCAGGTCGAGCGGCTGGGCGAGTTCGGACTGGACGCGGTGCGGCGCGAGCGACTGCGTACGGAGGTGCTGGGCAGTGCGCTGGATTGGGTACTGTCCGGCGGCAGCGGAGCGCCCCCGGGTCACACCGGGCCGCCTCTGCTCGGCAGCAGCCTGGACGAGCGCGGGCTGCGCTTCGGATTGGAACGCTCGTACCGGGTACTCGCCAGGCTCGCGCAGCGGGGCGAGGAAAGGATCGAACTGGTGGAGCGGGCCAACCGTTTCCGCCCCAGGACGTGGGTGTGATCGATGTCGCAGACGCCGCAGCTGCCCCAGCTGTCAGCCTGCCCGACCTGTGAAGAGCCGCCGCAGTCGGGAGACCACTACTGCGATAACTGCGGCGCCGACCTGACGGCGGCCGCGCCGCCGGGTACGGCGCCCACGGGCGGTGCGTCCACCGGGGCGCCCTCCGCGGGCGGCGCGTCCTCAGGCGGCGCGTCCGCAGGCAGGGTGCCGGAGCCGGAGGACTATCCGCTGGCCGCCCCGGCCCCGGCTCCCCCGGCGGCCGACCCGCGCGCCGGGGCGGCGCTCGGCGCGCCGGACGTACCTGGCGCCCCGGACGTACCGGGCGCCTCCGGGGCGGCGGAGCGGACGGGCGGCGGCCCCGAAGCGGACCCCGGGCTGAACGGCGGCGCGGGCCGCCCCCGGTGTGTGGCGTGTCAGGAGGGCACCATCGACCAGGACGGCTACTGCGAGCACTGCGGCCACGCCCAGGCACGCGAGCGCGACCACATGGAGCGCGAGTTGGCGGGGGTGGCGGCGGCCAGCGACCGGGGCCTGCGCCACCACCGCAACGAGGACGCGTTCTCGGTGTCGGCCGCCGCGCTGCCCGACGGCTCCCCGGCCGTGGTGGCGGTCGTCTGCGACGGCGTCTCCTCGGCCACCCGCCCCGACGACGCCTCGGCCGCCGCCGCCCAGGCCGCGGACGCCTCGCTGCGCGCCTCGCTCCCCCGCGGCTCCCATCCCCAGCAGGCCATGAACGAGGCGATCGTGGCCGCCGCCGAGGCGGTCAACTCACTGGCGCTGGAGCCCGGTTCCGCCGCGCACGAGGAGCAGCAGCAGCGCCAGCAGAACGCCCCGGCGTGCACCATCGTCAGCGCGGTGGTGACCCCCGGCATCCTCACCGTGGGCTGGATCGGGGACAGCCGCGCCTACTGGGTGCCGGACGACCGTACGACCCCGGCCGCCCGCCTGACCGAGGACGACTCCTGGGCGGCGCAGATGGTGGCCGCCGGGCTGATGTCGGAGGCCGAGGCGTACGCGGACGAGCGGGCGCACGCCATCACCGGCTGGCTGGGTGCGGACGCCTATGAACTGGAGCCGCACACCGCGTCGTTCAAGCCGGACCGCCCGGGAGTGGTGGTGGTGTGCACCGACGGGCTGTGGAACTACGCCGAGTCGGCGGAGGAGATGGCCCTCGCGCTGCCGCCGGACGCCCGGTCCCGGCCGCTGCACAGCGCCCAGGTCCTGGTGGGCCACGCCCTCGACGGCGGGGGCCACGACAACGTAACAGTGGCGGTCGTGCCGTTCCCGGCTCCGCCGGGCAGGGCAGGATCCGCCTGACGGCTCGAGGGGGGTTGCGGGTCCCCGCCGGATGGGACGGACCTCCGCGACGGTTCGCGGAGGTCCCACGGAGCGCCGCGGTCGCTCGGCGAGCACCGTGCCGTGATGGTCTCCTCCGGCGGGGCTGCCGTGCGCTCGCCGCTCCGCTCAGCCCTTTTGTCGATACGACGATGTGTCCATAGATCGCTATGGGGCAGATCGCCATGGAGCGCCAAGGAGCGGACCAGATGGCCACTTTCTCCAAGTCCCAAGCGCCGCGTTTCTCGGTCGAGGTCTACCAGAACGAGTACCTCCCCGAGGGGGGTCGTGAGGTGAACGCGATCGTCACGGTCACCTCGACCGGCGGCGGGACCACCGGAGGGATGCCGATCCCCACCCGGCTCCCGGGCCCGCGGGACGGCGGAGGCTCCGCCCCCGAAGCGGCCGTGGTGATCATGGTCGACTGTTCCGGTTCGATGGACTACCCGCCGACGAAGATGCGCAACGCGCGGGACGCGACGGCCGCCGCGATCGACACGGTGCGCGACGGCGTCGCCTTCGCCGTGGTCGCGGGCACCCACAAGGCGGTGGAGGTCTTTCCGGGTGACGGCCGGCTGGCGACCGCCGATCCGGAGACCCGCGCCCTGGCCAAGGACGCGCTGCGCACGCTGAGCGCGGGCGGCGGCACCGCGATCGGCACCTGGCTGCTGCTGGCCGACCGGCTGCTCGCCTCCGCCGATGTCGCCATCCGGCACGGCATCCTGCTCACCGACGGCCGCAACGAGCACGAGAAGCCGGAGGACCTGCGGGCGGCGCTGGACACCTGCGCGGGCCGCTTCACCTGCGACGCCCGCGGGGTCGGCACCGACTGGGAGGTCAAGGAGGTCACCGGGATCGCCTCCGCCCTGCTCGGCACGGCCGATATCGTCGCCGATCCCTCCGGGCTGTCCGCCGACTTCACGCGGATGATGGAGACGGCGATGGGCAAGGAGGTCGCCGACGTCGGTCTGCGGCTGTGGACCCCGATGGGCGCCGAGGTGGCGTTTGTGAAACAGGTCGCACCGACGGTCGAGGATCTGACCGCCCGGCGCACCGAGGCGGGTGCTCGCGCGGGCGACTATCCGACGGGGTCCTGGGGGGACGAGTCCCGGGACTACCACGTATGCGTCCGGGTGCCCGCGGCCGAGGTCGGCCGGGAGATGCTCGCGGCGCGGATCTCCCTGGTGCTGCCGCAGCCGGACGGCGGCCCCGCGGACCCGCTCGCCCAGGGGCTGGTGCGGGCCGTGTGGACGGATGACATGGTCGCCTCCACCGCGATGAACCACCAGGTCGCGCACTACACAGGTCAGGCCGAACTGGCACAGGTCATCCAACAGGGAATGGATGCCCGCAAGTCGGGCGATATCGAGGGGGCCACCGCCAAGCTGGGGCGGGCGGTGCAGCTGGCCGGCGCGTCGGGGAACGAGGACACCGCGAAACTGCTTGCGAAGGTGGTGGACGTCGTCGACGCGGCGACAGGTACTGTGCGACTGAAAGCGAAGGTCGCGGAAGCGGACGAGATGACACTCGAAACGCGTTCCACCAAGACGGTTCGCGTGAAGAAGTAGCAGAAGAAATCAGCCCATCCCAGCAGGCAACGCCACGTACGGCACAAGAGGGGGATCACCGACATGCCGACCTGCCCTAACGGCCACCCATCGGCGGCCGACGACTGGTGCGAGGTGTGTGGGCACCGAATGTCGGGGACGCCCATGCCCACCGGCGCCGTCCCCCCGCCCCCGCCGCCTCCGATACCGGGCGGCCCGGGCGCCCCGAATGCCCAAGGTGCCCCCGGCGGTTACGGCTTCCCGGGCCCGGCGGGCCCGCCGCCGCCCGGCCCCGGCGCACCGCCGCCGCCCGGTGGACCGGGTGCGCCGCCGCCGCCCGGTGGACCTGGAGCGCCGCCGCCCGGTGGCCCCGGCATGCCGCCGCCTCCGCCCGGCGGTACGGGGGGCGGTTACGGCTACCCCGGCGCGCCCATGCCGCCGCAGCCGGACGCCACATTCCAGGCGGAGCTGTGCCCCCAGTGCCGTACCCCGCGTGAGGCGCAGGCTCCGTTCTGTGAGGAGTGCCGCTTCAACTTCCTGACGCAGGCGCCCACTCCGTACTCACCGCCCTCGTCGGGCGGTTTCGCCCCGCCGCAGCCGCCCCAGCCGCAGCCGCCTCAGCCGGGGCCGCCGCAGCCGTTCCCGCCGCAGGTCCAGCAGCCTCCGCACGGCGGTGACTACCAGGCGTCGCGCCCGTCCCAGATGAACCGCCCGGCGGAGCCGCTGCCCACCGCGGAGCCCGGCCCGCCGTCCGGGCTGCCCTCCGGCCCGGCGTTCGGCAACGACGACGACTGGACGCTGCCGCCGCCGCAGACCGGTGCGGCCGGTCCGGCCGCGCCCGCGCCCCCTCAGCAGCCGCAGCACGGATACGGCTTTCCGCAGCCGGCGCCGGGCGCGGCACCGCCGCCGCCCGCGCCGCCGTACGGCCACGAGGAGTTCCCGGGCGCCGCGCCGCCTCCGCCGTCGCCGCAGGGGCACCCGGGACCGCCCCCGCCGCAGCAGTCGACGCCGCCCGCCCCGTTCGAGTACGGCGGGGCTCCGCCGTCACCCGTCGGCTGGGTCGCGGTCGTCGCGCCGGACCGTGAGTACTTCATGGCGATGATGCACCGCAGCGGTCCGGAGGCGGCCGGGCTGAACCTCCCGGCGTACTCCCCCGAGCAGCAGCTGCCGCTCACCGGCCAGCAGATCACCATCGGCCGCCGCCGCAACAGCACGGGCGAGTCCCCCGACATCGACCTCGGGCGCCCGCCCGAGGACCCGGGTGTCTCGCACCAGCACGCGGTCCTCGTCCAACAGCCCGACGGCACCTGGTCGGTTGTCGACCAGGACTCGACGAACGGCACCACGATCAACGGCGGTGAGGAGCCGATCCAGCCGTACGTCCCGGTTTCCCTCCAGGACGGCGACCGCGTCCATGTGGGCGCCTGGACGACGATCACGATCCGCCGCGGCTAGGCCCTGTCCGGCGGATCTCAATCGGGCCCGGTCAGACGGCCGGGCCCAGCCGCCAGCCGTACGGGCCCTCCGGGTCGTCCAGCCAGGCCCATTGGCGGTCGTCCCGCATCGTCACGCCGTAGCGCTCACGCCCCGGCCGGTCCTCGTGCTCCCAGAGCGCGAGGGCCTCGACCGGCTCCATCCGGCCCGCGACCAGGTGCAGCAGGAAGCGGAAGGAGTCGTCCAGCAGCGGCCGGGACGGAATGCCGTGGGTGGACACCGCGGGCGGCGGACCGATGCCGCGTAGTGGGACGAAATAGGCGGGACCGGACAGGAAACGCCCCTCCGCATGCCGCGCGTCGGCGACCCTCAGCGCGATCAGCCCGGTCGCCAGCGGCGTCAGGATCAGCGCGCCCGGCTCGCACTGGCCGAGCCACACCTGCGGGACGAACGGCACCGCGCAGGTGACGATGATCCGGTCGTAGGGGGCGCGGCCGGGCCAGCCGCGCGCCCCGTCACCGGTGACGACCGCCGGCCGGAATCCGGCCGCGGCCAGCTGGTCGCGGGCGGCATCGGTGATCTCCGGGTCGAGGTCGAGGGTGGTGACCCGGTCGTCGCCGAGCCGGTGGGCGAGCAGCGCGGCGTTGTAGCCGGTGCCCGCACCGATCTCCAGCACACGGTCCCCGTCGCGTACGTCCAGGGCCTGAAGCATCCGCGCCATCACCGACGGCTGGCTGCTGGAGGAGATCAGCTCACCCCCGCGCAGCCGCGTCGCCAGGGGCACATCGGCGTACGCCCCGGCCAGCCAGCGGGCCCGGCGCCACGGATCCGGGTCGTCGCGCCACAGCCGGGTGTAGACAACGCTCCCCGGCGCCGCGGACGCCCCGCCCCGCTCCTCCCCCGCCTCGTAGTAGCAGGGCACGAACACATGGCGCGGTACCGCCTCGAACGCCGCCCGCCAGCGGGGGTCGGTGAGCGCGCCGCCCGCCGTGAGCTGCCGCACCAGCCCGGCCCGCGCCTCCGCCGCCGCGGCGGCGTCGGGGTCGGCCGCCGCGGCGTGCGGGCCGGAGTCCGGCGCACCGCGCGTACGACCGCCCGTGCTGCCCATGACTCCACTGTCCTGCGCCCGCCTCCCGGCCGCGACCCACGCCCCCTTCCCCCAGCCGGGGGGTCTGAGAGCATGGAGGCGTGAAAGACATTCCGCGCGGCACACTTCAGGAGCAGACCTTCTACGAGCAGGTCGGCGGCGAGCAGACCTTCCGTCGTCTGGTGCACCGCTTCTACCAGGGGGTCGCGGAGGACCCGCTGCTCCGGCCGATGTACCCCGAGGACGATCTGGGACCGGCGGAGGAGCGGCTGGTGCTCTTCCTCATGCAGTACTGGGGCGGCCCCCGCACCTACAGCGACAACCGCGGCCATCCGCGGCTGCGGATGCGGCACGCCCCGTTCACGGTGAACCGCGCCGCCCACGACGCCTGGCTGCGCCATATGCGCGACGCGGTGGACGAGCTGGAACTCGCCCCGGAGCTCGAGCGGCAGCTGTGGAACTACCTCACCTACGCCGCCGCGTCCATGGTCAACACCGAGGGCTGAGCGGGCGGACCGCCGGTGCGCCGCCGGGCGGGGCCTGGCGGCGCAGGTCAGGCGGGAGGCTCAGGCAGGGGCCTCAAGCAGGGGACTCAGGCGGGGGTGACGCTCAGACCGGGCAGACCCGAGGTGCGGACCGCCACCGAGCCGTAGGGGGTCCGCAGCCGCAGCCAGCCGCCCGCGGACAGCAGGGCCAGCGGCTCGGCCACGGGGGCGAGCGCGGTGGTACTGCCGCCCGTGGTGCCCGCTCCGCCGACGGGCGCCACCGCCCGGACCGGGCGGAGGAAGCCCAGCGACTGGGCCGCGTGCACGGCGCGCAGCGGCAGTCCGGTGCCGCCCAGCGTGCGCGACCAGATCTCACGGCCGATACGGTCGCGCTCGGCGCGGGTCCGGCGCTCCTCGGGCAGGGCCTCGTCACGCGCCCGGAACTCGGCGACCGCGGCGGCCACCGCCGACCGCGCCTCGTCCGCGCCGGGCAGCCCTTCGACCCGGCGCCAGCCACCGCGCGGTGGCAGCACCCCGGCCCATGGCGGACCGGTGACGGCGGCGGGCACGGCGACCACCAGCGGGCCCTCCCCGGCGGTGGGCCGCGCCGCGAGCGCCGTGTCCAGCGCGTCCGCGAGCTCACCGGCCGAGACCGTGGTGTCCAGGAAGCCCGCGGCACCGCCGTTGGTGAACGTGGCCTCCACCCGCGCCGTACGGATCGCGAGCACCTCGAAGGACGGCGGCCGGCCGAAGACGGCGAGCACTCCGCCGCCCGCCTGGAGCCGCACCGCCGCGGCGCGGTCGTAGTGGATCAGCCGGGCCAGGAAGGCGGCCAGATCGGCCGCCTCCCCGGCGTCGGCGAAGTGGAGCTCAGCGCGGGCAGCGGTCATACCGCGAGGGCCCCTTCCGACCGCTCGCGCCGCCCGGCGCCCTGGCCCGGTTCCAGATACTCCGTGAGGAACGTCTCCTCCTCGCGGCTGACCCGGCGCGGGCGCCCCTGCTCGAGGTCGAAGGGGACGAGGCGGGTGGCGGCCCGTACATAGACCGTGTCCTCGTCCTTGATCTCGTACCGCAGGGTCAGATACGCGGCGCGGATCTCCGTCACCCAGGTCTCGACGGTCACCGGGCTGTGCCGGTGGACGAGGGGCTTCAGATAGTCGATCTCGTGCCGGGAGACCACCACACCGCCGGTGAACGCCTTGCTGCCGTCCCCCGGCGCCAGCCGCCACATGAAGTCGACGCGCGCCTCCTCCAGATAGCGGAGGAAGACCACATTGTTGACATGGCCGAACGCGTCCATGTCGGACCAGCGCAGGGGGCAGGAGTAGAGATGCCGCGCCATGCGCTCAGCCCCGGGTCAGCTTCTTGTAGGTGGCGCGATGCGGACGGGCCGCGTCCGCACCGAGCCGCTCGACCTTGTTCTTCTCGTAGGACTCGAAGTTGCCCTCGAACCAGAACCACTTGGAGTCGCCCTCGTACGCCAGGATGTGCGTCGCGACGCGGTCGAGGAACCAGCGGTCGTGGGAGACGACCACGGCGCAGCCGGGGAACTCCAGCAGCGCGTTCTCCAGCGAGGACAGGGTCTCGACGTCGAGGTCGTTGGTCGGCTCGTCGAGGAGCAGCAGATTGCCGCCCTGCTTGAGGGTGAGCGCGAGGTTGAGGCGGTTGCGCTCACCGCCGGAGAGCACCCCGGCGGGCTTCTGCTGGTCCGGGCCCTTGAAGCCGAAGGCCGAGACATAGGCGCGGGACGGCATCTCGACCTGGCCGACGTTGATGTAGTCCAGCTCGTCGGAGACGACGGCCCACAGCGTCTTCTTGGGGTCGATGTTGGCGCGCGACTGGTCGACGTAGGAGATCTTGACGGTCTCGCCGACCTTGATGGTGCCCGCGTCCGGGGTCTCCAGCCCCTGGAGCATCTTGAACAGGGTCGTCTTGCCCGCGCCGTTGGGGCCGATGACGCCGACGATGCCGTTGCGGGGGAGAGTGAAGGAGAGGTCGTCGATGAGGACCTTCTCACCGAAGGCCTTGGAGAGGTTCGCCACCTCGACGACCACATTGCCCAGACGCGGACCCGGCGGGATCTGGATCTCCTCGAAGTCCAGCTTCCGGGTCTTCTCCGCCTCGGCGGCCATCTCCTCGTAACGGGCCAGTCGGGACTTGGACTTGGCCTGGCGGCCCTTGGCGTTGGAGCGGACCCACTCCAGCTCTTCCTTGAGGCGCTTGGCGCGCTTGGCGTCCTTCTGCCCCTCGACCTTCAGACGGGTCTGCTTGGTCTCCAGGTAGGTGGAGTAGTTGCCCTGGTAGCCGATGGCGCGGCCGCGGTCGAGCTCGAGGATCCACTCGGCCACGTTGTCCAGGAAGTACCGGTCGTGGGTGATGGCGACGACGGTGCCCGCGTACTTGGCGAGGTGCTGCTCCAGCCACTGGACGGACTCGGCGTCCAGGTGGTTGGTGGGCTCGTCGAGCAGCAGCAGGTCGGGGGCCTCCAGCAGCAGCTTGCAGAGCGCGACGCGGCGCTTCTCACCACCGGAGAGGTTGGTGACCGGCCAGTCACCGGGCGGGCAGCCGAGGGCGTCCATGGCCTGCTCGAGCTGGGCGTCCAGGTCCCAGGCGCCCGAGTGGTCCAGGTCCTCCTGGAGCTTGCCCATCTCCTCCAGCAGCTCATCGCTGTAGTCGGTCGCCATCTGCTCGGCGATCTCGTTGAACCGGTCCAGCTTGCGCTTGGTGTCCGCGACACCGTCCTGGACGTTCTCCAGCACCGTCTTGGACTCGTCCAGCGGGGGCTCCTGGAGCAGGATGCCGACGCTGTAACCGGGCGAGAGGAAGGCGTCACCGTTGGACGGCTGCTCCAGACCGGCCATGATCTTCAGCACCGTCGACTTACCGGCGCCGTTGGGGCCCACGACACCGATCTTCGCGCCGGGCAGAAAGCTCAGCGTGACGTCATCGAGGATCACCTTGTCACCGTGCGCCTTGCGCGTCTTGCGCATGGTGTAGATGTACTCAGCCAAGAGAAACCGTCCGGCAGTCTGGTAGGTATCGAGGTGCGGCCCCGCCGCGTGGTCCTTGGGCGGCTCCCACCGCGTGAGGGCAGATACACCCATCTTGCCGTACGCCAAGCCCGAGGCGGAAACCGGTTGTCCGCCGCCTGCGTGCGAAGGGCCGGAGTCCCGGTGGAACTCCGGCCCTTCGCCGTGTCATCACTGTGAGTCGCCGACGATCACACCATCGGGCACGGTGCGCCGCCGACCGAGGGTGACGCGGGGGTCACTCGCCCGTGGATGCCTTCTTCTTGCGGACGAAGAAGATCGCGCCGCCGCCGATCACGACGAACGCCACGGCGATGCCTGCGATCACCGGGGTGTTGCTGCTGCTACCGGTCTCGGCGAGGTCGTCACCGCCGGTGCTGCCGCTGCTGCTGCCACCGGCCGACGCCGGGCTCGGCTTCGAGGGGGTGTCGTCGCTGCCGCCGTTGCTGGAGGTCTTGCAGTCCAGGACGCCGGAAAAGGTCTTCTTGAAGCCGTTCGGACCCTTGATGGTGAAGGTGTAGCTCTGGTCCTCCTTCACCGGGGCGGTGACGGTCTTGGACTGGCCCGCCTCGATCGTGTACTTCTGGCCCAGCAGCTCGAAGGTGAACGCCTGGTCGCCCTTGTTGGTCGCGGTGATGTCCACGCCGCCCTTGGCACAGTTCTTCTCGGCGGAGACCGCCGGGATCGCGCCCTTCTTCGCCCAGTTCGCGGTGGCGGTGGCGGTGACGGTGCTCTCGCTGGAGCCCGCGAGTATCTGCGTCTGGCTCTTGGTGGCGCTGGCGAACGCACGGCCGACCGGAACTTTGGTGGCGGCCTGGGCGGTCAGCGTGGCGGTGCCGTCGGCGGCACCCTTCGGAACGTCGAAGTACACCTCGCCGTTGTTGGCGGCGCTGGTGATCTTCTTACCGCTCTTGTCGACGAGCTTGACGCGGGAAGCGGCGGACTCGGTGCCCGGGGTGAGGGTGACGCTGTCCGCGTTGGTGCGGACCTTGACCGGACCGAGCCGGTCGCCGGCCTTGCCGGAGACGGCGGGCGGGTCCAGGGTCAGCGACGCCTTGGGCTCCTGGAGGTTCTGAGCGCTCTTCTGGAGGTAGTCGGCCAGCTTCTCGGCCGCCGGGTCGACCGCCTCGACATCCGCCTTGTCGGAGAAGCGCCAGATGGCGACCTGCGTGCCCGCGGCGGCCGTCTTCTCGCTGAGCGAGCCGGACTTCGCCTTCTTCGCCAGCTCAGAGAGGTCGTTCACCTGCGGGTAGGAGTTCTGGAGAATCCAATTGATCTTGCCCGCTTCGGGGTTGCTCGCCAGCGAGGTGGCGCTCCAGGACTTCTCTTCGTACTTCGCCTTGTCCTGCGTCGGGTTGTGCAGGTCGATGCAGTACGTCTGGATGGTGCCGCCGTTGTCGACCGCCATCTCGAAGAGACCGGCGCCGACGCGCTGGTCCTTGCCGCCGTCGTGGATGACGGCCTTGTCGAAGGTCTTGAGGCCGCTCAGCGTGGCGGTGGCGCCACCCTGGTTCGGGACCGGGCCATCGGCGGCGGCGGTACCGGCAGCGGCTATCACACCTACCGCGACCAGACCGGACGCCAGCACGGCGGCGCCCAGGCGGGCCGAGCCCCGCCTCTTTACAGCAATCATGGTTTTCCCTTCGGGCGAGCGCCAGTCAGTAGGTGCGCCTCGCCAGCGAACTCAAAACTCAGGAACCCCCGTTGGGCACTCAGGGATCTTAGGGAGAAAGACACCCCTCGACCCCCGCCTGTACCTGGACCCCACCGATCCGAATCGGAATCGTTATCTCCGCCTGAGGACCCGGTATGACCTGGGATTATCGACAAATCGTCGACAATCAGGGGGAAGTTGCCCTGCTCGGTACGCTGAGAAGAGGTTTGGCCTGCGAGACCCGTCGAAAGGCTGATGTACCGCGTGAAAGGTCATGGCCCACGGCGACCGCGTCGATCTCCGCGGTGATCCAGCGAGTGGCCCCTCCGGTGCCACTTCCGCCCGTGCCGTGCATCCCCCCACGCTCCTCTTCTTCCTGACGCGACGGAACCCCCCGCTCCGCCCTTCCTCTTCTCATCTGGTCCTGTGACGGGTCCCGCGCCTGCTCGCGTTCTCTCTCCCGCAGCCGCAAGGTGCCGTGGACAAGGAGCGGTTCGCCCAGCGATACCGAACCCGCCACGTTCGCCGCGAGCGACCGCCAGGTCCAGACCGTGTAGAAGCTGGTATACGCGTCCGCCCACGTCTCACGCCTGCGGTCCCAGCGGCGCACCGTCACCGCCAGCCGGAAGCGGGCCACCGCGACCCCCGCCGCCGTCTCCCGGAAATCCGGCCGTGTCGCGGCATTGCCCACCACGGTCACCCAGCTCTCATTCACCGGTCACGCCTCCCCCGTCGTCTCGCGGACCGTCATCACGCGGCGCCGCCGTACTGCTTGGTCCTCATGCTGCACGCCTTCGCGAGATCCCGCCGGGCCCTGTGCACGACCCCCAGGCTGTGGACAACTCGGTGCCCCGTCCGGGTGCCCCCCGGCGGACTCGCCCCCTTCAGCGTTTCCTCAGGCTCCCGCCGCGCTCGATCAGCTCCGGCACCGCTCCCTCAACTCCCGCACCACCGCGTCAGCTCCGGCACCGCTCCCTCAACTCCGGCATCTCTCCCTCAACTCCCGCACCGCCCATCAGCTCCCGCCCGCCGCGATGACGTACTGCGCCCGCACCTCCCGGTACCGCGCCAGCTCCGCTCCCACCGGCTCCAGCACCCGCGCCCGGCCGCACGCGACCGCCGCCTGACGCCGGCGCGCCTCCGCCATCCGCCCGTACCGCCGCGCGGGACCCCGCGCCACCACCCCGCACGCCCACGCCAGCCCCGCGCTGACCGCCACCGCCCCCGAGAGCAGCATCCCGGGCAGCCACCACTCCCGCCCGCCGAACAGCCCCGACACGATCCCCACCAGCCACACGATCGCCACCACTTGCACCAGCAACAGCGCCACCTGCGCCGACGCCACCATCGACCACCACCCGGGGCGCGCCGGGCGGCGCCCCGAGGTCGCGGCCGCCACCGCCTCGTCGATCGCGTCCGGCAGCCCTCTGCCGCCCCACCCGGCCGCCTCCCGCACCGCCTGGGCCCAGGGGCCGGGCAGTCCCGCCGTCGCCTCGTCCGCCAGCGTCCGTACCGCCTCCTCCACCGCGGGCCGGGCCGTGACCGCCTCCACCGCCGCCGCCTTCGCCCGCGCCCCCGGGATCTCCCTGGCGTCCTCCACCCGCCGCCCCGGCCGCGCGGTGCCCGTCGCCCCCGTGGACCGCCCCAGGGAGCCCTGCGCACCCCGGGCGCCCCGCGCTCCCCACGGCCCGCGCTGGGCGACCCGTCCCCAGGGCGTTCCGCACGCCCACTCCGCGTCCCGCAGCCAGGCGCGCTCGGCCGCCTGCCCGGCCGCCCCCGCGCCCGCGGCCTCGGCGAGCCGGTCCTCGAACTCCGTCCGCGCCCGTTCGCTGAACCCAATCGAACCGCCGTCCGCCACATACTGCGGTCGCAGCCGCGCGGTCGCGCCGTCCACATCGGCGGCGAGCCGCCGCTCCGCGGCCCCGCACTCAGCCGCCAGCCGCCCCAGCATGTCCCTCAGCTCGCCGACGCCCTCCCCGGTCAGCGCGGACAGCGCCAGGACGGCGGCTCCCGGCTCCCCGTGCTCGCCGAGCGCGAGCCCGTCCTCGTCCAGCAGCCGCCGCAGATCGTCCAGCACCTGGTCGGCGGCGTCGCCCGGGAGCCGGTCGACCTGGTTGAGCACCACGAAGGTCACTTCGGCGTATCCGGCCAGCGGCCGCAGATAGCGTTCATGGAGCACCGCGTCCGCGTACTTCTCCGGATCCACCACCCACACCACCGCGTCCACCAGCCCCAGCAGCCGGTCCACCCGCTCCCGGTGCCCCGCGGCGGCCGAGTCGTGGTCGGGCAGATCGAGCAGTACGAGCCCGCGCAGCGCCGGGTCGTACGGATAGGCCGGGCGGCGCCGGTCGGCCATCGGGATGCCGAGCCGGTCCAGCAGGCCGTCGGCGTGGTCGGTCCAGGCGCAGGCCAGCGGCGCGGCGGTGGTCGGGCGGCGGATCCCGGCCTCCGAGAGCTGGGTCCCGGCCAGGGCATTGAACAGAGTGGACTTGCCGCTTCCGGTGGCTCCCGCGAGCGCGACAACGGTGTGGCCGAGCGGATGCCTTCCCCGTGCGTCGGCCTCGTCCAGCACCCGTCCGGCCCCGGCCAGCGTGCGCCCGTCCAGCCGGGTGCGGGACAGCCCGACGAGCTGCCGCAGGGCCTCCAGACGCGGCCGCAGGGCGCCCGTGACAAAGCCGCGCGCGCCGGGCCCGTACGCGCTGTACGAGGGGCTGCCGTACGCTCCCCGCCCGCCTGCCGTACGGGCGTCCCGTGGCGTCCCCGGGCCGAACCCCGTCCCCGGCCCCATGCCCCCCGTCGCACCGCCCGCCGCCCTGCCCGGTCCGCCGCCGTCCCCGGCGCACCCGTCCTCCCCCCACAGGTCCCCAGAACCCGCGGTGTCGTCCCTCCCGTCCCTCAGGTCCGCCGTCTCCGCGCCCGCGCCCCCGCGCGCCGCGCTGCCTTCGGCCCGCCGCTGGGCGCGCCGGGCGATGAGGCCGTCGTCCCAGGTCTGGCACGGCCGGTCGGCCGCGGGGTGGTCCGCTCCGTGGCCCTCAGTGGCGGTCACCTTCGGTCACCTCTCCTTCTGTAGTACGGACAGCGCGGCGATCAGCTGGACCTGGTGGTCCGGCGTCACATCCAGGGTGTCCAGCGGCGCCATCCGCCGGTCGCGCTCCGCCTCCAGGGCGCGGGTGACACAGCCGTCGAGCAGCTGCCCGCCGCGGTCGCCCAGGTTCAGCGCACCGTGGGCGCCCAGGGTCTCCGCCAGCCGCTCGCCCGCCGTACGGGCGCGACGGCCGCCCAGCAGGGACGCCATCAACAGGGCGGCGACCTCGTCGGGGGCGCATCGGCCGCCGCCCTCGGCGACCCGCGTGCGCACCTCCTCCTCGGCCAGTTCCTCGACGCACCGCCGCCAGTGGCGCACGGCCACGCCGATCCGCTCCCCCGCGCCGCGCGCGTCGCACGGCGCGAGCCCGGCCCGCGCCACCGGATCCCGCTTCCCGGTCTGCGCGACCCGCTCGTCGGCGGCGGCCGCCGCGCTGCGCAGCAGGGTCGCCAGGGAGTCGGCAAGGGCGCGGAGCAGCTCCTCGGGGGTGCTGTCGTGCGGCAGTCCATGCCAGTGGGTGAGCGCGCCGCCCGCGAGCGCCGCGCCTCCGGCGATCTCCCGCCGCACCCGCTCGTGCGCCTCCCCGTACGCCCCCTCGACCCGCTGGACCAGCCGGACCGCCGCCGCGTGCTGGGCGGCGGCCGCACCGGCCAGCGCGGGCATCCGGGAACGCAGAGAGGCGAGCACCCCGGCGGCCGTACGAGCGGCCGCCACGCTCCGGGCGTGCGGGTCCTGGGCGTGCTGGGTGAGCCAGGACCGCAGCGCGGCGACGGCGGTGGCGGGCAGCAGTCCGCTGCCCCCGCCCGCGGACTCGGGCAGCTCGGGGATGGTGAAACGTGGCACATCGCCGAGCCCGGCGGCCGTGAGGAGGGCCGCGTACTGCCCCGACACCTCCGCGGCGAGCTGGTGGGGCACCCGATCGAGCACGGTGACGAGGGTGACGTCGTACTCCTTCGCGGTACGCAGCAGATGCCAGGGGACGGCATCGGCGTAGCGGGTGGCGGTGGTGACCAGCACCCAGATGTCGGCGGCGCAGATCAGCTCGGCGGCCAGATCGCGGTTCCGGGCGACGAGGGAGTCGATGTCGGGCGCGTCGAGCAGCGCGAGCCCGCGCGCGAGCTCCGGATCCGTCTCGATCCGCAGCGCCCGCGTGCCCTCCTGGCCCCGGTCCTCGTCGTCGTACGCCCCCTCCGCCCGCTCGCCCTGTGCCGGTACCCACACCCGGGTGAGCTGCGGCAGCACCCGCTGCCCGGCGAACCAGGGGCGGTCGTCCGGGTGGCACACCAGCACCGGCGTACGAGTCGTGGGCCGCAGCACCCCGGCCTCGGTGACCCGGCGGCCGACCAGCGAATTGACGAGCGTGGACTTCCCCGCCCCGGTGGATCCCCCGATCACCGCCAGCAGGGGCGCTTCGGGGGCACGCAACCGGGGCACGAGATAGTCGTCCAGTTGGGCGAGCAGCTCGGCGCGGCTGCGACGCGCGCGGTCGGCACCGGGAAGGGGGAGCGGAAACCGTGCGGCGTCAACGCGATCACGCAGTGCGGTCAACGCGTCGAGCAGCCGGGGCCGTACGTCCAAGATCGCCACGTGGTGAAGAATGCCCGTTTTTGATGTCTTTTTGAAGCGTATGCTCACTCGTGCGCGTCAAAGAGACCCACCCGGATCACCCCAGAAGGGGCATGAGGCGGGCGGGGCGAGTGGGACCCAGGCATAACGAGTAGACAACACCCGCCCGCTGAGGCGTGAAAAACGATGCGAGTTTCGGACCTGCCTGCGATTATCAGACCGCTTCACCGAACCTCCACAACGTGCCACGGAGGTGAAGCAACCGGGGCGAGGCGCAGGGAGCCCTATCCTTGTTCCCGGCAAGGTCACGGTCCGCCGAGCCCGGCCACCCGCACCACGGTCGCACCAACGGCACCGCGGGCACCCGGGGGCTCGCTGTTCCATGACCACCACCGGCCCCCGTAGCTCAGTGGATAGAGCAGGCGCCTTCTAAGCGCTTGGCCGCAGGTTCGAGTCCTGCCGGGGGCGCACCGAGCACACGCTGTCCACGCCCTCCCTCCGGGAGGGCGTTTCTCCTGGTCAGGTGCACAGTAGCGAGTGCCGCGTAGCGTGGGCGTAAGCGTTGGCCGTGCGCGGCCGGCGCGGTCCAACTCCCGAGAGGGCGCGTGATGTTCCACTGCCGCCTGGAGATGCCGTCCCCCGCCTACGCGGACAGTGGTTCCACCCCCGTATGGGAGAACGTCGGCCACACCTACGACTGCCTGGTCATGGAGGGGTGCAGACAGCTCGAGGACACCGACTGCCGGTTTGTCATCGGGGGGTTCGGGCAGCAATGCTGGCGGTTCGACGTCGGCTACGACATGTCATCCCTGGTCGAGCAGTTGCCGGAGCTGCTGCGCTGGATCTGGTCGTGCCCGACATCGCCCGGCTGGAGCCGTTCTCCTCGTGGCGGTCGGGCGTGGTGGTGCCCCGCTGACGCAGTCGTGGTGCCCCGCTAGCGCAGCGGGGCGCGCGGCATGGTCAGGACCGCGACGCCGTTCACCCGGTCCGCCGCGAGGTCGTCCAGGGCGGCGTCCGCGCGGTCGAAGGGGTACGGGGTGATGGTGGCGCGGATGCGGTGGGCGGACGCCGCGGCCAGGAACTCGCGGCCGTCCTCACGGGTGTTGGCCGTGACGCTGCGCAGGGTGCGTTCGCGGAAGAGGTGGCGCTCGTAGTTCAGGGGCGGGATGTCGGAGAGGTAGATCCCCGCGACGCTGAGGGTGCCGCCGCTGTCCAGTGCCTCCAGAGCCACCGGCACCAGCTCGCCCACCGGTGCGAAGAGGATGGCCGCGTCGAGCGGCTCGGGCGGCCGGTCGGCGGCGTCGCCCGCGGAGGCGGCGCCGAGCTCGAGGGCGAGGGCGCGGGCCCCGGCCGAGCGGGTGAGCACATGGACGACAGCGCCCTGGGCGATGGCCACCTGGGCGGTGAGGTGTGCCGAGCCGCCGAAACCGTAGATGCCGAGGCGGCCACCCGGCGGGAGGTCGGCCCGGCGCAGGGCGCGATAGCCGATGATCCCGGCGCACAGCAGCGGGGCCAGCTCCTCGTCCGCGTATCCGGCGGGCAGGTCGTAGGCGTACGCGGCCGGGACGGTGACGTACTCGGCGTAGCCCCCGTCCGCGTCCCAGCCGGTGTACTCGGACGAGGGGCACAGGTTCTCCTGGCCACGGCGGCAGTACACGCAGCGGCCGCAGGTGCGGCGCAGCCAGGGGACGCCCACCAGGGTGCCGAGCCGCCGTCCCCCGGCCTCCGGGCCCGCCGCGACCACCTCGCCGACCACCTCGTGGCCGGGGACGACCGGGCTGCGGTGCGGTGGCAGATCGCCGTCCCGCACATGCAGATCGGTACGGCACACCCCGCACGCCCGCACGCGGACCAGCAGTTCGTCGGCGGCGGGCCGTGGCACCGGCAGCTCCACCTGGTCGATCCGGCCGGGGGTGCGGACCACCCAGGCGCGCATGGTCGGGGGGATGTCAGCGTTCGCGGCAGCCGTCACGGGTCACAACGTAACGCCGTGGTGGTGAGTCCGGCGGTCAGGGCGCGCCCGTCCGGCCGCCGGGCGAACAGTGCCAGGAAGGTGCCAGGAGCTTCCGCGGACGGCGGTGTGCTCCGCCCTGTCCCCGGCTCCGCGCACCGCGCCGGCCCACCCCGTGGCACCTTCCTGACACACACCGCGATTCCGGCGTATTCCTCGCTTAGTGTCCGCAGCATGGTCGCGTCGTTCGCCCACACCGTGCGCAGTGGTTTCCTGGCCGGGGAGTTGGCCGCCCGCGAACCCGCCCTCACCGTCCGCCTCCAGCGCGGTCTGGGCGTTGCGGAGGAGCGGCTGCGAGGGTTCGCCGCCGAGGCCGAGGATCCCTATGTCGCCCGGATCGTCGGACATCTCATCGGCACCGGTGGCAAGCGGCTGCGCCCGCTGCTGGCGCTGGTCGGCGCGGAGTTCGGGGAGCGGGATCCGGGCATCGCGGTGGACACCGCCGCGCTCGCGGAGCTGGTGCACGTCGCCTCGCTCTACCACGACGACGTCATGGACCAGGCCCGCACCCGGCGCGGGGCGCCGAGCGCCAACGCGATGTGGGGCAACTCGGTGGCCGTGCTGGCGGGCAACTGGCTGCTGGCGAAGGCCGCCCGGGTCGCGGCGGAGCTCGGCCCGGAGATCCTCCAGCTCCAGGCCAGGGTCACCAACCGGCTGGTGACGGGGCAGATACGGGAGCTGACGGGCGCCTCGGCCGGTGAGGACGCGCTCTCGCACTACTTCGCGGTGGTCGCCGGGAAGTCCGCCTCGCTCATCGCGATGGCGTTGCAGAGCGGTGCGATACGGACGGGCACGCCCGAAACCACTGTTCAGGCGCTCGCGGCGTACGGCGAACACCTCGGCACCGCCTTCCAGATCGCCGATGACATCCTCGACATCACCGCCGCGTCCGAGGTCTCCGGTAAGGAGCAGGGCAAGGATCTGGCCGTCGGCGTCGCCAGCCTGCCGGTGCTGCTCGCCCTGGCAAACGAAGGCCCCGAGGCGGAGGAGTTGCGGGAGCTGCTCACGGCCGCCGGGCGCGGGCGGGAGGGCGCCGCGGTGGTGCCGAGGGCCGTGGCCCTGCTGCGCGACGGCGGTGCGCTGGCGGAGGCGGAGGCGATGATGCGGACCCGGATGCTGCGGGCGCGGAGTGCTCTGGACGGACTGCCGGAGGGGGCCGCGACCCGGATGCTGTACGCGCTGTGCGATGTGGTGGCGGACCGCGACCACTGAGCCGCGCGGGCCACGCGAGCCACCTGACTGAGCCACGGATCCGCCGGTCCGGCCGCCGATCGCCCGACCACGTACGCTGAGCCCCATGGGCAGCTCATGGTCTCAGGGGGTGACGGACGAGCCCCTCGACCCCGGCACCGCAACCCCCGCGCCCGCCGGGCCCGGTGTGTGGCGCGGCCAGGGTGCGGTGGTGGGCGCGGTGGCGGTCGGCGGCGGGATCGGAGCGACCGCGCGCTACGGCGCGTCGCTGCTGTGGCCGACCCCGGCGGCCGCGTTCCCCTGGACGACCCTGCTGGTGAACACCGTCGGGTGCGCCCTCATCGGCCTCCTGCTGGTGCTGGTGGACGAGGTGTGGGGGGCGCACCGGCTGCTCCGGCCGTTCTTCGGGACCGGGGTGCTGGGCGGGTTCACCACCTTCTCCACATACGCCGTGGACTTCAAGCGGCTGCTCGACGCGGGCCGCGCCGCGACCGGGCTGCTCTATCTGGCCGGGACGCTGCTGGCCGCGATGGCGGCCGTCTGGGCGGGGGTCGTGGCGACCCGGCGCGCCCTGGCCTTCGGCGGATACGGCCGGGGGCCGCGATGAGCACGCCGTCCGCACCGGGCAACGACCCCGGGCCGGTGGCCAACGGGCTGCGGCTGACCGTCTTCGTCGGTGAGCGCGACACCTGGCACCACCGCCCGCTGTTCGCCGAGATCGTGCACCGCGCCCACCGCGCGGGGCTCGCGGGCGCGAGTGTGTTCCGCGGGGTGGAGGGTTATGGCTCCTCCTCGATGGTGCACACCTCACGGCTGCTGTCGCTCGGCGAGGATCTGCCCATGGCCGTGGTGATCGTCGATACGGAGGAACGGGTGCGGTCCTTCCTGCCCGGCCTGGAGGAGATCGTGGGTGACGCCCTGATGGTCGTGGACCCGGTCGAGATCGTCGGCCGCCCGGGGCGGGCCCGGTGAACTGGCTGCTGGTGGTGGTCGGAGGGATGGCCGGGGCCCCGCTGCGCTATCTGACCGACCGTGCGGTGCAGTCCCGGCACGACGCGATGTTCCCCTGGGGCACGTTCACGGTGAACGTCATGGGCTCTCTGGTGCTGGGCCTTCTGACCGGCGCGGCGGCCGCCGGGGCCGCCTCCTCACAGCTCCAACTGCTGCTGGGCACCGGGCTGTGCGGGGCGCTCACCACGTACTCGACCTTCTCGTACGAGACGCTCCGGCTGGCCGAGGACGGCGCGTGGCTGTTCGCCGCCGCCAATGTGGCCGGGAGTGTGGTGGCGGGGGTGGGCGCCGCGTTCGCGGGCGCGGGGCTGGCCGAGGCGATCTGGGGCTGAGCCGCGGCCGACCCCGACCCCGGCGCCGTTGAGCCGACTCCGGGGCCCGGGGCCCGGCTACCCGTCCGCGCCGCGACGCACCGCCGTATCGCCGTCCGCCGCTGTCTGGGACAGCAGCGTGGTGCTCGGCGGCAGGCCCTCGCCCTCACCCGCCCCCGCCGTACGCAGATGCTCCAGCAGCACCCGACGCAGCTCCCGCGCGGCGCGGGGCGGTGCGACGTCCTTGCGGTGCGCCACGGCGATGGTGCGCCGCATCCGGTGGCCCGCGAACGGGGTGATCCGCAGTCCGGACCGCTCGGCCACCATCCCCGGCAGGACGGCGATGCCGAGCCCGGCACGGACGAAGCCGAGCACCGCGTCCATCTCCCCGCCCTCGACGGAGAACGTGGGCTCGAAGCCGGCCGCGCGGCATGCCGCCGTGGTGAACTCCCGCAGGTCGTAGCCGCGCCGGAACATCGCCAGGGGCTGGTCCCGAAGGTCCTCCACCCGGATCCGGCGGCGCCGGGTGGGCGGCGGTCCGGCGGGCGAGGAGGCCACCACCAGCTCCTCGCGCAGCAGCTCGGTGGCGGCCAGGGCGGGGGCCTGGCCCGCCAGCGGGGTGATGATCAGGGCGAGGTCCAGTTCCCCGGCGGCCAGGCTGCGCACCAGGTCCTGCGATCCGCCCTCGTCCACGAACAGCTCGATCCCGGGGAACGCGTCGTGGAAGCGGCGCAGCACATCGGGAACGAGGCTGGCGCACAGGCTGGGCGGGGCGCCGAGCCGTACCCGGCCGCGCCGGAGCTGGGCGACCTCCTGGACCTCACGATGCGCGGTCTCGGTGTCGGCGAGGATCTGGCGAGCCAGCGGAAGCAACGCCTCCCCCGCGTCGGTGAGCGCGATATTGCCGCGGGCGCGGTGGAACAGCTCGGCCCCCAACTCCCGTTCCAGCGTTCTGATCTGCTGGGACAGCGAGGGCTGGGCGACATGGAGAAGCTCGGCGGCGCGGGTGAAGTGGCGGGTGTCCGCGACGGTGGCGAAATAGCGGAGCTGCTGGAGTCGCACGCAGCCATGATAGCTGCTACCTATGGAAACCAGCCGTATCATGTCTTGGACTAATCGCCAAGGGCTGCCTAGCGTCGATGTCATGGCACTGGCGACAGGCACGGACGCGGACCACAAACGGCCCGGCCATCAGCGAAAGCCTCCGGGACAGCCGCCGCGGAAGGCGCCTCGGAAGCCGTCCCTCATTCGCTCCGTATGGCGCTCGACCGTCGGCAAGAAGGCGGTGATGGCCGTCACCGGGCTGATCATGCTGGCCTATCTGGTGGCCCATATGTACGCCAACCTGAAGGTCTTCCTCGGGCCCGACGATCTGAACGGCTACGCCCACTGGCTGCGCACACTCGGCGAACCGTTCCTCCCCCATGAGGGGTTCGTTTGGCTGGCCCGGGTGGCGCTGCTGACCACCGTGGTGCTGCACGCGGTGTCCGCGGCGCAGCTCAGCCGCCGGGACAGGGCGGCCCGGCCGAGCGGCTATGTCCATCGGCGGCAGCGGGCGAGCTATGCCACCCGCACCATGCGCTGGGGCGGGGTGATCCTCGGGCTGTTCATCGTCTGGCACATCCTGGACCTCACCACGCTCACGGTGAACGAGCGGGCCGAGCCCGGCCACCCCTACGAGAACGTCGTCGCGTCCTTCTCCACCTGGTACGGCAACACCATCTACATCACGGCGATGCTCGCCCTCGGTCTGCACGTCCGGCACGGCTTCTGGAGCGCCGCCCAGACCCTCGGCGCGGGGCGGCCCCGCCGCGACAAGGCCCTGAAGTTGGCCGCGAACGCCCTGGCCGCGTTGTTGACCTGCGGCTTCATCGCCGTCCCTGTGGGTGTGATGAGTGGAGTGGTGAGCTGAAGATGAGTGCCTACACCGACTACCGGACCGGTGAGCCGATCGCCGACACCACGGCGCCGGACGGTCCGATCGAGGAGCGCTGGAACCGCCGCCGCTTCGAGGCGAAGCTGGTCAACCCGGCCAACCGCCGCGGCTACAAGGTCATCGTCGTCGGCACCGGGCTCGCGGGCGGCGCGGCCGGGGCCACCCTGGCCGAACAGGGCTACCAGGTGGTGCAGTTCTGCTACCAGGACTCACCGCGCCGGGCGCATTCCATCGCCGCCCAGGGCGGGATCAACGCCGCCAAGAACTACCGCAACGACGGCGACTCCATCCGCCGGCTGTTCTACGACACCGTCAAGGGCGGTGACTTCCGCGCCCGCGAGTCCAATGTGCACCGGCTCGCCGAGGTGTCGGTGGAGATCATCGACCAGTGTGTGGCCCAGGGCGTGCCGTTCGCCCGGGAGTACGGCGGGCTGCTGGACACCCGCTCGTTCGGCGGGGTGCAGGTCTCCCGCACCTTCTACGCCCGCGGCCAGACCGGACAGCAGCTGCTGCTCGGCGCGTACCAGGCGCTGTCCCGGCAGATCGCCGCGGGCCGGGTGGAGATGCACGCGCGGACCGAGATGCTCGATCTGATCGTGATCGGCGGACGGGCCCGCGGCATCGTGGCCCGGGATCTGATCACCGGGCAGATATCCACCCATCTCGCCGACGCCGTGGTACTCGCCTCCGGCGGCTACGGCAATGTCTTCTATCTGTCGACGAACGCCAAGAACTCCAACGCCACCGCGATCTGGCGGGCGCACCGGCGCGGCGCCTACTTCGCCAACCCCTGCTTCACCCAGATCCACCCCACCTGTATCCCGCGCTCCGGCAGCCACCAGTCGAAGCTGACGCTGATGAGCGAGTCACTGCGCAACGACGGCCGGATCTGGGTGCCGAAGGCGAAGGGCGACACCCGGCGGCCGGAGGAGATCCCGGAGCACGAGCGCGACTACTACCTGGAGCGGATCTATCCGGCGTTCGGCAATCTGGTGCCGCGTGACATCGCCTCCCGCGCCGCGAAGAACGTATGCGACGAGGGGCGCGGGGTCGGTCCCGGCGGCCAGGGGGTCTATCTGGACTTCGCCGACGCCATCGCCCGGATGGGGCGCGCGGCGGTGGCGGAGAAGTACGGCAATCTCTTCGAGATGTACGAGCGGATCACCGCCGAGGATCCGTACCGGGTGCCGATGCGGATCTATCCCGCGATCCACTACACGATGGGCGGGCTGTGGGTCGACTACGACCTCCAGACCACCGTGCCCGGTCTGTTCGCGATCGGCGAGGCCAACTTCTCCGACCACGGCGCCAACCGGCTCGGCGCCTCGGCCCTGATGCAGGGGCTGGCGGACGGCTACTTCGTGCTCCCCGCCACCATCAACGACTATCTGGCCCGCCATCCCCATGACGACACCGACGAGGCCGACCCGGCCCATCCGGCGGTGACCGAGGCGGTGGTGAAGGTGTCCGAGCGGCTGCGCCGGCTGCTGGAGAACGACGGCGACCGCACCCCTGACTCCTTCCACCGGGAGCTGGGCGAACTGCTGTGGGACGAATGCGGGATGGCCCGCACCGAGAGCGGACTGCGCAAGGCACTGGACCGCATCCCCGCGCTGCGCGAGGAGTTCTGGCGCCGGATCAAGGTGCCCGGCAGCGGTGAGGAGCTGAACCAGTCGCTGGAGAAGGCCAACCGGATCGTCGACTATCTGGAGCTCGCCGAACTGATGTGCCTGGACGCGCTGCACCGCGAGGAGTCCTGCGGCGGCCACTTCCGGGAGGAGAGCCAGACGAACGACGGCGAGGCGGCGCGGCGGGACGAGACGTTCTCGTACGCGGCGGCCTGGGAGTTCACCGGCACCGGCGGCGCGCCCGTACTGCACCGCGAAGAGCTGGTCTTCACTGACGTCCACCCCACCCAACGGAGCTACGCATGAGGCTCACCCTGCGGATCTGGCGCCAGGGCGGCCCCGAGGAGCCGGGCGCCCTGACCACCTACGAGGTCGACGGCATCGCGCCCGAGATGTCCTTCCTGGAGATGCTCGACACCCTCAACGAGGAGCTGATCCTCAGCGGGTACGAGCCGGTCGCCTTCGACCACGACTGCCGCGAAGGCATCTGCGGCGCCTGCGGCATGGTGATCAACGGGCAGGCACACGGGCCCGAGCGCACCACCACCTGTCAGCTCCATATGCGGCATTTCGCGGACGGCGACACCATCGATGTCGAGCCCTGGCGCGCCGCCGCGTTCCCGGTGGTCAAGGATCTGGTGGTGGACCGGTCGGCGTTCGACCGGATCATCGGCTCGGGCGGGTTCATCTCCACGCCGACCGGCAGCGCCCCGGACGCCCATGCCACCCCGGTGCCCAAGCCGGTGGCGGACCTCGCCTTCGAGCACGCCGAGTGCATCGGGTGCGGGGCCTGTGTGGCCGCCTGCCCCAATGGCTCGGCGATGCTCTTCACCTCGGCGAAGGTGGTCCATCTCAACGCGCTGCCGCAGGGGGCGCCGGAGCGTGAGTCCCGGGTGCTGGACATGGTGGAGACGATGGACGAGGAGGGCTTCGGCGGCTGCACCAACACCGGTGAATGCGCCGTGGCCTGCCCCAAGGGGATTCCGCTTCAGTCCATTTCGCGGATGAACCGGGAGTTCCTGCGGGCGAGCCTCAAGGGCGGCGGCCGGACGGACTGAGCGCGTCCGCCCGCCCCTCCCCGGTCCTGCCCCCGCTCCCGTGCCCGGCCGTCACCAGGAAATCGTCGAGGATCCCGGGGGCGGCCGCGGCCGCGAAGGGCACGGCGTCCCCGGCTGCCATGTCCGGGGCGCGATAGCCGTCCTGGCCCGCCGCGACGGCGGCCGTCACGGTGGTGAGACCGGCCCGCCGGGACAGCGGGTTGTCGGTGAAGCTCCAGGCGAGCACGGCGTCACGCTCCAGGGCGACGGTGTCCCGGCTGAAGGTGCCCGAGCGGATCAGCAGATGACGGCCGGTCACCCCGTGGCCGAGGGAGCGGTGGGCATCCCCGGCGAGCACCAGCACCACGGGTGTGGCCAGCAGGGCATAGCCGAGCGCGCAGTACAGCAGCACCGGGGTGAGCAGCGCGCCGAGCACGGCGAGGGCGGCGGTGCCGGGCAGGACGACCCAGATGATGCCGCGGCTGATCCGGCGGCGGCGGGCGGCGGCGGGATGGGGGCGCAGCGCGGGCCGGTCGAAGAGGGTCCGGGCGTCGCCGCCGGGTTCGTGGGCCAGCACTCCGGCGGCCACCCGCAGCGCCTCGGCGCGGGGCGCGGGCGGCAGCACCTGGCTGCGCTTGCAGTTCTCCTCCCGGCTGCCGAGTCCGCCCGCGACGGCCCGTACGGTGGCTCCGCCGCCCATGCGCAGCAGCAGGGGTTCGCGGAGCACCGCACCGCGCAGCCGGGAGCGTTCGAAGGAGACCGAGCGGGTGGTGAGCAGTCCGCGGCGGACCCGCAGGGTGCTCGCGTCCGTCCACTCCAGGCGGTACCTCCACCAGTTCTCGGCGTACAGCGCGACCGCGCCGAGGCTGCCGACAGCGGCGATCCCGAGCAGGGCGAGCGGCACGGTGAGCCACAGCGCGCTGTTGCCGAACTCCTCGAAGGCGTCGCGGACCACCCCGATCCGCCAGGGCTCGACACCGATGTCGCTGAGCACCCGCCAGACGGTGCCGAGGACGGCGAAGACCCCACCGAAGATCCAGAAGGTGAGCGGGGCGTAGCGCAGCCAGCGCCGGTCGACGGTGGAGAGCACCGGCTCCCCGGCGGTGGCCGTGGTCCCGGCGCGGGCCAGCAGTTCGGCGCGCAGCCGCTCGGCGGCGGGGCGGGTGAGCGCTTCCAGGGTCAGCGCACCGTCGGCCGTGGTACCGGCGCGCAGCACGGTGAGGCCGAAGAGCCGCTGGACGGGATGGGCGGTCAGATCGACATTGCGGATGCGGCGCAGCGGGATGGCGCGCAGCCGCCGGGTGAACAGCCCGGTGCGCAGTTCGAAGGCGTCGGCGGTGATCCGGTAGCGGGTGCGCCACCAGCGCAGCACCCCACCGGTGGTGACAACGGCGAAGCTCGCGGCGATACAGCCGAGGGTGATCCAGGCACGGGCGTCCAGCCGTCCGTGAGTGGCCAGGGCGGTGAGCCCGAGGGAGCCGAGCGGGGCGGCCATCCAGCTGAGGTGGACGGCGACGGTACGCGGATCGAGGGAGCGCCACTCCGGCGCCGGGGCGGTGGGTGCGGTGCCGTTCACGCGGCATCACCGGGCACCAGCTGGGCGGCCTCGCCGATCCGGCGCGAGAGCTCTTCGGCGTCGGCGTCGGACAGTCCCGCGATCCGGATGTCGCCCGCGGTGGAGGCGGTGGTGACGGTGACGGTGGCCAGTCCGAACGCCCGCTGGACCGGGCCGCGCACGGTGTCCACGGTCTGCACCCGGGAGAGCGGGGCGATCCGCCGGGTGCGCCAGAACCAGCCACCGGCCGCGTAGACCGCGCGGTCTCCCAGTTCCCAGGCGTGCACCGCGTACCGCCACTTGGGCATGAACCACAGATAGCCGAGGGCGGGCAGCACCAGGACGGCCAGCAGCAGCGGGCCGAGCCAGGGCAGTGCGCCCGGGAAGAAGAGCAGTGACAGGACGGTCAGGGCCAGGGCGGTGAGCAGCGCCGGGCCACTGAGGACGAGCAGGGCCTGCACGGTCCACCAGCGGCGGGCTCGTGGGTCGACTCGGTGGTGCGGCGGCCTGAGTTCGGGCATCGCGGTTCCCCGTAAACTTTTTCAAGTCAGCTGTATTGAACGGGGCTACTATAGCAATACAAGTGACTTGCCAAAACAGTCATGCGGGAAGGACCACGGGGTGCCCAAGCGGGTGGATCATGAAGAGCGGCGCAGACTGATCGCCGAGGCGCTGTGGCGGATCGCGGCCGCACGCGGCCTGGAGGGCGCGAGCCTGCGCGATGTCGCCGCCGAGGCGGGGATCTCACTCGGTCAGTTGCAGCACTACTTCACCAGCAAGGACGAGATGCTGAGCTTCGCGCTCGAGCACATCGGGCAGCTCGCCGGGCAGCGGATCCGCGGCCGGATCGAGGCGCTGCCGGGCGAGCCGACCCCGCGCACCGTGCTGCGCGAAACGCTCGCCGAGATGCTGCCGCTGGACGAGAACAGCCGGATCGGCCAGCGGGTGCAGATCGCCTACTTCGTCCGGGCGCTCTACGACGAGCGGCCGCGCGCCCATGCCCGGGAGGGCAACCGCGCGCTGCGTGCCTTCTTCGCCGGACAGGTGGCACGGGGCGTCGAACGGGGCGAGGTGGCCGCCGATCTGGACCCGGAGCGTGAGGCGTCCCTGCTGATGGGCCTGGTCGAAGGGGTGTCCGGACACACCCTGATGGAGCTGCACACCCCCGAGGAAGCCATGGGGCTGATCGAGCTGCACCTGGAGCGGCTGTTCAGCGGTTCGGCCTGACCACGGCTCAGCGCGGCACGGCGCAGCCAAGCACGCTCAGCGCGGCACGGCTCGGCCGCGCTCGGCTCAGCCGCGGCTCGGCTTGGCCGCCACCGTCAGCGCCTCCGCCAGCTCCTCCAGGGCCTCCACCAGCAGCTCGGCGCCACGCACCCCGACCCCGGGCCGGTCCCCGGCCCTCCGCTGCCAGCGCTCCAGCACCTCCCGCAGCGGCTCCCAGTCCAGCGGACGCCGCTCCCGTACCGCGGCGGCGGCCTCCGGCACCGCCGTGCGCAGCGCCGCGGCGAACTCCCCGGCCTCCGGGGACGGTGGCGCGGCGCGGTCCGGAAGGTGGGCCTCCAGCAGCATGGTGACCCGCCCCGTGGTGGACAGCGCCGCCTGTGCCTCCCGCGCCGCGCGCCGGGACAGTCCGCGGTGGCGCACCGGCTCCCGCTGGGCCCGCGCCTCCAGCTGCTCCCAGGCGGCCCGCGCCGCCCGCGCGTCCAGCAGCGCCTCGCGCACCTGGCGGGGGCGGCGGTCGGCGGGGCGGGCGTGGGCGTCCAACACGGCAGTGGCGTAACGGCCGTTGGCGGTCAGCCAGTCCGCCAGCCGGTCCCGCAGCAGCGGTGTCTCCCAGGCCGGGAAGACCACGTACGCGGCCATCGCCAGCACCCCGCCCAGCAGGGTCAGCGCCACCCGCGCCTGCACCGTCTGCCCCCAGGCCGCGCCCGCGATGCCGAGCAGAAAGACCACGTAGGCGCCGATGCACGCGGAGGCCACGATGAAACCGGTGCGCATCAGCAGATACAGCGAGCCCACGCAGACCACCGCCAGCAGTGCGCTCACCCAGGGGGCGGGGTCGGCCAGCGCCACCACCACCCCGGCGACCAGCACCCCCGCCAGCGTTCCGATGAAGCGGGCCACCCCGCGCGAGAAGGTCTGGCCGAAGTCGGGCCGCAGCACCATCACCGAGGTCAGCGGCGCCCAGTAGCCATGGCCCCAGGGCAGCGCGCTGCCCAGCAGATAGCCGCCCGCGGCGACCACGGAGACCCGCACCGCGTGCCGGGAGACGGGTGAGGACCAGCGGGTCTCCCGGCGCAGGGCGCGCCAGGCCACCCGCACCATGCCGACCCGCGTGGGGCGCGCCAGATAGCGGCGATCCCGGCCGCCGTCGGCGGTCATCGTCTCGACCGGTTCGTCCGAGGACTCCACCACGTCGTTCACCAGCGCCATCAACCGCAGTGCGGCGCGACGGGCGGCGCCGTCCAGCTTGGGGCCGGTCGGCGGCACCTCCAGCACCGCCATCGCCTCCGGCGGCAGCCGTACCGGTACGCCCTTGCGGATGGCATGGGCCACGGCGTCCAGCACGGTGGCGGTGGCGCCCAGCAGTTCCCGCGCCCGGTCGCGTTCGGGTCCCTCGGCCGCGGCGCCGACCACCGGGTCGGCGAGCGAGGCCAGCACCGGCCGGATCCGCTCGGCCAACAGCCGGTAGCCGCGCAGCTGGCGCGGCCGCCGCCGGGCCTGGCGGGGCGTCAGCGCGGCGGCGCTGCGGGCGTCCATCAGCGGGGTGGGGTCGAACGGCGCCACGGGGTCGTGGCGCAGCCGCCGGGCGTAGTCGGCCACGGCGGCGAGCGCGTCGGCCAGCGCGTCCCGCTGCACGCCCCACGGCCGCACCGGGAACAGCACGATCAGCGCGGCCTGGACGACCCCGCCCAGGCCGATCAGCGCGGCGTGCTCCAGGGCGCCCAGCAGCGAGGTGGGGAGAGTGACGGTCACCAGCATCACGGCGACCATCTGGGTCGCGACCAGCCCGGAGACCGGGCCGACCGCCCACGCCATCCCCGTCAGCAGCGTCCAGACGGCGAGCATGACAACGAAGGTGGCGGTGTGGGCGGCGGCCAGATAGCCCAGGAAGGTGCTCACCGCGAGACCGCCCGCGGCGGCCAGGGCCAGCGCGGGGCGCGGCCGCCAGCTGCGCTGGAAGGTGGCGATCCCGGCGGAGAACGCGCCGAACGCCGAGGAGACCGCGAGCGTCGGCGACCCCAGCCACAGGGTCAGCCCGATCACGAGCGCCACCCCGCAGGCACCGCGCAGCGCGACCAGCGGCTCCAGCCGGGTGGGTTCGATGGACAGCCCGTCGCGCGCGGTCTCCTTCAGCGCGCGCGACCAGGTCATACGGCGAGACTACGGCCCCGGTCGGCGGAACCGGGTCCCCGGTCCGGCGGGGGCACCGTCAGTCCTCGGGCGTAGCGCAGTCCACGTCGAGCAGCTCCATCGGGCGGCTGCCGTCGAGGTCGACATAGGCGGTGAAGGACGAGGTGGTGGCGGGGCGGCCGCGCCAGTGGGCCGTGACCGTCGCCCAGCCGACCCCTGCGGACTGCGCCGTGGTCACCTCGCCGATGTCGATGCGCTTGGGGGTGTTCTGCGCGCACAGCAGCACGTCATAGCCGGGGTTATGGTCGGCCCTCTCCTTCAGCTGCTCGGAGACCAGGTGCTCCCGCTCCCAGGGGCGCGGGCCGTGGTTGCCGTAGAAGCCCTCCAGGAAGTGGTGGATCTCCTCGGCGGTGTAGCGGTCGTTCGGGTCGGTCCTGGGGGTGTGCGCGGAGGCGGGCGCGCCCGCGGCGAGAACGAGTCCGAGGCCGAGCGCGGCCGTGCAGCCGGCGGTCACCGCCGAGGAACGAAGCAGGCGAAGCATAAGAATTCCCCCTGATTGGATCGTGCGCCCATGATTCGGGCGAGCACTCACACAGACCCATGAAGCGCTCTCATGGTTGTGTCAGCCGTCCCGCGGACAGTCGAACTCCCCGTGCGGCCCCCAGCGCTCGATCCGCCCCGCCGGATTGCGGGCGAACGCGCCGCAGTACAGCACCGGCCGGGAGCCGTCCGCGGTATGGCGCAGGATGACCAGCGGCTTGTCCCGAGAGACGCCCCGGTCGCCCCGCCCGAAGTGCAGATAGCCGCTGGCGCCTTGCTTCCGGACGCCGTTGTCCAGGCTGAGCTGCACATGCGAACGCCCCACGGTCTCCGTGCTCCGGTACGCGGTGTTCACGGCGGCGGCCATCAGCTGCATCGCGTCGTAGCCCAGAGCGGCCCGCCCGTCATTGCGCCACAGATCGTGGCTGCCGAACTCGTGCGCGTACTCGGCGTTGAACACCTGGGCGACATCGCTGGCCCGGGGATGGCCCGCGGGCAGCACATGCACCGTGTGGTAGAGCCGCAGCCAGGGCCGGTCCGCATACTCCCCGGACAGCGCGGCGGTGGTGAGGTCGTTGCCCGCGAGCACCGTGAGCTTCCGGCCCTCGCATGCGGTGTCATCCCCGAAGTCGTCGAGGAAGGCGCTGAATTCGGCGGCCCGGGAGGCCCAGTAGACGACCGTACGGGGGGCTTCGGTGATGCGCTCGCACACCGCGTCGGCCAGTTCACCGATGCTGTCCTGGACGACAACACGGTCGTCGCTCGGCAGCTGGGCACGGCTCTTGTCCCGGCCGCCCGGGGTGTACGCCAAGGTGGTCGGGCGCCCGCCGAACCGCTCGGCGAACAGCCGGCCGATCTCCTGGCTGTACAGGTCCCGCGGATCCTTCACCACCACAGCGGCCTCGGCCGGGGCGCAGTTGCCCGAGCCGTCGTCCACGATGCGGCCCCGGTGCGCGAACGCGGCCTCGACCCCGGCCTCACGGCTGTTGATCGGCGCCACCCGGCGGTAGTGGTCACTCACCTGCATCGCGTCGGCGGTGGCGGTGGTGCCGACCATGGGAATCCGCGCGTCGCCCAGGATCCGGACGGCGGTCTGCGTCTGCCTCAGGCTGTGGGAGAAGCCCACCACACCGATGATTCCGGAATTCTTCTTCCGCGCGTCCGCCACGATCTGCCGCGCGACCCGCTCCGCGTTGGCGAAATCGTCGCCGGCGTGACGGGTGGCCACACGCAGCCACACCTTCCCGGGGTTGTTCTCCGCCTCCTCGTTCAGCGAGCGCTGGGCGAGCGCGATCCCGCGCAGCTCGGGCACGGCGCCGTTGTACCGCTGCCCCTTCTGGTTCTTGGCCACGTCCGCGCCGATATGCATGACCGTGCGGACCGTACCGCCGTGCTCCCCGGCCTCCTGGTTCACCCGGGCGTTCTCCTCGTCGATCATCTGCGCGGCTTCCTCGTACTCCTGCCGGGGCGTGGCGTCGCTCGGCTCCGCGCGGCCGGTGACGACCTCGCGGGAGGCCCCGCCCAGACAGGTGCGGTCCTCCTCGGTCGTGACCCGCTCGAAGAACCACACCCCCGGCACGCTCAGCAGCGCCGCCACCAGCGTCCCGGTCAGGGCCAGCTCGGCGGCGGGGGCGAGCCGGAAGGTGCGCGGTGCGACGGGGGTGAGCTCCACTTCGTCCGGCGACGCCGACGGAGGCTCGGGCAGCACCGCCCGCAGCGGCTCCGGCGGCTCCGCCGGCAGCCCGGACGCGGCGCGCAGCCGGTCCGCCACACCGGCCAGGCTCCGGCGCTCACCCGCCGCCGCGCCCTCGGCCGGAGCCACCGCGACGACCACGACCGCCGCGCACCGGGTGTCCCGGGCGGCGGCCCCGTACCGCTGGAGAAAGCGCTCCCCGGCCGCTGCGCCGCCGCCCTCCCCGGGCAGCTCCAGCAGCACCGCGAACCGGGTCAGCCTCCGGCGCCGCCACGGCGAGATCCGGCCGGGCCGGGCCGTGCGCCGCAGATCGGTCAGCAGCGCGCGCAGCAGCAGCTCCTCGAACCGGCCGACGCCCGCCTCCCGGCCCCGGCAGCGCTCCGAGCGGATCAGCCGCGCGACATCACCGAAGAACTCCTCGGCGGTCCGGCCATGGCTGATGCCCCGCCACTTGGCATACCACCCCCGCTTGCGGGAGCGCAGCAGCCTTCGGGTGCACCGGCGCCCCCACCACCACCGGGGCAGCAGCTGGAACAGCGGCTGCGCCAGGAACCGCTGAAGGTGTGCCAGCCAGCCCGGGGCCGATGCCCCGCCGTCGGCGCTCTGCCCGCCGAGCGCCCAGAGCGCCCGGAGGACGAGCCCGCGCTTGAGGCGCTCCGCGTAGGCATGGTCCCGCAGCCCGGTCGCGTCCGGCTCGGGCGCCTCCGGATCCAGCGCCCACTCCACGATGTCCCGGGCGAGCCAGAAGTCGGGCAGCCGCAGTCTCCCGGTGTGCCGCGGCACATCCGCCGCCAGCTCCCTGCCGACGCCCAGGCTCAGCGGCCGCTCCCCCGCGGCCTCGCGGATCTCATCGGCGCCGAGCATCGCGTACGGAACGCGCTTGGCGCCCTCGGGATACAGACACCAGCGCAGCCCCCGCACCGCCCGGCCCACCCGCGCCGCCGCGCGCTCGCCCTCACCCTCACCCTCGCCCTCGGCGAGCAGCAGGACGGGCGGGATCAGATCCCGGCCCGGTAACTTTCCGCCCGGGGGCACCACGACGCTGGTGAACGCCTCGAGGAACTCCCGGGCCCCCTCTCCCCGTACAAAGCCGTGCACGCTGCTTCCCCCGTATCCCCCCGGCTCGTGCTTGTGCCGCCTGATTGCCCGTCACCCGCGACAGCGAAACCCCCCGCCGGACCAGGTCCGGCGGGGGGTCGTGAAACCACTCAGACGTGCGAATCTGCTGTCACACGCGTATCAGTGGTTGCTGGGGAAGCCCAGGTTGATACCACCGTCGCTGGGGTCGGGCCAGCGGGTGGTGACGACCTTGCCACGGGTGTAGAAGTGCACACCGTCGTTGCCGTAGATGTGGTGGTCGCCGAAGAGCGAGTCCTTCCAGCCACCGAAGGAGTGGTAGCCCACCGGCACCGGGATCGGTACGTTCACGCCGACCATGCCCGCCTCCACCTCCAGCTGGAAGCGGCGGGCGGCGCCGCCGTCCCGGGTGAAGATCGCGGTGCCGTTGCCCCAACGGGAGCTGTTGATCAGCTCGATGGCCTCGTCGTAGGTCTCGGCGCGGACCACGCACAGCACCGGGCCGAAGATCTCGTCGCGGTAGGCGTCGGCGGTGGTGGGCACCTTGTCCAGCAGCGAGACACCGATGAAGAAGCCGTCCTCGTGACCCTCCACCGTGTAACCCGTACCGTCCACGACCACCTCGGCACCCTGGGCCGCGGCCCCGTGCACATACGAGGCGACCTTGTCGCGGTGCTCCTTGGTGATGAGCGGGCCCATCTCCGAGGCCGGGTCGTTGCCGGGGCCGATGCGCAGCTTGGCGGCGCGGTCGGCGATCTTCTTCACCAGCTCATCGCCGGTGTTCCCGACGGCCACGACCACCGAGACCGCCATACAGCGCTCACCGGCCGAGCCGTAGGCGGCGTTGATGGCGTTGTCCGCGGCGAAGTCCAGGTCGGCGTCGGGCAGCACCAGCATGTGGTTCTTGGCGCCGCCGAGCGCCTGCACCCGCTTGCCGTGCTCCACGGCCTTGGACTGGATGTACTGGGCGATCGGGGTGGAGCCCACAAAGCTGACGGCGGCGATGTCCGGGTGCTCCAGCAGCCGGTCGACGGCCACCTTGTCACCGTGGACGACGTTCAGCACGCCCTCCGGCAGCCCGGCCTCGGCGGCCAGCTCGGCCAGCAGGAGGGAGGTGGAGGGGTCCTTCTCGCTGGGCTTGAGGACGAAGGTGTTGCCGCAGGCGATGGCCACCGGGAACATCCACATCGGCACCATGGCCGGGAAGTTGAACGGGGTGATGCCCGCTACCACTCCCAGCGGCTGGCGGATCGAGGAGACGTCGACCCCGGTGGAGACCTGGGTGGACAGCTCGCCCTTGAGCTTCTCGGCGATCGAGCAGGCCAGCTCGACGATCTCCAGACCGCGGGCCACCTCGCCCAGCGCGTCGGAGTGCACCTTGCCGTGCTCCGCGGTGATCAGCTCGGCGATCTCGTCGCGGTGGGCGACGACCAGCTCGCGGAACTTGAACAGGATCGCGGTCCGCTTGGCCAGGGAGGTCGCGCCCCAGGAGCGGAACGCCTCCTTGGCGGCGGCCACCGCCGCGTCGACCTCGTCCACGGAGGCCAGTGCGACCTGGGTGTCCTGGGCGCCGGTGGCGGGGTTGTACACCGGACCGAAGCGACCGGTCGCGCCCTCGACGGCCTTGCCGCCGATCCAGTGGTTGACGGTCTTCATGGGTGGGCCTTTCTCTCGAAAAACGTCAGAGGTGGCGGCGGCGGGCGACGGCCTGCCGGTCGTAGTCCTCACGGGCCTTCACGGCGGCCGGACGGGTCGCGGTCTCGGCGACGGGCACATCCCACCACGCCTGTGCCTCAGGCGGGCCGGACACTGTGTCGGCTGTTTCGGTCTCCACATAGACACATGTGGGACGGTCCGAGGCGCGGGCCGCGGCCAGCGCCTCACGCAGCTCGCCCACGCTCCCCGCGCGCAGCACGTCCATGCCGAGCGAGGCGGCGTTGGCGGCCAGGTCCACCGGCAGCGGATCGCCGGTGTAGGTGCCGTCGGCCGCCCGGAAGCGGTAGGCGGTGCCGAACCGCTCGGCGCCGATGCCCTCGGACAGGGCGCCGATGGAGGCATAGCCGTGGTTCTGGAGCAGCACGATGTTGATGTTGATGCCCTCCTGGACGGCGGTGACGATCTCGGTCGGCATCATCAGATACGTACCGTCGCCCACCAGCGCCCACACCGGGCGGTCGGGTGCGGCCAGCCGCACCCCGATGGCGCCGGGGATCTCGTAGCCCATGCAGGAGTAGCCGTACTCCAGGTGGTACTGGCGGGGCGAGCGGGCGCGCCACAGCTTGTGGAGGTCCCCGGGGAGCGATCCGGCCGCGTTGATCACCACGTCCTCGTCGCCGACGACCGCGTCCAGCGCGCCCAGCACCTGGGTCTGCGAGGGGCGCACCGCGGCGTCCTCGGCGGCGAACGCGGCGTCCACCCGGCGCTCCCAGGCGGTCTTGCCGGTGCGGTACTCCGCCTCGTAGGTCTCGTCCACCCGGTGGCCGGACAGTTCGCGGGTGAGCGCCTCGAGCCCGGCGCGGGCGTCGGCCACCAGCGTGGTGGCGCTCAGCTTGTGGGCGTCGAACGGGGCGATGTTGAGATTGACGAAGCGGACCGCGGGGTCGGCGAAGAGGGTCACGGAGGCGGTGGTGAAGTCGCTGTAGCGGGTGCCGACGCCGATGACCAGGTCCGCGGTGCGGGCGAGGTCGTCCGCGACGGCGGTGCCGGTGTGCCCGATACCGCCGATGTCGGCCGGGTGGTCATGGCGCAGCGAGCCCTTGCCCGCCTGGGTGGAGGCGACCGGGATACCGGTGGTGTCGACCAGGGCGCGCAGGGCGTCCTCGGCCTCGCTGTGGTGGACCCCGCCGCCCGCGACGATCAGCGGTCTGCGGGCGGACCGGATCGCCCGTGCGGCGACGACCAGTTCGGCCGGATCGGCGGCCGGGCGGCGTACGTGCCAGACCCGGTCGGCGAAGAACTCCTCGGGCCAGTCGAAGGCTTCGGCCTGTACGTCCTGCGGCAGGGCGAGGGTGACCGCGCCGGTCTCGGCCGGGTCGGCGAGCACCCGCATGGCCGCCAGGGCGGCCGGGATCAGCGCCTCGGGGCGTACCACTCGGTCGAAGTAGCGGGAGACCGGGCGCAGACAGTCATTGACCGACACATCGCCCGCGGAGGGGACTTCGAGCTGCTGGAGCACCGGGTCGGCGGGGCGGGTGGCGAAGATGTCACCGGGCAGCAGCAGCACCGGCAGCCGGTTGACGGTGGCCAGCGCCGCGCCGGTGACCAGATTGGTGGCGCCGGGGCCGATGGAGGTGGTGACGGCCTGGGCGGCGAGCCGGTTGGACTGCCGGGCGAAGCCCACGGCCGCGTGGACCATGGCCTGTTCATTACGGCCCTGGAGGTACGGCATGGCCTCCGGGCCGGACTCCAGGAGCGCCTGCCCGATCCCGGCCACATTGCCGTGGCCGAAGATGCCCCAGGTGGCGTTGATCAGGCGGTGCCGCTGTCCGTCCCGCTCGGTGTACTGGTGGGCCAGGAACTCCACCAGGGCCTGGGCGACGGTGAGACGGCGCACTGCCGAGGCGTTCATCGGGGGCCTCCATCGGGGGCTTCGTAGAGCGGGAGTCGGGGGTCGACGGGCTGGTCCGGCCAGGTGGAGCGGATCCAGGCGTGGTCGGGATGGTCGCAGATGAGCCAGGCACGCTCCTCCCCCGGGCCCGCCATGACGTTGAGGTAGTACATGTCGTGGCCGGGGGCGGCGATGGACGGGCCGTGCCAGCCGTCCGGGATGAGAACGGCGTCACCGGAGCGGACCTCGGCCAGCACATCGGTGCCACGGCCGCGGCCGGAGGGCGAGACCCGCTGGTAGCCGATGCCCTCACTGCCATGGGCCTCGGCGATCTCGAAGTAGTAGATCTCCTCGAGCTCGCTCTCCTCGCCGGGGCGGCAGTCGTCGTGCTTGTGCGGCGGATACGAGGACCAGTTGCCGCCGGGGGTGAGCACCTCGACGGCGATCAGCTTGTCGCACGCGAAAACCCCTGCCGCGCCGAAGTTGTTGACCTGGCGGGAGCAGTTGCCGGTGCCGCGCAGCTCCACGGGCACCTCCGAGGCGGGGCCGTAGCGCGCCGGCAGCCGCCGCTCGCAGCGGGCGCCGGTGAGCGCGAACCGGCCGCCCGCGCCGCTGGCGATCCGGGCGTGCGCGTCGCGCGGCAGATAGACGAAGTCGCTCACTCCGCTGAACACGCTGTCCCGGCCGTGGAGTTCGAAGACCTCGCCCTCGGTGACCACGGTGCAGCCGCCGCTGAGCGGCAGCACGATCCACTCGCTGTCTCCGGTGGCCAGGGAGTGCGAACCGCCGGGCGGCAGCTCGAGCACCCGCAGCGCGGAGTAACCCCATCCGGCCCGCTCGGGGCCGATGTCCACCAGGTAGGGACCGTCGGCCGCCTTACCGGCCTGCACATGGAAACCGGTCGAAGGATCGGTGCTGGTCATAACGTCTGTTTCTGCCTTTCCTCCAGGGGCGGGGCCCATGGTGCGTGGCGTTCGGCGCGGGGCGTTCAGAGCAGTCCGACGGCGGTGTCCACGGCGGTCTCGACGCTGCCCTCCGCCGGGTAGAGCAGCGAGCGGCCGACGACCAGGCCCTGGACGGTCGGCAGCCGCAGGGCCTTGCGCCATCTCTCGTACGCCCCTTCCTGGTCCCTTCCCACCTCACCGCCGAGCAGTACCGCCGGAAGGGTGCTGGTCTCCATGACCGCGGCCATCTCGTCGGGGTCGTCGGTGACCGGCACCTTCAGCCAGGTGTAGGCGGAGGTCCCGGCGAGGCCGGAGGCGATGGCGATGGACTTGGTGACGGCCTCGGCGCCCAGATCGTTGCTGACCCGGCCGTCCGTCCGCCGGGATATGAACGGCTCGACGAAGACCGGCAGCCGGTGCTCGGCCATCTCGTCGATCGCGCGGGCGGTGCTGACCATGGTGGTCAGCGAGCCCGCGTCGGAGTAATCGATGCGCAGCAGCAGCTTGCCCGCGTCGAAGCGGAGCCGGGCGAGGTCCTGGGGGCGGTGCCCGGTGAACCGGTCGTCCAGCTCGAAGGTGGCACCGGCCAGCCCACCGCGGTTCATCGAGCCCATCACGACCTTGCCCTCGAGGGCGCCGAGCAGCAGCAGGTCCTCCAGGATGTCGGCGGTGGCGAGCACCCCGTCGACACCGGGGCGGGACAGCGCCGTGCACAGCCGCTCCAGCAGATCGACCCGGTTGGCCATGGCCAGCTTGTGGTCTCCGACGGCGAGTGCGCCGCGCGCCGGGTGGTCGGCGGCCACGATCATCAGCCGGCCGCTGTCACCGATCAGGGGACGGCGGGCCCGGCGGGCGGCGGCCTCGGCGATGGCCTCCGGGTGGCGGCTGCGCACCGTGACGAGGTCGGAGATGCTGATGCTCAAGGGGTGTTCCCTTCTATTTTTTGAGGCTCGGTTCGCCTCCGGGGCGCCTGAGCCCCTGCCGACGGTCGACCGTGCTCGGCCGCCCCATTTTTTTGGGGCTCGGTTCGCCTCCGGGGCGCCTCAGCCACTGCCGACGGTCGACCGTGCTCGGCCGCCCCATTTTTTTGGGGCTCGGTTCGCCTCCGGGGCGCCTCAGCCACTGACGACGGTCGACCGTGCTCGGCCCTTCGTTCCTCAGGGCCTCCGCGCGCTCTCCCTTTCGACAGCGGCGCGCCCCTTCGGCTCACTCGCCGGTAGGCCACAGAACCCGGAGCTCTGAGGCACCCGATGGGGTACCCCCGTTGGCCAACCGGGGGGACCCCGGAATTCCACGGCATGGTGGTCAGTCCCCGGTCAGCAGGGCCTCGACCTCGGCCGCCGTGGGCATCGCGGAGGAGCAGGCGAGCCGGGACGCGACGATGGCGCCCGCCACGTTGGCGTACCGCATGATCCGTTCCAGGTCCCAGCCGGAGAGCAGGCCGTGGCACAGGGCGCCGCCGAACGCGTCGCCCGCGCCGAGCCCGTTGACCACCTCCACCGGGACTGGTGGGACCTCGGCGGTGCTGCCGTCGCGGTGCACGGCGAGGACGCCCTTGGGTCCCTGTTTGACGACGGCCAGTTCAACGCCCGCCGCCAGCAGCGCCTCGGCGCAGGCGGTGGGTTCACGGACCCCGGTGGCGATCTCGCACTCGTCCACATTGCCGACGGCAACGGTGGCGTGGCGCAGCGCCTCGGCGTAGAAGGGGCGGGCGGTGTCGGGGTCGCGCCAGAACATCGGCCGCCAGTCGAGGTCGAAGACGGTGGCACCGCTCCTGGCGCGGGCGGCCAGGGCGGCGAGGGTGCTGGTGCGGCTGGGCTCCTCGCTCAGACCGGTGCCGGTCATCCAGAAGATCCTTGCCGCGCGGATGGCGTCGAGGTCCAGTTCCCCGGGATGGATTTCCAGATCGGGTGCCTTGGGGCGGCGGTAGAAGTACAGCGGGAAGTCGTCCGGCGGGAAGATCTCGCAGAACGTGATCGGGGTCGGATACTCCTCGACCGGGGTGACGAACCGGTCGTCCACCCCGAACGCCCGCAGCTCCTGGTGGATGTAGTCGCCGAAGGGGTCCGCCCCGGTGCGGCTGATGACCGCGGAGCGGCGGCCGAAGCGGGCGGCGGACACCGCGACATTGGTCGCCGAGCCACCGAGGAACTTTCCGAACGACTCGACCTGCGGCAGAGGGACACCGGTCTGGAGCGGATAGAGATCCACTCCGATCCGGCCCATCGTGATCAGGTCGTACGGCTCACTCATGCGTGCCCCTTCGGGAAAGACGCAGCTCAGGGTGGTGGTCCAGAGACACCGGACGGCGCCCGGCGCCTTCAGGTCTAAACGCGCTCCAGCCCCCGTGTCAAGACTTTGTCATTACATTCGGACGTGGCATGAGAGGCGTTATCGCGTCGTTACGTCCAGATGAAATATTGTCATGACAAACCCTTGACAGCCGATGGCCGGGAGGAGTTGCATCCCGTTCTGCAACGGCCGTGTGAACAACGGTCCTGGCTTGAGAGGTGCTGGAACAGATGGACCTCAGAATCAACCGACGCCGCGGAGCGGGAATCGCCGCACTCGCCACCGCAACCGTCCTCCTCGCCGCGGGATGCAGCAGTCAAGGCGGCAAGAAGGCACAAGAATCCGGCGACGACATCGCCGCCGGAAAGGCGAACACCCCCCGACTGAAGATCGCCATGATCACTCATGCGGCACCGGGCGACACCTTCTGGGACACCGTCCGCAAGGGCGCCAAGGCCGCCGCCGCCAAGGACAACATCGAGCTGGTCTACTCCAGCAACCCCAATGGCGCCGACCAGGCCAGCCTGATCCAGAACGCCATCGACCAGAAGGTCGACGGGATCGCCGTCACGCTGGCCAAGCCGGACGCGATGAAGGGCGCGATAGCCAAGGCCGAGAAGGCCGGGATCCCGGTCGTCGCCTTCAACGCGGGGCTTGACCAGTGGAAGGACATGGGCATCCTGGAGTTCTTCGGGCAGGACGAGTCCATCGCCGGTGAGGCGCTGGGCGAGCGGCTGAACGAGGAGAAGTCCAAGCACAACATCTGCGTGATCCAGGAACAGGGCCATGTCGCCCTGGAGGCCCGGTGCGCGGGTGTGAAGAAGACCTTCAAGGGCAAGACGGACATCCTGTATGTCAACGGCACCGATATGCCGTCGGTGAAGTCCACCATCGCCGCCAAGCTCAAGCAGGACTCCAGCATCGACCATGTGGTCACCCTCGGCGCCCCGTTCGCGCTGACCGCCGTGCAGTCCGCCGAGGAGGCGGGCGGCAAGGCCAAGGTCGCCACCTTCGACCTCAACAAGGACCTCGCCGCCGCCGTGAAGAGCGGGGATGTGCAGTTCGCCGTCGACCAGCAGCCCTATCTCCAGGGCTATCTGTCGATCGACTCCATGTGGCTCTACAAGTACAACGGCAACTTCAGCGGCGGCAGCCAGGAGCCGGTGCTGACCGGTCCGGCCTTCGTCGACAAGGACAACGTGGACACCATCGCGAAGTTCGCACAGAAGGGTACGCGGTGATCAAGCGATGACCCATACCGTCACGCCGGCGGCGGCAACGCCGCCGGCCTCCCCCGCCACGGGGCCGAAGCGCCGCACCGCCGAACGCTCGCTGGCCCGCCGGGCGCTGGCCCGGCCGGAGATCGGCGCGCTGGTCGCGGCCATCGGCGTCTACATCTTCTTCTTCGCCGTCGCCCCGACCTTCCGGCAGGCCGACTCCTTCGCCACCGTCCTCTACCAGGCGTCCACCATGGGCATCATGGCGCTCGCCGTCTCCCTGCTGATGATCGGCGGCGAGTTCGATCTGTCGGCCGGTGTCGCCGTCACCTCCTCGGCGCTGGCCGCGTCCATGCTCAGCTTCCAGCTGACCACCAATGTCTGGGTGGGCGTGGGCGTCGCCCTGCTGGTGTCGCTCGGTGTAGGGCTGATCAACGGACTGCTGCTGATCCGGACCGGACTGCCCAGCTTCCTGGTCTCCCTCGCCAGCTTCCTGATGCTCCAGGGGGCCAACCTGGCCGTGACCAAGCTGCTGACCGGCAATGTCGCCACCGACACCATCAATGACATGGACGGCTTCGACCAGGCCAAGTCGGTCTTCGCCTCCGAGGTCCCCATCCTCGGTGTCGATGTGAAGGTGACCGTGCTGTGGTGGCTCGCCTTTGCCGGCATCGCCACCTGGGTGCTGCTGCGCACCAAGTTCGGCAACTGGATCTTCGCGGTGGGGGGTTCGAAGGAGAGCGCCCGTGCCGTCGGCGTACCGGTGAACCTCACCAAGATCGCGCTGTTCATGACCGTCGGCTTCGCCGCCTGGTTCGTCGGTATGCATCTGCTCTTCGAGTACAACACCGTGCAGGCGGGCGAGGGCGTCGGCAACGAGTTCTACTACATCATCGCGGCGGTGATCGGCGGCTGTCTGCTCACCGGCGGCTACGGCTCCGCGATCGGCGCGGTCCTGGGCGCCTTCATTTTCGGGATGGTCAACCAGGGCATCGTCTACGCCAACTGGAACCCCGACTGGTTCAAGTTCTTCGTGGGCGTGATGCTTCTGCTCGCGACGCTCGTCAATCTGTGGGTGCGCCGTCAGGCCGCCAGGAGGTGATCACCATGGCATCGAAGCACACCGCGAAGACCGGCGGAGCCGATGAGCCGGTCGTCCGGCTCAAGGGCGTCGGCAAGGTCTATGGCAACGTACGCGCCCTGGAGGGCATCGACCTCGACGTCAGGCCGGGCAAGGTGACCTGCGTCCTCGGCGACAACGGCGCCGGGAAGTCCACTCTGATCAAGATCGTGTCCGGGCTGCACCAGCACGACGAGGGCGAGTACCTCGTCGACGGCAAGCCGGTGCGGCTGAACAACCCGCGCGAGGCCCTGGACCTCGGCATCGCCACCGTCTACCAGGACCTGGCCACCGTGCCGCTGCTGCCGGTGTGGCGGAACTTCTTCCTCGGCTCCGAGCTGACCAAGGGCCCCTGGCCGTTCCGCCGCCTGGACATCGAGCGGATGAAGCGGACCACCGACGAGGAACTGTCCGCCATGGGCATCCACCTCGACAACCTGGAACAGCCCATCGGCACTCTCTCCGGCGGCCAGCGGCAGTCCGTGGCCATCGCGCGGGCCGTCCACTTCGGCGCCCGGGTGCTGATTCTGGACGAGCCCACCGCGGCGCTCGGCGTCAAGCAGTCGGGTGTGGTGCTCAAGTACATCGCGGCGGCGCGCGAGCGCGGGCTCGGGGTCATCTTCATCACCCACAATCCGCACCACGCCTATATGGTCGGCGACCACTTCTCGGTGCTCCGACTGGGTGCCCTGGAGATGAACGCCTCGCGTGAGGACGTCAGCCTCGAGGAGCTGACCAACCACATGGCCGGTGGCGCCGAACTGGCCGCCCTCAAGCACGAGCTCTCCCAGGTCCGCGGGGTCGATGTGGAGGAGTTGCCGGAGGTCGTGAACACGCCCGGCTCCTGAGACGCCCCTCCGATCGCCGTCTGACATGACGTCCGAATGTCCTGACGAACCCTTGACGACCGCCCGTCCGTAGCGTGAAGCTGCCCAAAACAGTACGACACGGGCATCCGATCCTCGATCGAGCACAGGTATCCGCACCGCCCCCTTCCCCGGTCGCCCATGACCGGCGAGAGGAGACCCTCCCCATGACTGCCGCCGCCTCTCCCGTACCCGCCCTGGACCGCATCCGGGTCGGCTCGGCCCCCGACTCGTGGGGGGTGTGGTTCCCCGACGACGAGCAGCAGGTCCCCTGGCAGCGCTTCCTCGACGAGGTCGCGGAGGCCGGTTACTCCTGGATCGAGCTGGGCCCGTACGGCTATCTGCCGACCGATCCGGCCCGGCTCACCGAGGAGACCACCCGCCGTGGGCTCACCGTCTCGGCGGGCACCGTCTTCACCTCACTCCACCGCGGACCCGACGTCTGGGACGCCACCTGGGCGCATGTCTCCCAGGTCGCCGAGCTGACCCAGGCGATGAACGCGAAGCACCTGGTGGTCATCCCCTCCTTCTGGCGGGACGACAAGACCGCCGAGATCATCGAGCCGGCGGAGCTGACCGCCGAGCAGTGGCGCCATCTGTCCACCGGGATGGAACGGCTCGGCCGTGAGGTGCGCGAGCGCTACGGGCTCGAGATCGTCGTCCATCCGCACGCCGACACCCACATCGACACCGAGGAGAACGTCGCCCGCTTCCTGGACGCGACCGACTCCGGCCTGGTCAACCTGTGCCTGGACACCGGGCACTACGCCTACTGCGGCGGCGACAGCGTCAAGCTCATCGAGACCTACGGCGAGCGCATCGGCTATCTCCACCTCAAGCAGGTGGACCCGGAGATCCTGGCCGACGTGGTGAAGAACGGGGTGCCGTTCGGCCCGGCCGTCCAGCGCGGGGTGATGTGCGAGCCGCCGAACGGGGTGCCCGCGCTCGGACCGGTCCTCACCGCCGCCCAGAAGCTGGATGTGGACCTGTTCGCCATCGTCGAGCAGGACATGTATCCCTGCCCGCCCGACCAGCCGTTCCCGATCGCCGAGCGCACCCGCCGCTTCCTGCGCTCGTGCGGCGCCTGACGCCCCCGTCCCGGCAGACCACAGCACCGGCGAGCAGACCGGCAGAAGGAGAAGAGACCGCATATGACCCAGCAGGGGACGCTCGGGATCGCCGTCATCGGGACGGGCAAGATGGGCGCCGACCATGTCCGCCGGATCAATGACGTCATCAGCGGCGCACGGGTGGCCGCCGTGGTCGACATCGACGAGGCGCGCGCCAAGGCGGCCGCCGACTCCGCCGAGGGCTGCCGGGCGTTCACCGACCCGGCCGCGGCGATGGCCGCGCCGGGGGTGGACGCCGTACTGATCGCCTCCCCCGGACCCGCACACGAGGCCGCGCTGCTCAGCGCGTTCGAACGGGATCTCCCGGTGCTGTGCGAGAAGCCGCTCACTCCGGATTCGGCATCCGCGCTGCGGGTCCTGGAAGCCGAGCAGAAGCTGGGCCACCGCCGGGTCCAGGTCGGCTTCATGCGCCGCTACGACTCCGAGTTCATGAAGCTCAAGGCGCTGCTGGCCTCCGGCGAGCTGGGCCGTCCGCTGATGCTGCACTGCCGTCACCGCAATGCCTCGGTGCACTCGTACTTCACCACCGAGATGCTGATCAGCGACGCGGTGGTGCATGAGATGGACCAGTCGCGCTGGCTGCTGGAGCAGGAGATCACCGCGGTGACGGTGCTCAAGCCGACGCCCAGCGCGGACGCGCCCGAGGGGCTCAGCGACCCCCAGTTGGTGATCTTCGAGACCAGCGGCGGTGCGCTGGTCAATGTCGAGATGTTCGCGAGCTGCGGCTTCGGCTACCAGGTGCAGGCCGAGGCGGTCTGTGAACGCGGCACCGCGCGGGTCGGCGACGCCCACGGCATGCTGGTCAACCGCCCCGGCACCTGGGGTGGCGAGATCGCCCCGGACTTCGTGGCGCGCTTCGAGGAGGCGTACGACCGGGAGGTGCAGGCGTGGGTCGACGCCACCCGGCGCGGGGAGGTCGTGGGGCCCAGTACCTGGGACGGCTATGCCGCGGCCGCCGTCTGCGAGGCGGGGCTGCGGGCCCAGAAGACCGGTGAGCGCACGGCCGTGGAGATGATCGAGCGCCCCGCCCTGTACCGCTGACCCCCACCTCTGACCATCCGTCACGGCTGACAACCGCAAGGGCCGGCCGCCGCCACGGCCGGCCCTTCGCTGTCCCCGACGCGACTCCTCACTCACCAGACGGGACCACACATCATGCGCATCGGATTCCTCGGCGCCGGGCGGATCGGCTCCTTCCATGCCGCCGCCCTCGCCGCCACGGACGGCGTCGACGAACTGCTGATCGGGGACGCCGACAGCGCGCGGGCCACCGAACTGGCCGCGCGGATCGACGCGGAGGCCGACGTACCGGTGACCGCCGCCCCATCGGTGGACGCGGTCTTCGACGGCGGGATCGACGCCGTGGTGATCGCCACCGCGACCGCCTCGCACGCCGAGCTGATCACCCGGGCGGCACGGGCCGGACTGCCCGCGTACTGCGAGAAGCCCATCGCCCTGGACCTGGCCGGCACCGTCCGGGCGCTGAGCGAGGTCGAATCGGCCGGGACCATGCTCCAGATGGGCTTCCAGCGGCGGTTCGACGCCGGATACCGGGCCGCGCGGGAGGCGCTGCACGAGGGGAGGCTCGGCCGGGTGCACACCATCCGGGCGATCACCTCCGACGCCGCACCCCCGCCGCCGGAGTTCCTGCCCCACTCCGGCGGGCTGATCCGGGACTGTCTGGTGCATGACTTCGACGCCGTGCGCTGGCTGACCGGGCGGGAGGTGGTGGAGGTGTTCGCGTCCGGTTCGGCGGGCGGTGCCGCGTTCTTCCGGGAGGCGGGCGATGTGGACACCGCGGCGGCGCTGCTGACGCTGGACGACGGCACGCTGGTGACCGCGACCGCCACCCGCTACAACGGCGCCGGATACGACGTGCGGATGGAACTGTCGGGCGAGCGCGACCAGTTGGTGGTGGGGCTGGATGGCCGTACGCCCTTCACCTCGGCCGAACCGGGCGGCCCCACCGGTCCCGACCGGCCCTGGGCGCACTTCCTGGAGCGGTTCGAGGACGCCTACCGGGCGGAGCTGGCCGCGTTCGTCCGGGCCGCCCGGGGCGATGCCCCCAACCCCTGCTCCGGTCAGCAGGCGCTCTACGCCCTGCTGGTGGCCGAGGCATGTGAACTGTCGCGGCTGGAGCACCGTCCGGTGCGGCTGGAGGAGATCACCAAACAGATGTCCGAGCTGGGGGCCTGAGCGTCACTCCGGTGTCACGGCCGTCACATCTCCATACGCCTTCGTCACAGGTCTTCAACAGCCCCTGTCCGGTGGTCACTCAGCGTCGTTCACCGGGCACAGGGTGAGAGATCGTCAGCAGGTCTGCCGTGGCTCCCCCGACGGCCCCACCGGGGCCGTGGTCGCGGTGTCTGCGGGAAGGGCGCGAGAGATGACCGACCGGAGGCTGTGGTCGTACAAGGAGATCGCCGCGCATATCGGGGTCCAGACCGACACCGTACGGTCATATCGCAAGCATGGACTGCTGCCGCCCCCCGATCTGGTGGAGGGCGGCAAGCCGTACTGGTACGCGGACACCGTCCGGTCCTGGGTGGCCCGCAGACCGGGCAACCGGCGCGGTCGCCGCGACGCCCCATAGCGACCCGGCCACCCCTGAATCCCCGCGCGGGAGGTGCCCCTTGCGCACCGGCACCTGATGTCCCCGGCGCCTTACGGAAGGGGCGCAAGCCACCCGGAAGGCGTCAGTGCCCCGCGCGGACCGGGTCCCGCAGTTCCTCCTCGCTGCGGGGCCCGGTGTCATCCCCACCGCTGCCGCCACTCGGGGCGGGGGCGGACTCCCCCTCGCTCAGCCCGATCCTGGCGTGCAGCCGGCGCAGCGGGCCCGGCGCCCACCAGGTGGCCCGGCCGGTCAGCCGCATCACCGCGGGCACCAGCAGACTGCGCACCACCATGGCGTCCATCAGCACCGCCAGCGCGATACCCAGGCCCAGCATCTTGGTGTTGGTGACCCGCGAGGTGCCGATGGCGACCATCACCACGGCGAGGATCAGCGCCGCCGCCGTGATCAGCCCGCCGGTGCGCCGCAGCCCGAACTCCACGGCCGAGGTGTGGTCCCCGGTGCGGTCGTACTCCTCCTTGATCCGGGAGAGCAGGAAGACGCCATAGTCCATGGAGAGACCGAAGGCGACGCAGAACATCAGCACCGGCAGGGTGGTCTCGATATCGCCGGAGGTGGTGAAGGACAGCGGGCCGGACAGATGTCCGTCCTGGAAGACCCACACCACCGCGCCGAACATCGCGGTGAGACTGAGCGCGTTGAGCAGCACCGCCTGGATCGGTATCAGCACACTGCCGGTGAGCAGGAAGACCAGCAGCAGGGTGACGGCGGCGATGATCGCCGCGGCCCAGGGCAGCCGGTCGGCTATCGAGTCCTTGGTGTCGACCAGGACAGCGGCGGTGCCGGTCACCGAGGCGCGGAACGAGGGGTGCTGGGCGCGGATGTCGCGCACCAGGTCCTGGCTCGCGGCGTCCACCGCCTCGCCCTTGGGCAGCACGGTGAGATACGCGCTCCCCCCGGCCGCGCGCGCCGCCTCGGCCGGACCGGGCTCGGCCACCTGACGGCCGCCCGCGAAGTGGCCCGCGGGGCTGTCCACCCGCCGCACAGCGGGGAGTCCGGAGAGCTTGGCGCTGTAGTCGGCGAGGGCGCGGGTGCCGGGGCGGCCCTCGGCGACGACCTCGACGGCGCCGCCGGGGCCGCCGGGAAAGCCATCCCGGATGTGCTGCTGGACCACATGCGACTCGGCGCTTGCGGGCAGCTGACGGTCATCGGCGGTGCCGAACTCCACCCGCAGGAAGGGCAGTCCGAGCGCGACCAGCCCGGCGACCGTGGCCAGCGCGAACAGCGGGGCGCGCCGCATGACCAGCCGGGCGAGCCGCCCCCAGCCCCGGCCGGGCTCACCGGTACGGGCGGGGCGGCCGCGGCGCAGCAGCTTCATCAGATCGAGGGAGTTGACCCGGTCGCCGAGGAGCACCAGCGCCGCGGGCAGCACCACCAGGGCGGCACCCGCCGCGATCAGCACCACGGCGATGCCCGCATAGGCGAAGGAGCGCAGGAAGTACTGCGGGAAGACCAGCATGGCGGCGAGCGAGACGGCGACGGTCAGCGCCGAGAAGAGCACGGTGCGCCCGGCGGTGCGCAGGGTGGCGGCCACGGCGGGCAGGGTGGCGGCGCCGGTGGCCAGCTCCTCGCGGAAGCGGCGCACGATGAACAGGGCGTAGTCGATGGCCAGTCCGAGGCCGAGGGCGGTGGTCAGGTTCTGCGCGAAGACCGAGACATCGGTGAATTCGGTGAGACCACGCAGCACCGCGTCGGTGCCCAGGATGGCGATGATGCCCACACCGAGCGGGAGCAGGGCGGCCACCGCGCTGCCGAAGACCATGACGAGCAGCACCAGGGTGATGGGCAGGGCGATCATCTCGGCCCGCAGCAGATCCTCCTGGATGGTGGTCTGGAGCTCATGGCGGACCGCGACCATGCCGCCGATCGACACCTCCACCGGTCCGTGGTCCCCCCGGTAGTGCGGGGCGAGCCGCTCCAGCGCCTTGTTGGCCGCGGACTCGTCGCCCACGATGCGCGCGGCGATGATCGCCTCGCCGCGGTCCCGGTGGCGGAGGGTGGGCGCGCCGGTGTCCCAGTAGGAGGTGACGCCGGTGACGGATTCCTCCTTCGCCAGCTTCTTCGCGAGCGCGCGGCCCTCGGCAGCGACCTTGGGATCGTCCACGGTGGCTCTCCCGCTGTCGACCAGCAGGATCAGATTGGGCTGGGAGGTCGGGAAGCGCTTCTCCAACGCCTTGGTGGCATAGGAGGACTGGGAGGCAGGGTCCTCCCAGCCCCCGCTGCCCATCCGGTCGGCGACACCGCTGCCCGCCACCACGGCGAGCGCGGTGAAGAGCAGGGCAAGCAGCAAGGAGAGCCGGGGGCGCGCCGTGACCAGGCGGGTCCATCCTCCGATCCGGTCCCCCGACGGTCGGTTGACAGTGGTCATGGCACGGTGTCCCCTTCACCTGTGCCCAGGCCACCGCACAACGTTCGGGCAGGCAGCATGGGTCGTTGATTGCCATAGACTGGCAAACACGAGTGGTCGCTCGCGTTTTACAAGAATGCGAGCGAGTACTCGCGTTTGTCAATCGAACACCAAGATCCGGAGATTGCGCGTGACCGAGAGCAAGGCAGCCCAGCCCGAGGGAGCCGCCAAGCCGCGTCGCAGGCAGGCTCGCGGGGAGCGCCGGGTCCAGCAGTTGCTCGACGCGGCCGCCAGCGTCTTCTGCAAGAGCGGCTACACCGGCGCGAGCACCAACGCCATCGCCCGCGAGGCGGGCGTCTCCCCGGGCACGCTGTACCAGTTCTTCCCGAACAAGGAGGCCATCGCGGTCGAACTGGGCGAGCGGCTGACCCATCAGATGCGACAGGCCCACGGCCTGGTCTTCACGGTCGAGAACGCCTCACTGCCGCTGGACGAGATGCTGGACGCGGTCCTGGATCCGATGGTCGAGTTCAATTGCGCGAATCCCGCCTTCCTCGCGCTGATCCACTCCACGGAGGCGCCCGGCCGCGTCATCGAGGAGCACGACGCACTGCACGTCACCCTCCTCGCCCGGGTGGAGGAGCTGATCGGTATCAGCAACCCCGATCTGCCCGCCGACCGCCGCACCCGCACCGCCACCATGGCGTTCGAGCTGTTCAAGGCCGGTCTCGATCTGATCCTTTCGCATCAGGGAGAGGAGCGGGCGGCGTACACCGCCGAGACCAAGGCCGCCCTCTACGGCTATCTCGCCCCGATCATCGGCACCGAGGGCACCCCCGCCCCCTGACGCCCGCTCCACCCTCCACCACCGCAGGCGCGTCAGGCGCGTCTGCGCGCAAGGGGAGCGCGCGCGGGCGTTGCGCGCCGTCCAGGAACCGGCGCACCTCCGGCTTCCGGGAATACCCCCTAGGGGTATAGAGTTGTGAGAGTCAGGAGACCCTGGGGCATCCGGCGTCTCCTGCGTCCCAACCATCACGCCCACCCCACAGGAGAAAGTCCATGAGCTCCGAGGCGAACACCGGCTCCGGCGTCACCACCGTCTACCGGGTGACCGGTATGACCTGCGGCCACTGCGAGAGCGCCGTCACCGAGGAGCTCGGCGCCCTCAGCGGCGTCTCCTCCGTCAAGGCCGTGGCCTCCACCGGACAGGTCACCGTCGTCTCGGCCGCCCCGCTGGACGACGAGGCCGTCCGCGCCGCCGTCGACGAGGCGGGCTACGAGCTCGTCGGCCGGGCCTGAGCACCCCGACTCCTCCCGCCGGGCCGTACCGCCCTGCTCATACAGCCGCCGTACGGCATCGGCCCTCCTCCCAGGAGACCCAGACATGACCACCAGCACGGCTCCCGAAGCCGGGCACACAGCACAGGTCGAACTCGCCATCGGCGGCATGACCTGCGCCTCCTGTGCGGCGCGCATCGAGAAGAAGCTCAACCGCATCGACGGAGTGTCCGCCACGGTCAACTTCGCCACCGAGAAGGCCAAGGTGTCCTACGGCGCCGGGGTCGAGGTGGCCGACCTGATAGCCACGGTCGTCAGAACCGGCTACACCGCCGAGGAACCGCGCCCGCCCGAGCCCGAGCCCCCGGCCGTGTCCGCCGAGCCCTCCGACGGCCCGCAGGACCGCCCCGGCCGCGGCGAGGACGGGCCGGACGCCCTGCGCCACCGCGTGCTGGTCTCCCTCGCGCTGTCCCTGCCCGTCGTCGTGCTGGCGATGGTGCCCTCGCTCCAGTTCGAGAACTGGCAGTGGCTCTCGCTGACCCTCGCCGCGCCCGTGGTCGTCTGGGGCGGCGCGCCCTTCCACAGGGCCGCCTGGACCAACGCCCGGCACGGCGCGGCCACCATGGACACCCTCGTCTCCATCGGCACCCTGGCGGCCCTCGGCTGGTCCCTGTGGGCGCTGTTCTTCGGCGACGCGGGCATGCCCGGGATGCGGCACGGCTTCGACCTCACCGTCTCCCGCGCGGCCGGATCGTCCTCGATCTATCTCGAGGCCGCCGCCGGCGTGACCACCTTCATCCTCCTCGGCCGCTTCCTGGAGGCGAAGTCCAAGCGGCGGGCCGGGGCCGCGCTGCACGCCCTGCTCGAACTCGGCGCCAAGGACGTGGCAGTCCTGCGCGACGGCCGGGAGGTCCGCGTCCCCGTCGGCGAGCTGGCGGTCGACGACCACTTCGTGGTCCGCCCCGGCGAGAAGATCGCCACCGACGGCACGGTCGTCGAGGGCGAATCGGCCGTGGACGCCTCGATGCTGACCGGCGAATCGGTGCCGGTGGACGTCGTGGTGGGCGACGCGGTGGCGGGCGCGACCGTCAACACGGCGGGCCGGATCGTCGTGGCGGCCACCCGCGTCGGCGCCGATACCCAGCTCGCCCGGATGGCCAAGCTGGTGGAGGACGCGCAGAACGGCAAGGCCGAGGTGCAGCGGCTGGCCGACCGGGTCTCCGGGATCTTCGTACCGATCGTGCTGCTGATCGCCGTCGGCACCCTGCTGGGCTGGCTGGGCGCCACCGGGGACGCGACCGCCGCCTTCACCGCCGCCGTGGCCGTCCTGATCATCGCCTGCCCCTGCGCCCTGGGCCTGGCCACCCCGACCGCGCTGATGGTCGGTACCGGCCGTGGCGCCCAACTGGGCATCCTCATCAAGGGACCCGAGGTGCTGGAGTCGACCCGCCGGGTGGACACCGTCGTCCTGGACAAGACCGGCACCGTCACCACCGGCCGGATGCGGCTGCGCGGGGTCGTCACCGCGCCTGGCACGGACGAGGACGAGCTGCTGCGCCTCGCCGGTGCCGTGGAGCACGCCAGCGAGCACCCGGTCGCCCGCGCGGTCGCGGACGGCGCGGCCGAGCGGGTCGGCGCCCTCCCGGTGCCCGAGGACTTCATCTCCGTCGCCGGACTCGGCGTGCGGGGGGTGGTGGACGGACACAAGGTGCTGGTCGGCCGGGAGAAGCTGCTCGGCCAGTGGTCCGTCGAACTGCCCGGGGAACTGGCTTCCGCCAAGGCCGCCGCCGAGGCGGAGGGCCATACGGCCGTCGCCGTGGCCTGGGACGGCGAGGCGCGCGGCATCCTGCTGGTCGCCGACGCGATCAAGGAGACCAGCGCCGAGGCCGTCGCCCAGCTGCGCGCCCTCGGCCTCACCCCGGTACTGCTGACCGGGGACAACCGGCTGGTCGCCGAGTCGGTGGCGCGCGCGATCGGCGTCGAGGAGGTCATCGCCGAAGTCCTGCCGGAGGAGAAGGTGGACGTGGTCAAGCGGCTCCAGGGCGAGGGCCGTACGGTCGCCATGGTGGGCGACGGCGTCAACGACGCGGCCGCCCTGGCCACCGCCGACCTCGGACTCGCCATGGGCACGGGGACGGACGCGGCCATCGAGGCCGGGGATCTGACCCTGGTCCGGGGCGACCTCCGGGTCGCGGCGGACGCGATCCGACTGGCGCGCCGGACGCTGACCACCATCAAGGGCAATCTCTTCTGGGCGTTTGGCTACAACGTCGCGGCGCTTCCGCTCGCGGCGGCCGGGATGCTCAACCCGATGATCGCGGGGGCGGCCATGGCGTTCTCGTCGGTATTCGTCGTCACCAACAGCCTGCGACTGCGGACCTTCACAGCATCCACATAGCTTCACCGGCTCCCCATAAGCCGCACAACACCCATACACAAGAGCCTCGATCTTCAAATCGAGGCTCTTGCCCTTGTACATCCCTTATGGCAAGAGACACAGATCACATGCAACCCAACGTAACCATTTCGGGGGGTCGCGAGTCTAATGGGACGGTGGGGATTCGTCTTGGGGGACGCGTCCCGCTACGCGTGGCCGGGGCGAGGTACTCGGGGAGCTTTGAGCGGCCCTCCCGTAGGTACTCGTCCCGGCAGATCGCGCCGTAACGCCGCCTGTGCGGCCCGTGGACGCCCGGCCGGATCCCGTGGGGGGAATCCGATCCGGGACATGGGAAGCGCCCCGCTCCGGCCCGTGGGGGGATCGGAAGCGGGGCGCTTTCTTTTTTATCTTTGAGGCTCGGTTCGCCTCCGGGGCGCCAAAGCCCCTGACGACGGTCGACCGTGCTCGGCCCTTCGTTCCTCAGGGCCTCCGCGCGCTCTCCCTTTCGCCAGGGTCGCGCCCCTTCGGCTCACTCGCCGGTAGGGCGGCGAACCCCGAAAGTCCGAGGTGCCCACTACCACCGAGGTCGCTCGTCAGTGGGCGGCGAACCCGGAGACGCAACGGTGCCCCACTCTTCCGGCACGCACCGGTGGAGCGGGGCACCCAGAGACGGGAGAAGTGGCCGTCAGCGCTGCTCGACCGGGACGAAGTCGCGCTTGACGACGCCGGTGTAGATCTGGCGCGGGCGGCCGATGCGGGAGCCGGGCTCCTTGATCATCTCGTGCCACTGGGCGATCCAGCCCGGCAGCCGGCCGAGCGCGAACAGCACGGTGAACATCTCGGTCGGGAAGCCCATCGCCCGGTAGATCAGACCGGTGTAGAAGTCCACGTTCGGGTAGAGCTTGCGCTCGACGAAGTAGTCGTCGGCGAGGGCGTGCTCCTCGAGCTTGAGCGCGATCTCAAGAAGCTCGTCCGACTTGCCGAGGGCGGAGAGGACATCGTGCGCCGCCGACTTGATGATCTTCGCCCGGGGGTCGAAGTTCTTGTAGACGCGGTGCCCGAAGCCCATGAGCTTCACGCCGTCTTCCTTGTTCTTCACCTTGCGGATGAAGGTGTCGACGTCGCTGCCCGACGCCTGGATGCCCTCCAGCATCTCCAGCACGGACTGGTTGGCACCGCCGTGCAGGGGGCCCCACAGGGCGCTGATGCCCGCGGAGACGGAGGCGAACATATTGGCCTGCGAGGAGCCGACCAGCCGGACGGTGGAGGTCGAGCAGTTCTGCTCGTGGTCGGCGTGCAGGATCAGCAGCTTGTTGAGGGCGCTGACGACGATCGGATCGAGGTCGTACTCCTGGGCCGGGACCGAGAAGGTCATCCGCAGGAAGTTCTCGACGTAACCCAGGTCGTTACGCGGGTAGACAAACGGGTGGCCGACCGACTTCTTGTAGGCGTACGCCGCGATGGTCGGCAGCTTGGCCAGCAGCCGGATCGTCGAGAGGTCGCGCTGCTTCTCGTCGAAGGGGTTGTGGCTGTCCTGATAGAAGGTCGACAGGGCGCTGACCACCGAGGAGAGCATGGCCATCGGGTGGGCGTCGCGCGGGAAGCCGTCGTAGAAGCGCTTGACGTCCTCGTGGAGCAGCGTGTGGGTGGTGATCTGGTCGCGGAACACGGCCAGTTCGTCCACCGTGGGCAGCTCGCCGTTGATCAGCAGGAAGGCTGTCTCCAGGAACGTGCTGCGCTCCGCCAGCTGCTCGATGGGGTAACCGCGATAGCGCAGAATGCCCTGCTCACCGTCGAGATAGGTGATCGCGGATTTGTACGCGGCGGTGTTGCCGTAACCGGAGTCCAGGGTCACCAGACCGGTCTGGGCGCGCAGCTTTCCGATATCGAAGCCCTTGTCGCCGACAGTGCTGTCGACCACCGGGTAGGTGTACTCGCCGTCCCCGTACCGCAGTACTACAGAGTTGTCGCTCACGTCATCCCTCACCGACGTCCTGGTTCTCTTCTTCGAGGTGCCCTGACTCCCCCCACCTTCCCCCATCCGGACGATGGACGTGCACTCGGGGTCGGCCAAAGGGCCTTTTGGCGGCACTCAGTGCCGCTATCACGCCCATCCTGCCCCGTTCGTCATCGTTCGGAAACCCTTGCGGCATCCTCGACTCGTACATCGCCGCCGAGCCGGTGGTCCAGTGCCGTGCAGCGCCGTCCCGCCGAGACCGTACGCACCGCCTGCCCCAGCGCACGCCGCGAGCCGACCAGCACCACAAGGCGTTTGGCGCGGGTCACCGCCGTGTAGAGCAGATTGCGCTGCAACATCATCCAGGCTCCGGTGGTCACCGGAATCACGACGGCCGGGTACTCACTGCCCTGGGAGCGGTGGATGGTCACCGCATAGGCGTGAGCCAGCTCGTCCAGCTCGTCGAAGTCGTACGGCACCTCCTCGTCCTCGTCCGTCAGCACGGTCAGCCGCTGCTCATCGGTGTCGAGGGAGGTGACGACTCCAACCGTGCCGTTGAAGACCCCATTGGCCCCTTTCTCATAATTGTTGCGGATCTGGGTCACCTTGTCGCCGACGCGGAAGATCCGGCCGCCGAAGCGGCGCTCCGGGAGGTCGGGGCGGGCGGGGGTGATGGCCTGCTGAAGCAGTCCGTTCAGCGCGCCCGCGCCTGCCGGGCCACGGTGCATCGGGGCGAGAACCTGCACGTCACGCCGGGGGTCCAGACCGAATTTGGCGGGGATGCGGCGGGCCGCGACATCGACCGTGAGCCGCCCGGTCTCCTCGGTGTCGTCCTCGACGAAGAGGAAGAAGTCGGAGAGCCCCTGGGTGAGCGGCGGCACCCCCTCGTTGATCCGGTGGGCGTTGGTGACCACGCCGGACTGCTGGGCCTGGCGGAAGATCCGGGTCAGCCGCACCGCCGGGACCGGGCTCCCGGGGGACAGCAGATCGCGCAGCACCTCCCCGGCGCCGACGCTGGGCAGCTGGTCCACATCGCCGACGAAGAGCAGATGCGCACCCGGCGGGACCGCCTTGACCAGCTTGTTGGCCAGCAGCAGATCGAGCATGGACGCTTCGTCGACCACCACCAGATCGGCGTCGAGCGGGCGGTCCCGGTCATACGCGGCATCGCCGCCGGGCTTGAGCTCCAGCAGCCGGTGGACGGTGGACGCCTCGGCTCCGGTCAGCTCGGCGAGCCGCTTGGCGGCCCGCCCGGTGGGGGCGGCCAGCACCACCTTCGCCTTCTTGGCGCGGGCCAGCTCCACCACCGAACGGACGGTGAAGGACTTGCCGCACCCCGGGCCGCCGGTGAGCACCGCCACCTTCTCGGTGAGCGCGAGCCGCACCGCCTCGCGCTGCTCGGGGGCCAGCTCGGCGCCGGTGCGGGCGGCCAGCCAGGTCAGCGCCTTCTCCCAGTCCACGCCCTGGAAGGCGGGCATCCGGTCCGCCTCGGTACGCAGCAGCCGCAGCACCTGCCCGGCCAGGGAGATCTCCGCGCGGTGGAAGGGGACCAGATAGACCGCCGCGACCGGATCGCCGCCGTCCGCGGCGGGGACGCGCTCGCGCACCACCCCCTCCTCGGCGGCGAGCTCGCCCAGGCAGTCGATCACCAGCCCGGTGTCGACCTGGAGCAACTTCACGGCGTCCGCGATCAGTTGCTCCTCGGGGAGATAGCAGTGGCCGTTGTCCGTGGACTGGGACAGGGCGTACTGGAGACCGGCCTTGACCCGGTCGGGGCTGTCGTGCGGGATGCCGACCGACTGGGCGATCTTGTCGGCGGTGAGGAAGCCGATGCCCCAGACATCGGCCGCCAGCCGGTACGGCTCGTTCTTCACCACGGAGATCGAGGCGTCCCCGTACTTCTTGTAGATCCGCACCGCGATGGAGGTGGAGACGCCGACGCCCTGGAGGAAGACCATGACCTCCTTGATGGCCTTCTGCTCCTCCCAGGCCGCGCCGATCATCTTGGTGCGCTTGGGGCCCAGCCCGGGGACCTCGATCAGCCGCTCCGGCCGCTCCTCGATGATCTCCAGGGTGTCGATGCCGAAGTGCTCGGTGATCCGGTCGGCGATCCGCGGGCCGATCCCCTTGATCAGGCCGGAGCCCAGATAGCGGCGGATGCCCTGGACGGTGGCAGGGAGGACGGTGGTGTAGTTCTCCACGGTGAACTGCTTGCCGTACTGCGGATGGGAGCCCCAGCGGCCTTCCATCCGCAGCGACTCGCCCGGCTGGGCACCCAGCAGCGAGCCCACGACGGTCAGCAGATCGCCCGAGCCGCGGCCGGTGTCGACACGCGCGACCGTATAGCCGTTCTCCTCATTGGCGTAGGTGATCCGCTCCAGAACCCCTTCGACCACCGCGAGTTTGAGCATGGACCGACCGTACCGTCGGGGCCCGACAGACGGTCCGGAGCGGTGCGCGGCTGTGGAAAACCGGCCGCTATGGACAACACGGCGGCAGACCGGCGGCGGCCGGCGCGGAATATCACGATCCGGTTTCGGGGCGGACCGAGCCCTTGTCCGAGTCCCGTGTAATCGATTCCAATCCTCCGTGTAATCGATTCCACGAGGAGGTGGACGATGCCGGCCATCAAGGACGTGGCGCAACGGGCCGGAGTCTCCGTCGCGACGGTTTCGCGGGTGCTCAACCAACACCCCTCCGTCCGCGCGGACACCCGGGAGCGCGTGCTCGCCGCGGTCGCCGAGCTCGGCTACCGCCCCAACGCCGTCGCCCGCTCGCTGCGCACCGACCAGACCCGGGCGCTCGGACTGGTCATCAGCGATGTGCTCAATCCCTTCTTCACCGAGCTCGCCCGCTCCGTCGAGGACGCGGCCCGCGCCCTCGGCTACAGCGTGGTGATCGGCAACGCCGATGAGCGGCCCGATCTCCAGGATCACCACGTACGCACCCTGATGGACCGCCGTATCGACGGGCTGCTGATCTCCCCCACCGACGGCGGCTCGCCGATGATGCTGGACGCCGCCCGCACCGGTACGCCCATGGTGTTCGTCGACCGCTGGATCGAGGACGAGAGCCTGGCCGCGGTACCGGTGGTGCGCACCGACGGCCGCGACGCCATCCGCGATCTGGTGGCCCATCTGCACGCGCTCGGCCACCGCAGGCTCGCCATCATCGCGGGCCCGGCGGCCACCACCACCGGACGCGAGCGGGTGGACGCCTTCCGCGCGGCGCTGCGGGAGTTCGGGCTCGCGCTGGACGACGGCCATATCGGCCAGGGCGACTTCCAGGCGGACAGCGGACGCCGGGTCACCGCCCGCTTCCTCGATCTGCCGCGGCCCCCGGACGCGATCTTCGCCGCGGACAACCTGATGGCGCTCGGCGCGATGGACGAGATCCGCGCCCGCGGGCTGCGGGTCCCCGATGACGTCGCGCTGGCCGCGTTCGACGACATCCCCTGGTTCGTCCACACCGATCCGCCGATCACCGCCATCGCCCAGCCCACCGGGGAGCTCGGCCACGCCGCCGTCCGCGCGCTGGTCGACCTCGTCGAGGGCCGCCCCGCGGAGTCGGTGACCCTCTCCGCCCGCCTGGTCACCCGCCGCTCGTGCGGCGAGCCCGAAGGGAGCACGCCATGAGCACGACGCCCCGTGTCACCGAAGAGCCGCCGCGGCCGGAGTCCGAACTGCTGCGGATGGAGGGCGTCCGCAAGACCTTCCCCGGTGTGGTCGCCCTCGACGGCGTCGACTTCGATCTGCGCCGCGGCGAAGTGCACGTCCTGCTGGGCGAGAACGGCGCGGGCAAGAGCACGCTCATCAAGATGCTCTCCGGCGCCCACCGCCCCGACGGCGGCCGCATCCTCGTCGACGGCTCCCCGGTGCGCATCGACGGCGCCCAGGACGCCGAACGGCTCGGAATCGCCACCATCTACCAGGAGTTCAACCTCGTCCCCGACCTCAGCGTCGCCGAGAACATCTTCCTGGGCCGCCAGCCGCGCCGCTTCGGCATGATCGACCGCCATACGATGCACCGGCGCGCCGCCGAACTCCTCGCCCGGGTCGGGGTGGACGTCTCCCCCAAGACCCGGGTGCGGGACCTGGGCATCGCCCGGCTCCAGATGGTCGAGATCGCCAAGGCGCTCAGCCTGGAGGCGCGCGTACTGATCATGGACGAGCCGACCGCGGTGCTCACCACCGAGGAGGTCGACAAGCTTTTCCGGATCGTGCGCACCCTGCGCGAGGACGGGGTGGGGGTGGTCTTCATCACCCACCACCTGGAGGAGATAGCCGCCCTGGGCGACCGGGTCACCGTGCTGCGCGACGGCCGCAGCGTCACCCAGGTCCCGGCCGCCACCGAACAGGACGAGCTGGTGCGGCTGATGGTCGGCCGCTCCATCGAGCAGCAGTACCCGCGCGAGCGCGCCGAGGCCGGTGAGCCGCTGCTGAAGGTCGAGGGACTCACCCGCGACGGCAGCTTCCGCGACATCGGCTTCGAGGTGCGCGCCGGTGAAGTGGTGGGCCTGGCCGGTCTGGTGGGCGCGGGCCGCACCGAGGTGGTGCGGGCGCTGTTCGGCGCCGACCCCTACGACTCCGGCACCGTCGAGGTCGCGGGCAGCCCGCTGCCCCGCCATGACGTGGTGGCCGCCATGGCCGCCGGTGTCGGTCTGGTACCGGAGGACCGCAAGGGCCAGGGCCTGGTCCTGGACGCCTCCGTACAGGAGAACCTCGGCCTGGTCACCTTGCGTTCCGCGACCCGCGCGGGCCTGGTCGACCGGGCCGGACAGCGGCGCGCCGCCGAGCGCGTCGCGGAACAGCTGGCCGTCCGGATGGCCGGTCTCGACCAGCAGGTGCGCACCCTCTCCGGCGGCAACCAGCAGAAGGTCGTCATCGGCAAATGGCTGCTCGCCGAGAGCAGGGTGCTGATCCTCGACGAGCCGACCCGCGGGATCGACGTGGGTGCCAAGGTCGAGATCTACCAGCTCATCAACGAGCTCACCGCATCCGGCCACGCGGTCCTGATGATCTCCAGCGACCTGCCCGAGGTGCTGGGGATGAGCGACCGCGTCCTGGTCATGGCCCAGGGCCGGATCGCCGGAGAGCTGACCGCGCGGGAAGCGACCCAGGACGCCGTGATGGCCCTGGCAGTGAAGGACGTCAAAGACGCCAAGGACGCCGACGAAGGCGTCGGCGTCACGGAAAAGGAGGGCACCCGTGGCCACTGACACGCTTAACGCCACGAAGGACCCCGGGGGCCCGGCCGCCGTGCGCCGCGTGCTGCTCGACAACGGCGCGCTGAGCGCCCTGGTACTGCTGGTGGCGGCCATGTCGCTGCTCTCCGGCGACTTCCTGACCACCGACAACCTCCTCAACGTCGGTGTGCAGGCGGCGGTCACCGCGATCCTCGCCTTCGGCGTCACCTTCGTGATCGTCTCCGCGGGCATCGATCTGTCCGTCGGCTCGGTGGCCGCGCTCTCGGCCACCGTGCTCGCCTGGTCCGCCAGTTCACAGGGGCTGCCGGTGGGGCTGGCGGTGCTGCTCGCCGTCGGCACCGGTATCGCCTGCGGTCTGGTCAGCGGCGCGCTGGTGTCCTACGGCAAACTGCCGCCGTTCATCGCCACGCTGGCGATGCTCTCGGTCGGCCGCGGTCTGGCGCTGGTCATCTCCCAGGGCAGCCCGATCCCCGTCCCCGCATCGGTCTCCGGTCTCGGTGACACCCTCGGCGGCTGGCTGCCGGTCCCGGTGATCGTGATGATCGTGATGGGTCTGATCACCGCGGGGGTGCTCGGCCGTACCTACCCGGGCCGCGCGATGTACGCGATCGGCGGCAACGAGGAGGCGGCCCGGCTCTCCGGGATCCGGGTGGCGCGCCAGAAGCTCATCGTCTACGCGCTCTCCGGCGGCTTCGCGGCCGTCGCGGGCATCGTGCTGGCCTCTCGGCTGTCCTCGGCGCAGCCGCAGGCGGCGGTCGGCTACGAACTGGACGCCATCGCCGCGGTCGTCATCGGCGGCGCGAGCCTGTCCGGCGGGGTCGGCAAGGCGTCCGGCACCCTGATCGGCGCGCTGATCCTCGCGGTGCTGCGCAACGGGCTCAACCTCCTGGAGGTGTCCGCCTTCTGGCAGCAGGTCGTGATCGGTGTGGTCATCGCGCTCGCCGTACTGCTGGACACCCTGCGCCGCCGCGCGGGCTCCCGTCCGGCCACGCCCGGCGATCCGGCCGGAGGACCGGCGGGGCCGGGCCGTAAAGCGGCCGCCACGGCGGGGCGGTTCGCGGTGGCGGCGGTGGCCGTCGGCGCCGTGGTGCTCGCCTCCTCCTTCCTGCACTCGGGCGGCTCCGGGGGCAAGGACACCAAGGTGGGTCTGTCGGTCTCCACGCTCAACAACCCCTTCTTCGTCCAGCTGAAGGCGGGCGCACAGGAGGAGGCCAAGGGCGCCGGGGTGAGCCTGACCGTCACCGACGCCCAGAACGACGCCTCCCAGCAGGCCAATCAGATCCAGAACTTCACCAGCCAGAACATGAAGTCGATCATCATCAACCCGGTCGACTCCGATGCCGCCGGCCCGTCGGTCAAGGCGGCCAACAAGGCCGGTATCCCGGTGCTCGCCGCCGACCGCGGCGTCAACAAGGCCGATATCGAGTCCCTGGTGGCCTCCGACAACATCGCGGGCGGCAAGCTGGCCGCGAAGACGCTGGCCGAACAGCTCGGCGGCAAGGGCAAGATCCTGGTGCTCCAGGGCGTCGCCGGCACCTCGGCCTCGCGGGAGCGCGGCCAGGGCTTCGCGGAGGGACTGAAGGCGTACCCGGGCATCAAGGTCGTCGGCAAGCAGCCCGCCGACTTCGACCGGGCCAAGGCGCTGGACGTGACCACCAATCTGCTCCAGTCCCACCCCGGTGTCGACGGGGTCTTCGCCGAGAACGACGAGATGGCGCTCGGCGCGGTCAAGGCGCTGGGCCCCAAGGCGGGTAAGTCCGTCAAGGTCGTCGGCTTCGACGGCACCCCGGACGGCCTCAAGGCGGTGGAGAACGGCACGCTCGCCGCGACCGTCGCCCAGCAGCCCCGCGAACTGGGCAAGATGGCCGTGCGGAACGCGATCCGGGCCGCCAAGGGCCAGGACGTCGACACGACGGTGAAGGTGCCGGTGAAGGTCGTCGCGACCAAGTGAATCCGGGGCGCGCCCGCCGGCACCCGTCACGCAAACGCGAAGGGACAGACACGTATGCACGACTACGACCTGTTGGTCGTGGGATCCGCCAACGCCGATCTGGTGATCGGGGTCGAGCGCCGCCCCGGACCGGGCGAGACCGTCCTCGGTTCCGACCTGGCCGTCCATCCGGGCGGCAAGGGCGCCAACCAGGCCGTCGCCGCCGCCCGTCTGGGGGCCCGGACAGCCCTGCTGGCCCGGGTCGGCGACGACGACCACGGCCGTCTGCTGCTGGACTCGCTGCGGACGGCCGGGGCGGACACCTCCGGTGTGCTCACCGGAGGGGCGCCCACCGGGGTCGCGCTGATCACGGTGGATCCGTCCGGCGACAACAGCATCGTGGTCTCCCCCGGCGCCAACGCCCGGCTCGCCCCGGAGGACGTACGGGCCGCGGCGCCGCTGCTGGCCTCGGCGCGCGTCGTCTCGCTCCAGCTGGAGATCCCGCTGGAGACCGTGGCCGAGGTGGTCCGCGCGGCGGCCGCGGGCACGGACGGGCGGCCGGGGCCGCGGGTGGTGCTCAACCCCTCACCGGCCGCGCCGCTGCCCGGTGAGGTGCTGGCCCGCTGCGATCCGCTGGTGGTCAACGAGCACGAGGCGCGGTTCCTGCTCGGCGACGATCCGGCGGGCGGCTCCACGGAGCCCGAGGAATGGGCGGCGGCCCTGCTGACGCGCGGCCCGCGCTCGGTCGTGGTGACCCTGGGCGAGCGGGGCGCGCTCGTCGCCGACGACGGCCGTACGGTCCGGGTGCCCAGCCTCCCGGTCGGAGCCGTGGACACCACCGGCGCCGGGGACGCCTTCACCGGGGCGCTCGCCTGGCGTCTGGGCGTCGGCGACGACCTGGAGACCGCGGTGCGGTTCGCGGTGCGCGTGGGCGCCGCCGCGGTGACCCGGGCCGGTGCCCAGCAGTCCTTCCCCACCGCCGAGGACGTGGCGCGGCTGTGAAGCGGGCCGGAGTCATCAACCGCCACCTCAGCGCGGGGCTGGCGCTGTTGGGCCACACCGACACGGTGATGGTCTGCGACGCGGGTCTGCCGATCCCCTCCGGCCCCGACGGCCCGGTCGTCGTGGACCTCGCCTTCGTCCTGGGGGTGCCGTCCTTCGAGCAGGTGCTGACCCGGCTGCTGGACGAGCTGGTGGTCGAGGGGGCCACGGCCGCGTATGAGGTGCGGGACCACAACAAGGTCGCGGCCGCGCTGCTGGAAGGGCTCTTCCCCGACCCGGCGCTGACGCTGGTGCCGCACCAGGAGCTGAAGGCGCTGACCGGCCGGGCGCGGCTGGTGGTGCGCACCGGGGAGGCGCGGCCGTACGCCAATGTGCTGCTGCGGTGCGGGGTGCCGTTCTGAGGCGTGCGGGCGTCCCCGGGGCGCGGTGTGACATTTCGAGGGGCCCGGCCGTAGTCCGGGCCCCTCGTTTCCCCCTCCGCACGGCTTCCTTTCGATCCCCCCCGGGTCCCCCCAGGAAGCCAGATGCCAGGTACGACCCGCCAGGGGCCGGAACGGTTGCACGGTCAACGGCGAAAGATTTTTCCGGGGCGCGACAACCTCGGGTGGGGCCGCACGTCTGGTGGGATGAAGGCGGGTTCCGGAACGGATCCTCGGGGCCTCGTGGCCCTCGGGTCCTCGGCGCACGCCTCGCCCATCAGCGTTCGCTCAATCCTTTCGGGAGTCGTTCCGTATGCAGCACGTCCGCGCCAAGAAGCCGAACCGCCGTCTGCGCCCCTGGATCGTGGGGTCGGCCGTCGGCGTCGCCCTGATCGTGGGCGGGGGCATGGCCGCCCAGGCGGCCACCTCCGACCACTCCCGCCCGGCCAAGCCGGCCCCGTCGGCGACCGCCAAGCCCGAGACCACGAAGCCGCCGACCGCCAAGCCCGAGCCCACCAAGCCGCCCACCAGCGTCCCCGAGCCCACCAAACCCGCGCCCATCCCGCCGTCCACCAGCGCGCCGAAGCCCACCAAGCCCGCGCCGGTCCCGCCGACCACCAGCGCGCCAGAGCCCCCCAAGCCCGCGCCCACCAAGGCCAGCCGCTAGCCCGACCACGGGTGAGGCGGGGCCGGATCCGGAGCCGGTCCCGCCGCACCGATGAGGTGAACGAGGACGATGCAGCTCACTCTTGTCCTGCCCTGGTGGGCCCGGCTGCTCCGCCGCGCCCGGACGACCGCCTCGACGCCGCCCGCGGAGACGGCGCGCGCCGGGCGGCGGCTCCGCGCGCTGAGGCCGGTGGGCGACCGGGGCGACGGGGAGCCCGGCCCCACGCTGGCCGATCTGTACCAGGCCCGGCGGCTGGACATGATCCGGGTGGCGGCCTTCCTGGTGGACGACCTGCACACCGCCGAGGACGTCGTCCAGGACGCCTTCGCCGCCGTCTGCCGCCGGCACGGCTCACGGCTGGACAGCCTCCAGGACGCGCACGCCTATCTGTACACCGCCGTGGTCAACGCCGCCCGCTCGGTGCTGCGCCGACGGCGTACGGCACGCGCGTACACCCCGCCGTACCAGGGGCCGGGGGCGCCCGTGGACGAGCCGCTGCTGCTCGCCGAGGAACACCGGCAGGTCCTCGACGCGCTGGCGCGACTCGCCCCGCGCCAGCGCGAGGTGCTGGTGCTGCGCTACTGGTCGGAGCTGACCGAGGCCCAGATAGCCGAAACTCTGGGCGTCTCCCGAGGCAGCGTGAAGTCGACCGCGAGCCGTGCGCTCGTCACCCTGGAGAAGCTGCTGGAGGCGGCCCGATGAGCACTCCCTCCCCCATCGAGGAGCGGTTGCGGGCCGCGCTCGACGCCCGTGCGCGGCTCATCGACGCCCGCGATCTGTCCCCGTACCAGCCCCCCACCGGCCCGGCCTGGGGCACCCGGCGGATCCGGCGGGTCGTGTCCGCCGTCGCCGTGACGGTGGCGGCAGCGGCGGCCGTGGCCTTCCTGCTGCTCTCCGGCTCCCCGGAACGCCCCCAACCGGCACCACCCGCACGGGACCCCCGCACCTCCCCTCCGACCACCTCGGTCCCCTCCTCCAACACCGCGCCTCCGAACCGGCCCTCCCCCACCTCACCGCCCGCCACCCCGCCCCCGACCTCCGTTCCCACCCGGCGCTGATCCGGCCGCCCGCGTAAACCGCGCTCCGGCGGCCGTCAGAGGACTCAGAGCACGAGTTCGCGGTACCGCAGGGCTCCGGCCGCCACGTAGGGCGGCGGTTCGCAGATCTTGTAGGTGTGGCTGTCGTAGTCGCTGCGCCAGTCGATGTGGACGATGGGTCCGCCGGTCACGTCGGCGAAGTCGTGTGCCGCCTTGGGGTCGTTCGTGATCAGTGTTCGGGGAACGCGCAGTCCGGCCTCTGCTGCGACGCGGAGTTGCAGCGGCTTGTACTCGGCATCGGCCGCCTGCCACGGGGGAGCACGGCGACCGTGGCCCGGGAACCACCCGCCGTGGCCACCGCCCAAGGGCGCGGCGGGTACGGGGCCGACGGCCGTCTCAAGACCGCCGGAAACGGTCCGGCCTGTTGTGGTCGCGGTGGCGGGGGCACTGGCACGGCGGCCACGCCTGCCCCAGCCCGTAGGGGTCGCTCAGCTCGCCGACGAGGATGGCCACCGCCGGGCGCCGCGCGGTCACCACCCCGTCGCGCGCCATGGTGTAGACCCGCATCGTCATACGGGGCCGCTCGCCCCCGTACGGCTCGTTGTCGGCCATCACCGGCCGCCCGTCTCGACCGGCGCGAGGAGCTGGAGTACGGCGCGCAGGCTGCGTTTCACCGCGCCGAGGTGGTAGGCCAGTTGCTCCGGTGCGGCGGTGGCCAGGTCGAGGGATTCGGCCCCTGCGAGGGACTGTCCGGCGACGATCACGACGGCCTGCTCAAGGCCGCCGCGGGTGGGCTTTCCGGCCGCGATGCACGCGGGACACAGGCCCGAACGCGGCTCGGCGGGGTGGTGGGGTCCGAAGTCGCCGGGGGCGGCGCACAACGTGCACCCGGGGGGCGGGACGGGCGTGGTCCGGTCGTCGGCGGTCACCGGGTCATCACCATTCCGTGTGGCGCGCACACCAACAACCTCACCCGCGGGCGGCTCTCGCGCCGCTTTTCGTGGGCCACGACGTAGGGCCGCACCATGGCGACCCCGTGGCGCTCCGATGGACCGGAGATCGGGCGGACCGTGGGGCCGTTCACACACCTCGCCGCCAGGCGCCGCGCAGGCGCGTCGGGCACCCGCGCCGTCCGCATCGTCGGCGCGTGCTGGTGCGCTGCGGGGGCGTCGCCGCTCGGCTCGGCCGCACGATGACGGCCGGACGGCGGCAACAGCGGCCGTAACAGCGCTTCGAAGATCCACGCGATAGCGTGGGCCATGCCTATCAACCTCCTGGTGGTTGAGGCCACGCCCCCGGACCGGTCGCGCGGTTGCGGGGGTCTTGCATGCGGCCTGCTTCTGTGACTCCCCGCCTGGTCGGCGCCTGAGGGAGCCAGTCATGATCGAGGCCATCTGGCCCCGCGCCCTGATGAGTTGATGGGACGGCAGACCCAGTCGGCATGGATCCGGCAGTCAGCATGGGCCGCGGGCTCAAGCCCTGGCGCGCTTGGCCGGTTCGTGGTCCCACCGGCCCCCAATCACTCCTCTCCGTAGTGATTCCACTACCAAGCGAGTTCAGCGTGACTTACGGTTGGGATGTCTTCAACTTGCGGTGCATGCACAGATGGTTGGGAGGTAGCTGGTGAACCGGAAAGAGCTGGACCCCGAAAAGTCACGGAGCGCGGCGTTTGGGTATCGTCTACGCACATTGCGGGACGAGCGCGGCTGGACTCAGGACGAGTTAGCGGAGCGCATGGGGTGCTCGGCGACGCACATCTCCGCCGTGGAAACTGGTCGGCGTCCTCCAACTCCACGTTTCGCGTCACATGCTGACCGGGTGCTCGGCACCGGGGACAGACTCGAACGCCAGAGCCGCGCCCTTCGGCACACCGCGCTCTTGGAAGGGTTCCCGGAGTACGTGACACATGAGGCGCGAGCGGCAGAGATCAGGCTCTACGAGGTCGGAGTCATCCCCGGCCTGCTCCAGACACCGGAGTATGCGGTGACGTTGCAGGCGGACGCCGTACGTCGGGAAGCGATCACCCCTGAACAAGCCAGTGAGCGGGTCGCGTTGGTGGCGGAACGGCAAGCCACACTTGCGCGTTCCCCAGCACCCTTGATGTTCACAGTGCTTGACGAGGGGTGCCTCCTCCGGCCGATGGGTGATCGCGCCACTATGGACGCTCAGTTCGCCCGGTTGCTGGAATTCGCCGAGCTTCCGAACACCGTGCTCCAGGTCGCCCCGTTCCGCATGGGGGCACGTCGGCCGTTCAGCCTGCCCATTACGGTGCTGACGATGCCGGATCGCTCGCTCATGTCCTACGCCGAGTCTGCACACCGAGGGCACTTGGAACGAGAAAGCAACTTCGTGCTGCCCATACTGGCGGCCTACCATCAGCTACAGGCCGAAGCCCTCTCCCAGGCGGCATCCGTGACCATGATCGAGCAGTTACGAAAGGGCACCCCGTGACGACCGAAACCCCCCGTTGGCACAAGTCCTCATACAGCGAAAACGGCGGCCAGTGCATCGAGGTCGCCGCCAACCTCGTCGCCTCGCGCGGCGTGGTCCCCGTGCGTGACAGCAAGGACCCGAACCGGCCGGCGCTTGCCTTCGAGCCCGGCGCCTGGTCGTCGTTCGTCGCTGCCGTCAGGCGCGGGGAGTTCCCCGCCACCTGACCCCCGCAGCAACCAGCCATCACAGCGAGCGGCCCCCGTGATCGGGGGCCGTGGTCGTGCCGACACGCTGCCGCCCGCGCCTGATGTTGCTCTCACCTGCGGAAACGGGTCGTTGTGGTGCGCTGCGGTTGAGGCACCTTGACACAGCCGGACCCCACGACGACTGAGCGCGCCACCGGCCCCCGGCCCGGCTCCGAACTCCCCTGGCGGAACTGTTAGTTTCATGTCCTTTGCGTTCTGACGGAGGGATGGGCATGAACGGGGCGGTCGAGGAGAGCGTGTGGGTGACGCGTGCGCAGCGCAAGCGCGCCTGCGGGGCGGGACTGCTGTTTCTGGCGGGGCTGAGCTGGGCGGTGCTGGCCTTGCTGATGTTCACCCCGTACGAGACCGGGGAGTACTCCAACCACTGCGACGCGCCCGCCTTCCGCGACCATCTCTCCGAGTACTGCGACAAGGAACGTCCCTGGACCGCCATGACCGGGATCCTCGCGGCCTCGGTGCCGCTCGGCATGCTGGGCATGGGGCTCTACACCAGCGGCACCACGACCCTCCGGGTGCGGGAGTACGTGTCCGAGGTCATGGTCGCGGCCAAGGCGGCGTCCGGTCAGCCCGCCGGGTCGGGTGGTCCGGACGGGACCGGTGAGGGCGACGGCTCGACCGGCACCAAGGACGCGTAGCGTTCGGCGACTTCCGCCAGCACCTCCGCCCCGTCCCGCTCCCACAGCGCCGGGTTGAAGATCTCGACCTCGATCGGCCCGTCGTACCCGGCCGCGTCGACCCGCTCGCGGAACCAGCGCAGATCGATCGAGCCGTCCCCGAGCTGACCTCGGCCCAGCAGCACACCCGCGGGGAGCGGAGTGATCCAGTCCGCGAGCTGGAAGGCAGCGATCCGGCCACCGGCGCCCGCGCGGGCGATCTGCGCGGCCACGGTGTCGTCCCACCACAGGTGGTAGGTGTCCACGACCACGCCCACCCGCTCCGCCGGGAAGCGCTCGGCCAGGTCCAGCGCCTGGGCGAGGGTGGAGACCACACAGCGGTCGGCGGCGTACATGGGGTGCAGCGGTTCGATGGCCAGCCGCACCCCGCGCTCGGCGGCGTACGGGCTCAACTCCCCCAGCGCGTCGGCGATCCGCGCGCGGGTGCCGGGCAGATCGCGGCTGCCGGGCGGAAGACCGCCGGAGACCAGGACGAGGGTGCCGGTGCCGAGAGTGGCGGCCTCGTCGATCGCCGCGCGGTTGTCGTCGAGGGCGGCGGCTCGCTCGGCCGGCTCGACGGCGGTGAAGAAGCCGCCCCGGCACAGCGAGGTGACGGACAGCCCGGCGGTGCGCATCAGCCGCGCGGCGGCCTCGACCCCGTACGCCCGCACCGGCGCCCGCCACAGGCCGACACCGGGCACCCCGGCCGCCGCGCAGCCCTCGGCCAGCTCGGGCAGCGACCACTGCCGGATCGTCTCCTGGTTGAGACTCAGACGGCTCAGATGCTCCGGCCGGTTGCCACCGCTCACTGCGCGACCCCCTGGACGATCAGCAGATGCCGCATCCGCTCGGCGGCCCGCTCCGGGTCCGGGAACAGACCGAGCCCGTCGGCCAGTTCGTACGCGCGCGCCAGATGCGGCAGCGAACGGGCCGACTGGAGGCCGCCCACCATCGTGAAGTGCGCCTGGTGCCCGGCCAGCCACGCCAGCAGCACCACCCCGGTCTTGTAGCAGCGGGTCGGTTCCTGGAAGAGATGGCGGGCCAGCTCCACCGTCGGGTCGAGCAGCGCGCGGAAGCCCGGTGCGTCGCCCGCGTCCAGCGCGCGGACCGCCCGGGCGGCCAGTGGCCCCAGCGGGTCGAAGACGCCGAGCAGGGCGTGGCTGGCGCTGTGGTCATCGCCCTCGATCAGCTCGGGGTAGTGGAAGTCGTCGCCCGTGTAGCAGCGCACCCCGTCCGGGAGCAGTCGGCGCAGTTCGATCTCGCGGCGGGCGTCGAGCAGGGAGACCTTGATGCCGTCGACCTTGCCCGGGTGGGCGGCGATCAGCTCCAGCACGGTGCGGGTGGCGGCGTCCGGATCGACGCTGCCCCAGTAGCCCTCCAGCGCCGGGTCGAACATCGGCCCCAGCCAGTGCAGTACGACGGGAGCGGACACCTGGTCCAGCAGCCGGCCGTAGACCTCCAGATAGTCCTCGGGTCCCTTGGCCACGGCGGCCAGCGCCCGCGAGGCCATCAGCACCGCGCGGGCGCCCGACTCCTCGCAGACGGTGAGCTGTTCCTCGTAGGCGGCGCGCACCTCGTCCAGACCGTACGGCCATCCGATCCCGGTGACGGCGAGCTGATCGGTGCCCGCACCGCAGACGATCCGCCCGCCCACCGCCTTGGCTTCGGCGGCCGAGCGGCGGATCAGCTCGGCCGCGCCGGACCAGTCCAGACCCATCCCGCGCTGCGCGGTGTCCATCGCCTCGGCCACGCCGAGACCGTGCGACCACAGATGGCGGCGGAAGGCGAGGGTCGCGTCCCAGTCCACGGCGGCCGGACCGCCGGGGCCGGTGTCGGCGTACGGATCGGCCACCACATGGGCGGCCGCGAACACCACACGGGAGGTGAGCGGAGCGCCGCCGGGGGTGAAGCGGGCGGGTTCGGCACGCGGCCGGTAGGGGCGGGTCGCACGGCCCGGCGCGGGGAGGCGGAGGATCACAGGCTCAGCTCCGGTACGTCCAGCCGGCGGCCCTCGGCCGACGACTTCAGCCCCAGCTCGGCGAGTTGGACCCCGCGGGCCCCCGCCAGCAGGTCCCAGCGCCAGGGCTCGTCGAGCACCACATGGCGCAGGAACAGCTCCCACTGTGTCTTGAAGCCGTTGTCGAACTCCCCGTTCTCCGGGACCTCCTGCCATTGCCCGCGGAAGGACCCGGTGGCCGGGAGGTCGGGGTTCCACACCGGTCTGGGGGTGGCCGAGCGGTGCTGGACGCGGCAGCCGCGCAGCCCCGCGACGGCCGAGCCCTCGGTGCCGTCCACCTGGAACTCCACCAGTTCGTCGCGGTGGACGCGGACCGCCCAGGAGGAGTTGATCTGTGCGATGGCGCCGCCCTCGAGACGGAAGACGCCGTACGCGGCGTCCTCGGCGGTGGCGTCATACGGTTTGCCCTGCTCGTCCCAGCGGGTCGGAATGTGGGTGGTGGCCTGCGCCTGAACGCTGCGCACGGCGCCGAACAGCTCGTGCAGTACGTACTCCCAGTGCGGGAACATGTCGACGACGATGCCGCCGCCGTCCTCCGCGCGGTAGTTCCAGGACGGCCGCTGGGCTGCCTGCCAGTCGCCCTCGAACACCCAGTAGCCGAACTCACCGCGCACCGACAGGATCCGGCCGAAGAAGCCGCCCTCGACGAGGCGCTTCAGCTTCAGCAGCCCCGGGAGGAAGATCTTGTCCTGGACGACCCCGTGCTTGACGCCCGCCGCGCGGGCCAGCCGGGCCAGTTCCACCGCGGCGTCCAGGCCGGTGGCCGTCGGCTTCTCGGTGTAGATGTGCTTGCCCGCCGCGATGGCCTTCGTGAGGGCTTCCTCGCGCGCCGCGGTGATCTGTGCGTCGAAGTAGATGTCCACGCTCTCGTCGGCCAGCACGGCGTCCACGTCGGTGGACACATCGGCGACGGGGTCCAGGCCATGGCGCTCGGCGATCGCCTTCAGCGCGCACTCCCGGCGGCCGACGAGCAGCGGCCGCGGCCACAGCACCCGTCCGTCCCCGAGGTCGAGACCGCCCTGTTCCCGCAGGGCGAGGAGGGACCGGACGAGATGCTGGCGGTAGCCCATCCGGCCGGTCACACCGTTCATGGCGATCCGCACGGTCTGGCGTGTCACGTCGCTTCTTCTCCTCACGGGACGGCACGGTAAGCGCTTTCTGGATCTTTCAACGCTAGCCGTCCCGCACCAGCCTGTACAGATGGGACACCCGCGGGCGTCATGGGACACCCCGGCCCTCATGGGGCAGTTCACGCCATGCGGCGAGGGTCGGCGCGTCGGGACGCGGAGCGGACCTCGCCGGACCGCAACGGATGGGCCAACGCCCGGCATCCCAGACCACGGTGAGGGTGGTCGGTGAGACCATGGACGCCGCCCAACCGGCGCGCTCGGCAGACCACCAGGTGACCAACCGACGGAGGAAACATGGCAGTGACCCTGGCCGATGTGGCGGCACGGGCTCGGGTCTCGGCGGCCACCGTGTCGCGCGTCCTGAGCGGCAACTACCCGGTTGCCGAGTCGACCAGGGCCCGGGTGCTGCGCGCCGTCGACGAGTTGGAGTACGTGGTCAACGGCCCGGCAAGCGCTCTCGCCGCCGCCACCTCCGATCTGGTCGGGGTCCTGGTCAACGACATCGCCGACCCTTTCTTCGGCATCATCGCGGGCGCGGTGCAGTCCGAGATGGGCGCGCCCATCGGCGCACCGGGGCGCGGGGGCGAGAAGCTGGCCGTCATATGCAGTACGGGCGGTTCGCCCGAGCGCGAGCTGAGGTACCTCACCCTGCTCCAGCGGCAGCGCGCGGCCGCGGTGGTGCTGACCGGCAGCGCGGCCGAACAGCCCGACCACGCCGCGGCGGTGGCCACCAAGGTCTCCCGGCTCGCCGCGTCCGGCACCCGGGTGGTGCTGTGCGGGCGCCCGCCGCTGGAGGACGCGGTGACCCTCGCGTTCGACAACCGCGGTGGGGCGCGTCGGCTGACCGAGCATCTGGTGACCCTCGGCCACCGCCGGATCGGCTATGTGGCGGGCCCCGCCGAGCGCACCACCACCCGTCACCGGCTGGAGGGTCACCGCGCCGCGCTGGCCGGGGCCGGGCTGGACGGGGACGCCGAGCGGCTGACCGTGCATGGCCTGTACGACCGCCCCTCCGGCTACGACGCCACCCTTGAACTGCTGCGCCGTGACAGCGGCTTGACCGCCATCGTGGCGGCCAACGACACGATCGCCCTCGGTGTCTGCGCGGCGCTGCGCGACCGGGGGCGGCGGATCCCCGAGGACGTGTCCGTCGCGGGCTTCGACGATCTGCCGTTCAGCGCGGACGCGGTGCCCTCGCTCACCACGGTCCGGCTCCCGCTGCACGAGGCGGGGATACGGGCGGGGCGGCTGGCGCTGGGCCGCGAGCCGCAGCCGCCGGGCGGGGTGGCGATGGTGCGGGGCGAGCTGATGGCGCGGTCGTCGACGACACCGCCGCCGCGCGGCTGACTTAACGTCACTCCCTGCCATGACGTGGCTGGTTGACGCGCTGGGTTGACCGGTGCACCCGTCCGGAAAACCGCTCGCGCGGCGGCGTCGGTGCGACGAGGATCGGACCGGACCAACGGCGCACGAGCACGCGCATTGAGCAAAGGGTGTCCCCCTGACTACGCAGCACCTCATCCACTGGACCGAGGACGGCCGGTCCCACTCCGCCCACTGGCGCTCCGAGAGCGGCGCCCCGCCACCGGGGCGGGTCGCGCTCGCGGACGACCGGACGGCGGCCGACACCGCCTACCGGCTGGTCTGCGAGGGCACCGCGCTGCTGTGGCGCGGCGACTACCAGGGCGCGCGTCAGCTGCTGACGGCGGTGGCGCGCCGGGTCGACCGCGGCCCGCGCCGGGCCCGCGACCGGCGGGCGCCCGCGCACACCCCCGCCGAGACGTTCCACCGGCACCGCCAGGCGCAGTCCCGGCGGGCCCGGCTGCTGGGCATGCTGCTGGTGCCCCTGGACGCCGACTTCCGCGTTCCGCTGCGCCGCGCGCCGGATGTACGGGAGGCGTGCGCGGAGGCGTACGGCCCGGCCGCCGCGCCCTCGGTCACCTCGCTGCGCGAGTTACTCGGCCTGATCGGCGCGTACGAGTGGCGCCGCAAGGGTGTCGAGGTACCGGCGCTGGGCGGCGACCGCATCCATCCGCACTACGGGGTCTTCTCCCCGGTGCGCGGCGAGTACGTCGACCTGGTGGCCGAGGCGCCGCTGCCCCCGGGCGGGACCGCGTTCGACATCGGCACCGGCACCGGTGTGCTGGCGGCCGTGCTGGCGCGGCGCGGGATCGCCCGGGTGGTGGCCACGGACCAGGACCCGCGGGCGCTGGTGTGCGCCCGGGAGAACGTCGCCCGGCTGGGCCTGTCCGATCGGGTGGAGGTGGTCCGGGCCGACCTCTTCCCACCGGGCCGCGCCCCCCTGGTCGTCTGCAACCCGCCCTGGGTACCGGCGCGCCCCTCCTCCCCGGTGGAGTACGCGGTGTACGACCCCGGGAGCCGGATGCTCCACGGTTTCCTGGGTGGCCTCGCCGCCCATCTCGCCCCGGGCGGCGAGGGCTGGCTGATCCTCTCCGACCTGGCCGAACACCTCGGACTGCGGTCGCGCGCGGAGTTGTTGGCCGCGATCGGGTCGGCGGGCCTGAAGGTCGTGGCCCGCCACGACACCCGCCCCGCCCACCCCCGCGCAACGACCCCGGACGACCCCCTCCACACGGCCCGCGCCGCGGAGGTGACATCCCTGTGGCGCCTGACCACGGCCTGACCCCCTGAGGTTCGGTGGGCCGGGCCCACCAACCCGCACGTACAACGTGCCGACGGCACACCGTGCGCACCTCCCGGCGCCCCGTATCCCACGACGGGACGGAACCACCCAGCAGCGGGTAGCCGCCTGCCACGGCCCCGGGGACGTGGCAGGCGAACCAGGCACCCGCCAACCACCGTCCCCTCGGGGCTCGCACCGTCCCGGCCCCGGCACACCCAACGCCGGGCCCAGCGGACGCGCCCGTCAGGGCCACACGCGAGAACGTGGCCAGTTCGCGGCGCAGGAGCGGATCGAGGGGCCCGCCGCTCGGCGTGCCCCCTACACGGGTGCTGCGCGCCGGACGCGGGCCGCTGTTCCCGCGCCGTGCAGACGGGTGGCTGCTGCCCCTGGAGGTCGAGCGCTGCTGCGCGGACGCACGTACAACGTGCCAACGGCACACCGTGCGCACACCCCGCCCCGGGAGCCGGGACGCATACGCCCCGGCAGTGAGCCACCCAATCGGCCGCGCCCCGAGCCCCATCGGCCCAGCGACCCGGACATCCGGCCTGGGCGACCCCAGGAGCGCGGCGGCCCGCAGGGCGACGCCCTGCGCCCAGCAGCCGGGGCCGCCGACCACCGGCCCCGGTGGGGCCCCACCGCCGCGGTCGGGCGCGCCCAGTCGCCCGGCCGCTCGGCACGGCGGGATTGACCACGCCCCCGCCCCTGCTTAGCGTCCCGTTGAAGATCCCCGACGCGTACCGACCACCCCCACACACGAGCAACGGAGCCCGCATGAAGCTCGCTTTCTCCACCCTCGGCGTCCCCGGTATGGCCATGCGCGATGTGGTCCGGCTCGCCGCCGACAGCGGGTATCACGGGGTTGAACTGCGTGCCCACCCCGAGGAGCCGGTGCATCCCGGGATCGGGGGCGGGGAGCGCGCGCAGGTGGTGGGGGAGTTCGCGGGGGGTGGGGTCGAGATTCTGTGTGTCGCCGGGTACGCCCGGGTCGCCGCGGCGGGGCCGGACGAGCCGGTGCTGGCCGAGCTGGGTGAGCTGGTGCGGCTCGCGCACGATCTGGGCGCGCCGAACGTCCGGGTGTTCCCCGGCGGCGGTGACCAGGGCACCGCCGAGGCCGACGCCACGGCCGCCCGGCGGCTCGCCACCGCCGCGCCCCAGGCCGCCGAGCTGGGCGTACGGCTGCTGCTCGAGACCCATGACTCTCATCCGGCCGGGGCCGACGCGGCGCGGGTCCTCGGGCCGGTCGGCCACGGAAGCGTCGGGGCGCTGTGGGATGTGATGCGCACCTGGCTGGCCGGGGAGGACCCGGCGGCCAGCTATGCGGCGCTCGCGCCGCAGTTGGGCTATGTGCAGGTCAAGGACATCGCCTCGGCCGACGACACCACCCCGCTGCCGCTGGGCGCCGGGGTGCTGCCGCTGACCGAGTGTGTGGAGTTGCTCAGCCGTGAAGGCTGGGACGGCTGGCTGTGCTGGGAGTACGAGAAGCGCTGGTACCCGCAGGCTCCGGAGCTGCCGGGGCTGCTCGCTCCGGGCCGGGAGCATCTGCTGCGGCTGCTCGCCGACGCGGCCTGAGCAGACCGCGCAGCCGGGCGGCCGGGAAGGAGGTCAGCGCCACGCCGCCGACCAGCAACGCGGCCGCCAGCCAGCGCAGCGGGCTGATCCCCTCCCCGAGCACCAGCGCCGCCGAGGACATTCCGAACACCGGCACCAGCAGGGAGAAGGGCGCGACCGCCGAGGCGTCGTAGGTGCGCAGCAGGAAGCCCCACACACCGAAGCCGAACACGGTGGTGATCCAGGCGACGTAGACGATCGTGCCCGCCCCGGCCCAGTCGATCCGGGCCAGCGCCCGGAGGTCGGGCTCGGCGCCCTCGAACAGCAGCGAGAGCCCGAGCAGCGGCAGCACCGGCACCAGGCTCACCCACACCATGAAGCTCAGCGCGTCGGGCGGCGCGGCCTTGCGGGTGAGGACGTTGGAGACGCCCCAGAACGCCGCCGCCGCGATCACCAGCACAAAGCCGAGGAGCGGACCGGAGGTGCCCTCGTCGGCGGCGGCCACCGCGATCCCGGTGAGGGCGACGCCCATGCCCAGCAGCCGGACCCGGGTGGGGCGTTCGGCCAGGACGACGGAGGCGAACAGCGCGGTGAAGACGGCCTGGATCTGGAGCACCAGCGAGGACAGACCGGCGGGCATCCCCTCGTGCATCCCGATGAACAGCAGCCCGAACTTGGCCACCCCCAGCGCCAGCCCGACCCCGAGGATCCAGCGCCAGGCGACCCGCGGGGGTCCGACCAGGAACACCGCGGGCAGGGCCGCCACGAGGAACCGCAGGGAGCAGAAGAGCAGCGGCGGGAAGTGGTCGAGCCCCACCTCGATGACCGTGAAGTTGACGCCCCAGACGGCGGCGACGAGAACGGCGAGGGCGATGTGTGCTGGTCGCATGGGTCGAGGATCACGTCCGATGACCTTGTAGCACCAGCGCGGATATCTGCATGGTTGGATGCAGCGAACGTGAAAGGTGAGAGAGGGGCGCCCCATGCTGGATCTGGCCCGGCTGCGGGCCCTGCACGCGGTCGCCGTGCACGGGTCGGTGAGCGCCGCGGCGACGGCGCTCGGCTACACCCCGTCCGCGGTGTCGCAGCAGATCGCCAAGTTGGAGCGGGAGACCCGTACGACCCTCCTGGAGCGCCAGGGCCGGGGCATCGCGCTGACCGACGCGGCCCAGCATCTGGCCGCCACCGCCCAGCAGTTGCTGGCCATCGTCGAGCAGGCGGAGACCACGCTGGAGGAGCGGCGCGGCCGTCCCACCGGACGGCTGGTGATCGGCGCGTTCGCCACGGCGGCGCGCGGGCTGATGCCCCCGGTGCTGGCGCGGGTGCGCGAGGAGCACCCCTCGCTGGACGCCCGGCTGCTGGAAGTGGATCCGCATCTGTCGGTGGACCTGGTGGCGCAGGGCGTGATCGACATGGCGGTCGCCCACGACTGGGACATCGCACCGCTGCCCGCCCCGGAGGGTCTGGACCGCGCGGTCATCGGGGACGACTCCTGCGACATCCTGGCCCCGGCCGGACATCCGCTGGCCGAACGCGGCCGGGAGCGGGCACTGAGCCGCGACGATCTGCCGGGCCAGCGCTGGATCTGCCAGCCGCCGGGGTCGGTGTGCCACGACTGGCTGGTCCGTACGCTGCGGGCGTCGGGCCATGAACCGGACCTCGCCTATCAGGCGGCGGAGAACCACACCCAGATCGCGCTGGTCGCGGCCGGTCTCGGGATCGCCCTGATGCCGCGCCTGGGGCGCGGCCCGCTGCCGGAGGAGGTGCGGGCGGTCCCCCTCGAACCGGTCCCGGTACGACGGCTGTACGCCCTGTGGCGCACCGGCGCCTCCCGCCGCCCGGCCATCACCGAGAGCGTCCGCCTGCTGCGCGAGCTCTGGCCCCAGCGGACCACCTGACCCGACGCGTCGGGGGGTTCGGTGGCGGCGCGGGGCCGGGGGCACTGTCACTATGGGCGGGTGTGTCCCGTTCCTCACCACGGCCCTCACCACGGCCCGCACCACGGCCCTCAGCACGGCAAGAATTCCGCACCGCACCCGGAACCGCCCCGGCGGGCCGGGCGTCCAAGCGATGTGCTGACGGGGAGTCTCCGCAGAGCGGTATCGGCCTCACTGCTGGCTGCGTCGCTGATCACCCTCTCCGGCGCCTGCGGCCAGCAGCATCCCGCCGCCGGTGCGCACCCCTCCCAGAGCGCCGGCGGCGTCTCCCCCTCCCGGAGCGCCGGGCGGATCGACACCGGGGCGGCCTACTTCACCAGCGCCTCCGGCGGTGTCCCGGAGATCCACACGGTGCTGCGCACCACGGCCGAACTCGATGCCTTCGCCCACCACTTCGGCAAGCGGGCCGACGCCATCACCGCCAAGGCCCGGGACACCGACTTCTCGCGGACCGCGCTGGTCGGCTGGTCCACGACCACCGGCTGCGCGCAGTGGCCGTCGGCGACGCTGCGGCGGTCCGGGGAGCGGCTGACGCTCATCGCGGGGCGGCATCCCGCGCCACCGCCGGAATGCTTCGCACCGTTCCATATCATCGCCGTCTTCGTGGTGCCGAAGGAGCGCCTGCCATCGGAACCGGTCTTCTCCTGACCGAAGTTGCACCGAAAAGGCCATTCCCATTGACCCGGATCTGCTTTCCACTGAACGGTGTCAGAGCACACACCAGCCACCCCCTCCAGACCCCGACGGAAGGAGTGCGGGTGCCCGAGCCCACGTCACGCCGCGCCCTGCTCGCCGCCACCGCCGCCACCGTGGCCGCCGCCGCGACCGCCTGCGCCCCGGGGGCGCTCGGCGGCACCCCGGCGCGCCATCCGTCCCGCTCCACCACCTCCCCGGCCACCCGCCCCGGTGCCGGGCCCGGTACGGCCGGGGACCGGGCCGCGACCCGCGACGGGGACACCGCCCGCGACCACCACCGCGACCGCGTCGACGCGCTCATCGGGCGGATGACGCTGGACCAGAAGATCGGCCAGCTCTTCGTGATGCGGGTGTACGGGCACTCGGCCACCGCGCCCGACCCCGCCGACGTCGCGTCGAACCAGAAGGAGCTGGGTGTCGCCAACGCCGCCGAGCTGATCGCGAAGTACCACATCGGCGGGATCATCTACTTCGGCTGGACGCACAACATCCGCGACCCCCACCAGGTCGCCGCGCTCTCCAACGGCATCCAGAAGGCCGCGCTGGGAGACCGCCGGGCCCCCGTGCCGCTGCTGCTCTCCACGGACCAGGAGCACGGCATCGTGGCCCGTGTCGGCGCCCCGGCCACCCTCCTGCCCGGCGCGATGGCGCTCGGCGCGGGCGGCAGCGCGAAGGACGCGCACTCCGCGGGCCGGATCGCCGGAGCCGAGCTGGCCGCGCTCGGCATCCGGCAGGACTACGCCCCGGTCGCCGACGTCAACGTCAATCCGGCCAACCCGGTGATCGGCGTACGGTCCTTCGGGGCCGACCCGCAGGCCGCTGCCCGCCTGGTCGCCGCCCAGGTCGCGGGGTACCAGAGCGCGGGGGTGGCGGCCACGGCCAAGCACTTCCCCGGGCACGGCGACACCACCGTGGACAGCCATGTCGGCCTGCCGGTGATCACCCACTCCCGCAAGGAGTGGGAGCGGCTGGACGCACCCCCGTTCCGGGCCGCCATCGACGCGGGCATCGACTCGATCATGACCGCGCATCTGCTGTTCCCGGCCCTGGACCCGGCCGACGACCCCGCCACCCTCTCCCGGCCCATCCTCACCGGCGTGCTGCGCGAGGAACTGGGCTACGACGGGGTGGTGGTCACCGACTCGCTCGGCATGGAGGGCGTGCGCAAGAAGTACGGCGACGACCGGGTGCCGGTGCTCGCGCTGAAGGCGGGCGTGGACCAGCTGCTCAACCCGCCGGACCTGACCGCCGCCTGGCGCGGGGTCCACAAGGCCGTACGGGACGGCGAGATCACCGAGGAGCGGATCGACACGTCACTGCGGCGCATCCTGGAACTCAAGGCGCGCCGCGGCCTGTTCGACGATCCGTACACCAGCGCGCGGGAGGTGGACCGCACGGTCGGCATCCGCAAGCACCGCGCCGCCGCCGACCGGATCGCCGAGCGCACCACCACCCTGCTCACCAACCGCGAGGGGCTGCTGCCGCTGTCCCGCAAGCGCCACCACCGGCTGCTGGTGGTGGGGGTGGACCCTGCCTCTCCGTCCGGGACCGGCGGGCCGCCGACGGCCGTGCTCGCCCGCGCCCTGAACGGTCTCGGGTTCTCGGCGGAGGCGCTGTCCACCGGTACGGGTACCGCGCCCGATCCCTCGCCGGGCCGGATCGACGAGGCGGTCGCGGCGGCCCGGGGCCGGGACGCGGTGGTCGTGGCGACGTACAACGTGGGCGCCGGATCGGCGCAGCGGACCCTGGTCTCGGCGCTGGTGGCCACCGGGAAACCGGTGGTGCACCTGGCCATCCGCAATCCGTACGACATCGCGCGGCTGCGCGGTGCGGACACCGAGCCCGGGGCGTCGCTGGCCGCCTACTCATGGACGGATGTGGAACTGCGCGCGGCGGCCCGGGTGATCGCGGGCAAGGCGGATCCGCGCGGACGGCTGCCGGTGGCGGTACGGGACGCGGACGAGCCGTCCCGGGTGCTGTACCCCATCGGGCACGGTCTGTCCTACGACTGACGGCGCAAGCGGAAGGGGCCGGGGGCAGTTCGCCCCCGGCCCCGTACACCTCCGTCCCGCCGGAACGGGGACGAGGGCTCCGCCCCGCTTTACGGCCGCAAGGCCGGCCGGCGCTCGATCTCGCGCTTGTCCAGCCGCTTGTCGGCGGGCGCCAGCGGCTTGCCGGCCGGGGAGACCCCCGCCCACCGCTGGACCGCCTCGGTGGCCTTCGTCTTCTCATCGGCCGCCAGCCCGGCGATGTTCGAGCCGTGGTTGCCGCCCGCGACGGTGTAGACGTACGAGTCCTCTGCGCCCTTGCCGAGCCGGAACGGCTCCGCGCCCCACGGGTCGTTCTGCCCGTACACGAACATCATCCGCTGCGCGTCCTGGCGCACCCAGCTGTCCACATCGCGCATCGCCCGGGTCTTGAAGTGCATGGGGATGTCCCGGGGGACGTAGTTGCGCGGGGCGTAGATGCCCGGGTAGCGCAGCAGCCCGTCCAGGTGCGGGGTGCGGAAGGAGGGCGAGCCCAGCTCGGTGCCCGCCTGGTAGTAATACGGCGTGTAGGTCTCAAGACCCTGGTCGGTGTAGGCGGAGAAGCCGGAGATCTCGTCGATGAAGCTGTAGAGCTCATCGGTCGAGGCGGTGGGCGCGGGCACGTCCGCGCAGTCCTTCAGCAGGTGGTACTGCCAGAAGGCCCACACCAGGTCCAGCACCACGTTCTCGTACGCCTTGTCGGCGCTGCCGACGACGGTGAAGGTCTGCTTCTCCTCGTCGGCCCACTTCTGGTAGCGCGCCACGATCTCGTCACGGCGCACCAGCGCCTCCCGCTGCACCGCGTTGAGCTTGGTGCGGCACTCGGCCGTGCCGACGTCGCGGAAGAAGCGGTCGTAGGCCGAATCCTCCTTGTTCACCACGTCGTTGGGGGCGACGTAGGCGATCGTTCCGGCCATGTCGCGGGGGAAGAAGCGGCGGTAGTAGGTCGCCGTCATCCCGCCCTTGCTGCCGCCGGTGGCCAGCCACTTCTTGCCGTAGACGGGCTTCAGCGCCTGGTAGAGGCGGTGCTGGTCGCTGGCGGCCTGCCAGATGTCCAGCTTCGACCAGTCGGCGGGCTGCGGCCGGGAGGGAGTGAAGAATCGATACTCCATCGACACCTGGTTGCCGTCGACGAGCTGTGTGGGCTCGCTGCGGCGCGGAGTGGTGTTGACGTTGTAGCCCGAGGTGAAGAACACCGTCGGCCGGTCCGTGGCCTTGTGCAGCAGGGTGAAGCGCTGCTGGAAGGTCCCCTTCGACGGATGCCGGTGGTCCACCGGCTGGGTGTAGTTGAAGACGAGGAAGCGGTAGCCCTCGTAGGGCTTCTCCTCGACGAAGCTCATCCCCGGAATGCCGAGGACACGTTCCTTGATGTCCGGCTCCTTGGGGGCGGCCGGGTGCGCGGAGGCGTTCCCCGCACCCCATCCGGCCGCCCCCACGAGTATCACCAGCGACAACAGCCATCTGAGCGCCTTGCCCATGCGGCCTCCTCTTCTTCCCCTGGTTTCCCATGAATTGACACAGGTCGCCGAGAACCTACTCGTGGCACACCCGGAGCCGCTAGGGCCCCTGGTGTCTCTCCCTCCGCCAACAGGAGGTCGAATACGGAGAGTTGTTGCTACCGCCCTCTTTCGTAGCGGGCTGTGATGGCCCATGCTGCGTACATGGACCGAGACGAACGGCACGACCGGAGTGAACGGGCCGAGCGGCTGACGCGGTATCTGACGGAGTTGCAGGAACGGATCGATCCGCGCTCGCTCGAGCTGCTGATGCGGCTGCTGCGCGAGCTGAGCACCTCACCGGCCGTCCGCGGGGGGACCTATGAGCTCGGTATGGGTCCGGAGGAGAAGGAGCTGTTCACTCCCGCCTTGCAGGCCGAGCTGCTGGTGCTGTTCGGTCTGCTCACCTCCCAGGACGAGCGGGTGGTGGTCGATCTCGGCGACAGCCCGCACGCCAAGGGGATGAAGGTGCTGGTCCCCCAGGAGCGGGCGGGCGACCCCGATTTCCTGTACCGCCACAAGCAGCGGGTGGCCGCCGAGGCGGAGCAGCGGGAGCGGGACCGGCGCGAGGTGGAGGGCATAGCGCGGGCCAGTGGCATGGAGCTCTGACCTCACCCTGCGTCATCTCGGGCGGATGCCGAGAGTGACGGACGGCGGGGCGACCGGCGGGGGCGACCGGACCGCCGCGCCCCGCGCCGCACAGCCTTCCGTGCGCCCCCCGTGCGCCGACCGCCCGGTTACGCGCCGACCGGCGTCGCCTCGCCGGTGAAGGTGCGCCACAGCGCGGCGTAGCGGCCGTCCCGCGCCACCAGCTCCTCATGGGTGCCGTCCTCGACGACCCGGCCGTGGTCCAGCACCACCACCCGGTCCGCGCGGGCCGCGGTGGTCAGCCGGTGGGCGACCACCAGGGTGGTGCGGCGCCCCGCCAGCCGGTCGGTGGCCTGGTTCACCAGCGCCTCGGTGGCCAGGTCCAGCGCGGCGGTGGCCTCATCCAGCAGCAGGATGTCCGGGTCCACCAGCTCCGCCCGCGCCAGTGCGATCAACTGCCGCTGTCCGGCGGAGAGATTGCGTCCGCGCTCGGAGACCGGATGCAGATAGCCCCCGTCCAGCGAGGCCACCATGGCGTGGGCGCCGACCGCCCGCGCCGCCGCCTCCACCTCGGCGTCGCTCGCGTCGGACCGTCCGTAGGCGATGGCGTCGCGCACGGTCCCGGGGAAGAGATACGGCTCCTGGGGGACGACGCCCAGGCGGTTGCGGTACCCGGTGAGGTCGAGCTCCCGCAGATCCGTGCCGTCGACGCGCACCGCGCCCCCGGTCGGGTCGTAGAACCGGGCCACCAGCTTGACCAGCGTGGACTTGCCCGCGCCGGTCTCCCCGACGAAGGCCACGGTCTGGCCCGCGGGGATGGTGAGCGAGATGCCCGCCAGCGCCTCCTCGCCCTCGCCGCCGTAGCGGAAGCGCACATCCTCGAAGGCGATGTCGCCGCGGACGGCGGACACCGCGCGGGGGGCCTCGGCCGCCGGTGTGGTGGTCGGCTCGCGCAGCAGCTCCTGGATCCGGCCGAGCGAGACACTGGCCTGCTGATAGCCGTCGAAGACCTGGGAGAGCTGCTGTACGGGGGCGAAGAACAGATCGATGTAGAGGAGGTAGGCGACCAGCGCGCCCGCGCTCAGCGTGCCGTCCCCGACCCGTCCGGCGCCCACGATCAGCACCAGCGCCGCGGCGGTGGACGACAGCAGCTGGACGAAGGGGAAGTACACCGAGATCAGCCACTGGCCGCGCACCCGCGCCTGGCGGTAGTCGTCGCTGCGCCCGCTGAACCGCTCCCGGCCGGAGCCCTCACGGCGGAACGCCTGCACGATCCGCAGCCCCGCCACGCTCTCCTGGAGATCGGCGTTGACCACGCTGACCCGTTCGCGCGCCAGCTCGTACGCCTTGACGCTCTGCCGCCGGAAGAAGACGGTGCCGATGACGAGCGGCGGCAGGGTCGCGAAGACCACCAGCGCCAGCTGGATGTCGATCACCAGCAGCGCGACCAGGATGCCGAAGAAGGTGAGCAGGCTGACCACGGCGGTGACCAGACCGGTCTGGAGGAACGTCGACAGCGCGTCCACATCCGTGGTCATCCGCGTCATGATCTTGCCGGTCAACTCGCGCTCGTAGTAGTCGAGTCCGAGCCGCTGCAACTGCGCGAAGATCTTGACGCGGAGGGCGTAGAGCACCCGCTCACCGGTACGTCCGGTCATCCGGGTCTCGCCGATCTGCGCCGCCCACTGGGCGAGCACCACGACGAGTGCGAGCCCGGAGGCGGCCCACACCGCCCCCAGCGCCAGCCGCTGGACGCCCTCGTCGATGCCGTGCCGGATGAGGACCGGCAGCAGCAGTCCGGCGACGGCATCGATGGAGACCAGCAGCAGCGAGATCAGCAGCGGCGTGCCGAAGCCGCGCAGCAACTGCCGCAGTCCGTACGCCTTCTCGGGGCGCACCGCGCGCTCCTCGTCGACGTCGGGGGTGTCGTCGGCGGGCGGCAGGGCCTCGACCTTGGCGAGCAGATCGGGGGTGGCGGGCATCCCGGCGAGCGCCCCGGCGATCCCGGGGGCGGGGGCGGCGGTGGTGGTGCCGCCGTCCTTCACGGCGGGCCCGGGGTTCTCGCCCGCGCGCCGCACCCACAGTTCGGGGGTCACGGCGGAGGTGGCGGCCGGATCGGCGCCATCGGCCGCGGCGGCGTGCTCGGGGTCGTCACCGCCGTGCGGACGCCGCCGGGCCGCCGCGGTCAGCCCGGCCAGATCGGGGGTGGGGTGGCCGTCGGCAGCATGCTCCCCATGCGCCGACGGCGGCTGGAGGCCACCGGCCGCCGCGGAGCCGTCGAGCTCCGGTTCGGCCAGGCCCGTGGCCGGTGCCTCGCCGTCGAAGGCTCCAGCGGACACCTCCCACCGCTCGTGGCCGGTCCGGTCCGCCACCGGGGAGGTACGGCCGGGGTCGGCACCGCCGCGGAGGGTGAGCTGCCCGGCCGGGTCACGGGTGATGCCGCCGAGCTCGTCCGGGTCGGTCAGCAGCCGCCGGTACAGCGCACACCGCTTCCGCAGCTCCTCGTCGGTGCCGATGTCCACCAGGCGGCCCCGGTCGAGGACCGCGACCCGGTCGGCGAGCGCGAGGGTGGAGAGGCGGTGGGCGATCAGCAGGGTGGTGCGCCCGGCCATCACCCCGCGCAGCGCCTCGTGGATCTCATGCTCGACGCGGGCGTCGACCGCGGAGGTGGCGTCGTCGAGGACCAGCAGCCGGGGGTCGGTGAGGATGGCGCGGGCCAGGGCCAGGCGCTGGCGCTGGCCGCCGGAGAGGGTGAGCCCCTGCTCGCCGACCTGGGTGTCGTAGCCGCCGGGCAGTGCGGAGATGAATCCGTCGGCCTGGGCGGCACGGGCGGCGGCCCGGATCTGCTCCTCGGTCGCGTCCGGCAGCCCGTAGGCGAGATTGGCGCGCACCGTGTCGGAGAAGAGGAAGCTGTCCTCCGGCACCAGCCCGATCGCCGCGCGCAGCGAGGCGTAGCTCAGCTCGCGGACGTCATGGCCGCCGACCCGGACCGCGCCGGAGGTCACGTCGTAGAACCGCGGCAGCAGCATCGACAGGGTGGACTTGCCGCTTCCGGAGGCGCCGACGACGGCCAGGGTCTCGCCCGGCTCGACGCGCAGCGAGACCTCGGAGAGCACCGGGTGGGCGGGGTCGTAGCCGAAGGTGACCCGGTCGAACTCGACGGTGGCGGGCGCGTCCGCGGGCAGCTCCCGGGCGTCGGGGCGCTCCTCGATGGCGGGCTCGGTGTCGATGAGTTCGAAGACGCGCTCCACTCCGGCCCGGGCCTGCTGGCCGACGGTCAGCATCATGGTGAGCATCCGGACCGGGCCCACCAGCTGGGCGAGATAGGTGGAGAAGGCGACGAAGGTGCCGAGGGTGATCTGATGGCGGGTGGCCATCCAGCCGCCGAGGGCCAGCATGGCGACCTGGCCGAGGGCGGGGACGGCCTGGAGGGCGGGGGTGTAGCGGGAGTTGAGCTTGACGGTGCGCAGCCGGGCGGCGAACAGGCCGCGGCTGACCTCCCGCAGCTTGCCGGTCTCCTGGCGCTCCTGTCCGAAGCCCTTGACCACGCGGACGCCGGTGACGGCCCCGTCGACGACCCCGGCGACGGCGGCGGCCTGCCCCTGGGCGTACCAGGTGGCGGGGAAGAGCCGGACGCGGCTGCGCGAGGCGATGACCCACAGGGCGGGGGCGACGGCGAGCGCGACCACGGTGAGCAGCGGTGAGAGCACCGCCATCACCACGAGGGAGACCAGGAAGAGCAGTACGTTGCCGATCATCATCGGCACCATGAACAGCAGTCCCTGGATCAGCTGGAGGTCGCTGGTCGCCCGGCCGACGATCTGGCCGGTGGACAGCTCGTCCTGGCGTCTGCCGTCCAGCCGGGAGATCGCGGCGTACATCTCGGTGCGCAGATCGTGCTGGACGTCGAGCGCGAGCCGTCCGCCGTAGTAGCGGCGGACGTAGGTGAAGGCGTAGACCGCGAGGGCGGCGACGATCAGCAGGGTGGCCCACGGAGCCATCGACCGGTCATGGCCGACGATCACGTCATCGATGATCAGCTTGGTGACGAGCGGGACAAGCGCCATGACGGCCATCCCGCCGAGCGAGGAGCCGAGGGCCAGCAGCACATTGCGCCGGTACCGCCAGCACCAGCGGGTCAGCCGCCGCACCCAGCCCTGTTGTGTCTCCGGCTCGTCCGCCGCCACCACGTCCGTCACCCCGTGTCCTCCCGACTCTCCACGTCCTGCCGGAAGGCACCAACACACAGATGTGCGGATTTCATCCTGCCGCAACAAAAGCCGCCCGGGGACGGGCGCCCGGAGTGGGCCGGATCACGCCGCCGCGCTGTCCTCCTCCGGTGGGGCGGTGACCGCGGCGCAGCGCGCGGCGATCTCGTCCAGGGCGAGTCCGAGGGTGGTGGCCAGGGCCGCGATGGTGAAGAAGGCGGGGGTCGGGGCCCGGCCGGTCTCGATCTTGCGGAGGGTTTCGGCGGAGATCCCGGACGCCGCGGCAATCTCGGCCATGCTGCGTTCGCCGCGGGCCTGCCGCAGCAGGACACCGAGGAAGCGGCCGCGTTCGCGTTCCAGCGGAGTGAGAGGGGTGCGCACCATGACCGTGATACTAATACCGGTATAAGAATTGGGTCGCCGGGGGCTCGCCCCGGCGGTGACGGAAGGCAGCAGCCCATGGTGGAGATCAAGACCGACGCGTCCCTGGACGCCATGCGCGAGGCGGGCCGGGTCGTGGCCACCGCGCTCGCCGCCGCGCAGAAGGCCGCCGCGGTCGGCGTGTCGCTGCGCGAGCTGGACGAGGCGGCCCGCGCGGTGCTCACCGAGGCGGGGGCCGGATCCCCGTTCCTCGGCTACCGGCCGCACTTCGCGCCCACCCCCTTCCCGGCCGTCATCTGCGCCTCGATCAACGACGCGATCGTCCACGGCATCCCGGACGGCTACCGGCTGCGCGACGGCGACCTGGTGAGCGTGGACTGCGGCGCGACGGTCGACGGCTGGGCCGGCGACGCCGCCGTCAGCTTCACCGTCGGCACCCCGCGCCCGGACGATCTGCGGCTGATCGAGACCACCCGGCAGGCCCTGGCGGCGGCTATCGAGGCGGCTGTCGTCGGGGCGCGCCTCGGCGATATCTCGCACGCCGTCGGCTCGGTCGGCCGCGCCGCGGGCTACGGCATCCCGGCGGACTTCGGCGGCCATGGCATCGGCCGCCGGATGCACGAGGACCCGCCGGTGCCCAACGAGGGCCGCCCCGGCCGGGGTCTGCCGCTGCGGCACGGGCTGGTGCTGGCCATCGAGCCGATGTTCCTGGCGGGCGGCCGGGACACCTACATCACCGACCCCGACGGCTGGACCCTGCGCACCGACGACCGCACCCGCGCCGCCCACAGCGAGCACACGGTGGCCATCACCGAGGACGGCCCGCGCGTCCTGACCGCGCCATGACGGCGTGGGGCGGGAACTCGGCCTTCCAGGGCCGCTGCCTCCGGCGGTGCTGCCGGGGCCCGTCCTCAAAAGGGGCGTCCGGCCGTGTGGACAAGGGCGCATGGGGGATCGGACGGATGCACGCCGAATCGGGCGGATGCGGACTGTTCGCCATGGAACCGTTCATCAAACATTGATGCCCGCCAGGGATGATCGCACTGAGCGATGACCTGATACGGGAGGGTGATGACGGGCATGGTGCTCCCTTACGACAACATCCCGCCCGCGGAGCGGTTCGCGGCGTGGCGTGCCCGGTGCGACGAGGCGTCGATCCCGATCGAGCTGCGCTCCGACCACGAGCACGACTTCCGCGCCACCATGAGCGGCGTCGGCCTGGGCGATGTCTCGCTCTCCTGCACCTCCGTACCGTCACTGCGGAACCACCGGTCGGCGGCCCACATCCGGCGCTCGGACCCGGAGCTGTACCACCTGATGCTGGTGGTGCGCGGGGAGACGGATCTGTCGCACGCGGGTCACCACACCACGCTCGGCGTACGGCAGTTCATGCTCATCTCCACCTCCCAGCCGTGCCACGGGACCAGTGTGCGGGGCCGGGTGCAGGAGATGTCGGTGGCGATCCGCCCGTCGCTGCTGCCGTTCCCGGCGGTGGAGCTCGACCGGCTGCTCGGGCGGTGTCTGTCGGGGCGGAAGGGGATCGGGGCGATGCTCGCCGACTTCCTCACCCGGCTGGCGACCGAGGCCGAAGGTCTGCGGCCGTCCGACGCCCCGCGTCTTGGCACCGTGGTGCTCGATCTGCTCACCGCGATGCTCGCCCATGAGCTGGACACCGGGGAGGGCCGGAGCGCCGCGGCCATCACCCCCGAGAGCCGTCGGCGCGCCCTGTTCCTGCGGATCGAGGATTTCGTCCAGCGGAATCTGCACCGGCCCGAGCTGAGCCCGGCCTGGATCGCCGCGACCCATCACATCTCGCTGAGATATCTCTACCGCCTCTTCGAGCAGGAGGGTCACACCGTCTCGGCGTGGATCCGCGGTCAGCGGCTGGAGCGCTGCTGCCGCGACCTCGCCGACCCCGCGCAGAGCGACACCCCCATCCACGCCATCGCCGCCCGCTGGGGTTTCGGTCACGCGGCGGACTTCAGCCGCGCCTTCCGCGGCGCCTATGGGGTCGCGCCCCGGGACTTCCGCCAGGAGGCACTGGCAGGAGGCAGGCAGGGCTCCCCCCGTCGAAGCCCTGCCTACCTGACCTGATCAGCGTGACCGAACGGGGGCGGGGTGTCATTGGCATCCCCTGCACACTCCTTGACGCCCCGTGCACAGCGTCGTACGACAGCCCCGCCGGCCCGCTCAGTCCTCGCGCGTCACCCTCAACTCCTCGACGCCCGCCCGCTTCTTGTCGTCCACCGAGCGCACCGTGACCCGGACGTAGCGGGCCGGGCCCGATCCCGCCGGATGCCAGTGGCGGCCGTCGGCCGAGGTCCGCACCCGGTACGAGGCGGGCCGTACCGAGGTCCACTCCGGGGTGACCTTCGCGCCGCGCACCACCCGGCCGAGGTCGGCGGTGAGCGTGCCCCGCGCGGCGTTCGGCACCCAGGCGGTGGCCGCGCTGCCGTCCAGAACGCCGCCCGCGTACATACCCGGCTCCTCCGAACTCGCCGTCGCTTTGCGGCAGCGGGCGAGGTTGGACGTCGGCTCCAGGTCCGGACGGCGGGTCTTGAGCACGGCAGGGGCGTCCTGGCTCACGATCTGCTTCCCGGTGGGCGTCTCGATGGTGAACGGCTCACCGCCGGTCAGCCGCACCGTGGTCTCCCGCGGGCCGATCGCCACGTCGTAGCTACGCCCCTGCCAGCGCAAGCCCCGCAGGGTGACGCCGTCGTGGAGCTGCGGCGGCAGCACCGGGTTCAGCCGCACCCGGTCCTCCGCCATCCGCAGCCCGGTCAGCCCGTGGGTGAAGACCTGGAGGAAGCCGCCCTTGCCGGTGAGGAAGTCCTGCGCCGGGGAGCCGGCCAACGGGTCCTGCGCGCCCGCCTGCCGGCCCCGCGCCTCGGAGAACTGCCGGAACGGCCCACGGACGAACGGCCTGATGGAGCGCATCAGATAGGTGTACGAGGAGCAGCCGGGTTCGCCGATGGCGGCGGCGTCGATGGCGTGCACCGAGTCCGTCATGGCAGGGCCGTCCGGATCGGTGCGCGCGGCGTAGTAGTCGAGGGTCCGGGCGGCGGCCTGGTCCGGCATCGGCCACTGGAGCGGGTACATCAGCAGTACGGTGTCCGCCTGCTTGATCATCGAGCCCTGGTAGCCCTGGTACTGCTGGAAGATGCCCTTCTTCTTGTCGTAGGGGATCCGCAGCCGGTCGGCGATCCGGGTCCAGGAGGCGGGGGCGTCCTGGCCGAGCAGCCGGGCGGCGCGGGCCGCGTGGCGCAGCGTGGTGGCGGCGCCCGCGTTGGTGAAGACCGCGTCGTCCACACCGTTGCTGTACTCGTCCGGTCCGGCCACGTTCTTGATGGAGTAACTGCCGTCGTTGTTGCGGGTGGCGCGCCCGGCCCAGAACTCGGCGGTCCCCTTGAGCAACGGCCAGCCGCGGTCGCGCAGCCAGCCGGTGTCACCGGTCGCCTGGAAGTACTGCCAGGCGGCGAGGGCGATATCGCTCTGGAGATGGTTCTGGGTGCGGCAGTGCGGCGGGTCCCAGCTGTGGCACTCGGTCCACAGCCCGCCCTTGCTCGCACTGGTCCAGGGGTAGAACAACCCCGGGTAGCCCAGCGTGCGGGCGTTGGCACGGGCGCCCGCACGGGTCTTGTAGCGGTACTCGACCACGGACCTGGCCAGTTCGGGATTGGTGGCCAGCAGCCCCGGATACATCCAGGTCTCGGCGTCCCAGAAGATCAGACCGCCGTAGTTGTCACTGGTCAGACCGGTCGGCGCGATGCTGTCGCGGGATCCGGCCCGGGTGGCGGACAGCAGCCCGTACCGGGCCGAGCGCACCCAGGAGCGCAAGGAGGCCCGGTCGCGCCCGGCCACCTCGATGTCCGAGCGCCACAGCTTCCGCCAGGCGGCGGAGTGCGACGCGAACAGCGCGTCCCAGCCGCGATCCGCGGCGTGCCGGGAGGCGTTGAGCGCGTCGGCGCGCGGCGCGCGGGAGGTGAGGGCGGTGTCGACGCCGACGTACTTGGTGAACGCGTAGGAGCGGCCCCGCCGGACCGGGAAGCGGAGGGCCTGACGCGCGCTCAGCTTGCCGTCGGCGCCGGGGGTGCCCTGGGCCCGCGCCCGGACTCCCCGGCCGGGGCGCAGGGTGGAGGCGACGGTCCCGTCGGTGCGGGTGCCGTCGGTGCGGAAGCCGACGTCCACCGAACCGCCCCGGTGGGCACCGCCGCCGGTCCCCGTCATCCGCCGGGCGCCGCGTCCGTCGAGCCGGTCGGTGACGGTGGCGTTGCCGCTCCAGTGCGGGGTCATCCGCAGCCGTACGGCCCCGACATGAGCGTTGCGGCGGTCGGCGAGCACGTCATAGGTGAGGTCGGTGGCGCGTCCGTCGGACGCCGTCCAGGTGAGGGAGGTACGGACCAGGCCGCAGCGCATGAAGACGGTCTGCCGGTAGTGGGAGATCCGCCCTCGGGACGTGCCGGAGCCGAAGGTCTCGCCCGCGGCACCCCCGGTGGCCACCTCCAGGGTGGACCAGGTCGGGATGGCGGCGGCGACCTGCCGGTTGTCGGTGGTCTTGGTGTGGTGCGCGTAGAGCCCGGAGACGAAGGAGCCGTCGTAGCGCGGGGTGAACAGCGGCCAGCCGGTCTTGTCGCCTCCCCCGGTGTAGCCGGTGCCCTGGGGCGGGACCCGCTGTCCGAGATATCCGTTGCCGACGTAGGCGTGGTAACTGTCCTTCGGATCGATCCGGGTGGACGACAGCGACCAGCCGTCCGACACCCGGCCGCCGGAGCCGCGCGGACAGGACCCCGCGCCCTCCTCGGCCGCCGGGGACGGTTCGGGCACGGGTCCGGCCGAGGCGGTGGGCACCGCGGCGATCAGCCCGCAGACGACAAGTGGAGCGATCAGTCGGGCGGTGCGGGGTAGCCGGGGCGTGGGGTACCTCATTGTTCTCCGTCGTGGTTCGCCGATGACACATCCGATACACGTCACCTTGCCAACACCCGTATCGCGGCGGGGGGATGTCGGCGCCCCGGCCTAGTCTTCCCGCCATGATCGAAAGCCGTCTGGAAACGCTGCTGACCGCCGGGTTCACCGACCGCCTGAGCGAACGCGACAAGGAACTGCTGGCCCGCCGCGCCACGCTCAAGTCCTGCGGGGAGACGCCGCCGCGCCATCTCGACCTCGGCTGGTGGTACGCGGTGCCCGGCGAGAGCTACGAGGGCCTGTTCACCGCCCTGGATCTGCATGACCGGGTTCCGGTCACCTTCCACGAAGGGATGGACGTGCAACGCCTGCGGACCCACCCCGGAGCGGTCCCCGTCTTCATCACCCCCGAACTCGACGGCTGGCGGCTGATCTTCGGCCATCTGGAGAGTGTGGTCGGCATCGAGTGGGAGGACATGATGGGCGCCGTGGAGCGCCTGAGCGCCCATTGCGGCGAGGCGCAGATGTTCTTCGAGGACATGGCGGGCGGGGCGAACATGTGGGTGGTCGCCGAACAGGGCGCCATCCGGCGCCGGTACGCGCGGGAGAGCGATCCCGAGTGGGTGGGCGAGCCGCTGCCGTGGGAGGAACGGTGGATGGACAGCGAGGACTTCGACCCGGAGTACGACGAGGCCGAGCCCAACGAGGGCACCGCGGGCGTCGCCACCGCGTGCGGCAGTCTGTCGGTGGATCCGACCCGGCTCGGCCCGGACACCGAGATGCGCGGCCACGGCTGGCTGGCGCTGGACGCACCGGGGGTGGGCCACCGGGATCTGGACATGGTCGTCTGCTAGGGCGTCCTGGAGCCCAGGTGTGCGCCGGGCCGGTCACCGTCGCCCGGACGGTGACCGGCCCGGGTCAGGAGCGGTCGGCCCCGATCAGGCGCCCCGCGCGGCCGCGATCTGACGGGCCATGATCGTGGTCAGCTCGTACGCCGTGTGGGAGGCGGCGACCGAGGTGATCTCCGCGTGGTCGTAGGCCGGGGCGACCTCGACCAGGTCGGCCGAGACCAGATGGCAGCCGGACAGGCCGCGCAGGATCTCCAGCAGTTCCCGGGAGGTCAGACCGCCCGCCTCGGGGGTGCCGGTACCGGGGGCGTGAGCCGGGTCGAGGACGTCGATATCGATGGAGATGTACAGCGGGCGGTCACCGATGCGCTGGCGGAGCTGATCGGTGATCTCGTCCACCCCGCGTCGCATGACATCGGCGGAGGTGACGATGCCGAAGCCCATCTTCTCGTCGTCGTCCAGGTCCTTCTTTCCGTACAGCGGACCCCGGGTACCGACATGCGAGAGGGCGGAGGTGTCGAGAATCCCCTCCTCGACCGCGCGCCGGAAGGGCGTGCCATGGGTGTACTCGGCGCCGAAGTAGGTGTCCCAGGTGTCCAGGTGGGCGTCGAAGTGGAGCAGGGCCACCGGGCCGTGCTGACGGGCCACCGCGCGGAGCAGCGGAAGGGCGATGGTGTGGTCGCCGCCGAGGGTCATCAGCCGGGCGCCGGTGTCCAGGAGGTCGTCGGCGGCGGCCTGGACGGTCTCGACGGCCTCGTTGATGTTGAACGGGTTGGCGGCGATGTCACCGGCGTCGGCGACCTGCGCGAGGGCGAAGGGAGAGGCGTCCTGCGCCGGGTTGTAGGGGCGCAGCAGCCGGGACGCCTCGCGGATGGCGTTGCCGCCGAAGCGCGCGCCGGGCCGGTAGGAGACACCACTGTCGAAGGGCACTCCGACCACGGCGACGTCCGCGGTGCCGCCGACCTCGTCGACGCGCGGCAGCCGGGCGAAGGTCGCGGGGCCGGCGAAGCGCGGGACACGGGAGGAGTCGACGGGACCGACGGGGGCGGTGGAGGACTGTCGGGGTGCAGTGGTCATACGGAGGAGCCTAGGCAGATCCGCCGCCGCGCCACATGTACGGATCCGAGGACCCGGAGCCGCTTATTTGGACACCGCGTCCATGTGCCTCCCGGGGGCTCCCCCGCGCGGCCCGACGCACGCCGGCACGGTCGGCCGGGGCACCTGCCGCCGGCCGCCCCGGGGCGGCTGTCCTGCCCGGGTCAGCTGTCTTTCGTCGGTCCGCCCAGCAGCCCGGAAGCGTTCTCGACGGGGTCCGCCGGGGTGGGCTCGGGGGTCGGGTAGCAGGTGAATCCGAGACGCTTCATGGCCCGGGTGACCTCGCCCGCGCTGAAATCGCGGCGGTCCTGGCGGGTGATCACCGCTCCGACCTGCTTGACCGGGTAGGTGCGGCGTCCGATACGGACCGAAGGGCCGGTGACCGGTTCGGGGCTGATGCCACTCATCGCATCCGTCACCTCGCGCGCGGTCAGGTCGAAGGCGAAATTGGCGATAATGCAGCGCATAGTGCCTCAACGGGGAGAGGAGAATCCGGAGGCACCAGCGTCCCACAGCGGGCCGCCCACGGGAAGCGGCAGATTCCCCGCAAGATTCCCACTGCTCGGCAGCGGCACGTGGTAAGGTCTTTGCCGTTGCAGTTTTGGTACCCATGAACTCTGTGTGCGCCTGACGGGATGTAGCCTTCAGGCGCATTTTGTTTTCCGGTCATTTCCGGATGGGGTCATTGCGGCGACACGGAATCCGGCGAATACGGGTTCCGACTCGGCCCCTATCAAAGGAGATTGACATGGCGACCGGCACCGTTAAGTGGTTCAACGCGGAAAAGGGCTTCGGCTTCATCGAGCAGGACGGCGGCGGCGCCGACGTCTTCGCCCACTACTCGAACATCGCCACCCAGGGCTTCCGTGAGCTCCAGGAAGGCCAGAAGGTGACGTTCGACGTCACGCAGGGCCAGAAGGGCCCGCAGGCCGAGAACATCGTTCCCGCCTGACGCGTCACATCACAGCCGGGGCCCGCACCTGAAGAGGTGCGGGCCCCGCGTTGTGCCCGCGGGCCGTGGCCGAGCCCCCCGGACGGCTCCCGCAGTGTGGTGACTCTCGTCACACCGGATCAGGACGGTGCGACGACCCGTCCGATGAGCGGCGCGGGCATCATCCCGCGGACCGCCCGAATCCACTCCGCGGACCCGGCCCAGGGAGCGGGCGCCCTGGCATTTCGCCATGATCGCGCCATGTCCGCCCTGCGGCGGAGGCCGCCATTCCGCCTCCATAGGGGCGACAATGGGCCACATGCCCATACCCAGTACCGTGCCCAGTCGTGCCGAGCTGATCGACCACCTTGTCCGTACCCGCATCGCCGGCGATGTCGCCACTCCCCGGGAGAACAACCTCTCCCACTACCGCGAGCTCGCGAACGGCGACCGCCACTACTGGCTCGGCCTGGAGCTGGGCGACCGCTGGGCCGACGAACAGGACGTACTGGCCGTCATGGCGGAGCGGTGCGGGGTGATCGACGATCCACAACACCGCTCGGGGCAGGACACCATCGACCCCGAGCTGACGGTGGGCGCGCTGGACCGGATGGCGTCGGTGCTGCGGAAGGCGGCCGAGACACAGGAGCGGGTGCTGTTCGCCACCGGCCACCCGGGCGGGCTGCTGGAGGTCCACCGGGCCACCGCGGCGGCGCTGCGGGCCTCGGGCTGCGACATCGTGGAGATCCCCGGCGGGCTCCAGGCGGACGAGGGGTATGTCTTCCAGTTCTGCGACGTGGCGATGCTGGAGAGAGGGGCGACCCTCTGGCACACCCACTCCCCCGCCCCCATGGCGGCGATCCTGGACGGACTGGCCCGCGAGGGGCGCCCGCAGCCGGATCTGGTGGTCGCCGACCACGGCTGGGCCGGATGCGCCGGACAGCGGGGCATCGACGCGGTCGGGTACGCGGACTGCAACGACCCGGCCCTGTTCCTCGGCGAGTCCGAGGGCACCCTCTCGGTGGTCGTCCCGCTGGACGACCATGTCACCGATCCGCGGTTCTACGCCCCGATGACCGCCTATCTGCTCGACGCGGCCGGACTCGAGGCCCGCTTCTGACGCGTCGGCCCCGACACGTCATCCCCTGACGCACGGGCGCGCGTCCCCGCCGCGCGCCGAACCCCCGGGGCCCCGGGCGCCCGCCGCGCCGCCGCACGGCGCGCTCACGCCTGGTGCGGCACCCGCATGACCCCCTCCTGGATCACGGAGACGGCCAGCCGCCCGTCGGCGGTGAAGATCCGGCCCTTGGCGAGGCCGCGGCCACCGGACGCCGAGGGGCTCTCCTGGTCGTACAGCAGCCAGTCGTCCACCCGGAACGGACGGTGGAACCACATGGCGTGGTCGAGGCTGGCGCCGACGATGTCCCCCACCACCCAGCCGCCCCGGCCGTGCGCGAGCAGCACCGAGTCCAGCAGGGTCATATCGGAGACATAGGTGGCCAGGCAGACGTGGAGCAGCGGGTCGTCGGCCACGCCGTCCAGTTTGCCGTTGGTCCGGAACCACACCTGCGACTTCGCCTCCCGCGGCTGTCCGACGCTGCCGTAGGGCGGCTCGTCGACGTAGCGCAGATCGACCGCGGCCCGGGCCATCAGCATCCGTTCGCTGACCTCCGGCCGGATGAGGTGCTTGTAGCGGGGCAGCAGCTCCTCGGCGGCCGGCAGGGACAGCGGATCCGGTACGTCCGGCATCGGCTCCTGGTGCTCGAGCCCCTCCTCGTATGTCTGGAAGGACGCCGAGAGGTGGAAGATCGGCTGTCCGTGCTGGACGGCCACCACCCGGCGGGTGGTGAAGGACCGGCCGTCGCGGATCCGGTCGACCGTGTAGACGATGGGCGCCCCGGGGTCGCCGGGCCGCAGGAAGTAGGCGTGCAGCGAGTGCGCCGAGCGGTCGTCCGGGACGGTGCGGCCCGCGGCCACCAGGGCCTGCGCGGCCACCTGGCCGCCGAAGACCCGCGGCACCATGGGCGCGGCGTCGCTGGTGCCGCGGAAGATGTCCCGTTCGATCCGCTCGAGGTCGAGCAGTTCGAGCAGACCCTGAAGTGCGTCATTCATGGTTCAAGCAGTCTCGCAGAGCGGTGTTGCGGCGCTGTTGCCGACGGGTGGGGCGGGCGGCCATCACAGCCCCATCGACTTGGCGACGATGGACCGCATGACCTCGCTGGTGCCGCCGTAGATGCGGTTGACGCGGGTGTCCGCGTACAGCCGGGCGATGGGGTACTCCATCATGTAGCCGTAACCGCCGTGCAGCTGGAGGCACTTGTCGATGACGACATTGGCGCGCTCGGTGGTGAACAGCTTGGCGGAGGCGGCGTCGGCGGCGGTCAGCTCACCGGCGTCGTGCGCGTCCAGGGCCCGGTCCACGACCGCCTGCATCGCGTCCACCTCGGACTTGCAGTCGGCGAGGGTGAACTTGGTGTTCTGGAAGGACGCCACCGAGGTGCCGAAGACCGTGCGGTCCTGGACGTAACTCTTGGCGAACTCCACGGCCGCCGCGGCCTGGGCGTAGGCGCCGACGGCGATGCCCAGCCGCTCCTGGGGCAGGTTGTGGGTGAGGTAGCCGAACGCCTTGCCCTCCTCGCCGAGCAGATCCTCCACCGGCACCTTGACGTCGGTGAAGGACAGTTCGGCGGTGTCGGAGGTCTTCAGGCCCAGCTTCTCCAGCTTGCGGCCGACCACATAGCCCTCGCTCCTGGCGTCGACCACCAGGATGGATATGCCCGCGCGGCGGTCCTCGGGGGTGGCGGGGGCGGTGCGGGCGCAGACCAGCACCCGGTCGGCGAGCACCCCGCCGGTGATGAAGGTCTTGGCGCCGTTGAGGACGTAGTGGGTGCCGTCCTCGGAGAGCTTGGCGGTGGTCTTCATGCCCGCGAGGTCCGAACCGGTGCCCGGCTCGGTCATGGCGATGGCGGTCATCATGTCGCCGGTGACGAAGGGGGGCAGCCAGCGCCGCTTCTGCTCCTCGGTGGCGTACGCGAGCAGATAGGGGAGGCACAGCGCGGTGTGCACACCGCTGCCGCCGAAGCCGACCCCGGCCCGGGCGCACTCCTCGGTGATCACCGCGTTGAACTTGAAGCTGGTCTCGCCCGCGCCGCCGTACTCCTCGGGGACCTCGATCCCGAAGACGCCCAGCTCACCGAGTTTCTTGTAGAACGCGCGCGGAGCCTGACCCGCCTCGCGCCACTCGTCGTAGTACGGCACGACCTCGGCCGCGATGAAGTCACGGATGGTCTGTCGGAACGCCTCGTGGTCCTCGTTGAACACCGTGCGGCGCATCAGCCACTCCCTACTCGTTCTCACGGCTCCACCACCACCGCGCGCGGCTGTGAGCGCTCGCCGCCGTGGTCGCACCATGCCGGGTTGACAGCAAGCACCTAAGCGCTTGCTCAGCGAAAGCTACCGGCCGGTCAGTGACCCTGTCCAGAGGAGCCGTCCGTGGCATGGGCGGCGGCGAAGGCGCCCAGCGCCAGCCGGTGCAGCAGGGCGGCGGTGGCCTCGCGCCCCGGAAGGGCGCCGGGGCGGCCGAGGTGGGGAGTGGAGTTGAGCAGCCCGAAGACGGCGTGCACACAGGCGCGGGCCTCGGTCTCGGCGAGCCCCGGGTAGACCGTGCGCACCACCTCGACCCACAGCTCCACGTACTGCCGCTGGAGCGAGCGCACCAGCTTGCGGTCGGTGTCCCGGAGCCGGTCCAGCTCGCGGTCGTGGAGGATGATCAGCGGCCGGTCGTCGAGGGCGAAGTCGATATGGCCCTCGATGAGGGAGTCCAGCACCTCGGCCGGGGTCAGCCCGCCGCTCTCGGCCTCGGCGGCGCGCCTCTTCCCACCGGTCAGCAGCCGGCCGCTGATGCCCACCAGCAGCTCGGCGAGCATCGCCTCCTTGCCCGCGAAGTGGCGGTAGAGGCCGGGGCCGCTGATGCCGACCGCCGCGCCTATCTCGTCGACACCGACGCCGTGGAAGCCGCGCTCGGCGAAGAGCCGCGCGGCCTCCTTGAGGATCTGTTCACGGCGGGTCGGGGCAGGGGCGTGCGTGCTCATGGAAGCAATTCTAGACAGCGGGGTTAGTGGTCGTTAACCTGATGGGTGGGTTAACGCTTATTAACCGATTCGGCGGACCGAGCGAGGGGGCTCGTAGCGATGGAGCAGGCACCGGTGTTGCGGAGCGGCGCCGACCCGGCGTCCGACGCCTGGAAGGCCCATGAGGCCGCACACCGCGAGCTGGCCGCGCGCCTGCGCGAGAAGCTGGCCGCGGCGCGGCTGGGGGGCGGCGAGAAGGCGCGGGCGCGCCACACCTCGCGCGGCAAGCTGCTGCCGCGCGACCGGGTGGACACCCTGCTGGATCCGGGCTCCCCGTTCCTGGAGCTGGCCCCGCTGGCGGCCGACGGGATGTACGACGGGCAGGCCCCGGCGGCGGGTGTGATCGCCGGGATCGGCCGGGTCGCGGGCCGCGAGGTGGTCGTGGTCGCCAATGACGCCACCGTCAAGGGCGGCACCTATTACCCGATGACGGTGAAGAAGCATCTGCGCGCCCAGGAGGTCGCGCTGGAGAACCGGCTGCCGTGTGTCTATCTGGTCGACTCCGGCGGCGCCTTCCTCCCCATGCAGGACGAGGTCTTCCCCGACCGCGACCACTTCGGGCGGATCTTCTACAACCAGGCGCGGATGTCCGGCGCCGGGATCCCCCAGGTCGCGGCGGTGCTGGGGTCGTGCACCGCGGGCGGCGCCTATGTCCCGGCGATGAGCGACGAGGCGGTCATCGTGCGCGGCCAGGGCACCATCTTCCTGGGCGGGCCGCCCCTGGTGAAGGCGGCCACCGGCGAGGTGGTCACCGCCGAGGAGCTGGGCGGCGGCGAGGTCCACTCCCGGGTCTCCGGGGTCACCGACCACCTCGCCGAGGACGACGCCCACGCGCTGCGGATCGTGCGCGACATCGTCGCCACCCTGCCGCCCTCCCCCGCCCAGCAGGGCACGCTGCCCTGGCGGGTGGAGCCCTCCGAGGAGCCCGCGGTGGACCCCGCGGGGCTGTACGGAGCGGTTCCGGTCGACTCCCGCACGCCGTACGACGTGCGGGAGGTGATCGCGCGGGTGGTGGACGGCTCGCGGTTCGCCGAGTTCAAGGCCGAGTTCGGCACCACCCTGGTCACCGGCTTCGCCCGGATCATGGGTCATCCGGTGGGCATCGTCGCCAACAACGGCATCCTGTTCTCCGAATCGGCCCAGAAGGGCGCCCACTTCATCGAGCTGTGCGACCAGCGCGGCATCCCCCTGGTCTTCCTCCAGAACATCTCGGGCTTCATGGTGGGCCGCAGCTATGAGGCGGGCGGTATCGCCAAGCACGGCGCCAAGATGGTCACCGCCGTGGCCTGCACCCGGGTCCCCAAGCTCACGGTGGTGGTCGGCGGCTCCTACGGTGCGGGGAACTACTCGATGTGCGGCCGGGCCTATTCGCCGCGCTTCCTGTGGATGTGGCCCAACGCCAAGATCTCGGTGATGGGCGGTGAGCAGGCCGCCTCGGTGCTCGCCACCGTCAAGCGCGACCAGTTGGAGGCGCGCGGCGAGGAGTGGAGCGCCGAGGACGAGGAGGCGTTCCGCGCGCCGGTCCGCGAGCAGTACGAGACCCAGGGCAACGCCTATTACGCCACCGCCCGGCTGTGGGACGACGGAGTGATCGACCCCCTGGAGACGCGTACGGTGCTCGGCCTCGCGCTCACCGCGTGCGCGAGCGCCCCGCTGCCCGAAAAGGACCCCGCGGCGCCCGGCTACGGCGTCTTCCGGATGTGAGGGGAATGCACCCGATGTTCGAGACAGTCCTGGTGGCCAACCGCGGTGAGATCGCCGTGCGTGTCATCCGCACCCTGCGCCGCCTCGGGGTGCGCTCGGTCGCCGTCTACAGCGACGCCGACGCGGACGCCCGCCATGTGCGGGAGGCGGACACCGCCGTGCGGATCGGTCCCGCCCAGGCCGCGGAGAGCTATCTGTCGATCGAGAAGCTGCTGGAGGCCGCGGAGCGCACCGGCGCCCAGGCCGTCCACCCCGGCTACGGCTTCCTCGCGGAGAACGCGGCGTTCGCCCGCGCCTGCGCCGACGCCGGGCTCGCCTTCATCGGCCCCCCGGCCGACGCCATCGAGCTGATGGGCGACAAGATCCGCGCCAAGGAGACGGTGCGCACGGCCGGAGTGCCGGTGGTCCCCGGCTCCTCGGGCAGCGGGCTGACGGACGCCCAGCTCACCGAGGCGGCACGGGAGATCGGGATGCCCGTGCTGCTCAAGCCCTCGGCGGGCGGCGGCGGCAAGGGCATGCGGCTGGTGCGGGACGAGGCGCTGCTCGCGGACGAGATCGCGGCCGCCCGGCGGGAGGCGCGCGGCGCCTTCGGCGATGACACCCTGCTCGTGGAGCGCTGGATCGACCGGCCCCGCCATATCGAGATCCAGGTGCTGGCCGACGGCCATGGCGGGGTGATCCACCTCGGGGAGCGCGAGTGCTCGCTCCAGCGCCGCCATCAGAAGATCATCGAGGAGGCGCCCAGTCCACTGCTGGACGAGGCCACCCGGGCGCTGATGGGCGAGGCGGCGGCCTCGGCGGCGCGGTCATGCGGCTATGTCGGCGCGGGCACGGTGGAGTTCATCGTGCCGGGCGACGACCCCTCCGCGTACTGCTTCATGGAGATGAACACCCGCCTCCAGGTCGAGCATCCGGTGACCGAGCTGATCACCGGGCTCGATCTGGTGGAGTGGCAGCTGCGGGTGGCCGCGGGCGAGCCGCTGCCCCACGCCCAGCGGGACATCACCTTCACCGGCCATGCCGTGGAGGCCCGGATCTGCGCCGAGACCGCACGTGCCACCGGCGAGCGGGTCGACTTCCTGCCCTCGGCGGGCACCGTGCTCGCGCTGGACGAGCCCGGCGGCGAAGGCGTCCGGGTCGACTCCGGGCTGAGCACCGGCACCGAGGTCGGCACCACCTACGACCCGATGCTCGCCAAGGTCATCGCCCATGGCCCGGACCGGCCCACCGCGCTGCGCAGACTGCGGGCCGCCCTCGCCGAGCTGAGCGTGCTCGGCGTGGACACCAACGCGGGCTTTCTGCGCCGACTGGCCGCTCATCCGCAGGTGGTCTCCGGCGAGTTGGACACCGGTCTGGTCGACCGCGCGGCAGCCTCCCTGGTCCCGGAGCTGGTCCCGGACGAGGTCTATGTGACGGCGGCGCTGCTGCGCCAGTCGGCTCTTGAGCCCGATGGGGCCGGTGGGGCTGGTGGCGCCGGTGCGCCGGGCGAGGCCCGCCCGCGGTCCGGTGGCTGGGTCGACCCGTTCTCGGTGCCGACCGGCTGGCGGCTGGGCGGCACTCCTGCCTGGACCGTCCACCGGCTGCGGATCTCCGGCCACCCCCCGGTCACGGTCCGGGTGCGCGGCCGAGCGCATGACGCCGAGGTGGTGATCGAGCGGCAGGACAGCGCCCCCGCCGCCCAGGACGCGGCCCCGGCCGAGGCCCTGCGGACGCGGCTGACGGGGCTCGGCGGGCACGGCGGACGGGTCGTGCTCGATCTGGCCGGGGTCACCTACCCGTTCCGTCATGTCGCGGACGGCGCGAGCCAGTGGCTGGGGCGCGAGGGGGACACCTGGCGCGTGGTGGGCCACGACCCGGTCGAGGAGGCGCTGCGCGGCGGTGCGTCCGCCGCCCACGCCGGGGAGCTCACCGCCCCGATGCCCGGCACCGTCACCGTGGTCAAGGCCGCCGTCGGGGACGAGGTCACCGCGGGCCAGGGCCTGCTGGTGGTCGAGGCGATGAAGATGGAGCACCTCATCTCCGCCCCGCACGACGGCACCGTCACCGAGCTCGATGTGACCCCCGGCAGCACGGTCGCCATGGACCAGCTGCTGGCGGTCGTCACCCCGTCCGAGATGCCCAGCGAGACCGAGGAGCGTGTGTGATGTCCGCGCCGGACACCCCCGCCGGACCGGCCGGGCTTCCCATGACCGTTCCGGCCCCCGGGCTGCCCGCCCGGGTCCGGATCCATGAGGTGGGCCCGCGGGACGGCTTGCAGAACGAGAAGACGCTGGTGCCGGTGACCGTGAAGGCCGAGTTCATCCGGCGGCTGGCCGAGGCCGGTCTCGATACGGTCGAGGCCACCAGCTTCGTCCACCCCACGTGGGTGCCCCAACTGGCCGACGCCGAGCAGCTGATGCCGCTGATCGACGATGTCTCCGCGCGGCTGCCGGTGCTGGTGCCCAATGAGCGCGGTCTCGAGCGGGCCCTCGCCCTGGGCGCCCGTGAGATCGCCGTCTTCGCCAGCGCCACCGAGTCCTTCGCCAGGGCCAATCTCAACCGCACGGTCGACGAGGCGCTGGAGATGTTCACTCCGGTGGTCACCCGCGCCCGGGAGGCGGAGGTGACGGTGCGCGGCTATCTCTCGATGTGCTTCGGCGACCCCTGGGAGGGGCCGGTCCCGGTCTCCCAGACGGTCTCGGTCAGCCGCCGCCTGATCGACATGGGCTGTGCCGAGGTGAGCCTCGGCGACACCATCGGCGTGGCCACCCCCGGCCATGTCCAGGAGCTGCTGGCCACCCTCAACGAGGCGGGCGTGACCAACGACCGGCTCGCCGTCCACTTCCACGACACCTACGGCCAGGCGCTCGCCAACACCCTCGCCGCGCTTCAGCACGGCGTCACCACGGTCGACGCCTCCGCCGGGGGCCTCGGCGGCTGTCCGTACGCCAAGAGCGCCACCGGCAATCTCGCGACCGAAGACCTGGTGTGGATGCTCGACGGCCTCGGCATCGAGACCGGGGTCGACCTCGGCCGTCTCACCGCCACCAGCGTGTGGATGGCCCGGCACCTGGGGCGCCCCAGCCCGTCCCGTACCGTCCGCGCACTCTCCCAGAAGGAGATCTGAGTCATGACCATCGACCACCGTCTCTCCGCCGAGCACGAGGAACTCCGCCGCACCGTCGAGGAGTTCGCGCATGACGTGGTCGCCCCGAAGATCGGGGAGTACTGGGAGCACCATGAGTTCCCCTACGAGATCATCCGGGAGATGGGCCGGATGGGTCTGTTCGGCCTGCCGTTCCCCGAGGAGTACGGCGGTATGGGCGGCGACTACCTTGCGCTCGGCCTGGCCCTGGAGGAGCTGGCGCGGGTCGACTCCTCGGTCGCGATCACCCTGGAGGCCGGGGTCTCCCTCGGCGCGATGCCGATCTACCTCTACGGCACCGAGGAGCAGAAGCGGCGGTGGCTGCCGGGGCTGTGCTCCGGGGAGTCCCTGGGCGCCTTCGGGCTGACCGAGCCCGGCGGCGGTTCGGACGCGGGCGCCACCCGCACCACCGCGCGGCTGGACGAGGCCACGGGCGAGTGGGTGATCAACGGCTCCAAGTGCTTCATCACCAACTCCGGTACGGACATCACCGCGCTGGTCACCGTCACCGCCGTCACCGACCGCGCCGCCGACGGCCGCCCCGAGATCTCCTCGATCATCGTGCCCTCCGGCACCCCCGGCTTCAGCGTGGCCGCCCCCTACTCCAAGGTGGGGTGGAACGCCTCGGACACCCGTGAGCTGTCCTTCACCGAGTGCCGGGTCCCGGCGGCCAATCTGCTGGGCGAGAAGGGCCGCGGCTACGCCCAGTTCCTGCGGATACTGGACGAGGGCCGGATCGCGATCTCCGCGCTGGCCACCGGGCTGGCCCAGGGCTGTGTGGACGAGTCGGTGTCGTACGCCAGGACCCGTGAGTCGTTCGGCCGTCCCATCGGCGCCAACCAGGCGATCCAGTTCAAGCTCGCGGACATGGAGATGCGCGCCCATATGGCCCGGGTGGCCTGGCGTGACGCCGCGTCCCGGCTGGTCCGCGGTGAGCCGTTCAAGAAGGAGGCGTCGATCGCCAAGCTCTACTCCTCCGGTGTCGCGGTGGACAACGCCCGTGAGGCGACCCAGATCCACGGTGGCTATGGATTTATGAACGAGTATCCGGTGGCCCGGATGTGGCGCGACTCCAAGATCCTGGAGATCGGCGAGGGCACCAGTGAGGTCCAGCGGATGCTGATCGCCCGGGAGTTGGGCTTCGCCGGCTGACGGTGGTGGGCCCCGTCGGGGCCCACCACCCCCGGTTCAGGATGTGGGCCAGGGGACCTGCGGTGAGCGGTAATAGGTGATGCCCAGGGCGTCCCATCGGGGCCCCTGGGCGGCCAGCCGCACCTTGTAGGAGTCCCAGTCGTGGGTGGCCTGCGGCGACCAGCCGAGTTCGGCGATCCCGGGCAGCCGGGGGAAGGCCATGTACTCGATATGGGCGCTGGTCGACAGGGTCTCCGTCCACAGCGGTGCCTCCACCCCGAGGACCGATGAGGCCGGGGCGTCCTTGATGTAGGCGCCGGGGTCCCAGTCGTAGGACTGCCGGGCCTCGACATATCCGGCCCAGGAGAGCCCCAGCGGGGTGTCCTTGGTGTACTTCATGTCCAGATAGGCGTGGTTGGCGGGCGAGAGGATCAGCCGGGTGCCCGCCTTGGCCGCGTCCGCGACCTCCTTCTCGCTGCCGTCCAGCCCCCAGTACTGGGCGACGGCCCCCTCGGCGGGGCGGGCTCCGGTCAGCTGGTGCCAGCCCACCACCGTCTTGCCGTAGCGGGCCACGATGGGCTGTACCCGGTCCATGAAGGCCGTGTAGTCGGCATGGCTGGTGGAGTGCGCCTCATCCCCGCCAATGTGGATCAGACGGCCGGGGGTGAGCGCGGCGAGCTCACGGATGACGTCGTCCACGAAGTCGTAGGTCACCTCCTTGGGCACGCACAGGGAGCTGAAGCCGACATCGGTGCCGGTGTAGAGCGGCCGGGCGACCCCGTCGCAGTTGAGCTCCGCGTAGGAGGCGAGCGCCGCGTTGGTGTGCCCCGGCAGGTCGATCTCGGGAACGACCGTCAGCTCCCGCGCGGCGGCGTAGCGCACGATCTCCCGGTAGTCGGCCTTGGTGTAGTAGCCGCCGGGTCCGCCGCCGACCTGGGTGGAACCGCCGTACGTGGCCAGCCGGGGCCAGGAGTCGATGGCGATCCGCCACCCCTGGTCGTCCGAGAGATGCAGATGCAGCTTGTTGATCTTGTACAGGGCGAGCTGGTCGATATAGCGCTTGACCTGGTCGACGGTGAAGAAGTGCCGGGAGACATCGAGCATCGCGCCCCGGTAGCCGAAGCGCGGCTCATCGGTGATGGTGCCGCCGGAGATCCGCCAGGGGCCGGGCTGACGGGTCGTCCGCTCCACGGACGCGGGCAGCAGCTGGCGCAGTGTCTGGACGCCGTGGAACAGCCCCGCCGAGGCGCGGGCGCTGATGGTGACGGCGCGGCCGGTCACCTGAAGCCGGTAGCCCTCCGCGCCGAGGCCGCGTACCGCACGCGCCCCGGGCGTGAGCCGCAGCCGGATGCCGTCACCGCCGTCCCGCGCGGTCACCGGCAGCCGGTAGCCGGTGGAGGGGCGCAGCACGCCCGCGAGATAGTCCCCGACCCGCCGCGCCGCGGACGCATCCCCGGACACGCGGATACGGGCGTCGGGGCCGAGGGTGTACGGGGTGGTGGCGGGACGTACGGAGGCGGGCGCGGGCACCACCCGGTCCAGCGGGGTGGGGGCGGCGGAGGAGGGCGACGTGGCGGCGGACGGTTCCGCCGTGGCGGCGGTCCCCGCCCCCGCCGCCACGGTCAGCAGGAGGGAACACAGAAGTCGGGCACGGCGTCGTCTCACAGGGAATCCCTTCAACGAAGCGTCGCGTCCTGGGTACCGTGCGCCCCCGTCGCGGTCAAGGGTGTAGACCAATGTGCCGCTGTCGGCCTGTCAGAATTCACGCCATGGCGGAAATCACCCAGAGCGATGGCGCCTGGACCTTCGACGGCGGCTCGATACGGATTGTCCCGGGGCGGGACAAGAGCGTCGGCCCGGCGCGGCAGATGCTCGGCGAACTGACCGTCCCTCTCCTGGCGTTGGCGGGCATCGCCCATGAACCCGGGCGCAGGTCAGGGCGGTTGCGGCTGAAGCTGCGCGAGGGCGCGGATCCGCTGATCCAGGTGACGGGCGGCACGCTGCCGGACGCGGCCGATCCGTATCAGCTGTCGGTCGAGCAGGACCGCACGGGCGTGGCGGAGTACATGGTCGAGGAGGTCCGGCGGGCGCTGCTGCTGGACCAGGTGCCGTCGGGCCCGTGCGACCGCTATCTGATGCCCGGCCCGTCCGTTCCGCTGTCGGCGGCCGCCGGGGATGCCACGGCCGGCTTCGACGGGGAGCAGGTACGGCTGGAGTGGAACTGGAAGACCGAGGAGTCGAAGAAGTCGGGCGGCACCCGGACCATCCGGCTGACCGACCTGGAGGCGGTGGAGTGGCAGCCCGCCATCGGACTGGAGAACGGCTATCTGCGGTTCCGCACGGCGCGGGCGGCGGCCCCGGCGGCGCCGAAGTACGACCCGCACGCCGTGGTGCTCTACGGCTTCAAGAAGGATCCGCTGATGGCGCTGGTCGCGGCGGCCGTCACGGCCCGGCTGCCACATCCGGGCGCCGCCGGGGCCCTGGCGGCCGAGCCCGCCGACGCGGTCCCGGCACTCTCCGCGGGTGACCGGCACCAGAGCACACATCACGCACACAGCGGGCAGAGTGCGGCGGACGGCCCCGGCGGCGGTGACACAGATCACGACGCCCTGCTGCGACGGCTGCGGGAGCTCGGCGATCTCCACAGGAGTGGGGTCCTCACCGAGGAGGAGTTCACGGCCGCCAAGCAGGCCGTGCTCCGCCGATTTTCTCGCCATTCACCACACCCCCTGCCCGATATCGGGCAGGATTCTTGCGAAACGGCCCTCATCCCCGCAGTATCGACGGGTGCTCGATCGCCGTACGTCCCACGATGACCTTGTCGACCACCTGGTCCGCTCCACGCCGCTGAGCCGCGGCGAGGCGGCCCGGGTGGTGCTGGACGTCCTGGCGTACTTCGACGAGACGACCGAGGAGTTCGTCCGCCGCCGCCACCGCGAGCTTCAGTCCGGCGGTCTGACCAACGCGGACATCTTCGAGCGGATCACGGCCGAGCTGCCGTACCGCGCGGTGGCGCCGCCCGAACTCTCGCTGCGGCAGCTGCGCCGCATCGTCTACGGCTGACACCACGCCCGGCGGCCGCCACCGCCGCCCGGACCCCGAGCACCTGTGAACGATCCACTAGGGAGGGCCTGAACACCATGTGCGGAATCGTCGGATACATCGGCAAACGCGACGTGGCACCGCTGCTGCTGGAGGGACTCCAGCGGCTGGAGTACCGCGGCTACGACTCCGCGGGCATCGCGATCCAGGCCAAGCCCGCCAAGGGCGCCCAGGGCGCCGGACTGAAGACCGCCAAGGCCAAGGGCCGGGTCCGTGACCTCGAGTCCCGACTGCCCAAGCGCTTCGCGGGCACCGTCGGCATCGCCCACACCCGCTGGGCCACCCACGGCGCACCCAACGACATCAACGCGCACCCCCACACGGACGCCGACGGCAAGGTCGCCATCGTCCACAACGGGATCATCGACAACGCCGCCGATCTGCGCGCCAAGCTGGTCGCCGACGGGGTGGAGCTGGTCTCCGAGACCGACTCCGAGGTGCTGGCGCATCTGATCGGCCGCTCCCAGGCGAGCACCCTGGAGGAGAAGGTCCGCCACACGCTCGCCCTGATCGACGGCACCTACGGCATCGCCGTGCTGCACGCGGACTTCCCCGACCGCATCGTCGTCGCCCGCAACGGCTCGCCCGTGGTGCTGGGCATCGGCGAGAAGGAGATGTTCGTCGCCTCCGACGTCGCCGCGCTGGTCAGCCACACCCGCCAGGTGGTCACCCTGGACGACGGCGAGATGGCCACTCTCAAGGCCGACGACTACCGCACCTACACCACCGAGGGCAGCCGCACCTCCTCCTCCCCCACCACCGTGGAGTGGGAGGCCGAGTCCTACGACATGGGCGGCCACGACACCTATATGCACAAGGAGATCCACGAGCAGGTCGACGCCGTGGACCGGGTGCTGCGCGGCCGGATCGACGACCGCTTCTCCACCGTCCGGCTGGGCGGGCTCAACCTGGACGCCCGCGAGGCGCGCGGAGTGCGCCGGGTGAAGATCCTCGGCTGCGGTTCGGCGTACCACACGGGTCTGATCGGCGCCCAGCTGATCGAGGAGTTGGCCCGGATCCCGGCCGACGCCGAGCCCGCCAGCGAGTTCCGCTACCGCAACCCGGTGGTGGACCCCGACACCCTCTACATCGCGGTCAGCCAGTCCGGTGAGACCTACGACACCCTGGCCGCCGTCCAGGAGCTCAAGCGCAAGGGCGCGCGGGTGCTGGGCGTCGTCAACGTGGTCGGCAGCGCCATCGCGCGCGAGACGGACGGCGGGGTGTACGTCCACGCGGGCCCGGAGGTGTGCGTCGTCTCCACCAAGTGCTTCACCAACACCGCCGTCGCCTTCGCCCTGCTCGCCCTGCACCTGGGCCGGATCCGCGATCTGTCGGTCGCCGACGGCAAGCGGATCATCGCCGGGCTGCGCAAGCTGCCCGAGCAGATCGCCGAGGTGCTGCGCGGCGAGGAGGAGATCAAGAAGCTCGCCGCGGAATACGCGAACGCAAAGAGCATGATGTTCATCGGCCGGGTCCGCGGCTACCCGGTGGCGCGTGAGGCGTCCCTGAAGCTCAAGGAGGTCAGTTACGTCCACGCCGAGGCGTACCCGGCCTCCGAGCTCAAGCACGGACCGCTGGCGCTCATCGAGCCGGAGGTGCCGACCGTGGCGGTGCTGCCCGATGACGACCTGCTGGAGAAGAACCGGGCGACCCTGGAGGAGATCAAGGCCCGCAGCGGCCGGATCCTCGCCGTGGCACACCAGGAGCAGGAGAAGGCGGACCACACGATCGTGGTACCCCGCAACGAGGTGGAGCTCGATCCCATCCTGATGGGCATCCCGCTCCAACTGCTCGCCTATCACACGGCGCTTGCGCTGGGCCGGGACATCGACAAGCCCCGCAACCTCGCCAAGTCGGTGACGGTGGAGTAACTCCCCGAGCGCGCTCCCGGCGGTCCCCGCGTATGCCACCACACACGCGGGGGCCGCCTCCCTTGGCCGGCGTCGCCCTTCCGCCGGCGGCGGCCGCCGCGCGGGAACCGTCACTTCCCGCGCGGCAGCGCGAATGATGCGTACGTACCCCTCACACCCACCCGATCCACCTCTACGCGCCAGTAGACTTATCGACTGTCAAGGTGGACTTGACGCCATCTCACCTGCGGTCGAGGCGAGTTGGGGGTGTCCGATTCCTGGCGCATGGCCCATCGGAGGCACTCGGCGGCGGTTTGGCACGGCACGCACCGGATCGAGGTGAACTCAGCGGACCTTCACGAGGTCCTCGACGGGTACTCAAGCGGAATCCAGCGATAGTCAGCCGACTGTCAACCCGCGCTCAGGCGCCCATCAGGCGATCCTCAGGACATGGTTCATCAGGCAACCCCAGGGGATGGAAGCCGTGGAAGGGAACCGCGGAAGGGATCCGTCAGCGGGCGGTCAGGGGATGACCACGACGGGCCGCTGCGCCCGCCGCGCGAGCCGCCCGGCGACCGAGCCGAAGATCCGCCCCACCAGACCGTGGGTGGAGCCGACCACGATGGCGTCGGCCTCGTACTCCCGGCCGACCTCCTCCAGCTCATGGCAGATGTCCCCGCCCCGCTCGACGAGGATCCACGGCACCTCGGAGAGATGGTCGGCACACGCCAACTCGAGCCCCAGCACCTCGGTGCGGTGATCGGGGACATCGACGAAGACGGGCGGCTCACAGCCCGCCCACACAGTCGTCGGCAGCCGGTTGGCGACATGGACGATGATCAGGCCCGAGCCTGAGCGCCGGGCCATCCCGATCGCGTAGGCGAGGGCGCGCTCGCTCGAGGTGGAACCGTCGAATCCCACCACAACACCGTGCTGGAACGCTGGATCGCAGGAATGACGTGTTTCTTCCGCCGCTTCGGGGTGCGCCATGTGATCGGCGACCCGCTTGCGGTCCGCGGGTTCGGGGATTTCGTGACCGGCCATCGGTGTCTCGGCGAAGGATGTCCTCGTGCGGAGGGAATCGGCGGGGACTCGGGTTGGAGTTGTCGGGGGACGGGAGCTCCGCTGGAGCTCGGGGACGGAGATCGAACGAACCAAATCCGTCCGGGATTCATCTTTCCAAGCCCTTACCCCTCAGGGTACGGCGCCATTCCTCGCCTGCCCAGAGGCCGCTTCGGCAGCGGAGCGCCCGAAGCGTTCCCCGGAGCATGCCGGAGGGCGGCCCGATACGCAATGCCCCAAGTGGCCCCCCTGAGGCCCTGTGGTCCCCTCACGTACACCGTGCGGCCGCTCCGCAGTGACCTGGGGGCGGGGCCGGCGTTGTAGTAGCCGCGACCGGACGCCACCGGGCCCCGGCGGCCCGGCCGGACGCCCGGGTCCGGCCCCGTCGGTGCCCGTCAGCGGCCTGAGAGGAGCCCCCGCACGTGTCCGTGCCCCGCGCCCACGACGCCTTCGGCAGCAGCCCGGGCGCGACCCCCGCGACCGCCTCCCGCGCCACCGCGCGCGGCCGGTCCCGGGGCCGCGCCCGGACCGCCGCGCGGGCCTCCGCCGCACGCCCCGCTCCGGCCCCCGCGGCGGTCCCCTCGCCGGTCCCCGCCCCGGTCCTGGCGGGCGAGGCGGTGACCGAGGTGATCCGCTGGGCGTCCTTCAGCTGTGCGGTGGTTCCGCTCGTCCTCCTGATGTGCGGACTGCCGTTCGGCGCTGCACTGGCCGCCGCCGCGGGCCTGGCGGTGGTGACCGCCGCCAGCCGCGCTCTGCTGCGCCATTCCGAGCGGGTCGCGGCCCGGCTGGGCACGGACGCGGTGAGCCCCCACCGAGGCCGTCACGGGCGCACCGGGATCGGCGCCCACCGGGGCGGCCGGCACGGCTGAGGGCGCGCTGCGTAGTGCTCCGCACACCCTGTGGTGACGGCGTACGAGGGGGTCGTACGCCGGGCGCATGACGCTTTTCCACATCTACACCCGGCTGTTTTCGGCCAACTTCGCGTCACAGTTCTTCCCTTGGCAAACACGGTGCTCAACCGCGTTCGGTCAAGCGTAGAAAGGGGCGTGAGGCGTTCTGACCCCCTACGCGAAGTGGATGTCCGCACTAGGCGCACTTCACAGCGAGGGCTACGAGTGCAACGCTTCGTGATCGAATGCTTCGCGCCAAGTTGTCATGTCGACATAGTGGCGGGTGGTGAACTGGTCACGGCGACCACACGCGACACAGTAGATTCGATCTTGGCCATGACCGGCGGGGGAACCGTTCAGGACCGAGGGGAAACGTGCAGGACCGAGAGGACGCGACCACCGAGGGGGGCTTAGAGCCATGAGCCAGGACTCCACGACCGTACCGGAGACCTCGCGCAAGCTCTCCGGACGCCGGCGACGAGAAATCGTCGCGGTGCTGCTGTTCAGCGGCGGCCCCATTTTCGAAAGCTCCATCCCGCTCTCCGTCTTCGGTATCGACCGGCAGGACGCCGGGGTCCCTCGCTACCGACTTCTGGTGTGCGCGGGCGAAGATGTGCCACTGCGAACGACTGGCGGACTGGAACTGACCGCACCATACGGCCTGGAGGCGCTGTCCCGGGCCGGAACCGTCGTCGTACCGGCCTGGCGGTCGATCACCCAGCCGCCACCGGCCGCCGCGCTCGACGCGCTGCGCCGTGCGCACGAGGAGGGCGCACGGATCGTGGGCCTGTGCACCGGGGCCTTCGTACTGGCGGCCGCCGGGCTGCTCGACGGCCGCCCGGCAACCACACACTGGATGTACGCGCCGACGCTCGCCAAGCGCTATCCGTCCGTCCATGTGGATCCACGCGAGCTGTTCGTGGACGACGGCGACGTACTGACCTCGGCGGGCACCGCCGCCGGGATCGACCTGTGCCTGCACATCGTGCGCACCGACCACGGCGCCGACGCCGCGGGGGCCCTGGCCCGCCGCCTCGTCGTACCGCCGCGCCGCGGTGGAGGACAGGAGCGCTATCTTGACAGGTCCTTACCAGAGGAGATCGGCGCGGATCCGCTCGCCGAGGTGGTGGCGTGGGCGCTGGAGCATCTGCATGAGCAGTTCGATGTCGAGGCCCTGGCTGCGCGCGCCTATATGAGCCGTCGCACCTTCGACCGGCGTTTCCGGTCCCTCACTGGGAGCGCTCCACTTCAGTGGCTGATCACCCAGCGGGTGCTCCAGGCGCAGCGGCTCCTGGAGACCTCCGACTACTCCGTCGACGAGGTCGCCGGGCGCTGCGGCTTCCGTTCACCGGTGGCTCTGCGCGGCCACTTCCGGCGTCAGCTGGGGTCCTCCCCGGCTGCCTACCGGGCCGCGTACCGCGCCCGCAGACCGCAGGGCGGGACCGCGGAGCGGCCGGACCGGCTGGAGCGGCTGGAGCGGGGCGAGCGGGTGGACCGGCCGGAGCGGGCCGAGGTGATCGAGCAGCGTCCGGGCGAGCACGCCTTGCCGCTGCGGCGCCCCGGCACGCCCCTCGGTCACTCCGCGGCCCACCATCATCACCCTCCGCATCCGCACGGTGGCACGGACCCGGGCAAACCGGAGTCGGACGCGTACGCCCCACGTCTGCCCGAGCAGGCGGCGGGACGGGCTCCGGGCCGTCCGACCCTGCCCGGCCAGCGGGAACGCCCCGTAGGGTGAGACGTATGAACGATCGCATGGTGTGGATCGACTGCGAGATGACCGGGCTCTCGCTGTCGGACGACGCTCTCATCGAGGTGGCCGCGCTGGTCACGGACTCCGAGCTGAACATCCTGGGCGACGGAGTGGACATCGTTGTCCGGCCGCCCGCCGAGTCGCTGGCCACCATGCCCGAGGTGGTGCGTGAGATGCACACGGCCTCCGGTCTGCTCGCCGAGCTCGATGGCGGCACCACACTGGAGGACGCCCAGGAGCAGGTCCTGGCGTACATCCGCGAGCATGTCCCGGAGCCGGGCAAGGCTCCGCTGTGCGGAAACTCGGTCGGCACCGACCGCGGCTTCCTGCTCCGTGACATGCCCGTCCTCGAGAGCTATCTGCACTACCGGATCGTCGACGTCTCCTCGATCAAGGAGCTGGCCCGCCGCTGGTATCCGCGGGCCTACTTCAACAGCCCCAAGAAGAACGGCAACCACCGCGCGCTCGCCGACATCCATGAGTCGATCGCGGAGTTGCGCTACTACCGGGAGGCGGTCTTCGTGCCCCAGCCCGGCCCGGACACGGACACCGCGAAGTCGATCGCGGCCAGGCACGTCCTGCCCGCCCGGCACGCATGATCCACCGCTCGCGCCCGGCTCCCCGAAAGCCGGGCGCGAGCACCCCCGCCGACCCTGTACACTTTTTCTCGGCCGGTGCGAGAAGCGCCGGTCATGGTGGGTATAGCTCAGCTGGTAGAGCACCTGGTTGTGGTCCAGGATGTCGCGGGTTCGAGTCCCGTTACTCACCCTGAACGAGGAAGGCCCCCGGCCGCGGAAGCGGACGGGGGCCTTCCTCATGGCCCAGCGGCGCGCGGGCAGCGGTCGGGGCTCAGCACCGGCCGCTGTCGATGACGCAGAAGCGGTTGCGGACCGGGCTTCCCGCCCCCGGGAGGTCATTCCTGGCCGTGGGCGGCGGCGATCTCTGCGACGGCGCGGGCGATGTGCTCCGAGGCAGCGGCCTTGTCGACGCCGAGGGCGGCGAGCGGGCCCGAGCCGTCCTCGAACTCCAGGAGGGCGAGCAGTATGTGCTCGGTGCCGATGTAGTTGTGCCCCAGCCGCAGCGCCTCCCGGTACGTCAGCTCCAGCACCTTGCGCGCGTCCTGGTCGTACATGATGAGGTCGGGGATCCGCTCGGCTGCCGGGGGCAGGGAGGCGGTGACCGCCTCGCGGACCGCGTCCGCCGCCACGTCCTGGGCGGTGAGTGCCTTCGCGCCGAGGGAGTCCGGATCGACCAGCAGCCCCAGGATCAGGTGGGCGGGGCGGATCTCGTCGTTGGACGCGGCGCGGGCCTCGTTCTGGGCCGCTACCACCACGTTCCGGGCGCGCTCGGTGAACCGGCTGAAGCCCTGGGCGGGGTCGAGGGCCGACTGATCGCCGACGCTCTTGGGGACGAAGCGCTTCTGGGCCGCCTGGCGGGTGACCCCCATGCTCTTGCCGATATCCGTCCAGGAGGCGCCCGAGCGCCGCGCCTGGTCCACGAAGTGGCCGATCAGATGGTCGGCCACCTCATCGAGGTGTTCGGCGGCGATCACCGCGTCGGTGAGCTGCTCGAGGGCGTCGGTGTGGACCTTCTTGATGGCCCCGATGAGGTCGTCGAGGCGTACGGGATGCGTCATGCCGACTGGTTCCGTCATATGTCAACCCTAGGTTGACAGTTCGGGAGTGTCAACGCTTGGTTGACAGTCGTAAGGCGTCAGTCACGTGTCTCGTCGGGTTCGCGCTCCTCGGGGCCCTCGGGGCGCTCCTGCCGTCCGCGCCTGCCCTGCCGCCTCCCGCGCCGCTCGCCCTCCTCGTACGGCGGCGGGTGATAGGGCCACCACGAGGTCCAGGTGAACTTGTCACCGCCCACCCAGCGGACGACATCGGGGTCGTCGAGATCGATGTCGTCGAGGCCCACCGACCGGGCGATCTCGATCACCTCCAGGACCGAGTGCGCCTTGCCGGCCAGCTCACCGGCCACCTCCACCAGCCGGTAGGGGGGTTGCCCCGGCTGGACACCGAGCACCACGATCGGCGGCCGGGTGATACGCGGGAGCTCACTCTCGGTCATGCGTCCAACGTGCGGCTGACGGCCCGCCGCCGCACCCCGGGCGCCCCAGACGGGCGATCCGCGCACGATCGGACCCCCTCCGCTCGCCCGCGGCCAGGGGAAGGCCCACGATGAACCCGGCGCGGGGTCCACGCCCCGTGTTCTCCCTTGGGCCGGGCGGGTGACACCGCGGCCGGCCCCCTGCCGTACCCGGACATACTGTGCGGATGGCCGAGCAGACCGGAATTCCGCCTCTTATCCATCAAACCTGGAAGGACGATGACGTACCGCCCCGATGGCGGGCCTGGGCCGCGTCCTGGCGGCGTCACCATCCCGAGTGGGAGTACCGGCTGTGGACGGACGCGGACAACCGCGCCTTCCTGGAACAGCACTACCCCTGGTTCCTGCCGGTCTACGACGGCTATCCCGAGCCGATCATGCGCGCCGACGCGATCCGGTACTTCCTGCTCGACCACTTCGGCGGGGTCTACGCCGATCTGGACTTCGAGTGCCTGCGCCCGGTGACCGACCTCCTCGCCGGCCGTGAGCTGGTGCTCGGCCTCGAACCCGAGGAGCACACCCGGCTGTTGTGGGCGCGCCGGCGCGGACTGCGGCGCGTGGTCGGCAACGCGTTCCTCGCCTCGCGGCCCGGCCACCCCTTCTGGGCGCATGCGCACCGGGAGTTGGTCGGCACCCACACCGCACCGGGCCCCCTCGACGCGACAGGCCCGTACTTCCTCACCCGCGCGGTCGACAGCGCCCCGTCCGGCTGCTCGATCAGCCTCCTCGGGCCGCAGACCCTCTACCCCGTGCCCAGCCCGCATGCCACGGAGGCGTACGGGCGGCACGAGGTGGACCTGAGCCAGGCGTACGCCGTGCACCACTGGTCGGGCAGCTGGGCGATCGACGCCTCGTTCCGGCCGCGGACATCGGCCGCGCGGAAGATCCCGTTCTGGACCAGTGAGGGGCTGCGGCCGTGCGCCACGGGTGAGTTCGACCTGGACGCGCAGCGCGCCCGGTGGGCCGCGGGCGCTCCCGCACCGATGGTGTCGTGCCTGATGGTGACCAAGGACCGGCCGGCGGCGGCCGCGCGTGCGATCCGGTGCTTCCTCGCCCAGACCTACGCCCCTGCCGAACTCGTCGTCGTGGACGACAGCGCCGACGACGCCCTGGAACGGCACATCCGCGCGCTCGACGAACCCCGGATCCGGCTGCACCGACTGCCGCCGGAGGGGCGCACGCTGGGTGAACTCCGCAATGTGGCGGTGGACGTGGCCGCCGGACCGTATGTGTGCCAGTGGGACGACGACGATCTGTACGACCCGGAGCGGCTGGAGGTGCAGATGGCGGCGATCGCCGGGCTCGGCGCGAACGCCTGCTTCCTCGCCCGGGAACGGCTGTGGTGGCCGGCCCGCCGCACCCTGGGGATCTCGGGGGCGCGGGTGTGGGAGGGCTCCATGGTCTGCGCGAAGGAGGGGCTGCCGCGCTATCCGGCGCTGCGGCGCGGCGAGGACTCCCCGGTCGCGGCGCAGGTGGTCGGCGCGGGCCGGGTGGTGTCCGTGGACGTGCCCGCGCTGTACACCTACGTCTGCCACGGGGCCAACACCTTCGACGAGTCCCACTTCGCGAGCATCTTCGAGGCGGCGACCCAGGTGTGGACCGGGGGAGGTTACGGCGATCTGGTGCGGGAGATGGCGGTCCGGCTGCCGCTGGACCCGGCGGACGTCCTCCAGGCGCAGCCGGAGACGCCGACACCAACACCGGCGGAGTGCGGAACGGAGGCGGAAGCGGAGGCCGGTGCGGAGCGCGGGCCCGCGGCCGGGCACGGCGCACCCGACGTGCCGCCACCGTCGCCGTCGCCCTCGCCGTCCGTCCGTGTCCCCGCCGCCCGGCGCCCCGCCCCGCTCCCCCCCGCGTCCGCCGAGCGGCCGCCCGTCCTGGTGCTCACCCCGGTCAAGGACGCGGCCGCGTTCCTCCCCGGCCATCTGGAGAATCTGCGGGCCCTGGACTACCCCCGGGAGGCGCTCTCGGTCGGTCTGCTGGAAGGCGACAGCCAGGACGGCACCTGGGAGCTGCTGCGGGACGCCCTGCCCGCGCTCAGGGCCGAGTTCCGCCGGGTCACCCTGGTACGGCGGCACTTCGGCCTCCGGCTGTCCGGACCCCGCTGGGAGCCCGCCGTCCAGCGGCGGCGGCGGTCGGTGCTGGCCAGGGCCCGCAACCATCTGCTCTCCCGGGCGCTCGCCGATGAGCCGTGGGTGCTGTGGCTCGACGCGGATGTGACCGGCTGCCCGCCCGACCTCGTCCAGCGGCTGCTCGGCGCGGGCGAGGACATCGTGGTACCGCACTGCGTCACCGAGCCCGGCGGTCCCACCTTCGACCTCAACACCTTCGTACTGCGGCCCGGCGCCGACGCGCTGGACTGGAGCGGCTGGCTGCGCGACGGGATCCTGCAACCGCCCAGGGGCTACGGCCGGATGTACCTCGACGAGCTGCGCGGGCGGGAGCGGGTCCGCGTCGACTCGGTGGGCGGCGCGGGGCTCCTGGTACGCGCCGATCTGCACCGCGACGGCCTGGTGTTCCCGGCCGTTCCGTACCGGCATCTGATCGAGACCGAGGGACTCGCCGCGATGGCCCGCGACATGGGCATGGACTGCTGGGGGCTGCCCGCGCTGGAGGTGGTCCATCCGCCCCACCGCCGACCGGAGCCCGAACCGGAATCCACGACGGAACCCGAGCGTGCTGCGCCGGACAGGTGAAGCGGTCCGCATGATCGATCCCCGGCCCGCCGCTTGTCGTTGGACACAAGTCCGCGGGGACCCACGCGGAGCGCTCACAAGGAGGTTTTCATGAACATCGGCAAAACGGCCGCGCTGGTGACGGCGACGGCGGGCGCGGTGATGTTCGGCGGCGGTCAGGCCGCCCTCGCCGACCCCGTTAACCAGAGCAACGAGTGTGACACCGCCACCGCCAGCACCCTTCCCTTGAGCGCCGACGGCGTGGAAGCCGGGGCCAACTGCCTGAACTTCGCGCATATCTTCGGCGACCCGAAGAGTGTGACCCAGAAGAACCACTGTGACTCCTCCGGCCCGTCCAACAACGCCAATGTGGTCATCGTGCCGATCGGTGACGGCTCGTGCTCCAACATCGCCATCGGCAACGACTCCTCGAAAGCCGCCAAAGCCCGGTACGGCAGCTCGTCCACCACAGCCACCGGAGCCCGATGAGCGCGGCACCCCCCGCGGCCGAGCGCGGCCCCCTGGAGACAACCCTCCCGGGGGCCGCGTCCGGCTCGTGCGCCGACCCCGCCCCGCGTCCGGCCGTCTCCGTGGTGATCCCCTGCTACGGCTACAGCCGCTATCTGCCGCAGGCGGTGGCGAGTGTGCTGGCCCAGACCTACCAGGACTGGGAGCTGATCATCGTCGACGACGGCAGCCCCGACGACACCGCGGCGGTGGCCGAGTCCCTGATCGCCCGCCACCCCGGCCGCCCGATCCGGCTGCTGCGCCAGGCCAACGCGGGGGTCTCCGCCGCCCGCAACGCCGGGATCGCCGCCGCCACGGGCCGTTATGTGCTGCCGCTGGACGCGGACGACGTGATCGCCCCGACCATGCTGGAGAAGACCGTCGCGGTGCTGGAGGGCGACCCGGACATCGCCATCGCCTCCACCGATGTCTCCGCCTTCACCGACGACCAGGACCTCCCCGCCCAGGTGCTGGCGCTCCCCGCGTACAACCCGCGGCTGCTGCTGCGCCGTCTGATCATGTTCTACTGCTCGCTCTACCGCCGTGAGGTGTGGGAGGCGGTGGGCGGCTACAACGAGGAGATGCGCGCCGGGGAGGACTGGGACTTCTGGATCTCCTGCGCCGAGCGCGGCTTCACCGCCCACCATCTCCACGAGCCGCTCTTCGGGGCGCGCAACAAGGACGACGGGCTGCATGTGGAGGCCGCCGAGAACGATCTCGCGGTACGGGCCCGGATCGTGGCCAACCACCCGCGGATGTTCAAACCGGTCACCCGGGCATGGGCGCACGCGGTGCTCGGCCAGGACTCGCCGGACTGTCCGGACGACGCGCGGGTGCCGGACGACATCCTCACCCGGGCCGCCGATATGGACCAGTTCCTACGGGCGGTTCTGTCGCTCCAGCGCACCGCCCGGCTCCAGCACCGCCATATCCAGCGGCTGGAGGCGGCGCTGGCACAAGCCGGCGGCGGGGCGGTGGAAGCAGGGGCGGTGGAAGCCGGTCCGGTGGAAGCGGGGACGAGCCCCGGGCCGCCGGTCTGAACCGGCGTCAGGACGACGCGCGCACCACCAGCCGCGTCGGCAGCACCAGCTGCGGCCGGGCGGCCGTACGCTCCGCCGCGCCCTCGATCTCGTCCAGCAGCACCCGCACCATCGCCCGCCCCATCTCCTCGGTGGCCTGCCGGACGCTGGTGAGCGGGGGATCCATATGGCGGGCGACGGCGGAGTCCTCGAATCCGACGAGCGCGACATCGTCCGGCACCCGGCGGCCCGCCTCGCGCAGCACCTGCCGGGCGCCCGCGGCCATCACGTCCGAGGCCGCGAAGACCGCGTCCAGGCCGGGTCTGCGGTTCAGCAGTTCGCGCATCGCCCGGCGGCCGCCCTCCTCGGTGAAGTCCGCGGCCACGGCCAGTGCCGGATCCGCCTCCCGGCCCGCCGCCCTGAGCGCGGCGCGATAGCCGTCCAGACGGCACCGGGCGGCGTACATGTCCAGCGGGCCGGTGATGGTGGCGACCGTGGACCGGCCGCGCTCGACGAGGTGCTCCACCGCGGCCCGCGCACCGCCGGTGTTGTCCGAGTCCACGTACGGGACCGACTCGTGCGCCGAGCGGCGGCCACTGAGCACCGCGGGAATCTCTATCCGCTCCAGCAGGTCCGGAAGCGGATCGTCCGCGTGCACGGAGACCAGCAGCACACCGTCGACCCGGTGGGCGGAGAGATAGTCCGCGAAGCGCTGGCGCTCCTTGGGGGTGCGGATGAGGGTCAGCAGCAACTGGAGGTCGGCGTCGGCCAGTTCGGCGCCGACGCCGCGGATGATGTCGGAGAAGTAGGGCTCGGCGAAGAGCCGGGTCTCGGGCTCGGGTATCACCAGGGCCACCGCGTCGGCCCGGTTGGCGGCCAGCGCGCGGGCCACCCGGTTGGGGACGTAGCCCAGTTCGGCGACGGCCCGCTGCACGGCGACCCGGGTACGGTCGCTGACCCGCGGCGAGCCGTTGATCACCCGCGAGACGGTGCCCCGGCCGACTCCGGCGCGGGCCGCGACCTCCTCCAGCGTGGGCCGTCCGCGGCCCGCCCCGCGCCGCCGCGTTCCTGCCATCTCGCGCCTCCAGCCGTCGTACCCGGCAGCCCCTCCTCCCTCGGCGGCTGCGAAGGGACATTCAACAGCAGTGTGGTTTCGGGGCGTTGTTTCGCGCGCTCCCTTGACACCCCCGCGGGCAGCCGGAACCCTTCAACACATCAATTTGGGAGCGCTCCCACACTACCTGGGCCATACACAAGCCGCACGTTCCCCGCCCGCGCCGATGTTGCCCAAAGCGCCATGAACGCCCATCTCTTGGCCGGGAGCGGTACGCCGGGGTGCGAGGAGGACGGAATGCGCACGAGTTCAGGAAGACCAGGAAGACAGGGACGGCGGATGGTGGCCCTCACAGCCGCCGCCGCCCTCGGCGCCGGGCTGCTGACCGGCTGTGCCGACGACGGCGAGGACCCGGCCGGAGCCTCCTCCGGAGGCGGTGACGGAGGCGGCAGAACCACCGTGACCATGGGCGTCTTCGGTGTCTTCGGCTACCGGCAGGCCGGGCTCTACGACACGTATATGCAGCTGCACCCGGACATCCGGATCAAGGAAACCTCGATCGAGCGGAACGAGAACTACTACCCCCAGCTGCTCACCCATCTCGGCTCGGGCAGCGGGCTCGCCGACATCCAGGCCGTCGAGGTGTCCAATGTCAACGAGGTCACCACCACCCAGGCGGACAAGTTCATTGATCTTTCGAAGGCAAAGGGGGTGGAGAAGGACACCTTCTTGCCCTGGAAATGGGCGCAATCCACCACCAAGGACGGCCGGACGATCGGACTCGGTACCGACATCGGCCCGATGGCGATCTGCTACCGCAAGGACCTCTTCCGCCGGGCCGGACTGCCCACCGACCGGAAGAAGGTCGCCCGGCTGTGGGCGGGCGACTGGCGCACGTACCTCGCCACCGGGAAGCGCTATATGAGGAACGCCCCGCGCGGCACCGCCTTCGTCGACTCGGCGGCCGGGGTGTACAACGCGGCGGTCGCCGGCAACGCCCGGCGCTACTACAACCCCGGCGGCGAGCCCGTCTACCAGGACAGCCCGGCGGTCAAGGAGGCATGGCGCATCGCCACGGCCGCGGCGAAGGGCAAGCTGACCGCCCGGCTCCAGCAGTTCCAGAAGACCTGGGACCAGGCGTACGCCAACGGCCGGTTCGCCACTGTCTCCTGTCCGCCGTGGATGCTCGGCTACATCAAGGAGAAGTCCGGGCCCAAGGCCGAGGACCAGTGGGACGTGGCCGCCGCGCCCCGCCCCGGCAACTGGGGCGGCTCCTTCCTCACCGTGCCCAAAGCGGGGCGGCACACCGACGAGGCGGTGAAGCTCGCCGCCTGGCTGACCGCGCCCGAGCAGCAGGCCACACTCTTCCGGAAACAGGGCAGTTTCCCCAGCTCCCGGGCCGCGTACAAGCTGCCGCAGGTGGCGAAGGCCAGGCATCCGTACTTCGGCGACGCACCGATCGGCGCCCTCTTCAGCGCGGCGGCCGAAAGCATCCCTACCCAGGTGCTCGGCCCGAAGGACTCCCTCATCCACCAGAACATCACCGATGTCGGGCTGCTCCAGGTCGACCAGCAGGGCAAAACCGCGGACGAGGGCTGGAAGGCCGCCGTCCGGTCCATCGACAACGCCCTGGACCGGTGACCGCGCTCACCGCGCCGCGCGCTACCGCCGAGGAGCGGAGCCGCGCCCGGCGCAGCCGCCGCTACCGCCGGGACCTGCGCTGGAGTCCGTATGCCTTGGTCGCCCCGTTCTTCCTCTTCTTCAGCGCCTTCGGGCTGTTCCCGCTGCTGTACACGGGCTGGGCCTCACTGCACCGGGTGGAGCTGACCGACCCCACCCATATGGAGTGGGCGGGGCTGCACAACTACTCCCGGCTGTGGGAGGACGACTTCTTCTGGAACGCGCTGCGGAACACCTTCACCATCGGGGTGATCTCCACCGTGCCGCAGCTGCTGATGGCTCTCGGCCTCGCCCATCTGCTCAACTACCGGCTGCGCGGCTCGATGTTCTTCCGGGTCGCGCTCCTCACCCCGTACGCCACCTCGGTCGCGGCGGGGACGCTGGTGTTCGTGCTGCTCTTCGGGCGGGACTACGGCATGGTCAACTGGGCGCTGGGGCTGGCCGGACTGGACGCGATCGACTGGCAGAACGGCACCTGGACCTCGCAGTTGGCGGTCTCCACGATCGTGATCTGGCGCTGGACCGGCTACAACACACTGATCTATCTGGCCGCGATGCAGGCCGTGCCCAGCGATCTGTACGAGTCGGCGGCCCTGGACGGGGCCTCGCGATGGCAGCAGTTCCGCCATGTCACCATCCCCTCACTGCGGCCGACGATCCTGTTCACGGTCGTCGTCTCGACGATCGGGGCCACCCAGCTCTTCGGCGAGCCGCTGCTGTTCAACGGGGCCGCGGGGGCCACCGGTGGAGCCGACCACCAGTACCAGACGCTCGGGCTCTATCTGTACGAGCAGGGCTGGGTGAATCTGCACCTCGGCCGGGCCTCCGCCATCGCCTGGGCGATGTTCCTGATCCTGTTGCTGATCGCCGCCGCGCACTGGTTGATCGGGCGACGGCTGCGGAAGAGCGGGTGAGGGCCGTGACACACCCGCTGACGAAGGCGAAAAGGAAGGCGAGGGAGAGCCATGACCGCCACCGTGCCGTCCCGTCCGACGGCTGACACCGCGGCGGCGTCCGCACCGCCTCCCGCGCCCCCGGTCGCGCGGGGCCGCGGACGGGCCGGACGCCCGCTGCACGGCGGGCCGTTGACCTACGCCGTGCTCATCCTCTTCACCGCGGGCTCACTGTTCCCGCTGGTGTGGACCGCCGTCGCCGCCTCCCGTACCAACACCCGGCTGGCCGGGACCCCGCCGCCGTTCTGGTTCGGCGGAAACCTCGCCGGAAACCTGACGATCGCATGGCGCGACGCCAACATGGGCACGGCGCTGCTCAATACGACCGTGGTGGCGGGGACGGTCGCGGCCGGGACCGTGCTGTTCTCGACGATCGCCGGATTCGCCTTCGCCAAGCTGCGGTTCCGGTTCAAGAACGCACTGCTGCTGCTCACCATCGGGACGATGATGGTGCCACCGCAGCTGAGCGTGGTGCCGTTGTACATGACCATCGCCGAGCTGAAGTGGACCGATCAGCTCCAGGCCGTCATCCTGCCCACCCTGGTCAGCGCCTTCGGGGTCTTCTTCATGCGGCAGTACCTGCTCCAGGCGCTGCCGTCCGAACTGGTCGAGGCGGCGCGGATGGACGGGGCGAGCAGTCTGCGGATCATCTGGCATGTGGTGTTCCCGGCAGCGCGGCCGGCCATGGCCGTCCTGGGCATGCTCACCTTCGTCCAGGCGTGGAACGACTTCTTCTGGCCGGTGATCGCGCTCACCCAGAGCGGTAACCCGACCGTGCAGGTGGCCCTGACCGGCCTCGGCCGCGGCTATATCCCCGATCAGTCGGTGATCATGGCGGGCGCGCTGCTCGGCACCCTTCCGCTGCTGATCGCCTTTGTCCTCTTCGGCAAGCAGATCGTGGGCGGCATCATGCAGGGCGCCGTCAAGGGCTGAGCGCCCGCCGCCCGCCCCGACCCGTTCCGTCCGACCCGTCCGGACCCCCACCTTCGTACGCATGGGAGCGCTTCCATGACACTCGCCTTTCCCCCCGGATTCCTGTGGGGCGCGGCCACGGCCGCGTACCAGGTCGAGGGGGCCGCGCAGGAGGACGGCCGTACCCCGTCCATCTGGGACACCTTCTGCCGCACCCCCGGAAGGGTGCTCGGCGGTGACACCGGCGATATCGCCGCCGACCACTACCACCGCTACCGCGAGGACGTCCGGCTGATGAGCGGGCTGCGGCTGGGCGCGTACCGCTTCTCGGTCTCCTGGCCACGGGTCCAGCCCACCGGGCGCGGCCCGGCCGTCCAGCGCGGTCTCGACTTCTACCGCGCGCTGGTGGACGAGCTGCTGACGGCGGGCATCCAGCCGGTGCTGACGCTCTACCACTGGGATCTGCCGCAGGAGCTGGAGTCCCGGTTCCGCGGCGGCTCGGCCGCGGGTGGCGGCTGGCCGGAGCGGGAGACCGCCGAGCGGTTCGCGGAGTACGCCGCGATCGTGGCCGGTGCGCTCGGCGACCGCGTGGACTTCTGGACCACCCTCAACGAGCCCTGGTGCAGCGCCTTCCTGGGCTACGCCTCGGGGGTCCACGCCCCGGGGCGCACCGAGCCGCCGGCCGCGCTGCGCGCCGCCCATCACCTCAATCTCGCTCATGGTCTGGGCGCCCAGGCGCTGCGCGCCGCACTGCCCGCCCGCGCCCGGATCGCCATCAGCCTCAACCCGGCGGTGGTCAGACCGCTGACCGGGAGCCCGGGGGACCTGGACGCGCAGCGGCGGATCGACGCGCTCGCCAACCGCGTCTTCACCGGGCCGCTGCTGCGCGGCGCGTATCCGGAGGACCTGATCGAGGACACCCGGTCCATCACCGACTGGGACTTCGTCCACGACGGCGACCTGGCCGTCATCAAGCAGCCCCTGGACGCGCTGGGCATCAACTACTACACCCCGTCCCTGGTGTCCGCCCCGGCCGGTGACGAGCCCGCCGTGCGCCAGGACAGCCATGGCACGGGCGCCCACTCCCCCTTCCCGGGTGCCGAGCAGGTGGCGTTCCACCAGCCCGCCGGCGAGCGCACCGAGATGGGCTGGACGGTGGACCCGACCGGCCTGCACGACCTGCTGATGCGCTACACCCGGGAGGCACCGGGGGTGCCGCTGTACATCACGGAGAACGGCGCCGCGTACGACGACAAGCCGGACGCGGACGGCCGGGTCCATGACCCGGAGCGGATCGACTACCTCCGGAGCCATCTGGCGGCGGCGCACCGGGCGCTCGCCGACGGCGCCGATCTGCGCGGGTATTTCCTGTGGTCCCTGATGGACAATTTCGAATGGGCGTACGGCTACAGCAAGCGTTTCGGCGCGGTCTATGTGGACTATCCGTCCCAAGCCCGTATCCCGAAGTCCAGCGCCCGCTGGTACGCACGGGTGGCGGAGACCGGTGAGCTGCCGGAGGCGTAGGCCCCGTCGCCGAATGGGCCGCCCTCGTTCCGGCGGCCCGCCGGAGCACCCTCCGGGGACGAGCGGATGTTCGACCGCCCCCGGTTTTCCCCGCCCATGCGTATGCCGCGCTTTCTTCCCACGTTTCCTCCAACATTTCCGCCAAAGGGGCTAGCCGCGCACGGCCGACGCGGGCGGGGTACTGGAGGGACTGGTAAATCCGAAACATGAGAGCATTCCCGGGGCGCCGGCAGAGGGTCCACGACGACGAATCCGCCCGGACCGGACCGGTCGGCAAGGGCGAGGCCCTCGCCGACTGGGCGGACGGGCGGGTGGGCCTCTTCAAGATGGCCAAGGCCAATCTGCGGAAGGTCTTCCCGGACCACTGGTCCTTTCTGATCGGTGAGATCGCGCTCTACACCTTCATCATCATCATTCTCACCGGGGTCTATCTGACCCTGTTCTTCGATCCCTCGATGAACGAGGTCGTCTACCACGGCCGCTACGTCCCGCTCCAGGGCATCCGGATGTCGGCGGCGTACGAATCCACCCTGGACATCAGCTTCGACCTCCGCGGCGGGCTGCTGCTGCGGCAGATCCACCACTGGGCGGCGATCCTCTTCATCGCGAGCATGCTCGTCCATATGATGCGCACGTTCTTCAACGGCGTGTTCCGCAAACCGCGTGAGTTCAACTGGATGTCCGGCGCCGGACTGCTGATCCTCGGTATGTTCGACGGCTTCCTGGGTTATTCACTGCCCGACGATCTGCTCTCGGGCACCGGTCTGCGCTTCATGGAGGGCGCGATCCTGTCGGTGCCGATCGTGGGCACCTACCTGTCGTTCTTCCTCTTCGGCGGGCAATTCCCCGGCGACATCATCATTCCGCGTCTGTTCACCGTGCACATCCTGCTGATCCCGGGCATCATGCTGGGGCTGCTGGCGCTCCATATGATGCTGCTCGTCTACCACAAGCACACCCATCACCCGGGGCCCGGCAAGAAGAACATGAACATCGTCGGGCCGCCCCTGTGGCCGGTCTATGTGGCCAAGTCCGGCGGCTTCTTCTTCCTGGTCTTCGCCATCACCACCCTGATGTCGGGCATCGCCACCGTCAACCCGATCTGGGCCTACGGCCCGTACCGGCCCGACATGGTGTCCACCGACGCCCAGCCCGACTGGTACATGGGCTTCTCCGAGGGGCTGATCCGGCTGATGCCCGGCTGGGAGATCAACCTCTGGGGCCATACGCTCGTCCTCGGCATCTTCATCCCGCTGATGGTCTTCCCGATGGTGCTGCTCGTCATCTGGCTCTATCCGTTCCTCGAGGCGTGGATCACCGGGGACAGACGCGAACACCACCTCAATGAACGCCCGCGCAACGCCCCGACCCGCACCGCCTTCGGCGCCGCCTGGATCGCCCTGTACCTGGTGCTGCTGATCGGCGGCGGCAACGACCTGGTCGCCACCCACTTCCATCTGTCGATCAACGCCATCACCTGGGCCGGCCGGATCGCCTTCTTCGTGGCGCCGGTGGTGGTGTTCGCCATCACCAAGCGGGTCTGCCTGGGCCTCCAGCGGCGGGACCGGGACAAGGTGCTGCACGGCCGGGAGACCGGGGTCATCCAGCGGCTGCCGCACGGCGAGTACATGGAGGTGCACGAGCCGCTGACGCAGGGCGAGCGGTACACCCTGACCTCCTTCGACCAGTACCAGCCGCTGGAGCTGCCGCCCGCGGTCGACGAGGCCGGGGTCGAACGCAAGCTGACCTTCACGGAGCGTCTGCGGGTCCGGCTCTCCCGCGCCTACTTCGGTGAGAACGGGCAGATCGCCAAGCCCACGCGCGAGGAGTTCGAGCGGCAGCACCATCCGTAGCGGCCCGACCACACGACCGGCCCCCGGGAACGTTCCCGGGGGCCGGTCGTGTGGTCGGGTGCCTTCCGGCGTCAGCCCTTGTACGCGCCGAACGCCTTGGAGAACGCGAACTCCTTCTGCTCGACCGAACTGCACGTGGGCGACGCGGAGTTCTGGGCGCCTCCCGGGCACTGCTTGTCACGGGTCGCGGACCACATGGAGAGCCGGCCGAGCTTCTTGGACGTGGCGAAGTCCACCAGCTGCTTGGCGTCGTCCACGGTGAAGATCTCGGTGACCACGTCATTGACGCCGATCATCGGGGTCACGGCAACGGTCCGCCAGGCGGCCTTGTCGCTCAGCCCGAGGGCGTCCTTGATCTGGCCCTGGGTCGCGGTGGCCGCGTCGATCGCGTACTGGCCCATGTCACCGTCGAACGAGGCGCCGTAGTCCATCGCCATGATGTTGACGGCGGAGACCTTCACCCCGTTCTTCTTGGCGTCGGCGACCAGGTTGACGCCGTCCGGGGTGAGCCCGGTCGGCATCACCGGCAGGGTGAAGGAGACATCCAGGCCGGGGTGGCTCTTCTGGAGGGCGGCGATGGCCTTCGCGCGGCGGGTGTTGGCGGCCGTGTCCGGCAGTGCCGCGCCCTCGATGTCGAAGTCGACCTTGGTGAGCTTGAAGGTGTCCACGACCTTGCCGTACGCCGCGGTCAGCTGGTCGACCGAGGTGCAGGCCAGGCCCAGTTCGGAGCCGGAAGCGCCGCCGAAGGAGACCCGGACATCACCCCCTGCCGCGCGCAGCGTGTCCAGCTGCTTGGCCACGGCGTCGCTGCCGAGGTCGGTGACACCGCCCCACTTGGGCGTACAGCCGCCGCCGGAGGTGATGAAGGCGAGGTTGAACTCCTTGACGCCGGTCTTCTCGGCCGCGCCCACCAGGTCGAAGGCGGGCGAGAGCGAGGTGTCGACGTACGGGGCGAAGCCCGCGGCCGCCCGGGACGTCTTCTTGGTCTTCACCGCGGTGTGCCGGGGGCCTGAGTCCTTCTTCCCGCCGACGGTTCCGGCGTTCGCCGCACCGCTGAGCACGAACGCCGCGCCGCCGGCCACCGCGGCGGCGGCCACCGCGCCGATCACCATGCCGGTCCGGCTCACCGTGCGACGGTGCGTAGTGCTCATCAGCTGCCTGCCTCGTGGACGGGGGTGGGGGGTGGTGGTGCGGGCAGCACGCTAGCGAGGCCGAAACGGGCAAAAGTCTCTTCCCGGGTGCGGGGTGCGCTTCTTATGGCGCCCTTAAGGCGCCCATCGGGAGCGATTAAGCCGGGCCCGCCCACCGTTTGGGCCCCCGCCCACCGTCCGGGCGTCAGCCCCCGGGCAGCCGTGAGGTCAGCCGCTCGGTGAGGCAGCGCGCCTTCTGCCGGGCCCTGCGGCGCCTGCCGCGCCGCCCGTGCTCGGCCGCCCCGTCGCCGTGCAGCGACAGCCAGACCCGCACCTCGGTGCCGCCCAGCACCGAGCGCCCGATGCGCACATCGCCACCGGTGGACTCGGCGACCCGGCGCACGATGTCCAGCCCGAGCCCGGTCGAGCCGGGGCCGCCGTCGCCGTGGCCGCGGCGCAGCGCCGCCTCCGGGTCCTCGATGCCGGGGCCCGCGTCGGAGACCAGCACGATCACGCTGTCCTCGCCGTTGTGGACGTCGACGGCGAACGCGGTGCCCTCGGGGGTGTGCCGGAAGACATTGCCGAGCAGCGCGTCGAGGGCGGCGGCGAGTTCGGGGCGGGCGACCGGCACCCGTACGGTGCGGTCGACCCCGGCCAGCCGTACGGTGCGGTCCTCGTCCTCGGCCAGCGCGGACCAGAAGTCCATCCGCTCCCGGATCACCTCGGAGACATCGCAGCCGGAAGGAGCGTGGGTCTTCTGCTGCCGCGCGGTGCGGATGATCTGGTCGACCTCGCGCTCCAACTGGGCGACGGCGAAGCGGGTCTGGTCGGCCGCCGGTCCGTCGCCGAGCGAGGCGGCGTTGAGGCGCAGCACGGTGAGCGGGGTGCGCAGCCGGTGGGAGAGATCGGCGGCCAGCTCACGCTCCCCGGCCAGCAGCTGGACCACCTGGTCGGCCATGGAGTTGAACGCCACGGCGGCGGACCGGAGTTCGGCCGGTCCCTCCTCCGGAACGCGCACCCCCAGCTCACCCTGGCCCAGGTCGTGGGCGGCCCCAGCGAGCCGTTTCGCCGGGCGCACCACCCGGGTGCCGAGCCGGTCCGCGGTCGCCACGGCGCCCACGATCAGGGCGAGGCCGACCCCGGCCAGCACCAGCCAGGAGGTGGCCACCCCGCTGGTGACCATGGCGCGCGGCACATACACCTCCACCACCGCGACCTGAGCGGTGCTCAGCGCGGTGGGCTGGAGCAGGGTGTAGCCCCCGGGGGCCTCCGAGACCGAGGACCGGCCCAGCTTGCGGGCGGTGGCCACCGCACTGCGGTCCGCCCGGCTCTTGCCGAGGTCGTAGCCGCTGTCCCGGCGGCCCGGCACATCGGGGACATGGACCGCCATCCGGCCGTCCCCGCCCGCCTGGGTGCTGGCCACGGCGCGCTGGAGCCGGGCGCGTTCGGTGGTGATGGCGAGCGCCGGGCCGATCTGGGCGGCCTGCCGCTCGGCGTCCGCGAACGCCCGGTCGCGGGCCAGCTCCTTGACGACGAGTCCGAGCGGTACCGCGAAGGCGACCACGACCATGGTGGTGACGGCCAGGCAGACCTTGACCAGGGCCCATCTCACCGGCGCTCCCGGTACTCCCGGACGTCCGCGCCCTCGCCGTCCTGCGTGGGGGGCTCCAGTTTGACCCCGACCCCGCGCAGGGTGTGCAGATAGCGGGGGCGGGCGGCGGTTTCGCCCAATTTGCGGCGCAACCAGGACAGATGGACATCGATGGTCTGGTCGTCGCCGTAGGACTGCTGCCAGACCTCGGCCAGCAGTTCCTTACGGGGCACCACCACACCGGGTCGTCCGGCGAGGAAGGCCAGCAGGTCGAACTCGCGCCGGGTCAGGTCGAGTCCGATCCCGTCCAGGGCGGCCTGGCGGCGCAGCGGATCGACGGTGAGGCCGCCGACCCGCAGCACCCCCGAGGGCGGGGTCTCACCGGCGGCGGGGGTGCGGGAGCGGCGCAGCACGGCGGCCATCCGGGCCGAAAGGTGCGCCACGGAGAAGGGTTTGACGAGGTAGTCGTCGGCACCGTCGTTGAGCAGCCGGACGATCTCCGCCTCGTCGTCCCGCGCGGTCGCCACGATGACCGGGACATCGGTGATCCCGCGCAGCATCTTCAGCGCCTCGGCCCCGTCCAGATCGGGCAGGCCGAGATCCAGGATGACCACGTCGAATCCGATCTGCGCCACCTCGCGGAGCGCCTCCAGGGCGGTGCCCACGCTGCGGACGGTGTGGGACGCCTCGGTCAGCTGCCGTATGAGGGCCGAACGAACGAACTGGTCGTCCTCGACGACGAGCACACTTGCCATGGGCGGCACCGTACGCCATCCGGGTGAGGCAGCATGGGGGGCATGCAACGAGCTCTGGTCCAATGCCTGGCGTGGGTGCTGGCCACGGGAGCCGCGGTCGCGCTGTCCTGGTACGGCGTGCGTACGGTGCTGACCGGCACGGCGTACGACCCGCCGCGCGCGCTGACGATCGCGGGCGAGGGCCGGTCGACGACACAGGAGCGGTCCTCCTCGACCCACCAGCCCGATCGGCCCTCGCGGCCCTCGGATGAGCGGTCCGCGTCCCCGTCGCCCGGCCGCTCCTCGGCCCCGCCGTCGCCCGGTACGAAGCCGGATCCCACACCGCGTCCGACAAAGGAGTCGAAGCCGGAGGAGAGCGGAAACATCCGCAGCTATCCGGTGCGGGGCGGCCGAGTTGTCTTCGACATCCGCGACTCCGGGGCGGAGCTGGTCTCGGCCACCCCGGACAGCGGCTGGCAGATGCAGGTGTGGAAGCAGACCCAGTGGATCCGGGTGGACTTCACCTCGGGATCGGAGACCACCTCGGTCTACTGCACCTGGCACGAGGGTCCGCCGAAGGTCCGGGTGGACCATCCCTGACGCCGGTCCCGGTGCCTTCAGTCGAAGACGTCCGGCGGCGGGGCCGGGGAGGGCGCGGCGGCTGCGTCGGTGACGGGGGCCGCGCCACCGGTGAAGTCCTTGAGGGCCCGGCCGTGTTCGACCCGGGCGGGCTGCGGGTCGCTCGCGGCGCGGCGGGTCAGCTCGGCCAACGGCAACTCCCGGTCGGCGGCCAGCAGCACCGCGTTCCCGAAGCGGCGGCCGCGCAGCACGGCGGGGTCGGCGGTCAGACACACCTCGGCGAACACCGCGCGGGCGGTGGCGATCTGGGCCCGCAGATGGGCCAGCGGCGGGCCGTCGGCGACATTGGCGGCGTAGGCCCCGCCGGGGCGCAGCGCCCGCCGCACCTCGCCGAGAAACTCCACGCTGGTCAGATGGGCGGGGGTACGGCCGCCGCCGAAGACATCCGCGATGATCAGGTCGGCCCAGCCGTCGGGGACCTTGGCGAGCCCGGCGCGGGCGTCGGTGGAGCGCACCCGTATCCGGTCGCCGGGGTCGAGCGGCAGCTCACGCCGGACGAACTGGACGAGCGGGGCATCGATCTCGACGACCTGCTGGGTGGAGCGGGGGCGGGTGGCCGCGATGTAGCGAGCCAGGGTGAAGGCGCCGCCGCCGAGGTGGACGGCGTGCAGCGGACGTCCTGGCGGGGCGGCGAGATCGGCGATATGACCGAATCGGCGCTGGTACTCGAAGCCGAGGCGGGCCGGGTCGTCCAGGTCCACATGGGACTGCGGCTTGCCGTCCAGCAGCAGGGTGAAGGCGCGCGGATGGTCGCGGTCCGGCACCAGCTCGGCGAGCCCCCCGTCCACGGGTGCCACGGCCGGCTCGGGGGTGCGCCCCCGGCCCTTTCCGCGCCCGTGGGCCGCTCGCTTGTGTGTGCCTTTCGCCATGGGCCCCAGTATGCGTCCGGCCACCGACAACGGCCGTCACGGCGATCACCGGGGGCCAACGGAGATCACCGGGGCCGGGGGATCACCAGCGGATCACCGGGGGATCACTGGCAGCGGTCGACGGCCTCGATGGTGCGGGCCGCCTCGCCGAGCGCCGCCCGCAGTTCCGCGGGGTCGGTGGCCACGCTGTACGCATCGCCCGGCGGCACCAGCCAGCCGGTGCCGAACCCCGGGGGCTCGCCCGGGGCCCGGGGCGCGGCGCCGGGCACGGGGTCGGTGCCGGGCATGGGGTCGGTGCCGGGCATGGGGTCGGTGCCGGGGCTTATCCGCATACCGCGCCCGGAGGTCCGGGTGCAGTCACTGCCCGGCAGATCCCAGCCGTCCGCGGTGCCGGGCGGCACCAGGAAGCCGAGGGTGTCGCAGGCGGTGTCGTGCACTACGGGCCCGAGGCCGTCGCACGCACGGCGCAGGATGTCCACCGCCTCCAGCCCCTGACGGGCGGGCACGGTGACCAGATCGCAGTCCTGGCGCGGGGGATGGTGAGCCGTGCGCGGGGGATGCTGGGCAGTCGTCCGTGAGCGGCTGATATCCACTCCGGCCTCCCTCTTCATCGGGTTGCGAGGGGTTCAACGCCCGGACGGCGTCAACGGCTACGGCCGAATGCCGCCGTAAAGGATGGCAGTTCATGGCAGATCGTGGGCGACATGTCCCAATTGCTGGAATTCTCCGAGTGTCGTGTATCTCACAGCCGGTACGGTTCTCCCCCGCCCACCTGGCAGTACCCAAGGGAGAGGCTGCATATGACGCCGCTTCCAGATCCTCCGGCCCCCCGGCCGAACACCGCGTTCCGGCGGCTGCGAGGACCGCTCTCCCCCGCCGAGTTCGCGGCCTCCGTACGCCGCGCCGCCCGTGAGATCGGCGAACAGGTCTCCTGTGACGCCCGCTACATCGGCCGTGTCGAGTCCGGGGCGATCCGCTGCCCCAACTACGCGTACGAACGCGTCTTCCGCCATATGTTCCCCGGCCGCTCCCTGACCGATCTGGGCTTCGCCTCCCGGGAGTCGGTCCGCGGCCACCGCGCCCGCCACGGCGCGGGCACCGTCCCCGCGCCCGGGGCGGGGGCGGGGGCGTCCGTCGATGTCTTCGAGGAGAGCGAACTGCTACGCCGTGCCTTCATGACCAGTGGGGCGGCGGCCGCCGCCGTGGCCGCGACCCCCCTCGTCCCCCCGCCCCGGCGGTCCGGGCGCCGGGTGGGCGAGGCGGAGGCCGCCGCCGTGGAGGAGGCCGTGCGCCGGATCCGGGTGCTGGACGACCGGCACGGCGCGGACACCCTCTACAGCCACACCGCCAAACCGCTGAGCGCCGCCTACACGCTGCTGGACGCGGGCGGCTACAGCCGCTCGGTCGCCGCCCGGCTCTACGCGGGCGCCGGTGAACTGGCCATCTCGGTGGGCTGGTTGGCCCATGACTCCGGCCGGCTCTCCGACGCCCGTTCGCACTACGCCGAGGCGCTGGCCACCGCGCGGGTCAGCGGTGACCCCGCCCTGGAGGCCCACGCCTTCTGCAACACCGCTTTCCTGGCACGCGACGCGGGCCGCCCCCGCGAGGCGGTCCGGGCTGCCCAGGCGGCCCAACGGGTCGCCGAACGGCTCTCCTCCCCACGGCTGTTGTCCCTGCTGGCGCTGCGCGAGGCGGGCGGCTGGGCCTGGCTCGGCGACCGCGGCGGCTGCGAGGCCGCCCTGCTGCGCGCCCAGACCCTGTTCGGCCGCGGCCCCTCGGACGCCGATCCCGAGTGGATGAGCTTCTACGGCGAAGCGGAGCTGCAGGGTCTGGAGGCCCAGTGCTGGTCGGCCCTGGGCGACTGGGCGCGCGCCGTCGACCACGCGCGCCGCGCGGTCGCCCTCCAGGACCCCCACTTCACCCGCAACATCGCGCTGTTCACCACCGAGTTGGCGGGCGACCTCGCACAGCACGGCGCACCGGACGAGGCCGCCGTGGCTGCGGCACGCGCCCTGCGGCTGATGGACCAGGTCACCTCGTCCCGGATCCGCCGCATGCTCGACGACACCGCCCGGCGGCTGCGTCCGCACGGCGGCGAGGCCCCGGTCGCGGACTTCCTGGACCGCTACGAGGCGGCGGCGCGCCCGCGCCGGGTCTGACCACCGGCGCCCGGCGGCCCGGCCCCGGAGCGGCGCTCACGCCGCGGTGCGGTGCGCCGCGGGCACCGTCACCACCGCCGCACGGCGGCGCGAGCCGCCTGGACGGGTGCGCAACCCCCGCGTCACGCACGGCCGGAGGGCACGCCAGGCAACGTCTCGTGCCTGGGCGGGGGCCGGACCGCCGCGCCACGCACGGCCGCACATCCTCGGCCCGCCGAAACCCTGGGGCCGTCGGCCCCGGCCTGAGCCTCCGGGGAATCCCACACCGCCGGCGGGCCGCAGGCACCGCGACCGCCATCGCCTCGGAGACCCCGGCCCTCAGAAGGGCGCCCGCGCCGCGGTGGGCCGCAGGCACGTGACCGTCGTGGCTGGAGGCAGCGCCGGGCGGGGCGTCGCGCCAGGTGGGGCCGGACCTCGGGGGCGGCTCCGCCGCCGGAGGGCGTCAGCCCAGATGGCCCGTGTCGTTCCAGCGCTCGATGGCCGGTTCGCCGTACGCCCAGCCCAGGATCGACAGCGACGTCGGGTCCAACCGGATCCGGGACGCGAAGGAGATGTCGTAGCCGAGCCAGCGCGCGCCGAGGGTCCGCAGGATGTGGCCGTGCGCGAAGACGAGCACATCGCGGTCGGCCGAGCGCGCCCACTCCACCACCACGTCCGCGCGGGCCGCGACCGCCTCCCGCGCCTCGCCCTCCGGAACGCCGTCGCGCCAGATCAGCCAGCCCGGCCGGGATGCCTTGATCTCGCCCGGGGTCAGCCCCTCGTAGGCGCCGTAGTCCCACTCCAGCAGGGCATCCCACTCCCGCGCCCGGTCTCCGAAGCCCGCCAGCTCACAGGTCTCCTTCGCGCGGGACAGCGGGCTGGTGCACACCTCGGCCTCCGGCAGCCCGGTCCACGGCGCGCGGTGCAGCCGCTCACCGAGCAGCTTGGCGCCCCGCCGTCCTTCGTCGAGCAGCGGGATGTCGGTGCGGCCGGTGTGCTTCCCGCACAGCGACCACTCCGTCTGTCCGTGCCGGGCCAGGAGGATGCGGGGTGCCATGGGTGTGCCTTTCAGCGGATGTACCACCACGGCGCGCCGCCGTGCCCCGTCGCACACCGCCGCCCGCGGCCTGATGCGAACGCGGGGTGCGGACCTCAACCGGTCCGCCGTCCCCATCATCGCTCACCCGTTCCCGAGGCAACCCGCGGGGCGATCCTGGCGTCTTTTCCTTCGCGCACCACGTCGGCCGGGGGATACAAACGGGGCACTCCTACCGCAACCGGGGCATTCCGGGGGCGGTTCATGCGTTGCCTCGCCTACACCGTACGGTTGACCGCGCGCCTTGTTGTGGTTGCCTGACATTTTGGAGAACGTCCGGATGCCCCCTACCGCTGCCGCGCCCCGAGCCGGGGCATCACAGGGTGGTCGGCCCCGTTGGTGGACCGAACTGCCCCTGATAGCCGTGGTGTACGCCGCCTACTCGGCCGGACGGCTACTGGCTCGCGGTGATGTGTCCACCGCTGTGGACCACGGGCTGGCCATCCTCCACTTCGAACAACGCCTGAACATCGACTTCGAGTCGCCGCTGAACGACATCTTCACGGCGCACGCCGCGATAGGCATACCCGCCGACTTCGCCTATGCCTCGCTGCACTATGTGGTCACTCCGGCGATCCTGGTGTGGATGTGGAAGCGCCACCGGGCGTCCGACTACCGCTTTCTGCGCACCTGGCTGCTGATCTCCACGTTCATCGGCCTGATCGGCTTCACCCTGCTGCCCACCTGCCCGCCGCGGCTGCTGGACGGGGGCCACGGTTTCGTCGACACCATGGCGCAGTACCGCTCGTACGGCTGGTGGGGCGGCGACGCGAGCGCCCCGCGCGGGCTCGGCGGACTGACCAACCAGTTCGCGGCGATGCCCAGTCTCCATGTGGGCTGGGCGCTGTGGTGCGGGGTGGCGCTGTGGCGGCACGGCCGCTCCGTGTGGGCCAAGGCAGTCGCGGTCCTCTATCCGCTGTCCATCACGATCGTGGTGATGGGCACCGCCAACCACTACTTCCTCGACGCGGCCGCCGGCGCCACCGTGATGGGGGTCGGGGCACTGCTCGCGAAGCCCGCGCTGCGGCTCGCCGACCGGCTGCGCGCCCGCTTCCGCCCGGTCGGCGAGACCGTCGGCGAGGCCGTCCCGGAGGCCGCTTCGCGGACCCCCGTGGCCACCGGAAACACCGGTGCGGCCACGGATGTCGGTGACAAGTGCGAGACTGCGGCACGTGAACGGGAACGGATCCCCCGACAGCAGAGCAGGGGCGCGGACAGGGAACGCAACCACGGCGCCGCCGGTGACAGGCCCGGCACGGCAGGAGCAGGTGCCGCGGCCGAGACCGGTGACAGCGCTGCGGCAGCGGCTCGCTGAGCTGCGCGGACCGGAGACCGTTCCGCATCCGATGGATGCCCGCGCCCTGGCGGCGCTGGCCGCCAACCCCGGCTGCCGTCGCCGTGCCCTGCTGGACGGGGCCGGGGTCGACAAGGGCGCGCTCGCACGGGCGTTGGGCGCCTCGGCCAACTTCGGGCAGTCCCAATTCGCGCATCAGCGCGGCAATTCCTTCGAGGCGCGGGTCAAGGCCGACCGCGGTGAGACGCTCACCCGGCTGCTGCACGAGCGGCTGCGGGACGGCTCGCCCGCGCCCGAGCCGGGCGGTGTCGACACCCCCGACCTGACCGCCGTGGGCCCGCAGGGCCGCACCGCCCGTACGGCGCTGGCGCTGCGCGAGGCCACCGCGGCGGGGCGGTGGGCGCTGCTGGACCATCCGATGGTGAGCCTGGACGTGGCGGGTTCCCCCGCCTTCCTCGAACCGGACGCGGTCGTGGTGCACCCCGACGGCTCCTGGTCGGTCATCGAGATCAAGTCCTTTCCGATGGTGGACGGCTCGGCGGACCCGGCCAAGGTGGGCGCGGCCGCCCGCCAGGCCGCGGTGTACGCGCTGGCGCTGGAGCGGGTGGCGGCGCGGGTCGGCGAGCTGAAGCCGGACAGCGTGGGCGAGGCGAGGGCGGTCCGGGTGCGCCATCAGGTGCTGCTGGTGTGCCCCAAGGACTTCTCCAACCTGCCGACGGCCGAACTGGTCGATGTGCGCAAGCAGTTGTCCGTCACCCGGCGGCAGCTCGCCCGGCTCACCCGGATCGAGGACATCGCCGCCGCCCTCCCCGAGGGCACCACCTTCGATCTGCGACTGGCGGACGACGGCCGCACCGTGACCCGCCCGGCCGAGGAGCTGACGGCCGCCGTGGACGCGGTGGACGCCGCCTATGCCCCGGAGTGCCTGGCCGCCTGTGAGCTGGCGGTCCACTGCCGGGCGCGGTCCCGGGCGACGGGCGCCGTGGAGTCGCTGGGCCGCGGGGTGCGGGGCGAGCTGGGCGGGCTGACCACGGTCGAGTCCGTGCTGGCCGCCGCCCTCGAGAGGACCGGCGGCGAGCCCACCGGCGATCCGGCGGTGGACGCCCTGCGCCGTGCGGCGGCGCTGCGCGCCGAAGCGCTCGCCGCGCCCGGGGCGGTGGCATGTCGCTGATCACCACCCTGGCCCGGATGGAAGCCGTCCGGGACGGGCGGGCGCGGCCGGTTGCGACCGTGCTCCACCGCCATCTGTCCGACCGTCCGCTGGCGTTCGTACCCCTGACCACCGCCGGTGAGGCGGGAGCGCCGCTGGGGGCGCTGGTGGGCACCGACCGGGATACGCCGCGGCTGCTGGTCGTCCCGCAACCGCGCAACCGCGATCTGCGGTTCGCCTTCCTCGCCGATCTGGCCGAGGAGATGCTGCCCTATCTGGACTCCTACGCGGACGACGTGGAGCTGGAGGAGCGCAAGGAGACCGATCCGGAGACCGGGAAGAAGGTGCCGGTCCAGGTCGAGCTGTGCGCGGACGCCCCGCAGCTGCTGGTGCCGAGCGCCGCGGGCGTGGCGTTCGTCCGGCTGCTGGGCCGCTCGATGCGGTTCCGGCGGACGGCCGACCAGGACCCGGACACCCCCTTCCCGGCGCCCGCGCGCGTACCGCTGCTGGGCCGCTGGCTGACGCACTACGGCGAGCGGTCCCGGGTGCCGGGGTCGAGTCTGCTGCTGTCGCTGACCGAGCTGCTGGGCCGTCACTGGGCGACCGGCCAGAGCAATCTGGAGGACCAGCACCTGGGTTCGCTGCTGGCCTGGATCGACCCGCCCGAGGGATTCCCCGGCGCCGAGGCCGCGCTGCGGGCGGAGTCCGCGCGGGACGCCGACGGCCAGTTGCTGTGCCCGCCCGCGGGCCCGGCCACCGACCCGGCCTTCGACAACAAGCTGCTGGCCCCGGCCATCGCACGCTACGACGCGGCGCGCGCCGAGGTCCTCGGCGGGGTGGCCGGGGGCGAGGCACGGCTGCGGCTCGCCGAGAACGAGCTGCGCGAGCTGATCGCGTCCCAGCTGCGGCCCACCTGGGACGCGCTGTGGCACGGCGTGGACCGCTTGCGCGGGCTGCCGCGGGGCGAGCGGGTGGCGGAGCGCTGGAAGCGGGACCGCTGGTCCTTCACCGGCCATCGGGACCGGGTCCGGGCGGGCGAGCCGCCGCAGCCCAAGCGGGACGACGCGGTGACGGCGGCGCAGAAGCTCTCCGCGCGGGAGACGGCGCAGGCGCAGCTGGAGGCCCAGGAGGCGCTGGACGACCCGCTGGTGATGGCGGGGCGGCGGCTGGCCGGGGAGGCGTTCGCGGGCGAGGTCACCGAGGTGGAGATGGCCTGGTCGGAGGCGAAGGTGCCACGGCCGCGGCCGCTGGTCACGGTGCGCACCGAAGACCGTCCGCATCTGGAGGGGGAGGTCAAGCTGTACCGGGTGATGGCCGACGGCAGGACGCAGACCGGGGAGTTCGCGGGCGCGCAGGCGCCGGGCGCCCTGGTGGTGCGGCTGACCGGCGGTATGGGACGCGGGAAGACCCCGGAGCCGGGCTCGGTGCCGGAGCCGGGCGACCGGATGTGCTGGACGCTGTTCGAGCACGCGCCGCGCGGCGGCCCGGAGCTGCCCGACGCGGAGAGCACGCCGTGGACCCACGGCGGCCCGCCCGACGCCGTGGCGCTCGGCCCCGACCCCGACCCGGTGACCGAGGAGGACTATCTGTGATCGGCACGGACTGTGTCGACGGCGGGTCCCGTGCCGGGCACGGGGCCGAGCCGTTCGACCCGTCGGCCGCGGCGGCCCGCGCGACGGAGGCGATCCTGCGCGATACCCTGCACGGCGCCCACCGCGGTGTGGTGGTCGACTCCCCGCCCGGCGCGGGCAAGTCGACGCTGGTGGTGCGGGCGGCGCGGGAGCTGGCCGCCGCCGGGCGGCCGTTGATGGTGGTCGCGCAGACCAACGCCCAGGTGGACGATCTGGTGGACCGGCTGGCCACCGCGGATCCGGACCTTCCGGTGGGGCGGCTGCACAGCAGTGATCCGCATCCCTACGACCCGGTGCTCGACGAGCATCCGTCGGTGCGCACCTCGGCGAAGGTCGCGGATCTCGCCGGTCTTGGCATCGTGGTGTCCACCGCGGCGAAGTGGGCGCACATCAAGAACGTGGAGCCGTGGCGGCACGCGATCGTCGACGAGGCGTACCAGATGCGCTCGGACGCGCTGCTGGCCGTCGCCGGGCTGTTCGAGCGGGCGCTGTTCGTCGGCGACCCGGGGCAGCTGGACCCGTTCAGCGTGGTCGGCGCGGACCAGTGGGCGGGGCTGTCGTACGACCCGTCGGCGAGCGCGGTGACCACGCTGCTCGCGCACAATCCGCAGCTTCCGCAGCACCGGCTGCCGGTGTCCTGGCGGCTGCCCGCCTCGGCCGCGCCGCTGGTCTCGGACGCCTTCTATCCGTACACCCCGTTCCGCAGCGGCACCGGCCACGGTGAGCGGCGGCTGAGCTTCGGGGTGGCCTCCGACGGCTCGGGGCCGGACCGGGTGCTGGACGAGGCGGCCGTCTCCGGCTGGGGGCTGCTGGAGCTGCCCGCCCGCCGCACCCCGCGCACCGACCCGGAGGCGGTGACGGCCGTCGCCCAGGTGGTGCGGCGGCTGCTGGACCGGGGCGGGGCCGCGGTCAGCGAGCGCTCCGAGGAGCCGGTGCCGCTCACGGCGGACCGGATCGCGGTGGGCACCGCACACCGGGACCAGGCGGCGGCGGTGCGGGCGGCGCTCACCGGGCTCGGGGTGTCCGGCGTCACCGTGGACACCGCCAACCGCCTCCAAGGGCGTGAGTTCGATGTGACGGTGGTGCTGCACCCGCTGTCGGGGCGTCCGGACGCCACGGCCTTCCACCTGGAGACCGGGCGGCTGTGTGTGCTCGCCTCCCGGCACCGGCACGCCTGCGTGGTGGTCTGCCGCGCGGGAGTGGCCGAGCTGCTGGACGAGCATCCGTCCACCGAGCCGGTCCAGCTGGGCGTCACGGTGAAGTTCCCGGACGGCTGGGAGGCCAACCACGCGGTGCTGGCCCATCTGTCCGAGCACCGGGTGGCCTGGCGGCCGTAAGGTGCTGTCCGGATCCTGACCCCGGGCCGCCCGGCCCCTTGACCCGCCTCGTGCGGGCGGGCGGTGCCCGCCGGATCGCGGCCCGGGGCGTGCCGATCCACGGGTTCTGCCCGCCGCAGGGTTCGCGGGGCGGCGGGGTGGGGAGAGAAACCCTGGTCGGCGCCGTGCGGCAGGGGCGCTCTTGCCCCGCGCGCGACAATGGAGGGCAGGAAGCACCGCGAACCGGCCCTGTTTCACAACCCAGGAGGAGCGATCACATGCCCGAGCCGGATCCGGCTCAAGGCCCGCACCACGCGGCGACCCGGCGGCTGAAACCCGCACCGCTGCTCTTCGAGCCGGTGGCGGCCGTCAAGGACGAGGCGCACTTCTTCGACCTGGAGTCGATCGAGGACCCGCGGGAGCTGCTCGCCCGCTCCACAGAGCTGGTGCTGGCGTTCCGCGCGGCGACCGACCGCGCCATGGAGTTCCAGGCGATGGCCGCCGCCCAGCTCGCAGATCCGCGGCGGTTCGACCGGCTGACCCCGGCCGTGATCGCCGAGCGTGCCGAGTGGACAGCGGACTACGCCAAGAAGATGGTCGAGTTCGGCAGGGAGCTGATGCGGGGCGGCGACCCGTCGGACTGACGGTCGCGGCGTCCGCGGTGAAGGAGGGGTGGCTGATGTACGGGTTGTGCCCCGCGGTGCGGGTGGGAGATCGCTCCCGGTGCCGCGATCATGAGCCGGGGGCATATGCAGGCGGAAGGTACCCCATCCGGCGCCGCCGTGTCCCGGTTTTACCTCATCCCCCTACGCCGTCCGTACCGACGGTAAAGGTAGACACATGAGCAGATGGCCTCGGGAAATCCAGCACACCGCCGCGTTCGTCACCCCGGCGGGCGCGGACTGGCTCGCTTCGGCCAGCCACTCCCCCCGCGATGTGCACGCGCTGTGGGCCCAGCATCCGTCCGCGTCCGTGGCCCTGCCCTGCGGTACGGCGTTCGACGTGGTCAGCATGGACGCGCTCTTCGGCCGCCGGGTGGTGAGCCGGTTATGGACGGACGGCCCGGGCACCGGGCCGGTGGCCGCCCAGGGCGGCCGGGTCATGCTCTTCACCACCCCGGGCGCGGCCCAGCGGCTGCCCGCCCTGCTCGGCTGGGAGGAGTGGGGCGCCACCGCTCCCCCGCTGCTCTGCTACGGCTGGGGCGACGCGGTGACCGTGCCGCCGCTGTTCCCCCCGGATCCGCCCACTGGGGAGTCCTCCGCGGACACCGCCGCGGCACCGGCCCCGCGCTGGCTGGTGGCCCCCGATGTGCGCAACCCCTGGCTGCCCGGTCCCGAGGTGCTGCTGTGGGCGTGTGTCCGAGCCGCCCGCGCGGTCGGTACCGATCTCGGCACCACCCCTGTGACCAGCGCTCCCGCCGTTTTTCCGGGCTGAGGGATATCGATTTTCACGCAGCCCGATCCGGGTGCTAAGGTCTTCTACGTCAGCAGGCGCCGCTAGCTCAGTTGGTTAGAGCAGCTGACTCTTAATCAGCGGGTCCGGGGTTCGAGTCCCTGGCGGCGCACAGACATGTGTGAGGCCCCTCACTTCGGTGGGGGGCCTTTCGCATGCCCATGCCCATGCCGGGGGCGGGCGCGGCCGGCCACGACGCAGCCGCAGACGCATGACGGCACCTCGCGGCACTTCCCGCGGAGCGCTCAGTCGGTACGGCGGCGGCCGTCCCGTCCCCTCTCGGAACGGTCCGCGGAGGGACGCGGGGGCGCCGGGGCCGTCAGCCGGGTCACCACCCCGACCGCGTCGTCCGGGCCGGGCATCGCCAGCGCCTCCCGCCGCAGGGTGCGCGCCGCGGCGGTGTACGAGGGCTGCTCCAGCAGCCCGAACAGATTCCGGGCCAGCCGGGCGCCCGCCGCCATCGCCGTACGCGGCGCGTCGTCCAGGGCGTCGGCAGGCACCAGCACCCCGGCGCCCACCCGGGCCAACCGCGCCCCGTTGAGCTGCTGTTCGAGCCGGGGCGCGATCACCAGCTGCGGCACCCCGGCGAGCGCCGCGGCCAGCAGCGTCGTACCGCCCCCGGGGTGGAGCACCGCACCGCAACCGGGCAGCACCCGGTGCAGCGGCCCCGCGGGCGGCCGCCCCTCGGCGGCGCTGCCCACCCGCACCACCTCCACACCCCGTGACTCGGCCACCCGCAGCGCGGCCCGCACCGCCTCGGGCGGGCCCGCCGCATCGTCCCAGGCGGCGCAGACCCGCACCGGCCCGGACCGGACCGGGCGATACGGACGGCGACCGTACGGCGCGGGGGCCGCCGCCCGGTGCGACGGCTGCGCGGGCGACGGCGAGGGCGGTGCGCCATACGGCGGCTCGGCCGGGATGTCGAGGGGGACGAAGCGCACCGGCAGCCGCCGGGACCGCGAGGGCAGCGCCAGGCTCGGCGGGCAGGGGTCCAGCCACAGATCGGGTTCCCGCTCCGGATCCGCCCCGTAACGGCGCATCAGACGGGCGTAGCCGGGCAGCGGCGGGCCCTCCAGCCGGTGCCGCTCCAGCCGCACCACGGCGGCGCTGCCCCAGAGTTGGCCGACCGCAGGCACCCCCAGCGCCGCCGCGGCCACCGTGCCCGCGTACGCGCTCGCGTCATGCACCACCAGATCGGGCTGCCAGCAGCGGGCGAAGGCCACCAGACCCTGGGCCATCCCCTCGGCGATCCGCACCTGCCGGTCGCCGAACGCCCGCAGCACACCGTGCTGTTCGGGGCTGAGCACGGCGGGCCGCACCGGCCAGTCCGCGGGCCAGGGGCCCGCCGGGCGGCGGGCGGCGGGCGGCACCCTGGTCGCGGCCGGAGGCAGCGAGCCGACCGGGACCGGGACAAGACCGGTCCGGGCGACGGCCGCCGCACAGCCGGACGGCACCGCGAACCGCACCTGGTGGCCGACCGCCAGCAGCGAGCGGGCGAGCGGCACCAGGGGGACGAGATGGGCGCCGGAGGCCCATGTCGTGAAGAGGACGCGCACAGTCTCCTCCGGAATGTCGAGCGAGGCCGGACCGGTCGGTCCGGCCGCCGGGCAGCCGCCCGCAGGGTGGGTCCCCGGCCGGATCCGTCAGCGGGCGCCCGCGACCGTGAGCGTTTCGCCGGTGACGGCGGCATTGGCCGCCGAGCAGAGGAACAGCAGCACCCGGGCGATGTCCTCCGGGGTGCTCGCCTCCCCGGCCGGCGCCGAGGGGGCCGCGCAGACGGCGTTGACCAACACCCCGTCGGCAGCCGCGCCCTCCGTCAGACCGCGCGCCAGACCGTGCAACCCGGCCTTCGCCACCGCGTGGAACTCCCGGCCGTGCGCGGCGACGAGCGCGGGGTGCGGGGACACCAGCGCGATCCGGCCCCAGCCCCGCTTGCGCATCCCCGCGACCGCGCACTGCACGGTACGGATCGCGGGGGTCAGGTTGTCCGCGACGACCGGCAGCCAGTCCTGCTCGCTCACCTCCTCGAAGCGGGCGCCCGTGCCCTGCCGCTCCCCCCACCGCCAGGCGTTCGCCACCAGCACGTCCAGCCCGCCCCAGCGCTCCTCGACGGCGGCCACCACCCAGCGGGGCGAGGCGGAGTCCTCCAGCGCGTAGGGCACGGCGAAGGCACGGCCGCCGCCCGGTCCGGCCAGTTCGGCGGCCAGCTCCTCGGCGGCCTCGCGCCGGTGGCGGTAGGCCAGCGCCACCCGGGACCCCTGCTCCGCGAAGCCACGGGCGGCGGCGCGGCCGACGGCACCCGTGGCCCCGGTGACCAGGACGGTGCGCCCCTCCAGGCCGAGGTCCATCACGGGCCCTCCACCGCCACCCGCCCCGGGCCCCCGGCCCGCCCGGCGGGATCGGCCCACCCCGGGGCACCTCGCCGGTCGGTGGTATCCCGTCGTTCGCGAGCGCCCTTGCGTTCACGGGCGCCCCGGCGTTCGGGAGCGGCCCTGCGTTCGAGGGCGGCCGCCCACGGAGGGCTGACCGCGCGGGCGAAGGCCCCGGCCCGCTCGGGCACGCCCGCCGCGGCGAGCTGGTCGCGCAGCGAGCGGGCGGTGCGCTGCCGGGGCCGCCAGCCCAGCAGCAGCCGGGCCCGGGAGAGGTCCACCCGCTGCCAGTCGGGGCCCGGTCCGAAGCCGGTGCCCGCGCCGGGGTCCTCCACCAGCGGCACCGGATGCCCGCTGAGCACGATCATCCGCTCGACCAGCCGGCGCACGCCCAGCGCCTGTCCACCGCCGATGTTGACGACCTGTCCGACCACCCGTGGTGCCGTGGCCGCCGCCAGGGCCGCGGCGGCCACATCGCGGATGTCCACGAAGTCCCACCGCCCGTCCAGCGGGCCCAGCCGCAGCGCGGCCGGGCGGCGGACCGCCAGATGGTGGGCGACGGTGCCCAGCAGGCTGCCGCGGGGCGCGCCGGGGCCGAAGACATGGGCGATCCGCAGCACCGTGCCGTCCACCGCCCCGGCCCGGGTGGCGCGCAGCACCGACTGCGCGCCGAGCAGCTTGGTCCGGCCGTACGGGCTGATCGGTGCGGGCGGCAGATCCTCGGTGATGCCCACGCCCCGGCAGACCGGCCCGTACTCGTGGACGGTGCCCAGCTGGACCAGCCGGGGGCGGCGCTCCAGCGAGGCCACGGCCTCCACCAGGGCGTCCACCAGGCGGGAGTTGGCCGCGGCGAACTGCTCCTCGGTGCCGTCCCCGGCCAGCCCCGCGGCGTTGACCACCACATCGGCGGCGGCCCCGGTGAGCACCCCGGCCAGGGCTTCGCCCGGGGCGCGGGCCGGATCCAGCCGGATGTGGTCCGGGGACTCCGCGGGGTCGGCCGGTCCGCTGCGGGAGACCGACAGCACCCGGGCGCCCGCGTCCTGGAACGCCCGGCACACCTGGCGGCCCAGGGAGCCGGTGCCGCCGAGCACCACGACCGACAGTCCGGCTGCGTGTGACACCATCGGCGCTCCTCGCGGTTGTTCTCGCTGGGAACGTCCATGGTCGCCGCAGCGACTCGAGCCCGCCTCGACCCGTACCCGGCGGCCCCCTGCCATCGGCCGGGACGGACACGGACCGTCAGCCGGGGGCGCGCTGGAAGGCGGCCCGGTAGCTGTGCGGGCTGGTGCCGACCACCCGCTTGAAGCGGTCGCGGAACGCGGTCGGCGAACCGAAGCCGACCTGCCCGGCGATCCGCTCCACCGGGTGGCTGGTGGACTCCAGCAAATACTGCGCCTGCCGGATCCGGGCCCGGTGCAGCCACTGGAGCGGGGTGGTGCCGGTGTGCTGGCGGAAGCGGCGGTTGAGGGTGCGGGTGCTCATGCCCACGTGCGTGGCGATGTCGGCGAGGGTGAGGTCACGTCCGGCGTTCTCCTCCATCCACCGCAGCAGTGGTTCCAGTTGGGAGCCCTGCGGCACCGGTGGATGGTCATGGACGATGAACTGCGCCTGTCCGCCCTCGCGTTCCAGTGGCATCACGGCCTGCCGCGCGGCGTCGGCGGCCACCGCCGAGCCGTGGTCCCGCCGGATGATGTGCAGACACAGGTCGAGCCCGGCCGCCGCGCCCGCGGAGGTGAGGAACTGACCGTTGTCGACGTAGAGCACATCGGGGTCCACCTCCACCTCGGGATGGAGCTCGGCCAGCAGCGCCCCGCCCTGCCAGTGGGTGGTGGCGCGGTGGCCGTCCAGCAGCCCGGTGGCGGCGAAGACGAACGCCCCGGCGCAGATGGAGGCGATCCGGGTGCCGTCGGCGGCCGCGCGCCGCAGCGCGTCGATCACCTCGTCCGGGACGGGGGCGCGGGGGTCGGTCACACCGGGCAGCACGATGGTGTCCGCGTCGGCCAGGGCCTCCAGGCCGTACGGCACCTGGAGGGCGAACAGCCCGGCGTCGACCGAGGGGGTGGGGCCGCAGACCCGGACGCGGTAGGGGGCGCGGCCGTCGGGCAGCCGGGTGCGGGTGAACGCCTCGATCGGGGTGGCCAGATCGAAGGGGATCACCTGGTCCAGCGCCAGGATGACAACGGTGTGCATGCCTCAACCCTAGGCATTTCCGGCAGGCCCCTGGCCGGAATCGGATGGACAGCATGATTCCAGCCGCCAGGGTCTGTGCTCAACGAGCCCTAGGCCCAGCCGCAGGCCCGGTCGTCGGTGATCCGGATCGTTGGATTGCCGTAGGCGATGCGCTGGAGCGCCCGGCGGTAGAGCGGGGTATGGCGCAGTGCCCGCGCAAGCCGGGGACGTACGCGGGTGGCGTACGCGCCATGGGCGTGCATCACCCGGCTGTGGAGGCTCTGGCGGCGCATGACCGACGCGATATCGGGGCCCCGACGCCGCTCGAAGGCGGCGAGCCGGGCGGCGCCGGTGTCATCGTCGGCCAGCGCGCCGGTCAGCACCGGATGCAGCACCACCGCGTCCTGCACCGCCAGATTGACGCCCTGGGCACCGATGAGGCTGTGGGTGTGGGCGGCGTCGCCGATGAGCACCAGACCGTCGTCGGCCCAGCGCTCGGCGCGTGCGGAGAAGACATCCACCACGGTGAGGTCGCCCGGTGCGCGGATCCGGTCGCGGATCAGTCCGCCGTACTCGGGTACGGCCCGCACCAGACGCTCGGTGACGTGCTCCAGTCCGGACGCGGTCAGCTCATGGCCCTGGCGGTGCGGCAGCGTGCAGCCGAGCTGGATCCGGTCGGGCCGGCAGCCGTGGACGAGCACCGGGCCGTCCGGGGTGCGCACCACCCGGACCTCACGTGGCGGTGGCACCTCGGCCGCTCCCGTCCGCAGCGAGCACCACAGCACGTCCTCGCCGCAGGGCTCGGTGCGGCCCGCCCCGATGCCCGCGAGCCGCCGGATCCGCGAGAAGCGGCCGTCCGCGCCGACGACAACCCGGGCGCGCACCGCGCAGCGGCCCGAGGGGCCGTCGGCGACCACCCCGGCGATCCGCCCCTTCCGGCGCAGCAGTCCACCGGCCCGCCGTCCGGGCAGATAGCGGAAGCGCGGCGACCGCCGGCAGTGGGTGAGAAGTTCATCGAGCAGATGCGGACGGGGAATGGTCAACAGGTGGTCATACGGAGGCGGAAGCAGTCGATAGTCAGCCTCCAGCAGTACCCGTTCGCCGTCCAGGAAGCGAAAGCGGTCCAACTCACAGGCACCGCGCGCCCGAGCGCCGGTGAGCACCCCGAGCGCGTCCAGCAGCGCCAGTGCGCCGGGCTGGAGGATCTCGCCCCGGAACTCCCGCTGATGGGCACGGGCCCGCTCCAGTACGACCACACCCAGGCCCGAGCGCAGCATCAGCAGGGCCAGCACCAGGCCGGCCGGACCACCGCCGACCACACACACATCGGTGTCGATCTCGCGCACCTCAACGCCTCCTCCGCGTAGGCCAGAAGCCCCTGGACAGGGCCCCGTGGACAGGGCCCCGGGGGCAGGACCTAGTCGTCGAGCAGCGCCACCGCGCGGGTCCGCTGCGTCCCCGGCCCGGCGGTCCGCTCGGGGAGGCAGGCGACCCGGAACCCGGTGGGCGGCAGGATGTCCAGCCGGGCCAGCCGCTCGATCCGGCGGCAGGCGTGGCGGCGGCCCGCGAAGAGCGCGGGCCAGAGCACCGAGCGGTCGCCGGTGGCGTGATAGCGGCGGATCATGGCGCGGAAGGGGGCGTCCAGGCTGAACGCGTCGGTGCCGATGACCCGCACCCCGAGGCCGAGCAGATAGTCGGTGGCCGGTCCGTCCAGCCCGGTGAAGTCGGTGAAGTAGCGGGGTGTACCGGCCAGGCCGGAGGCACCGGTGCGCAGCAGGACCACGTCCCGGGGGCGGGGGCGGCAGCCGAGGCGGGCCAGCGCCCGGTCGATGTCCGTGACCCCGGCGGTGCGGGTCACCGGGGCCACGGTGCTGAGGTCCAGGACATGGGCCGGGCGGGGAGCCCACCGCGTGGCCGCCCCGGGGTCCGGCTCCGGTCTGTGGCCGTCCTCGGGTGTGGTCAGGTCGATGATGCGCAAGGCGCCCCCTCGGCTGGTGCGTTGGACGGCGGGAATGCACTACGGCTCCGCTTGCCCGCGCGGGGGGATCGGGCAGCGGAGCCGTAGCGGGCCCGGCTGAAGGGCGGCGCCGGGCGTTTCGGGGGGAGGGATCTCCGGACGGGGGACGGATGGCGCACGGGAAGACGGCTGACGGCGTACTACGCAGTGGGTGACGCGAGGTATGCGGTTGTGCGGACCACGCAGTGGGTGACGCGGGCTACGCGGTGCGGAGGGGTATGCGGGTTACGCGGTGAGGCGGGCGGGTTATGCGGGTTACGCGGCGAACAAGTCGAGCACCGGACGCCGCCACTGGGCGTCCGCGTCCAGATCGAGGGCGGGGTCGGAGGCGAGCACCGCCTGCTGGAGCTTCTGCAACCGGGGCGACGGCTCCAGGCCGAGGTCCTCCACCAGCCTGGCCCGCAGCCCCTGGTAGACCTCCAGCGCCTGCCAGGGGCGGCCGGCCCGGTAGAGGGCGGCCATGCACTGGGCGTGCAGCCCCTCGTGCAGGGGATGGCGGGCGGTCAATTCGGTGAGCTCGGTGAGCAGTTCGGCATGACGACCGAGCCGCAGATCAGCCTCGATCCGGCGCTCCAGGACGCCGAGACGGCTCTCCTCCAGCCGGGCCAGCTCGATCTCCAGGACCGGTCCGACCCGCACATCCACCAGCGCCGGACCGCGCCAGACGGCGAGGGCCTCGCGCAGCAGCAGGGACGCCTCCACATCGTCCCCCGCGTCCAGCGCGTCACGCCCCGCGGCCACCAGGCGGTCGTACTCGTGGATGTCCACCGCGCCCGGCTGGGCCTCCAGCACATAGCCGCCGTAACGGGTGGCCAGGACGCTCTTCGAGGCATCGGGGGCCTGCGGGCCGTAGGCGGCGGCCAGTCTCCGGCGGAGCTGGAGGATATAGGTCTGCAAGGTGGTCAGTGCGCTGCGCGGCATCTGAGTGCCCCAGATTTCCTCCATAAGAGTGGGCACCGGCAGCATCTGGTTGGCGTAGACGGAAAGCAGTGCGAGGATCTGCCGCGGTTTGCCCGCGCTGGGCACGATCGACTGACCGCACGCTTCGACGCTCAGCGGGCCCAACACCTTGATGTCCATGGTCCTGTACCTCCGTCAACGGTCCGTCAAGTGCCTCTTGGCCGCGCGGCCCTGCCACCGAGGCACCTAAGAGACTCGCGTGCGGAGGATGTCCCCGGCCAGTGCCGGAATACCGAACCCCATATGAGTTGCAGGGTGCAAAACCATGATAAATTCATACCTTGGCGACAAGATAGGTAGTGACCTGCATGTGGCCGCTCCGCGGCCTTCCCCAGGGAACTGCCCCTCTCATCCGAGGAGAGCGCGATGATCGACGCGCCCGCTTTCACATCCCCCTCCAGCACCGCCGAGTTGGCGCCCGTCGTGCCGGGCACCGCAGTGGCCGCATCGCTTCCGGCTCTCCAGGACGACCTGATCATCGAGGAACTCACGGACGCCGCCCGGGGAGTTGTCGCACCGCGCTCCTGCATCTGCATCTGCACCGCCGGAGACTGACGGCCGGATGTCAGGGGAATTGGGCTTCACCCCGCATCTGCGGGTCGAGCCGGTCCCGGGCGAGGCCGTCTATCTCGTCTCCGAGCACGGCGTCACGGCGCTCCACGGGCGGACCATCGCCACCCTCGCCCCGCTGCTCGACGGTTCCCGGGATCTCGCGCGCATCCTCGTCGAGGCGGCCGCCGCGGCGGACCGGGCGAGCGCCGTCCCCGCCGAACAGGCCGAGCTGGTCATAGCCCGGCTCCGGGAGGCGGGGCTGGTGTCCGAGCGCGGGCGCGCCGGTCTGCCGGGCCCGGAGGAGGCCTACTGGGAGCTGGCCGGGCTGAGCGCGGAGAGCGGCAGGGCCGCGTGCCCGGTGGCCCCCGCGACGGCCGTCGTGGCGCCGCTGAGCCTCGGCTCCACCGATCCGGAGGAGGTCCTGGGGGCACTGTGGGCGGCCGGTCTGCGGACCCCGGACGGAACGGCGGCGGACGCACCCCGGACCGGTGAGGATCCCGAACTCCCCGCTGTCAGGAGCCCGATGGGGCAGCGTCAACATCGCGATGCCGATCTCACCCTTGTGGTGTGCGACGACTATCTCGACCCCCGACTCGCCGCCGTCGACCGTGAGCACCGTGCCTCCGGCCGTCGCTGGCTGCCCGTCAAACCCGTGGGCACCCAGGCGTGGCTGGGCCCGTTCCTCGGCTCCCCCGACGACCCCTGCTGGTCGTGTCTGGCCGACCGGCTGTGGCGCGGACGCCAGGCCGAGGCGTACCTCCAGCGCAGACTGGGCCGCTCCGGGCCGGTGCCCAGGCCCCCCGCCTCGCTGCCCGCAAGCCGTGCCGCCGCCCTTCAGTTCGCCGCCCTGGAGGCGGCGAAGTGGCTGGCCGGGCACCGGCATCCGGGCCAGCGCACGCTGTCCGTGCTGGACAGCCTCACCGCCTCCGTGGACCGGCATCCGCTCGTCCGCCGTCCGCAGTGCGCCGGCTGCGGCGAACCGGGGCTGGTCGCGTCGCGAGTGCGGGCCCCGCTGGACCTGGCGGCGCGGCGCGGTCCCGCCGCCGCGGACACCTCGCCCCGGCGCGTGCTGGAGACCTACGGACATCTGATGGACCCGGTCACCGGGCTGATCACCGAGATCCGCCGCGATCCGCGCGGTCCCGAGGGGCTCAACTGCTTCCATGCGCGCCACCCTTCGTTCACCGGGGCGGACCTCCTGTCCGGTCTGGACGCGCTGCGCGCCGGTCTGGGCGCCGCGGCCCACGGCAAGGGCCGTACCGCCGAACAGGCCCGCGCGGGCGCCCTGTGCGAGGCCCTGGAGCACTACAGCGGCCATTTCCAGGGGGACGAGCCGCGGCAGCGGGCCCGTTACCGCGATCTGGACCCCGGGGACGCCGTCCACCCCGACGCCGTCCAGCTCTTCGCCGCCCGTCAGTTCCGGGACCGGACGGCTCCCGCGCGGCACCGCATCCACGATCCGTTCGACGAGACCGCGGAGCTGGACTGGACCCCGGTGTGGTCGCTGACCGCCGAGCGCCACCGGCTGCTGCCCACCGCGCTGCTGTACTACGGCGCCCCGCAGGCCCCGGGCCGCCGCTTCTGCCGGGCCGACTCCAACGGGGCGGCGGCCGGGGGCACCCTGGAGGACGCGGTGGTCCGCGGCTTCCTGGAGCTGGTGGAGCGGGACGCGGTCGCCCTGTGGTGGTACAACCGCACCCGGCAGCCCGGGATCCCCCTGGACGCCCTCGACGATCCCTGGCCGGACGAGGTGCGCCGACTCCACACCGGGCTGCAGCGGGAGGTGTGGGCCCTGGACCTCACCACGGACTTCGGCATTCCGGTGGTCGCGGCACTCTCCCGCCGGACCGACAAGCCCGCCGAGGACATCACCCTCGGCTTCGGCGCCCATCCCGACCGGCTCACCGCGCTGTGCCACGCCTTCGCCGAACTCAACCAGATGCTTCCGGCGGTGGTCGAGGCCCGTGCCGACGGCGGTGGCTACGGCGCCACCGACCCCGGGGCGCTGCGCTGGTTCCGTACCGCGACCACCGCCAACCAGCCCCATCTGATCCCGGATCCGGCCGCTCCGACCGCGGATCCGGCCGCCGTACCGCGAGAGATATCCGTGCCACCGGATCAGTTCTCTCCGGCCTCCATAGGTGAGATGGTCCGCCGCCGCGGGATGGAACTGCTGGTCCTGGACCAGACCCGGCCCGATGTCGGACTGCCCGTGGCCAAGGTGCTCGTCCCCGGACTGCGCCCGCACTGGCCCCGGTTCGCGCCCGGCCGCCTCTTCGACGTTCCGGTGGCCCTCGGCCGTCTCCCCGGCCCCACTTCCTACCGAAGTCTCAATCCCATTCCCCTCTTCTTGTGATCCTCGGTGCTCCCTCGTCACACTCGGCGTCATATCAACGCGCTACGCGACCTCTCCACCTGCGGCTTAGATCGGATACTCTCGGGCAAGCCGCCCAATCCGGCCCGACCATCCGGAGGACGAGTGCAGCGGAGCCTCTTTCCCGGCGATGCCGGGGACAACCGGCCGCGCCCTTACGAGAACCTGGCGCCGCGCCTGGCTGTTGTCATCACCGTGGTGGTCCTCCTGGGCTACTTCTGCGTCGCGGTGACCTATGTGGTGGACGCCCGCCCCTCGGGCCGCGCGATGGGCTCGGCGCAGCTGATGCTGGCCCTGGTGCCGATGGCGATGCTGCTGGGTCTCCAACTGACCCATTCCTTCCCGGGACTGGCACCACGGCTCGCCGAGGCCCGGCAGTGGACGCTGGTGTTGCAGGCGCTGCTGACCTTTCTGCCGTTCGCGGTCTTCAAACAGGCGTGGCTGGGCATGCCGGGATTCCTGGCGGGCTCCGCACTGCTGATGCTCTCCCCGGCGCTCGGCTGGACGGCGTTCACCACCGTGCTGCTCTGTACCGATGTGCTGCTGTTCCAGGTCGGCTTCGGATGGGGCAAGGTCGGGTACACCACGGTCTCCACGGCGCTGACCGGGCTGGTGGTCTTCGGGCTCTCCCGGCTGTCCGGTCTGGTCGCCGAGGTCTCCCGGTCGCGGGCCGAACTGGCCCGGCTGGCGGTCGCCCAGGAGCGGCTGCGGTTCTCCCGGGATGTGCACGACCTGCTCGGTTACAGCCTCTCCACCATCACCCTCAAGTGTGAGCTGGTGCACCGGCTGGTGCCGCGGCAGAACTCCCGTGCCCAGCGGGAGCTGTCGGAAATCCTCCAGACCTCCCGCCAGGCGCTGGCCGACGTCCGCGCGGTGGCCAGCGGCTATCGCACCATGTCGCTGTCGGCGGAGGCGGAGTCCGCGCGGTCGATGCTGGCCGCTGCCGGGATCAGCGCGACTTCGGACATCGGCTGCGGCAAGCTGCCCGAGCTGGTGGACACGGTGCTCGCGAGTGTGCTGCGCGAGGGGCTGACCAATGTGCTGCGCCACAGCAAGGCCGAGCACTGTGCGATCGAGGCGCGGCGCACCGGGCGCCGGGTCCGGCTGACCCTGGTCAACGACGGGGTGGGCAAGCCCTCCACCATCCTGCGCGCCGACAGTACGGACGGCGGCAGCGGGATCGGCAACCTCAAGGTGCGGCTGGAGAGCCTGGGCGGACGGCTGCGCGCGGGCGTGCGCCCGGACGGCTGGTTCGAGCTGCGGGCGGAGCTGGAGGTGTCCATGGAGCCGGAGCCGGATCCGGAGCCACAGCGGCGGGCGCGGCGCGGGGCGGAGGAGGAGTACGGCCCGGGGCCGGCCGTGACGGCGTGAACGGGGCCGTGGGAGGGGCGTGAACCAGCCTGCGAGGCCCGCCCGTTGCTGGCCGCGAGGAGTACACCCCTTCGAGCCCGCCCCGTGAAGCCAGCCCGTTGAAGAACGTCGTTTCGAGAACGCCAGGGCTCAGAAACGCCAGGGCTCAGATCCAGCCCGCCTCGCGGGCGATCCGGATGGCGTCGACCCGGTTCCGGGCGTTCAGCTTGGTCACCGCGGACGTCAGATAGTTACGGACCGTCCCGACCGACAGAAAGAGCGTGGCCGCGATCTGGGCCGACTCCTCCCCCTCGGAGGCCAGCCGGAGCACCTCCAGCTCACGCGGGGTCAGCGGCTGTGGACCGTCATCCAGGGCGGCCAGCGCCAGTTGGGGGTCGATCACCCGCTCGCCCTTGGCGACCGCGCGGATCGCGTCGGACAGCTTGTCCGGGCTGCTGTCCTTCAGCAGGAAGCCCGAGACATGGGCCGCGAGGGCCCGGCGCAGATTCCCGGGGCGGCCGAGGCTGGTGAGCATCATGGTCCGGCATTCGGGGACGGCGGTATGCAACTCCGCGGCAGCGGTCAGACCGTCCATGCCCGGCAGATCGATGTCCAGGACGGCGACGTCCGGACGGAGTTCCCGGGCGCGCGGCAGAATATCGGTGCCACTGGAGAATTCCGCCACAACTTCGATATCGGGTTCGAATTCCAGCAAGGCGACCAGGGCCTTGCGCAGCATATGCATGTCTTCGGCTATGAGCACGCGAACCATGTGGCCCCCGGTTGTGTTCCGCCCCATTATCGCCCCGTGGCAAGTATTCCCGCATCCTCGCAGCCGTTTCACCGAATCCGGCCGAATCCGCCCGTCGAACACCCGTCCCTTATTGCGCGCGAGCCGTGCGCGGGCGGTCAGGCCGCGCCGCCGCACGCCGGTTCGGCAGGACCGGGCGCGAACTCGGCATGCAGGGCGCGCAGTTCACCGCGGAGATAGCGCTCGCGCAGCAGGGAGCGGCGTACCTTGACCGCGCCGACCCCGCGCACCGTGCCGGGGCGGACGAGCAGCAGTGCGCCCGTGGAGACCCCGAACTCCTCCGCCACCCCGGCTCTGATCCGCGCGGCCAGCAGCGGCAGCCGGGTGCGGGCGCCGCCCGCCGCGCGGACCTCCTGGACGACCACCAGCCGACCGGTGCCGAGGCCGTCGCAGAAGACCCGCGCGGACCCCAGCGGGCGTCCGCGGCACAGCAGTTCGCGTTCGACGTCCTGGGGGTGCAGGGTGAGCCCATCCACCAGCAGGGTGTCCCGCAGCCGTCCGGCCATCCGGAGCCCGCCGTCCACGGCGAGCCCGAGGTCGCCGGTGCGCAGAAAGCCACCCGCCCCCTCGGCGGCGCGTGCGGCGAACAGGGGCGCGGTGTCCGGCGGTCCGCCCCAGTGGCCGGTGGTGACGGCCGGTCCGCGCAGCCAGATCTCCCCTGTCGCCCCGTCCGGCAGCCGGCGGGCGGTCAGCGGGTCGACAACCGCGGCGTCGGCCCCGGGCACCGTGCCGCGTCCCGTGGCGAACAGCACCGGGGCGCCCTCGGCCGGGACATAGCCGGCGACCAGGGTCCCGGTCCGCAGTCCGGCGGCGGCGCAGCGGCGGGGAAAGGTCGCCATGGTGGCGGCCGACACCGGTTCCCCGGCGTTCAGGGCGGTCCGCCAGTGGGACAGGTCCAGTCCGGCCAGCAGCTCGTCGGTGGCCACGGCGGCGCTGCGGGCGTAGAGGGTGTCGGGGGCGACGGTCTCGGTGATCCGGTGGTGGCTGACCGCCCGCAGCCAGGCGGCCGGGTCGGCGCGAAGGGCGTGTACGGGCAGGGTGACGGCGGTGGCGCCCAGCCAGAGCGGATGCAGCAGCTGTCCGACCAGGCCGGGGGTGTGATGGCGGGGCAGCCAGCCGCCGATCCGGGAGCGGCGGCCGGAGCCCAGCGCCCGGCGCAGCGCGACCATGGCGGTCAGGAGATTGCCATGGGTGAGCCGGGCCCCGCGCGGGGCGGTGGCGGGGCCGGAGTCGTACGCGAGCAACGCGAGGTTGTCGGGGCCGGTGCGGGCGGGGGCCTGGGTCTCCCGGGCGTGCTGGGGGCGGCTGTCCGGCCGCAGTCCGTCGACGGCGAGGCAGGTGAGATCGGCGCGGCCCACGAGCGAGAGACGGCGCGAGGTCTCGGTGGCGTGCGCGGTCTCGGTGAGGACGAGGTCCACGGCGGCGTCGCGGGCGATGGCGGCGGTGCGCTCGGCGTCGGTCCGGGAGTCGGACGGCGCGGGCACCGGCACCGCGACGGCTCCGGCATGCAGACAGCCGAGCAGGGCCACCGCCGCGTACGGCCCGGGGTCCATGGCGATCAGCACCCGTCGGCCACCGGCGTCGCGGGCCCGCAGCCAGGCGGACACGATGGTGGCACGGGCGTCGAGCTCGACGTAGGAGAGCCGCTGGACCGGTGCGGCGGCCCCGCTCCCTGCCTGATGCACCAGCGCGTCATGGCTCGGGCGCTGGAGGGCACGTTCCTTCAGGGCCTCCGCCAGATTCGCGTATCGCGTCATGCTCAACTCCCGGGCGCCTGAGGTCAAAACGGGCCCACAGTCTCGGAGCGCCACCTAGAAGGCGGCTTGATCACCGGTGGTCATAACGCCCCAACCCAACCCCGACCACCACCCGCGCGCCCCGTGACTCGGCCGTCGGGGCACGGCGGGAACGACGTGGCGAGGCCTAGGGGCCCAGTTCACGGCGGGTGACCTTGATGCTCCAGGCGCCGCCCGTGGTACGGCCGGTCACCGTGACCCGGACGGCCTCGTCCTTGGCGGACAGGCTGTCCCCGACGCCCAGGGGGGCGTCGGCCAGGGCGGGGTAGACCGATTCGTTCCAGCAGGCGGAGCTGGCGGGGTGGCCGTCGAGCACCTGGATGGGGCCGTCACCGGAGGCGGTGTCGTTGTGCACGCGGTAGACCAGCACACCCTCGGTGCACACATGGGCGTCGTTGCCGTAGCGCTCGCGGGCCTCGATGGCCAGGGCAGTGGTGGGGCCGGTGCGGACCACCACCAGCCGGGTCCGGGTGTCGGCGGCGCGGCGGCGAGCCGTGGGGGCGGCGAGCGGGTGGAGGGTGTACCTCCGCGAACCGAGGGCGCGGTCGCAGGCGACCTGGCGATCGCTGAGCCAGCCCAGCTTCCACTTGTGCCAGCCGAAGGGGTCCGGCGCCAGTCCGAACTGACTGCCCATGAGGTCCCAGTCGCCGACATAGGTGTCCCACTCACCGCTGTTGTCGGTGTCCTTGGGGCGGTGGTAGAGGTCGGGCAGGTCGAAGACATGGCCGGTCTCATGGGCGAGGACATTGCGGTCCGGCGGGTGGTGCTCAAAAACGGTAACCAGCCGACGCAGATCGATACCGTCCGCACGCAGCGGACGTTCGAAGTTGACCACCTTGGTCGCGTCGGCGTCCACACCTGGGGCGTCGGGGTCGGCGACCAGATAGACGATGTCGTAGCGGGCGAAGTCCACCCGCGGATCGGCGGCGGCGATGGCGTCCCGTAGATAGGCCGCCCGCCGCCCGGAGTTCCAGTCGCGCTGTATGGCGTACGCGGTGGACGCCTGGGGCATGGTGATCCAGTTCTTGAACGGATGCACCCGCAGCCCGAACTTCCCGTAGGAGGAGCGCTTGAAGAAGTCGGCGGTGGCGGGAGTGTGGTCGGCGGCCAGCCGGTCCGGGGTCACCTTCGGCTTCGCATCCGGGAAGCGGAGGAAGACCATCACCGCGTTCAGCGCATGGGCCGGGCGCGGATAGCGCGAGTTCCAGCTGTCCAGGCCCTCGGAATGATGCGCTCCGGTGCGTTCCAGATCACAGGGGCCGCCCGCCCTCGCCGCGGCCGCGGGGCCCGCCAGCACGGATGTGGTGATCAGGGCGCTCAGGCAGGTCAGGACGGCTCCGGCAGGCCGTAGCCGGGAGGGTCGGTGCACCCCCTCGGGTACCTGAGGACGCACCATGTCGGCCTCCCGGGCGTAGTCGGAACACCCCCTCCACCCTGAGGTCGAAAGGGGCGGTACGCCCTGTTCGGCTGGACCGGTCGAGTGAACCGGCCGCGATGCGGGTACGTAACAGACGGTCACAATCGGTCAGGCGGGCCGTTGGCCCGCGCAGAGTCGAACAGTTACGACCAAACACACGGTCAAGGCGGCGGTGAGCGCGATGACGTCGATGGAATGCCCGGAGTGTGAGCCTCTATGATCGGCACATTTCCCACGGGGATTCCCTCGGTGAACGGGCGATCTCGGCCCGTCCGGCACCCGGTGTGAGACATGCGCAAGACGTGTACGACAGACCTGGCCACGACGAACGCCACGTGGGAGCGAGCGGTGAGCGGAACCCCCGACGGGCAGGGCCGCGCGCCCGGCGCGACACTGCCGAATATCACAGAGCGTAATGCGGCGCCCAGCGTTCCACCTCCAGGGGAAGGCTCCGGCGCACCCGGTCCCGGCACCGGCGCTCCCCCGAGCGCCGTGCCCGCCGACTATCGCGCCGCCTTCAACGCGGCCCGGCTGGCGATGGCCGTTGTCGACCGCGAAGGCAGAGTGCTGGACGCCAACCCGGCGCTCGGCGCGTTATTGGGCACCGATCCGGCCCTGCTGGCCACCCGCAGCGCCGCCGAGCTGGCCGATCTGCGGGAGGATCCGCGGACCTGGAGCGAGTACCGCGAGGTGCTGTGCGGCCGCCGGGCGCGGCTGTGCTGCACCCGCCGCCTCCAGCACACCGACGGCCATGCGCTGTGGGCCGAGATCACCATCGAGCCCGCCGCGGACAGTTGCAGCATGCTGCTGTCGATGGCGGACATCAGCGACCGGCGGGACCTCCAGGGGCGGCTGCGCCATCTCCAGCTGCACGATCCGGTGACCCGGCTGCCCAACCGCCATCTCTTCTTCGAGCGGCTGGCCTCGGCGCTGGAGTCGGCCGCCTACGACCAGGAGGGCACCGGTCGGATCGGGCTGTGCTATCTCGATCTGGACGGCTTCAAGGCGGTCAACGACACCCTCGGCCACCGGATCGGCGACCGGCTGCTGGGCGCGGTGGCCCAGCGGTTGACCGAATGCGCGGCGCCCGGCGGCCATCTGGTGGCACGGCTCGGCGGGGATGAGTTCGCCCTGCTGGTACAGAACTCCACCGGCACCGAACAGCTCTGTGAACTGGCCCGGTCGGTGCTGGCCGCGCTCCAGCGGCCGTTCGACGTGGTGGGCCAGCGACTGTCGGTATCGGCGAGCATCGGCGTGGTGGAGCGGCCCGCCGCGGGTACCCACACCACCTGGCTGATGCAGGCCGCGGACACCACGCTGTACTGGGCCAAGGAGGACGGCAAGGCGCGCTGGACCCTCTTCGACCCCGAGCGCAACGCCCACCGGATGACCCGTCAGGCGCTGTCCAGCACCCTGCGCCCGGCGGTCGAGCGGGAGGAGTTCGTGCTCGACTACCAGCCGCTGGTGGGGCTGGTCGACGGGGTGGTGCACGGGGTGGAGGCGCTGGTGCGCTGGGACCATCCGCAGTTCGGGCGGCTGTCGCCGAACCGGTTCATCCCGCTGGCCGAGGAGAACGGCGCGATCGTGCCGCTCGGCCGGTGGGTGCTGCGGACCGCCTGCCACCAGGCCCGCGCCTGGCAGCGGGCCCATCCGCTGCGTCCGCTGGTGGTCAGCGTCAATGTGGCGGTCCGCCAGGTCTGGGACTCGGACCTGGTCGCCGATGTGGGCGCGATCCTCCAGGAGACCGGGCTGCCGCCGCATCTGCTGCAACTGGAGCTGACCGAGTCGGCGGTGATGGGCTCGGCCGGACGTCCGCTCCAGGCGCTCCAGCGGCTCAGCGACATGGGGGTGGCGATCGCCATCGACGACTTCGGGACCGGCTACTCCAACCTGGCCTATCTCAGCAGGCTGCCGGTCTCCACGCTCAAACTGGACGGATCGTTCGTGCAGGGCTTCCGGACGGCTGAGCATCCGAACCCGGCGGACGAGACGATCGTGGAGGCGCTGGTGCAACTCGCCCACCGGCTGGGGCTGACGGTGACGGCCGAATGTGTGGAGAGCGCGGAGCAGGCGGAGCGGCTGGGGCGGATCGGCTGCGACACCGGGCAGGGGTGGTTCTACTCCCGCCCGGTGCCGCCGGACCGTATCCAGGCCATGATCACCACGTCCCCGGCATCCTCGGCGGCGTCATAGCGCCGCGGCACACCGGTCCGCGATCGGGCGCGCCCGCGGCCGGACGTTTGCGATCGGGCATCCGGGGTCGGGCGCTTGCGATCGGACGTCCTCGGTCAGGCGTCCTTGTCCGGCAGGCCGTAGGCGTCGGCGATCAGCTCGTAGGAACACAGCCGCGCCTCACGGCCGTGCGCCGTGGCCGTGATCATGAGCTCATCGGCCCCGGTCCGCTTGACCAGCCCGTCGAGCCCCTCGCGGACCTCGTCCGGTATCCCGTACACCACATTGGCCAGCCAGCTGTCCACGAAGTCGCGCTCGAGCTCGCTGAAGGGATATGCCTCGGCCTCCTCGGGGGTGGGGACCAGACCGGGGCGGCCGGTGCGCAGCCGGATCATGGACAGCGCGCCGGTGAGCACCTGGCGATGGGCCTCCTTGCCGTCCTCGGCCGCGAGCGCGGAGACGCCGATCGAGGCATACGGCCGGTCCAGTACGGCGGAGGGGCGGAAGGTCTCGCGGTAGAGGTCGAGCGCGGGGAGGGTGTTCGCGGCGGAGAAGTGATGGGCGAAGGAGAACGGCAGACCGAGGGTGCCCGCGAGCCGGGCGCTGAACCCGCTGGACCCCAGCAGCCACACCGAGGGCCGGTCGGCGGACTGCACCCCGCCGGGGACGGAGCCCTGCACGGGTCCGGGCACGGCGTGGATCCGGGCGTAGCGGTGGCCGTCCGGGAAGTCGTCGTCGAGGAACCGGATCAGCTCGGCCAACTGCTGCGGGAACTCGTCGGCGCCCTCGCGCAGCCGGTCGGTGCGGCGCAGTGCGGCGGCGGTGGCGCCGTCGGTGCCGGGCGCCCGGCCGAGCCCGAGGTCCACCCGGCCGGGGGCGAGCGCCTCCAGGGTGCCGAACTGCTCGGCGATGACGAGCGGTGCGTGGTTGGGCAGCATCACCCCGCCCGAGCCGAGCCGGATGCGCTCGGTGTGGGCGGCGAGATGAGCCAGGATCACGGCCGGGGAGGAGCTGGCGACACCGGGCATGGAGTGGTGCTCGGCCACCCAGAAGCGGTGGAAACCGCGGCGCTCGGCGAGCCGGGCGAGCGAGACGGAGGTCTTCAGCGCCTGGGGGGCGGTCACCCCGCTGCCGACGGTCGCCAGATCGAGCACCGACAGGGGTACGGGCGCGCTGCCGAGGGGCTCGCCCCGGACGGTGTCGCGCTGTTCGTCTTGCCGGTCCCGCTCATCGGCCACGGTGGCCCGCCTCCCTGGTCGCTCTTGTCCGGTTGCGGTGCCACGGGGCAGCCCGTGGCACCGCAACCGGACCAACCGGAGAACGTCTCCGCTTTATTCCCGGCGGACGGACGAAACGACCCGGCCGCCCCCGCCTGCGACCAGGCCGCCCCCGCCACCGCGGAAGCCACCATGGGCCGGGGAACTTCGCGGACCCGAACTCCCCGGTGTGCCAAGCCCGTTCGGAATCCCCGCCGCTGTCAGCGCCCGGCTTTGGCGAACAGGGTGCCCAGCCGGTCATGGGCCGGTTCACGGCCCAGCAGCCGCAGCCCCTCCCAGACCGTGACCTGGTTCGCCGTGAGCACCGGCTTGCCCAACTCCTCCTCCAGATCGGGCAGCCAGGCGGCGGTGTGCAGCGCGGTGTCCGGAAGCAGCACCGCCTGCGCCTCGGGGTGGTCTCCGGCCCGAGCCAGATGCAGCACCTCGTCACGGCCCCAGGTGCCGACCTCCGCGGCCGTGATGATGCCGCTGCCCCGGGTGGAGACCACTTCCGCGCCCGCCGCCTTGAGGAAGGCCCGGAAGAGCTCGGCGACATCCTCCGGATAGGTGGCGGCGATGGCGACCCGCTCGGCGCCGAGCGCCTGCACCGCATGGGCGAAGGCGAAGGAGGTGCTGGAGGTGGGCAGCCCGGTCGTCTCCCCCAGCTCGCGCACCTGCTCATGCGCGCCCTCCCAGCCGAAGACGAAGCTGGCGCTGGTGCAGGCCCAGACCACGGCCTGAGCGCCGCGCTCCTTCAGCTCGCCGACCCCGGCCGCGAGCCGCCGGGCCGACCCCATCTCCAGCAACGCGTCCACCCGGTGGGCGTCCTCACCGATATCGGTATGGACCAGAGGGAGCCGGACACCGCCGCCCAGGATGCCCTCCAGGCGCGGATAGTCGTCCTCGGCGGAATATCCGGGGTAGAGAAAGCCCACCGTGTCCGGGACCGGATGCGTCATGTCCGCTACCACTAGCACTGCCTCCTAACCGGCGACCCCCGTGAGCGCCGCCCCTGCTCTGTCACTTCTTCTACACCGCGGACGCCCGCCGGGTTCCCTCTCACCCGGCGAACCACCGGGCGAACCACCGGCAGACCACCCGCGGACCACCCGGCGGACTCGTCCCGCGGACCACCCTGCGGAACCGCCAGGCGAACTCACCCCGCGGAGCCGTCCCGGATCACCAAACGATCCGGGCACCGACCGAGGGGCCAAACGAGTGACTGTCCGGCCCCTCACCCCGTTCCGCCGGTTCGCCCCGGCACCTCACACCGGCGGCGGGCCGCCCGCGTCGTCGAGGTACGGGCCCTCCCCGATCCCGGGGCCGAACCCGGGATCCAGCTCCCCGGGCTCCATGTCCGGCACCGGTGACGTCGCACCGGCCAGCGCCGCCTCGGGCTCCGGTTCGGCGTCGGCCACCTGCTCGGCGACCGGCGCGCTCAGCGACGACGAGGACATCCCCGCCGGACCGGACCGGGCGGCCGGATCCAGCAGCGCCTGGTACGGCCCGACGGCCCGGGCGCCTATCGCCCGCAGCGCCGCCCACATCGTCACCTGGTTGGCCGACAGCACCGGCATCCGCAGCTCCGCCTCGAGCTGCGGAATCACGTCGTAGGTCGGCAGATTGGTGCAGCTGATGAACAGCGCGTCGGTGGACCCGACCACCGCCTCCCGCGCCATGTCGACCACATCGCGGTAGGGCACCTTCCAGATGTGCCGGGTCAGTCCGAGATAGGCACGCCCGGTGACGGTGATACCGCCCTCACCGAGGTACTCCTCCAGCGAGTCGGTCACCGACCGGGTGTACGGCGTGACCACCGCTACCCGCCGCGCGCCGATCTCGTGCAGCGCCTCCAGCAAGGCGCCCGAGGTGGTCAGCGAGGGAAGCTCCCCCGCTTGGGTCATGGCCGCGCACATCGCGCGCTCGCCGGCCACACCGCCGACGAAGCTGCCGGAGGTGCAGGCGTAGGCCACCACCTCCGGTGCGACCGCGCTCAGCGCCCGCACCGCTTCGTGCAAAGTCTCGTGCTCGCTGACAAGGCGTGCCAGGTCAAGGCTGACCTCGACCGGCACAAAAGGGGTCCGGGTGAGGTGCAGGGAGACCTCGTCCGGCACCCAGCGCCACAGCTCTCGGTCGAGAGCGAAGTCGAACGGTGCTACGACACCCACGCCGAGCTGCGGCTGTGGGCCACCGAGGAAGGAGACGTCCATATCGAGCCCCAAATCAGAACGGAGGGCTGGACCATTGGCCAGAGATACAGAGATGCCGGCCTGATGCCGGGACGCCGGAACAGATGCCGTTGTTGACGACGGTAGTTTCCGCTGCCTAGCGTGGTCAATCCTGCAAACTGAGGCGCCTGCCCAGGCTTGGTTCAGCCAAACCCACCCACGTTTCGAAACGGTTTCCCGCCTATGTCCGAAACCACTGTTGTCGTCTTCGGCGATCAGCCTCCGATCCGGCTGGACCGGCTGGCCGGCCGGGCCCGGGTCGTGGTCTGCGACGAGAGTTCCCTGCCCGAACAGCTCCCCACCGCGGATGTCCTCCTGGTGTGGGACTTCACCTCCGACGCGGTCCGCGACGCCTGGCCCGGTGAGGGGCCCCGGCCGCGCTGGGTGCACACCGCGAGCGCGGGCGTCGACCGCCTGCTGTCCCCGGAACTGACCGCTTCCGACACCGTGCTGACCAACGCCCGCGGTGTCTTCGAACAGCCGATCGCCGAGTATGTCGCGGGCCTGGTCATCGCCATGGCCAAGGATTTCCACGGGAGTTGGGAGCTCCAGCGGCAGCGCCGCTGGCAGCACCGCGAGACCATGCGGCTGGCAGGGAGCCGCGCGGTCGTCGTCGGCGCGGGCCCCATCGGCCGGGCCATCGGCTCCACCCTGGCCGCGCTCGGCGTGGTCGTCGATCTGGTCGGGCGCACCGCGCGGGAGGGGGTGCACGGCGGCGACGAGCTGCCCGAGCTGCTCTCCCGGGCCGACTGGGTGGTGTGCGCGGCGCCGCTCACCGAGTCCAACCGCGGGATGTTCGACCGGACCGCGTTCGCCCGGATGAAGTCCACCGCCCGGTTCATCAACGTCGGCCGCGGCCCCCTGGTGGTCGAGAAGGACCTCTCGGCGGCCCTGACCGCCCGGCAGATCGCCGGCGCGGCGCTGGATGTCTTCGAGCATGAGCCGCTGGCCGCCGACGATCCGCTGTGGGATGTGCCGGGGCTCTTCGTCTCGCCCCATATGAGCGGCGACACGGTCGGCTGGCGTGATCATCTGGCCGAGCAGTTCCAGGACAACTACGACCGCTGGGCCGCGGGTGAGCCGCTGCTCAACGTCGTCGACAAGCGACTCGGATACGTACCGGTGGACTGAACGCACGACCCCGAACGGAGAGTTGGATGACCGATATCCACGCCCTGACCGCTGTTCAGCTCCTGGAGCGGTACGCCTCCGGTGAGCTGTCCCCCGTCGAGGCCACCCGGGCCGCCCTCCAGCGGATCGAGCAGATCCAGCCCGAGGTCAACGCGTTCTGCCGGATGAACGCCGAGGAGGCGCTGCGGCAGGCGGAGGAGTCCGCCGAGCGGTGGCGGCGCGGCGCCCCCCTGGGGCTGCTGGACGGGGTGCCGGTGTCGGTGAAGGACATCCTGTTGCAGCGGGGCGCGCCCACGCTGCGCGGTTCGCGGACCGTGCGCGCGGAGGGTCGGGCGTGGGACGAGGACGCGCCCTCGGTGGCCCGGCTGCGGGAGCACGGCGCGGTGTTCGTCGGCAAGACGACCACCCCGGAGTTCGGCTGGAAGGGCGTCACGGACAGCCCGGTCCACGGCGTGACCGGCAATCCGTACGACCCGGGGCGGACCGCGGGCGGCTCCAGCGGCGGCAGCGCGGCGGCGGTGGCGCTGGGGGCGGGTCCGCTGAGCCTGGGGACGGACGGCGGTGGCTCGGTCCGCATCCCGGCGTCCTTCTGCGGCATCTTCGCGCTCAAACCCACCTATGGGAGGGTTCCGCTCTATCCGGCGAGCGCCTTCGGGACCCTGGCCCATGTGGGACCGATGACCCGGGACGCGGCCGACGCGGCGCTCCTGATGGATGTCATCTCCGGTGCGGACTGGCGCGACTGGTCCCAGCTGGCGCCCCCGCCGGAGGGCGGCGCGGGCTTCCGTGACGCGATCACGGCGGGCGGCGGCGGGGTCGACGGCCTGCGGGTGGCCTACAGCCCCGCGCTCGGCGGTACGGCGTCGGTGGACCCGGAGGTGGCCACGGCGGTCCGGCGGGCGGTGGACCTGCTGGAGCGGCTGGGCGCGGTGGTCGAGGAGATCGACCCGGGGTTCGAGGATCCGGTGGAGGCGTTCCACACGCTGTGGTTCAGCGGCGCCGCCCGGGTGGTGCAGCCGCTGAAGCAGGAGCAGTGGGAGCTGCTGGACCCGGGGCTGCGTGAGATCTGCGCCCAGGGGGCGGCGTACAGCGCGCTGGACTATCTGGCGGCGGTGGATGTGCGGATGGCTCTCGGCCACGCCATGGGCCGGTTCCACTCGGCGTACGACCTGCTGGTCACCCCGACCATGCCGATCACCGCCTTTGAGGCGGGAGTCGAGGTGCCGCCGGGCTCGGAGCACACCCGGTGGACCGGCTGGACGCCGTTCACCTATCCGTTCAACCTCACCCAGCAGCCCGCGGCGTCGATGCCGTGCGGGCTGTCCTCGGAGGGGCTGCCGATCGGGGTGCAGCTGGTGGGCGCGCGCCATGCGGACGCGCTGGTGCTGCGGGCCGCGCACGCGCTGTACGAAGCGGGCCTGGCGGACGGCGTACGTCCACCCGCCGCCTGAGCCCGCGGCGTCCGGGACCACGCCGACCACCTGAGCCCCGAAGCGTCATCGTGCGCCGGACGGACCGACCGGGTCCGTCCGGCGATACGTCATGCCCGGCGGAAGTTCAGGGTCTCCCCCAGCGCACCGGCCCGCCACAGGTCCTGGCAGGCGTCGGCCATGCGGTCCAGGCCGTCCACGACGGTGCCCCACACGATGCCGGGCACCCATCCCGCGTCACCGTTGATCAGCAGGTTGTTCCGCTCGTAGAAGAGCGCGAGGTCGATGACCTGCGTACGCCCCTGGTGTTTGGCGTCCGTCTCGTAACCGTAGGAGTTGGTTCCGAGCTGGGTGTCCGTGAAGGTGAAGTAGCACAGATCGCCCGGGATGGGGGTGATCGTCGGGTTCTCGAGCGGGGGCTCTTCCGGCGCGAACGGCGGCAGCAACGTGTAGATCTCGTTCCGCGCGTACTTGGCGTGGTACACATCACCCCCCAGGGGGAGCGCGTTCCAGACCGCCTCACAGGTGATCGGCGCACGATCGTCAAGGAGTTTCGCCGTGCAGGTCACCCCGCGCTTGTCGAGCGAGACCTCGATGAACCGGTCAGCTCGGTCAACCATGGACATTCCTCCAGGTCAGTTCGGAGCCAATGCTGTCGTAGGGATATACCCAGCATCGACTAGATCAAGGGCTGGAAACAGCCTGCATACATTTCGCCGAGTCGGGTAGTCGCGCGCCCATGGCTCCACCACGTGGGAACGACATCGAAAGCAGAGGAAAAGGGCTTGCGCGCCGCTCGCTTCTGGCCGGCGGCGCGGCCCTGGGTCTGCTGGGCGCGGTCGGCTGTAGCCGGGTGTCCAGCTCTGGTGCCAAGGACGGGGGCAATCTGCTGGAGCGGCTGCGGTCGCAGGGGACGGTACGGCTGGGAATCGCGGGGGAGATCCCATTCGGCTATATCGACAAAAACGGCGATTTCACCGGTGAAGCACCGGAAATCGCGAAGGTCATCTTCAAACGGCTGGGCGTGGACAGGGTCCAGCCGGTGCCGACCGAGTTCGGGTCACTGATCCCGGGTCTGCGATCGCAGCAGTTCGATGTGGTCTCGGCGGGGATGTACATCAATCCGGAGCGCTGCGCTCAGGTGATCTTCTCCGACCCCGACTACCGCATGCGTGACGCGTTCATCGTGCGCAAGGGGAATCCGAAGAATCTCCACAATTACGACGACATTGCGAAATCGAAGGCCAAGATGGCCACCGGTACCGCTTATGCCCAGATCGGCTACGCGGAGGCCGCCGGGGTGAAGCAGGGCGACATGCTGATCCTTCCTGATCAGCTGGCCGGTCTGCTGGCCGTGGAGCAGGGCCGGGCCGATGTCTTCGCGGGCACGACCGTGACCGTCCACAACGTGGTGAAGCAGCGGAACAGCCAGCGGGCGGAGGCGACCGAGCCGTTCCAGGCCTACGTGGACGGCAAGCCGGACATCGGAGCGGGCGGCTTCGCCTTCCGGCCGGAGGAGACGAAGCTGCGCGACGCCTTCAACAAAGAGCTGCACAAGCTGAAGAAGAGCGGCGAACTGCTCCGGATCGTGCGGCCGTTCGGCTTCACCAAGGAAGAGATGACCGATCTGACCGCAGAGGAGCTGTGCAAATGACAGCCGGACTGTGGGAACACTGGCTCCTCCCGGGCATCTGGATCACGATCCAGCTGACCCTGTACAGCGCCGCCTTCGCCACCGTCGTGGCCTTCGGTATAGGGCTGGCGCGCACCTCGCCGCTGTGGATCGTCCGTTTCCTCTCGGGCTTCTACGTGGAGATCTTCCGCGGCACCTCGGCCCTGGTGCTGATGTTCTGGCTGGCGTTCGTGATGCCGCTGGCCTTCCACTGGCAGCTGTTCCCGATGTGGGCGGCGGTTCTGGCACTGGGCCTCACCTACGGCGCCTACGGCTCGGAGATCGTGCGCGGTGCCATCGCGTCCGTGGCCCCGGCCCAGCGCGAGGCGGCCATCGCGCTCAGCTTCACGCCCGCGCAGCGGATGCGCCGGGTGATCCTGCCGCAGGCGATACCCGAGATGATCCCGCCCTTCAACAACCTGCTCATCGAGCTGTTGAAGGGGACGGCCCTGGTCTCCGCGGTGAACGTCGCCGACATCACCTTCGCCGGTCAGCTCTCCCGGCTGGCGACCGGTGAGAGCGCCCAGATCTACACGATCATCCTGGTCATGTACTTCGTGCTGGCCTTCGTGCTGACCCGGCTGATGCGGATGCTGGAGCGGCGTGCCAAGGCGGGCATCGGGCAGATCCCGGAGAAGCGCGGCGCGCTGGTGACGCGGAAGCTCACCCCCCGCCAGGAGACCGAGCAGTCGTCCAACCTGATCACTGGAGGTGGGGTCCAGTGAACTGGAACTGGGACGTAGCCAAGGACTTTCTCCCCGAGCTGGGCGATGGACTGCTGATCACGCTGGAGGCCACCGCCCTCGGCTCGGTGCTGGCGTTCGCACTGGGCCTGGTGTGGGCGCTGGCCTTCCGCTCCCCCAGCCGCTTCGTACGCTGGCCGGTGTCGGCGGTCGTGGAGTTCACCCGCAACACCCCGCTGCTGGTCCAGCTGTTCTTCTTCTTCTATGTGCTGCCCACCTGGGACATCAAGTTCTCGGCGCTCACCACCGGTGTGATCGCACTGGGGCTGCACTACTCCACGTACACCGCCGAGGTCTACCGGGCCGGTATCGACGGTGTGCCGGTGGGCCAGTGGGAAGCGGCCACCGCGCTCAGCCTCTCCCGCGGCCGTACCTGGACGGCGGTGATCCTGCCGCAGGCGATCCGCCGCGTGGTGCCCGCCCTGGGCAACTACGTGATCGCGATGCTGAAGGACTCCCCGATGCTCGCGCTGATCGGCGTTGTCGACATGTTGCAGAAGGCGCGGGCCGAGGGCTCCTCGTCCTTCAACTACATCGAGCCGTTCACCATGGTCGGCATCGCCTTCATCCTCATCGCCTATCCGGCATCCCTTCTCATGCGAGCCCTGGAGCGTCGTCTTGGCCACTGAAACCGACCACACGAATCCTGCCGTGGACGGCAGTGAACTGATCCGCTTCGACCAGGTGACCAAGCGCTTCGGCGACAACGTCGTCCTGGACAACCTGGACTTCTCGGTCTCCTCGGGCAAGCACGTCACCCTGATCGGCCCGTCCGGCTCCGGCAAGACCACGATCCTGCGGCTGCTGATGACGCTGCTCAAGCCCGACGAGGGCACGATCAAGGTCGACGGGGCGTACCTCACCCACGAGGACAAGGGCGGCAAGCTCGTCCCCGCGGGCGAGAAGCACACCCGTGAGGTGCGCAAGAAGATCGGCATGGTCTTCCAGCAGTTCAACCTGTTCCCCAATATGCGGGTGCTGCGCAACATCACCGAGGCCCCGGTGCACGTCCTGGGGCTGAGCAAGGACGAGGCCGAGACGCGGGCGCGGGAGCTGCTCGACCTGGTCGGCCTCGGCGACAAGTGCGACTCCTATCCGACGCAGCTGTCCGGCGGACAGCAGCAGCGGGTGGCGATCGCACGGGCGCTGGCCATGCGCCCGCAGGTGATGCTGCTGGACGAGGTGACCTCGGCGCTGGACCCGGAGCTGGTGGCCGGGGTGCTGGACGTGCTGCGCGACATCGCCCACACCACCGACATCACCATGCTCTGTGTCACCCACGAGATGAACTTCGCCCGGGACATCTCGGACGACGTCCTGATGTTCGACTCGGGCCGGGTCATCGAGTCCGGCCCGCCGGAGAAGATCTTCACCGAGCCGGAGCACGAGCGGACCCGTGAGTTCCTGAGCGCGGTTCTCTAGCCCGAGAGACACCATGCCCCCGCCGATCACGGCGGGGGCATGCTCATGGCATATGCCGGGGAAATGCCCCGCTGCTGACGGAGTGCGTAGCCCCCGTCAAAATGCTCAACACCCGCTCCCCGCACAGCCCTTGGCGGCTATCGTGGTAGGCGGTCACAACCTGCGAGGGGGGACACCGTGGCGCTCAAGCCCGAGCCGACCGCGCCATTCCACTCGGTGCAGCATGCCCTCCGCATCCTGGAGGTCGTCGCCAAGCACTCCGGCGGCGTGGACGACACCGTCATCGCGCGCGAGACCCGGCTGCCCGCCCACCAGCTCACCGATCTGCTGCGGATGCTGCGCCGCGAGGGCTATGTGGAGCAGATCGGCGACGGGGCGTACATCGGCGGCGAATCCCTGACGCTGCTCGGCTCCGCCGCCGCCGACCGCGTCCACGCCGTCGACGACAAGCTCCAGCAGTCGCTGGCCGCGCTGCGCGACTCGGTGGGGGCCGCGGTCTACCTCAGCCGCTATGTGGACGGCGAAGTCAAGATCACGCAGTACGCCGACGGCCCGCGGATGCCCAGGGTCAACGAGTGGGTGGACTTCCGGTCCGCGGCCCATGCCATGGCGGTCGGCAAATGCCTGCTCACCCAGCTCGACCACGACGGCCGCCGGGACCATCTCTCCCGCCACAAGACCGTGCGGCTCACCTCCCGCACGACGACCAACGAGAAGGTGCTGTTCCGCAAGCTGGACAGCCAGCCCGCCACCGTGCCCGTGCTCGACCTCCAGGAATACGCGGTCGGCACCGTCTGCGCGGCCGTGCCGATCACCGCGGGCCAGTCGGTCGGCTGCCTCGCCCTCTCGCTCCCGCTGGAGCATGCCCACCGGCTGCACCAGGCCGCCTACACCCTCAACCGGGAAGCGGCCCCGATGCTGCTCTCCCTGACCATCTAGGTCCTGTCCCAGCCCGGCCGGTTCCGCCCCACGGCCGGTGGTCAGGAGCACCCTCCGGAACCGGGTAGTATTTACGTCGTCAGCAGGCGCCGCTAGCTCAGTTGGTTAGAGCAGCTGACTCTTAATCAGCGGGTCCGGGGTTCGAGTCCCTGGCGGCGCACCGATGATCAGGCAGCTGACCTGGGCGTTCTCGGTTTTCCGAGGACGCCCGGCCGCGTTGTGGGGCCATGACGTAGCTCATGACATGGCCGCCGCTCAGCGCGCCCCGCCGCGCACCTCCAGCGAGCCCAGCAGCTGCCCGGTGGCGGCGGTGACCGCCTCGACCGCGCGGTCGAACGCCTCCGCGTTGTGCGCGGCGGGCTGCCGGAAGCCGGAGATCTTGCGCACGTACTGGAGCGCCGCGGCGCGCATGTCCTCTTCGGTGACGGTCTCGGCGTAGGGCGAGCGGAGTGTCTTGATGGATCTGCACATACCCCCGACGGTACGCCGCCGCACCGACAGCGCCCCGGGCCCGCGGCCCGGAGGCACGCGGCGCTCAGCCCAGCAGCAGCCCGCCCACGGTGACGACCGGGGCCCGGTCGCCGCGCACCGCGACCGCCGCGTGGTAGCCGGGGGGCGCGTCGACATCGGCGAGCGTCCAGCCGTCCGGGCCGGGTGGCGCGTCCGCGGGCGCCAGCCCCTCGGCGAGGCCGACGTAATGGGTACGCAGCCCACCGGGCAGTCCGGTGCCGATGCCCTTGAGAAACGCCTCCTTGCGCACCCAGCAGCTGAGGAACGCCTCCTCCCGCAGCTCCTCGGGGAGCGCGTCGATCGCCGCCCGCTCCCCGGGGTGCAGCTGGCCGATCAGCCCGGTCAGCCGGGTGCCCGCACGCCGGGGTTCGCGCCCCTCGATATCGGCGCCGACGGTCACCCCGGCGACCGCGTAGAGCGCGGCGTCCCCGGCGTGGGAGAGGGAGAAAGCCAAGGTGGGGTCCCCGGCCAGGGCGGGGCGGCCGTGGGGCTTGTCGCAGTCCGGCATTCCGCAGGTCTCCCGGGCGAACTCCACCGCCGCCGGGTCGGTCCCGAGATAGCCGCCGAGCAGAGTGCGCAGCCCCACGTGCGAGGCGACATAGCGCTCCCGCAGGGTGGCATGGCGGAAGCGCGCGGCACGCTCGCGCTCCCGCTCGTCCAGAACTCCGGCGGCCTCCTCGGCGGCGGCGACGGCGGGTGGTATCCGCAGCAGCCAGACGGCCACCTCACCGGGGGCGGGCCGGTTCTCCGGGCGGGGCAGGGCACGGGCCGGCCCCCAGGACCCGGGATTCCGGGTGGGGTCGGCCGGGCTGGTGAACGGCACTGTTCGGCTCCTCCGCGCAACTCGTCGCCATCCGGCGTCCCGTCGGGACGACGGTACAGGGGCGGACCCGGCTCACCCGTCCGGCGGCACGGCAGGAAGCTGTCGCCGCGGCCCTCCCGGCCTGGTCCAACGCCCGTACGGCGACGCGGTGTTGCCGCACCGCAGCACTCGGTGAGTTAGGACACGTTCACCTCGCGGCCGACCCGGTCAGGGGGTCGCGGCACTACGATCGCGCACGTCCGTGCACAACCGGTGATGGGGGTTTGCAACATGGCGACGGGATTCCTGACGAAGGCGGCTTCCGCGGCCACCCTCCCGGTGGCACCGCTGTACGGGGCGTTCCTCTCATACTTCATCTATCACCCGCCACGCAAACGCCATCACAAGACCCCCGCCGACCTGGGCATCGACAGCACCGAGGTCATGGTGGAGCTGGACGGGTTCAAGGGGCGCGGGCTGCATGTCTGGCTCTGCCCCGGCGATCCCCAGCGGGTGGTGGTGCTCGGCCACGGGCTGGGGCTGAGCAAGTCCGCGAGCCTGTCCCAGGCCAAACTGCTGCACCAGGCGGGCTACACGGTCGCCCTCTTCGACCACCGCAACCACGGCAAGAGCGTGGCCGACCGGGCCTGCTGGGGCATGAGCGAGCGTCATACGGACGATGTAGTGGCCGTGGTCCGGTACCTGCGCGCACAGGAGGAGTACGCCGGGGCGCGGATCGCCATCTACGGCTTCTCCATCTCCACCTTCCCCTCCTTCTACATGCTCGGCAGGGGGCAGGACTGCCCGGTGGACGCGGTGGTCTGCGACAGCGGCCCGGCCCTTGAACTGGCCCCGCTGTTCCGGAACTTCGTCGCCTCCGACGGGGTGCCGGTCCCGGGCCCGCTGCGGTCCGGGCCCTCGCGCGCCGTGCTGGAGAAGGTCGCCTCGTCGGCGGCGGTGGCGATGCTGCGGGTGCAGTGGCCCCCGGCGGCCGAGAGTGCGTACGAGCGAACGCCCATGCTCTTCCTGGCCGGTGAGCACGACACCATGATCCCCGCTGCCGGGGTACGGGCGCTGGGCGAGCGCTATCCGCTGGCCGAGGTGCACACCCTGCCGGACACCGAGCATCTCCAGGGCATCAAGACCCAACCGGACGTCTACGCCGACACCGTCCTGGGCTTCCTGGACCGAACCCTCAAGAACTGAGCACCCGAACCGCCCGGACTTCAGCGAGGCCGCGTAGTCGGGCGCCCCAGAAGCCGAAACGGTCATCGCCGGGCGAACGGACCTTTCGGTCTCCCCCGCCCCCGTGACGGGGGAGAACCGATGCACCTGCATTTCCATAGTCCGTCACTCACGCCCCCCGGCCCAGCGTCTGGCAGAAAGATGCCATAAGAAAACGGGCAGGCTCCCACCCGATACGGGCAGGAGCCTGCACACTCCGGTCAAGGGCGGGGGCTCAGTCCTTGATCTCGCAGACGACCGCGCCCGAGCTGACCGAGGCACCGACATTCGCGTTCAGGTTCTTGACGATT
>NZ_JAERRF010000079.1 GCF_016741875.1 Streptomyces coffeae | reverse complement strand
TCACCGACGGAGCGTCGGGCACCTGAGCCCAGATCCCGATCGTGCCCATGCCGACGCACCACTCACCGGGCTGACTGGCCATGCGCTGCCACTCTTCGAACCGATGGGATGCGAGCGCCAACGGGTTGGCGCTGCTGTTCAACAGCTGGAAAGTGATACGCAGCCACTCCATCCCGGGTGAACCGCTCTCATGGATGGGGACATCGCAGTCGACCACGATGTTCGTAAGACCGTGCGCACGGTACAGTTTTGGCAATTGCCGCCCCCAGCGAGCCGCGAACCCGTTGGACTCCGCGGACGTCATGGCGGCTGCCATCACGTCCCTGTGCAGCTGGGGGCCCAAAGCTGCAGACGCGAACCAGTCCGCTTCTTCTAGGAACAGGTAGCCGCCGGGAGTTACCGCGTCGATCAACTTTTTGAGGACTTGTTCACGTTCACGGATGTGCCCCAGCACCAGACGCGTGTGCACCAGATCGAAAGCCGCCCGTGGCAACGGATCGGCGCGAAGGTCCGATTGAACAATGTCGATGACGTCGGACGTGACGTCCACCAGTTCACTCACGTCCAGCTCGGTCGCGGTCACGTGCCCGTTCGGCCCGACCTGCTCGCTCAGCCACCGGGCGATCGAGCCGCCGCCGGCCCCGGCGTCCAAACAGGACCATCCCGTTTGGACGCCTATACGGTTGAGCCGACTGATACTCGTGTCGTCGTACGTCAACTCCATGACGGCCACCCGACGACTCGCGTCAGGCAAGTCACTTTTGAAGAAGTATTCGGCTGCGCCTGTCTGCGGCACCACGATCGTCCACCTCCAACCCACTTCGCCGAAGCATCTTCCCGCTCGATGTGCGAGGGATTTTTCCACGACCAACGAACGTGATGTGGGTGGCCGTGATGCCGAGTTCGGCAGAGAGCGCGGAACGTATTCGAGCGGACATGCTCTCCTGAGCCGCCGGCGCGCGCTCGTTGGATTCGACGATCAAGCCCAGCCCGCTGCCGTCGTGCCCCTCGACCTGATGAGCCAGCACACCGTGCACACGAAGGCCGAAGATGTCCCGGACCACCGATTCGATGTCACTCGCGTAGTGGTTCGCCCCGAAGACGATGACCGTCTCCTTGCTGCGCCCGACGATGTAGAGCTCTTCAGCGTGCCAGACCCCGATGTCACCCGTGGCGACCCAGCCGCCTGGACAAGCCACCTGCCGTGTCGCTTCGGGATGACGCTCGTAGCCGGCCGTGACCGAAGTACCGCGGACATGGATCTCACCCACGACGCCTTCTCCGAGCGGGTTGGCTTGATCATCGACCAGCCGGACCTCCATCCCGGCAACCGGTCTGCCTACCGACACCAGTTCCCGGTATGCGCCCGGGGTGCCCGTCACTGCTTCGCAGCGCCCTCGGCCCAGCGCCTCACGAGACACCCTGATCGTCTTCGTCGGCTGACCAAGCGGGGGGAAGGTGACCGCCAACGTGGCCTCGGCGAGCCCGTACGCCGGCAGGAATACGGTCTCCGCAAGGCCAGCCCGGGCGAACCGCCGGATGAACGCCCGCTGCAACCGCTCGTCAACTGGTTCCGCACCGTTCACCGCGATCCGCCAGGCCGACAGGTCCAGGTCGCCCACAGCCTCGGGTCCGGTGCGCTGCAGCGCGTACCGGTACCCGGAATCCGGCGCCATGGTAAAGGTGGCGCGGACCCGGGTGATCGTGCGCAACCAGTTCACGGGATCACGGAGAAACGCCTCCGGTGGCTGCAGATAGATGTCGACATCGTGCATGGTCGGCGTGATGAAGGAACCAATCAGGCCCATGTCGTGAAAGAGCGGCAGCCAGTTGCACCCGATATCCGCGTCCGTCAGGCGGGTGCCCGACGCGATGGCGTTCACCCCGGCGGCCACGTTGCCGTGGCTGAGTACCACCCCCCGCGGATCACTGCTCGTCCCCGACGTGTACTGGACCAAGGCTTCATGCGAGTCCGCCCGATCCACGAACGTCGCCTCCTCCGCCATAACGCATCGCACGTCGACCACTGCGGCCGAGCCAGACGCCGTCAGCATCGACCGAGTCAGCACCGGGGCGATCGACTCGCTGGTCAGGACAAGTCGCACGCGTGACTGACGCAACGCCATCGTGGTGCGTCGGAGGTAGGTTCGCGATGAACTGAAGGGAGCGGGCGCGGGCAGCGGCACCGCCACGGCTCCGGCAGCCAGCACTCCGAAGAACGCCCTGACGAACTCCACGGACGTGGGCAGCACCACCGCCACGCGGTCGCCGGGCACAACACCGCGGGCCAGCAGACCAGTCGCGACCCTCCCCGCCTGCTGGTACAGGTCGCCGAAGCTGAGCGCGGCGATTTCCCGCCCTCGCCGCAATATGTGTACGCCATGACCGGATCGGCGCCCGGCCACTCTTCCGAGACCCTCGACAAGGCTCACGACGTGACGGCGGAGTCGGCCTGGACGGCCACGATCTGGTTGATCACGGCGGCGAACTCCCGCACCGTCCGCACCTCGAAGACGACGTGGTCCTCGACCTCGATATCGAAGTGCTCCTCGACGTCGAGGACGATCTGCAGCGCATGTATCGAGTCGAATTGGGGCAGCGAGCGCAGATCGACGTCGAACGCCACCTCCTCGTCGGATATCCCCAGACGATGCGCGACGAAGTGCCGAACTGAATTCTCCGTGTCCACCTCTTGAAATCCTTTCCGGAACAGGCAGGCCGGTCATAGCCTCAGCCACCAGCAGACCAGGACCAGCTAGGACTGGCGAGCCATGCTGCGCAGCTTCGCCTTGATGTCGCGCGGCGTCTCTATCGAGTCGTCGTTGACCATGATCCTGATGATCGACATCACTTTGGTGTCGGCGGCGTCCACAGCGTCGTGCTGAATGGTCTCGATCCGTCTGATGCCGTCGGTGGACGTCGAATGTGGATAGAACACGCCGGCCGGGTGCTTGATTCCGTTGCTCCGGTCGGCCAACCAGATGTACGCCATTCGCATCGCGGCGATCTGATTCGCCACATTCCCGTTACACAGTTCTCGCATGAACACCGAGAAAGCCCGGCAGTGCCGCGCCTCGTCCCTGCCCAGCAGTTTCCAGATTCTCCTGATGACGGGTTCGGGGACCTGCGCGGACAGTGCCTTGTAGAGTGCCGACGCGCGGGCCTCGGAGATCACGTTCATCATGAGGGTCGCGGCGCGGACATCGCCCTGCGGATACGGCTCTCGCTTGTAGAGGGCGTGCTTGGAGCGCACTTTGACGCCGATGCGATCGAGATACCGCGCCTGGACGAGCGAGTGCCTCGCTTCCTCGGCGCCCCACATCAACGCCCACGAAGAGAAGCTGGCCTCGCCCTGCCACTCGCGCAGGAAGTTGTGGGCTCCAGGCAGGGTCCCGAACTCGATGACCGCCGCTTCGGTCAGGAAATCCACGTCACGCTCGCTCAACATGGCGCGGTCGATCTTGCTGAGATCGACCTCGTTCCAGTCCCACCTCGTGGTCTCGAACCAGTCGAATATCCTGTTGAATGTCATGTCGAGGTAGAAGTGGGTGTACAACTCGTCCATCATCAAGGCGCGGTGAGCGCGCATGGCCAGTTCGACCGACTGGCCGATACCCTCCTCGCCCAAGGCCGAAGGCGGGACGGCGTCCTCGACGTCCCATGTCTCGAACCAGCCTGGAACGGGGCCACCGGCACCCGGATCGACCACATACGCCCTGGTCCGATCGAACCTGCCTACGGACCTCAGGTCGCGAACCGCCGACAGCGCTGACGCCTCCGCGCCGACGAACACCACGCCGAGGTCAGCCTGCGGATCCAACTCGTGCAGGTACCGCTCCCAGTCCGCTCGCTCCGGCCGGTCCACGGTGATCCTGCCGAACCTCGGCAAGACCATCTTCTCGGCGGTCGAGGCATCCGGGGAAAGCCCCAACAACGCTATTCGGGTATCACCGCTCATGGCGATCCTCTCCGGGCACGTCGACAAGGTGCACAAGCGGATCGGGCGCACCTGTCGGAGGAAGGGAACGGGACATGCGGGCCGTCACCTTGAAGGCAGATCCGGCGCCGCTGCCGGGCCGAGCAACACGGGAAGGTATTCGAGACTGTTGCTGACGAACGACGGGACGGGGGTCGGCTTCCACTCCTGCTGCTCCGGGGTCGCCAGGGATGCGTTGGGGAATCGGCTGAAGAACCCGGCCAGCGCGGTCTCCAACTGCAGGCGTGCGAGGTGAACCCCGACGCAGAAATGGGGACCGTGACCGAATCCGAGATGCCCGGCCTGTCGCCGCCGGATATCGAACTCGTCAGCGTCGTACCCGTGCTGAGCGGGATCCCGGCCAGCTGATCCGAAGGAAGACAGGATGGCCTCGCCCTTCTTGATCGCTGTTCCGTCGATCTCGATGTCTTCGAGCGGGTAGCGCATGGGGAACTGGTTGACCGCGCCGTTCCAACGCATCGTCTCCTCGACCACCGCGCTCCACGGCCACTGCTCGGATCGCACCAGAGCAAGCTGCTCAGGATGGGTGAACAGAGCGTAGGAGGCATTACGATGACGTTGATGATGCTCTGGTGCCCTGCGAAGAACATCAGAAGCACCATGCCGACGAGTTCTTCCTCGCTCAATCGATCGTCATCGCTCAAGGCCGCCTCGATCAGCGAACTGATCAGATCTTTTTGCGGCGTAGCACGCCGTTCCGCAATGATGTCGTGCAGGAGATCATTGATTTGACCGTCGATCTCCACTACCTGTTCCGGTGAATTGTTGGTGCGTGTCTGCACACCGGTGAGCACGTGCAGCGTGCGCCTCTTCCGTTTCGGGATGCCGAGCAGGTCCGATATCACGGTGGTCGGAATCGGGTAGGCGAACATGGAACGCAGGTCCACCGGCCGGTCCGCCGGCTGACCAGCCAACCGATCGAGCAGCGAGGCCACGAGTGCCTCCACTTGAGGGCGCATGGCCTCGACACGCGCGGGCGTCAGCGCCTGATCCACCAAGCCACGTAGTCGGCGGTGTTTCGCACCGTGCGAGTTGATCACGCTGTTGGTGCTGACGAAAGCGATCAGCGGCCAGCCGTCCGGCACTTCGCCGCGCGCCATCGCGTCCCAATGCTCTATTCCCTTGGCTACCCGGGGGTCGGTCAGCACCTTCCGGAGATCATCGTGGTGGGGAATCGCCCAAGCCTGTACCCCACCAGGTAACTCCACCCGCACCGCCCGGCCCGCTGCCCGCAGGCGCGCGTTTTCGGCGTGCTGGTCGGTGCCCTTGACATCCAGGGCGAACGGGCACGGTGACTTGCGGGGTGATGCTGTGTCAGCGTCCACGGCCGCTCCTGTTCCCGCTCGCGTCACGGTGTAGCGCTCGCATCATCCGAGGAAGCAGCGCCGAGGAAATCACGGACAGTGGCGGCGAATTCTTCTGGATTTTGAAAGAGAAACGCGTGGCCGGCGTCCTGGAAGACCCGCATGATCGAATTCGGCATGTGTTCGGCCAGGAGTCGTCCCTTCTCGGGATCGACCATGACGTCGAGTTCTCCGTGCGCTACCAGCGTTGGCTGTGTCATATGCGCGAGTTTGGTCAGGGCTCCCGGATTCGGAAGCCCCCACGCCGTTGCCGCCGCAATCTGCGCCTGCCAAGCCGACCGGCTGACGCTCCGATCCGGGTCCGGCCGGTGCTGACCGAGTCGGCGGATGAAGTCGACTCCCCTCTCGCGACCGGCCGGATTCGCCGGAAAGAAAAGGAACAGGAGGTCTTTGGAGCCGATCACCTCCTTGGTGGCGGATGTGTGGGCCCGTCCGCTGAGTGCGAGATCCCCGCCGGTGCCGCGTGGCGCCGTGCCGGCCAGGATCACGCGCCGCACCAGGTTGGGGTGATTGAACGCCAATTCTTGGGCGACGTAGCCACCGATGGAGAATCCGAGCAGATCCACCTCGTTGAGCTGAAGGGCCTGTATGAACGCGTGGATGTCCCGCGCCATCTCTTCAATGGTGTGCGGGGTTCTGCCGCCGGAAAGTCCGATACCCGCGTTGTCCACCAGGACAACCGGCCGTTCGGCCGCGATCTCACTGATCAACAGCGGGTCCCACATATCGAGGTTGGCGCGAAAATGGGAAAGCAGTAGCAACGGAGTCTGCGCACCGTCGCCAAAGCACCGATAGGCATAGCAGACTCCGTTGGAAGCGTCAACGAAGTGATTCTGCATCAATCTCCCTTCTCGATACACGCGTATCGACGGGAAATCCCATGAGTACCCCACCGCTATCTGCCCGATCAGGGTAGCGACCGTGAGCAAGGTCAACAAGACCTTGACGTCGGCGTGGGGGGAAGGTGTCTGAAGAGCTCATCAGCAGGCAGGGCGATCCGGGCAAGGGGGTGACGACGATCTGGTGCAGATCCAGGAGTCGGTGGCCGTCCTGGAACCGGTGCGACGTGTTGGTGCGGCCGACACCCAGTAGCTGGGCCAGGAGCGTGCTGGTTACTGCCCTGCGGCGGCGCACCAGGGCTGCCAGGAGTCGGTGAAAGTGGCCGAGACTGCTGGGCGACGTTGAGCGTCACCCCAGATGCGGTGGCAGT
>NZ_JAERRF010000078.1 GCF_016741875.1 Streptomyces coffeae | reverse complement strand
TGTCAGCAGTGCCGAGGTCAGCCGTACCCTCCGGCGTACCGGCATGCTCCCGATGGACCCGGACCTCGCGGTGAAGGCCCTGGAGCGGGCCCTGGTCGCGGGGGATGCGGCCGTCGCGGTCGTGGACGCCGACTGGAAGCACTTCGCCGGCACCTTCGAGGCCCGGCAGCTGTCCCGCATGCTCAGCGGAATCCCGGAAGTCGCCCGGGTAACCGATGCGGCCGAAAGCGCGGCGGCGGACGCGCCGCACGCCGAAGGGGCGTCCGCTCTCGTTCGGAAGCTGGCCGGGCTGCCCGAGGCGGAGCGGCACCGCGTCGTGCTGGAACTCGTACGTGCCCACGTGGCTGCCGTACTCGGGTACGCCGGAGCCGACGCGGTCGCACCCGGCCGCGCGTTCACGGAGATCGGGTTCGACTCCCTGACGGCCGTGAGTCTGCGCAACAGGCTCATCGAAGCCACCGACATGCAGCTGTCGGCCACGCTGGTCTTCGACTACCCCACACCGGCCGCACTGGCCGACCACCTGCTCACCGCGTTGCTCGGGTCGCGCGAGGACGAAGCCGTCCCGGCGCTCCCCACCACGGTGGCTGCCGCTGACGACCCCCTGGCGATCGTCTCGATGAGCTGCCGTTTCCCCGGCGGTGTGGGGACCGCGGAGGCATTGTGGGACCTGCTCGCCGTCGGCGAGGACGCCATCTCGGACTTCCCGACGGACCGCGGCTGGGACCTCGACGGACTGTACGACGCCGACCCGGACGCGCTCGGCAAGAGCTATGTACGCGAAGGCGCGTTCCTCTCCGAAGTAAGCGGATTCGACGCCGACTTCTTCGGGATCTCGCCGCGTGAGGCGCTGGCGATGGATCCGCAGCAGCGGCTGCTGCTCGAGACGGCCTGGGAGCTGTGGGAGCGGGCCGGAGTCGACCCCGAGTCCGTGCGCGGCAGCCGGACGGGTGTGTTCATCGGCACGAACGGCCAGGAATACGTCTCCCTTGTCGACCAAGGCCCGGACGTGACCGAGGGCTATGTGGCCACCGGCAACGCGGCCAGTGTCGTCTCGGGGCGCATCTCCTACACCTTCGGTCTCGAAGGGCCCGCGGTCAGTGTGGACACCGCGTGCTCGTCGTCGCTGGTCGCCCTGCACCTGGCCGCGCAGTCCCTGCGCCAGGGCGAGTGCTCTCGCGCGATCGTCGGCGGTGTCTCGCTGATGGTCTCGCCGCGTGGTTTCGTGGAGTTCAGCCGTCAGCGGGGTCTTGCTCCGGACGGTCGTTGCAAGGCGTTCGCGGCGGGCGCGGACGGTACCGGCTGGGGTGAGGGCGTCGGCCTGCTGCTGCTGGAGCGGCTGTCGGACGCCGAGCGCAACGGTCACCAGGTGCTGGCGGTGGTGCGTGGCTCGGCCGTCAACCAGGACGGTGCGAGCAATGGTCTGACGGCGCCGAACGGTCCGTCGCAGCAGCGGGTGATCCGGGCCGCGTTGGCGAGCGCGGGTCTTTCGGCGACCGAGGTGGACGTGGTCGAGGCGCACGGTACGGGTACGAAGCTGGGTGACCCGATCGAGGCGCAGGCGCTGCTGGCGACGTACGGGCAGGAGCGGTCGGAGGGCCGGCCGCTGTGGCTGGGCTCGATCAAGTCGAACATCGGGCACACGCAGGCGGCGGCCGGTGTCGCGGGGATCATCAAGATGGTGCTGGCGATGCGGAACGGGCTGCTGCCGCAGACTCTGCACGTCGACGAGCCCACCCCGCACGTCGACTGGTCGTCCGGCAACCTGCGGCTGCTGACCGAGGCCACACCGTGGCCGGAGACCGAGGAACCTCGCCGGGCCGGTGTGTCGTCCTTCGGCGTCAGCGGCACAAACGCTCACGTGATTCTTGAGCAGGCTCCGGTTTCGGATCCGGAGGAGGACCCGGCTGGGGAGCCGACTGCGGACGTCGCGTCGCCGGTGGTCGTGCCGTGGGTGGTGTCGGCGAAGTCCGAGGCCGCGCTGCGGGCGCAGGCCGAACGGCTGGTCTCGTTCCTCGCGGAGCGTCCGGAGCTTGCGGCCGCAGATGTGGCTTCGTCACTGGTGACCGGGCGTTCGGTGTTCGAGCACCGGGCCGTGGTGGTCGATACCCTCCTGGGCGGTCCGGCCGATGGGCTGGAGGCGCTGGCCGAGGGCCGTGAGGCTGCGGGCGTGGTGTGGGGGAGTGCGGGCGGCTCGGATGGGCGTGCCGTGTTCGTGTTCCCCGGTCAGGGTTCGCAGTGGGCGGGCATGGCTGCTGAACTCCTCGCCTTCTCACCGGTGTTCGCGGAGCGGATTGGTGAGTGTGCGGCTGCGTTGGCGCCGTTCGTGGACTGGTCGCTGACCGACATCCTTCGCGACACGGACAGCGAGGGTTGGCTGGAGCAGGTCGATGTCGTGCAGCCGGTGCTGTGGGCGGTGATGGTCTCGCTGGCCGAGGTCTGGCGGTCCTATGGGGTGGAGCCGGCCGCGGTGATCGGTCACTCGCAGGGTGAGATCGCTGCCGCATGCGTCGCCGGCGCGTTGTCGTTGCAGGACGCGGCGAAGGTGGTGGCGCTGCGGAGCAAGGCGATTCGGGCGCTGTCCGGGCGTGGGGGCATGGTCTCCGTCTCCCTCGACATCGAGGCCGTTCAGGAGCGGCTGCTGGCCTGGGAGGGGCGTCTGGCGGTGGCGGCGGTCAACGGACCTGCTGTGGTTGTTGTTTCGGGTGACGCGGACGCGTTGGACGAGCTGTTGGCCGCGTGTGAGGCGGATGGTGTGCGGGCTCGTCGTATCGCCGTGGATTACGCCTCGCACTGTACTCATGTGGAGGAGATCGAGGACGTTCTCCTGCGCGACTTGGCGGGCGTCGCTCCCCGGGCCGGATCGGTGCCGTTCTACTCCACGGTCACCGCTGAGGTGCTGGACACGACCGCTCTGGACGCGGGCTACTGGTACCGCAATCTTCGTCGGACGGTCCGTTTCGCCGAGACCGTCCGTGCCCTGCTCGACGACGGCTTCGGCCTGTTCGTGGAGTCCAGCGCGCACCCGGTGCTGACGATGGGCATCGAGCAGACCGCCGAGGCGCACATCAACGCCCCTGTCACGGCGGTGGGTTCGCTGCGTCGCGACGAGGGTGGGCTGGAGCGGTTCGCCGTCTCCGTGGCGGAGGCGTTCGTCGGCGGTGCGACCGTCGACTGGGCCGGACTGTTCCGGGGCACGGGAGCCACCCGTGTCGACCTGCCCACCTATGCCTTCCAGCACCAGCGTTACTGGATCGAACCGTCCGCCGCCCGCCAGGGTGACGTGACATCGGCGGGCCTCTCGTCCGCCGATCACCCGCTGCTCGGCGCGGCCGTCACTCTGCCGGAGTCCGGCGGGCATCTGTTCACCGGCCGGCTCTCGGTGCAGTCGCACCCCTGGCTGGCGGATCACGCTCTCTACGGCACGGCGGTGCTCGCCGCCTCCGTCTTCGTGGAGTTGGCATTGCGGGCGGGTGACGCGGTCGGCTGTGACCGGCTGGACGAGCTGACGCCTCAGGCGCCGCTCGCGCTGCCCGACAGTGGGGCCGTCCAGCTTCAGCTCGCGGTGAGCGGACCGGACGACTCCGGCCGCCGTACGGTGAGCGTCTACTCGCGCCATGAGGACGGCGCGTCGGATCTCCCATGGACCCTGCATGCCCGTGGCGTGCTGACGGCGGGTGCGCCGGTGGGTCCGGAGGTCGCCCGTGCGCTCATCCAGTGGCCTCCGGCCGACGCCGACCCGGTCGACGTGGCGGCGCTGTACGAGGACGGTGAGGAGGGTGTCGGCCTCGTCCACGGCCCCGCATTCCAGGGGCTGCGGCAGGCGTGGCGCCGCGGTGAGGAGATCTTCGCGGAGGTGACGCTGCCGGAGGAGCAGCGCGCGGACGCCGGGCGCTATGGCGTGCATCCGGCACTGCTGGACGCCGCTCTCCACGCTGCGGACAGCAACGCGGCCGACCTGGCCGAAGACACGGTCGTGCTGCCGCACGCATGGAGCGGCGTGTCCCTGTACGCCACCGGCGCGACCACGCTGCGCGTGCGTCTCTCGCCGGGGGCCGGGGACCGTATCGCGGTGCTGCTGGCCGACGAGTCCGGCCAGGTGGTCGCCACCGTGGAAGCGGTGACGCCCCGGAACGTCACACCGGACGACGTGGCCGGTCAGGGACGGGTGTCGCACGAATCGCTGTTCCGCGTGGAGTGGGCGGCTCTCCCGGCGGCCTCCGTGGCCGTGGTGGAGGACAACGGCGCCCGCCGGGCGCTCGTCGGCCTCGACGCGGCCGAGCTGCGTGGTCTGCTCGGGTACGCCGACGAGTACGGCGACGTGTACGCCGGCATCCGTGACGCGGCGATGTCCGACGAGGTCGCGCCCGCGTGCGTGTTGCTGCCCTTCCTCACCAGCTCCGAGTCCGGTGCCGGTGCGGGTGTCGGTGACCCGGTGGCTGTGCGGTCGGCGACGCTTCGCGCGCTGGAGGCGTTGCAGGCGTGGCTGGCCGAGGAGCGGTTGGCCGGGTCGCGGCTGGTCGTGGTGACCCGGGGCGCGGTATCCGCCGATCCCGGTGAGGACGTGACCGATCTGGCGGCGGCGGCCGTGTGGGGTCTGGTCCGCTCGGCGCAGGCGGAGCATCCGGACCGGTTCGTCCTGCTCGACCTGGACGGCCATGAACTGCCCGGCGCCGTGCTCGACGCGGTACTCGCCAGTGGGGAGTCGCAGATCGCCGTACGGGAGGGGCGCGTGTACATCCCGCGCCTGGCGAGGGCGATGGTCCCTGCCGTCTCCACGGCGTCGCCCGCCGTGTGGGACGCCGACGGGTCCGTGCTGGTCACCGGCGCGAGCGGCGTGCTGGGCCGACTGGTGGCGCGGCACCTGGTCGCCGAGCACGGGGTCAGGTGCGTGGTCCTGGCCTCGCGGCGCGGGCGGGACGTGTCGGGCGCGGCCGAACTCGAAGCGGAACTGAAAGCGTTCGGCGCCAAGGTGATGTTCGAGGCGTGTGACGTGACGGACCGCGACGCGCTGGTCGGCCTGCTGGCACGGATTCCCGCGCACCGCCCGCTCCGCGGAGTGGTGCACGCGGCGGGTGTCCTGGACGACGGCCTCATCGAGTCGCTGACGCCGGAGCGGCTGGATTCTGTGCTGCGACCCAAGGTGGACGCCGCCGTGCATCTGCACGAGCTGACCCAGGACTTGGGGCTGACGGCCTTCGTCCTGTTCTCCTCCGCGGCAGCGACGTTCGGCGCCGCGGGCCAGGGCAACTACGCCGCGGCCAACATGTTCCTGGACGCCCTGGCGGCGCACCGGCGGGCGCACGGCCTGCCCGCGGCCTCGCTTGCCTGGGGCTTCTGGGCCGAGCGCAGCGAGATGACCGGCCACTTGGGCGAGGTCGACATGGCTCGCATGGCCCGCTTCGGCATGACGCCACTGCCCGCCGACGAGGGACTGGCACTGTTCGACGCGGCACACACGACGGACGAAGTCCTCCTCGTGCCCACGCGCATGGACGTCGCCGTGCTGCGCGCCAACGCGCGGCCCGGGACCGTACCCGCGATCCTGCGGCACCTCATCGGGACCCCGGCCCGCCGGGTCGTCGAGTCGGCCGCCGCCGACGACGGAACTCCCGCCCTCGTACGGCGCCTCGCCGGTCTCACGCCGGACGAGCGCGAGGAGGTACTGCTGGAGCTGGTGGCCGATAGCGTGGCGGCCGTCCTGGGCCACACGGACGCGGTCGTGGTCGAGCGTGCCTTCAAGGACCTCGGGTTCGACTCGCTCACCGCGGTCGAACTGCGCAACCGCCTGAACGCGGCGACCGGCCTGCGGCTCTCGGCCACGCTCGTGTTCGACTACCCGACCCCGGCCGCCGCCGCCCGCCACATCGTCGGCGAACTGCTGGGCCCGGACCACGCGGACGGCGAGCAGCACACTGCCGCCCCGCACCCGGCGACCACGACGCCACGGACCATCCTCGACGACGAACCGATCGCCATCGTGGGCATGGGCTGCCGCTTCCCCGGCGGCGTCCGCACCCCCGAGGAGCTGTGGCAGCTGCTCGTCAACGACGGCGACGCGGTGGCCGGCCTGCCGACGGATCGTGGCTGGGACCTGGAGGCGCTGTACCACCCGGACCCGGACCACAAGGGCACGGCGTACGCCCGCGAGGGCGGTTTCCTCTACGACGCGGGCGACTTCGATCCGGCGTTCTTCGGGATCTCGCCGCGTGAGGCGCTGGCGATGGACCCGCAGCAGCGCCTGCTCCTGGAGACGTCGTGGGAGGCGTTGGAGCGGGCGGGTATCGACCCGGCGTCGGTGCGCGGCAGCCAGACCGGCGTGTTCTGCGGCCTGACCTACCACGACTACGGCGACCTGGTCCATCAGGCGGGAGAGGCATCGGAGGGCTACCTGATGACCGGCAATGCCGGTAGCGTCGCCTCGGGCCGTATCTCGTACACGTTCGGGTTCGAGGGCCCCGCGGTGACCGTGGACACCGCATGCTCGTCGTCCCTGGTCGCCCTGCACTGGGCGACCCAGGCGCTGCGCCAGGGCGAGTGCACGCTCGCCCTCGCCGGCGGTGCGACCGTCATGGCCAGCCCTGTCGCCTTCGTGGAGTTCAGCCGTCAACGGGGTCTTTCTCCTGACGGGCGCTGCAAGGCGTTCGCGGCGGGCGCGGACGGCACCGGCTGGGCCGAGGGCGTCGGCATGCTCCTGCTGGAGCGCCTGTCCGACGCACGCCGCAACGGCCACCCGGTCCTGGCCGTGGTCCGCGGTTCCGCGCTGAACCAGGACGGCGCGAGCAATGGCTTGTCCGCACCGAACGGTCCGTCGCAGCAGCGGGTGATTCGCGCCGCGCTGGCGAGTGGGGGTCTTTCCGCTGACCAGGTGGATGCGGTTGAGGCGCATGGTACGGGTACGAAGCTGGGTGACCCGATTGAGGCGCAGGCGCTGTTGGCGACGTATGGCCAGGACCGGCCGGAGGGCCGG
>NZ_JAERRF010000077.1 GCF_016741875.1 Streptomyces coffeae | reverse complement strand
GATCTCCCAGGACACCCAGCCCTGGACCCGGGACCACGCGGTGCTGGGGACCGTTCTCGTGCCGGGGACGGCGCTGGTCGACATGGCCCTGACCGCGGGGCGCGAACTCGGCTGCGCCGCACTGGACGACCTCGTCCTTGAGGCGCCGCTCGTCCTGACCGACACCGACGGCGTCCGGGTCCAGCTCACCGTCGGTCCGGCCGACGCCGACGGTCGCCGCGAACTGGCGATCTACAGTCGCGCCGAGGGGGGCGAGGACGAGGCCCCGGAGACGGTCTGTCACGGACGCGGCCGGCTGGTCGCCGACGCGGAGCCCGCCGAGCCGTTCCCGGCGCAGTGGCCGCCCGCGGGCGCGGAGTCCGTGGCCGTGGGTACCTTCTACGAGCGGCTGGCGGACATCGGCCTCGACTACGGCCCCCTGTTCCAGGGCGTCCGGGCGGCCTGGCGCCGGGGCGACGAGGTCTACACCGAGGTCGCGCTGCCCGACGACACCTCGGCCGGAGGGTTCGGTGTGCACCCGGCGCTGCTCGACGCCGCGCTGCACGGCGCGCTGCTGTCCAAGACGGCCGACTCCTCGGTGGAGCTGCCGTTCTCCTGGTCGGGCGTGCGTACCGGACAGTCCGGGGCCACCGCGGCCCGGGTGCGCATCAGGCCCACCGGCTCCGCCCTGAAGATCGAGGTCTCGGACGACACCGGGGTGCTGATCGCGGCGGTGGACGCGCTGGGGCTGCGCCCGCTCGACCCCGCACGGCTCGACGGCACGCGGGACGCGAAAAACGCGCTGTTCCAGGTGGACTGGACCGAGGTCACCGTCCCGCGGCCGGAGCCCGCGCGGGTGGTGCGGCTCGGCGTCGAGCACCCGGACGTGGGCGCGCTGGGACGTGCCCTGTCCGAGGGGGAGCAGCGGCCGGACCTGGTCGTCGCCGAGGTCGGCGCGTCCCGTTCCGCCTGCGCCGACGTGCTGGCTCTGGTGCAGCGGTGGCTGTCCGAGGAGAGGCTCGAGGAGTCCCGGCTGGTCATCGTGACCCGGGGCGGCGTCGCCGTGGGCGACGAGGCGCCCGACACGGCGCAGTCCCCGGTGTGGGGCATGGTGCGCAGCGCGCAGTCGGAGCACCCGGGCCGCTTCGTCCTGGTGGACCTGGACGAGGGTGATGCCCCCGGCTGGGACGCGCTTGCCGCCCTGGACGAGCCGCAGTTCGCCGTGCGGGAGGGCCGGGTGCTCGTGCCCCGGCTGAACCGCGTCGCCGGCGGTACGCCCGACGGGGCGTGGCGGCTGGGCATCAAGCGGAAAGGCTCGCTGGAGGACCTGGCCGTCATGCCCTCCGAGGGCAGCCGTCCGCTGGGCGTCGGCGAGGTGCGGATCGCGGTGCGGGCCGCCGGCCTGAACTTCCGCGACGTGCTGATCGCGCTCGGCATGTACCCGGGTGACGCGCCGCTGGGCAGCGAGGCCGCGGGTGTGGTGCTCGAAGTGGGCTCCGGAGTGACGGACCTGGAGCCGGGCGACCGGGTCTTCGGCCTGGTCACCGACGCGTTCGGCCCGGTGGCCATCGCCGACCGCCGGACTGTCGTGCCGATGCCCGAGTGCCTCGGCTTCTCCGAGGCCGCGGCGGTGCCGGTGGTCTATCTGACCGCCTACTACGGACTGGTCGACCTCGCGGGGCTCCGCTCGGGGCAGCGGCTGCTGGTGCACGCCGCCGCCGGTGGCGTCGGCATGGCGGCCGTCCAGCTGGCCCGTCACTTCGGCGCGGAGGTGTTCGCCACCGCGAGCCCGGCCAAGTGGGACGCGGTACGCGCCCTGGGCGTCGCCGGGGAGCGCATCGCGTCCTCGCGCGACCTGGACTTCCGGCAGACGTTCATGGACGCGACCGACGGCTCCGGAATGGACGTGGTGCTGAACGCGCTCGCCCACGAGTTCGTCGACGCCTCCCTGGAACTGCTGCCGCGGGGCGGCCGGTTCATCGAGATGGGCAAGACCGACATCCGCGACCCGGAGGCCGTGGCGAGCACGCACCCTGGTGTCGGGTACCGGTCCTACGACCTCATCGAGGCGGGCCCGGAACGGATCCAGGAGATGCTGACCGAGATCACGGGCCTGTTCGAGCGTGGGGTGCTTCAGCCGTCCCCGATCCGGACCTGGGACGTGCGTCGCGGTCGGGAGGCGTTCCGCTTCCTGCGCGAGGGCCGCAACGTCGGCAAGGTCGTGCTCACCGTTCCGGCGCCGCTGGACCAGGACGGCACGGTCCTGATCACGGGCGGTACCGGCGGTCTGGGCGCGCTGTTCGCACGGCACCTGGTCGAGCGGCATGGCGCGCGCCGGCTGCTGCTGGTCAGCCGTCGGGGCGCGGCGGCCGACGGGGTGGCGGAGCTGGTCGCCGACCTCGAGGCGCGTGGCGCCGACGTACGGGTCGCGGCCTGCGACGTCGCCGACCGGGAGCAGGTGGCCGGTCTGCTCGCCTCGCTGGACCGGCCGCTGACCGCGGTCGTCCACTCCGCGGGCGTGCTCGACGACGGGGTGATCGAGTCCCTGACGCCGGAACAGTTCGACCGGGTGATGCGGCCCAAGTTCCTCGCGGCGTGGAACCTGCACGAGCTGACCGCCGGGATGGACCTGTCGGCGTTCGTCATGTTCTCCTCGGCCGCGGCGCAGCTGGGCAACCCCGGGCAGGCGAACTACGCGGCTGCGAACGCCGCCGTCGACGCGCTCGCCCACGTCCGCCGGGCCGCCGGGCTGCCCGCCACCTCGCTGGCCTGGGGCCTGTGGGCCGACTCCACCGGCATGACCGGGGAGCTGGGCGAGGCCGACCTCGCCCGGATGCAGCGGACCGGCATCGGTGCGCTCTCCGCCGAACTCGGCCTGGAACTCTTCGACGAGAGCCTCGGCTCGGACGCGACCCTCCTGGTGCCCATACGGCTGGACTTGGCGGCGCTGCGCGTCCAGGCCCGGGACGGCATGCTTCCCACCCTGCTGCGCGGCTTGGTCCGCGCGCCCGCCCGGCGGGCGGAGTCGGTGAGCCGGTCGCTGTCGCAACAGCTCGTGGGAGTCTCCGAGTCGGACCGCGAGCAGATCGTCCTGGAGCTGGTGCAGGCGCAGGTCGCGGCCGTCCGCGGCAACGCGTCCGGCGCCGAGATCGAGCCCGAGCGGGCCTTCAAGGAGCTGGGGTTCGACTCGCTGGCCGCGGTGGAGCTGCGCAACCGGCTCAGCCGGACCACCGGCCTGCGGCTGCCCGCCACCCTCGTCTTCGACCATCCCACCCCCATGGAGGTCTCGCTGCTGCTCCTCAAGGAGGTCGGGGGTGTGGAGGCCGAGGAGCAGCGCCCGCCGTTCGACGACGAACTGCGCGGGCTGGAGGAGCTGTTGATCAGGGTGGCCGACGACGAACACGGGCTGGCCCAGATCGAGCCCCGCCTGCGCTACCTGAGCAACCGGCTGCGGGCCGTGCTCAGCGGCGTCGGCGGTGGGGCGTCCGGCATGGACGTGGAATCGGACGGTGACCTGGACCCGGTTTCCGACGACGAGATGTTTGATCTGATCGACAAGGAGCTCGGGTCGGCATGAGCACGAACACAGACGAGCAGAAGCTCCGCAGCTACCTCAAGAAGGTCACCACGGAGCTGCGTACGGCCAACCGCCGGGTGCGGGAGCTGGAGGACCGCAACAGCGAGCCGCTGGCGATCGTCGGCATGAGCTGCCGGTACCCCGGCGCGTCCTCGCCGGACGAGCTGTGGGAGCTGGTGGCTTCGGGGAAGGACGCGATGACCTCCTTCCCGACCGATCGCGGTTGGGACCTGGAGCGGCTGCACGGCACCGACCCGGAACAGCCGGGCACGGTGTCCACCCGCACCGGCGGGTTCGTCGACGGGATCGGAGACTTCGACGCGGAGTTCTTCGGGATCAGCCCGCGCGAGGCGCTGGCGATCGACCCCATGCAGCGGCTGGCGCTGGAGGGCGCCTGGGAGGCGTTCGAGAACGCGGGCATCGACCCGACGTCGCTGCGCGGCAGCGACACCGGCGTCTTCTGCGGGGCGGTCACCTCGGACTACGGCGGTTCGGGGGTGCCCGAACTGGAGGGCTTCCGCCTCAGCGGAACACAGAGCAGCGTGATCTCCGGCCGGATCGCCTACAACCTGGGCCTTGAAGGCCCCGCGGTCACCGTCGACACGGCCTGTTCCTCCTCGCTCGTGGCGATCCATCTGGCCGCGCAGGCGCTGCGGTCCGGGGAGTGCTCGCTGGCCCTGGTGGGCGGCGTGACGGTGATCGCCGGCCCGTTCCTGTTCATCGAGTTCAGCCGGCAACGGGGCCTGGCCCCCGACGGCCGGTGCAAGGCGTACTCCGCCGCCGCGGACGGTACCGGGTTCGCGGACGGCGTCGGTCTGCTCGTCGTCGAGCGCCTCTCCGACGCCCGCCGCAAGGGGCACCGTGTGCTCGCGGTCGTGCGGGGCAGCGCGACCAACCAGGACGGCGCGAGCAACGGGCTGACGGCGCCGAACGGGCCGTCGCAGGAGCGCGTGATCCGGGCGGCACTGGCCAACGCGGGCCTGAGCCCGGCCGAGATCGACGCGGTCGAGGGCCACGGCACGGGCACCACGCTGGGCGACCCCATCGAGGCGCGGGCGCTGCTCGCGACCTACGGAAGTGAGCGGATCGACGATCCGCTCTTCCTCGGGTCGATCAAGTCGAACATCGGTCACACGTCGGCCGCGGCCGGTGTGGCCGGCGTGATCAAGATGGTGCAGGCCATGCTCCACGGCGAACTGCCGCCGACCCTGCACGTGGACGAGCCCTCTCCGCACGTCGACTGGGCCTCGGGCCAGGTCGAGCTGCTGACCGGGAAGCGCGAGTGGGCCGCGCGTGCCGGGCGGTTGCGCCGGGCCGGCGTCTCGTCGTTCGGCATCAGCGGCACCAACGCGCACGTGATCCTGGAAGAGGCGCCCTCCGCGGAGGCCGAGCCCATCGAAGAGACGCGGGAGACGCGGCCGCCCGCAGCCGTCCCGGTGCTGGTGTCCGCGCGTGGCGGGGCCGCGCTGCGGGCGCAGGCGGAGCGGCTGCGGTCGCATCTGGCCGCCCACCCGGACCTGTCCCCGGCGGACGTCGGGTACGCGGCGGCGACGACCCGGGCACTGCTCGACGAGCGGGCCGTGGTCGCGGCCCCGGACCGGGACACGCTGTTGTCCGGTCTGGCGGCCCTCGCCGCCGGCGAACCCGGCCACCGGGCTCTCGGGGGCAAGACCGCGTTCCTGTTCACCGGCCAGGGCTCGCAGCGCCCGGGGATGGGCCTGGAACTCGCCCAGGAGTTCCCGCGGTTCTCGGAAGCGCTGGACGAGGTGTGCGCGGAGCTGGACCCGCTGCTGGGCCGCTCGGTCCGGGAGCTGCTGGCCGCGCGGGACGGCAGCCTGGACTCGACGGAGTTCACGCAGGCCGCCCTGTTCGCGGTCGAGGTGGCGCTGTTCCGGCTGGTCGAATTCCTCGGGCTGCGCCCCGACTACCTGATCGGTCACTCGGTGGGCGAACTGGCCGCGGCCCACGTCTCCGGGGTGCTGTCGCTGCGCGACGCATGCGCACTGGTGGTGGCGCGCGGCCGGTTGATGGGTGCGCTCCCGGCCGGTGGCGCGATGGTGGCCGTGCAGGCCGACGAGGCCGAGGTGACCGCGTCCCTCGGCGAGTTCCAGGGGCGGTTGGAGATCGCCGCCGTCAACGGCCCGCGCGCCGTCGTGGTGTCCGGCGACGCGGAAGCCGCCGAGGAGTGGCTGCCGCGGTGGGAGGGGCGCAAGACCTCCCGGCTGCGGGTGTCGCACGCCTTCCACTCGCCTCGCATGGAGCCCATGCTGACCGAGTTCGAGGCGGTGGCCCGGGGTCTTCACTTCGCGGAACCCACCATCCCGATCGTCTCCAACGTGACAGGCCGTCCGGTGTCGGCCGAGCTGACCGACCCCGGCTACTGGGTGCGGCATGTGCGGCAGGCCGTGCGGTTCGCCGACGGTGTGACCACGCTGTGGGACCTGGGCGTGCGCCGTTTCCTGGAGCTGGGGCCGGACGCGGTGCTGACCGCGATGGCGCGCCAGTGCCTCGAGGAGCGGCTGACGGAGGGCGTGGACGCGGCGCTGCTGCCCGCGCTGCGCGCCAAGCAGGCGGAGACCACGGTCTTCGCCGGTTTCCTCGGCCGGGTGTACACCGCCGGCGCGACGGTGGACTGGTCGGCGTTCTACCGGAACAGCGGCGCCCGGACGGTGCCGCTGCCGACGTACGCGTTCCAGCGCGAGCGGTACTGGCTGGCCCCCGACACCGGGCGCGCGGACCCTGGCGCGGCCGGACTGGGCGCGGTCGGGCACCCGATCCTGGCCGGTGCGGCACAGGTGGGCGACCGGGACGAGTGGCTGTTCACCGGCCGGCTGTCCACCGACACCCAGCCGTGGGCCGCCGAGCACCTGCTGCTGGGCACGATCGTGGTGCCCGGCACCGGGCTGGTCGAGCTGGCGCTCGCCGCCGGGCAGCGCGCCGGGGCCCCGGTGCTGGACGAACTCGTGCTGGAGGCACCCCTGATCCTGGAGGACGGGCTCACCGTCCAGGTCCAGGTCACCGTCGCGGAGGCGGCCGAGGACGGCCACCGCGAGGTCGCGATCTACACCCGCCCGGAGTCCGGCGGGGAGACCGTCTGCCATGCGCGCGGGGTGCTCGCCCCGGACCGGGCTCCGGAGGAGGACTGGCCCGCCCAGTGGCCGCCCGCGGATGCCGAACCCGTGGACGTCGACGAGCTGTACGGCAAGCTGGCCCAGATCGGCTACGACTACGGCCCCGTCTTCCAGGGAGTGCGCTCGGCCTGGCGGGACGGCGACACGTCCTACGCCGAGGTCGAACTGCCCGAGAACGGCGAGGCCGCCGGGTTCGGCATCCACCCCGCGCTGTTCGACGCCGCGCTGCAGAGCGGCGTCACCCTCGTGACCGACGGCGAACGCGGTGCGCACCGGATGCCGTTCAGCTGGACCGGTGTGCGGCTCGACCGTCCCGGCGCCACACGGCTGCGTGTCCGCTCGATCGCGACCGGAGACACCGCGATCCGGCTGGACGCGGTGGACGAGACAGGTGCTCCGGTCGTGTCGATCGGTTCCCTCACCGTCCGCGCGGTCGAGCAGGCCCGCATCGACGGTGCCCGGCGCGGTTCCCGCAACCCGCTGTACGAACTGGACTGGGTGCCGGTCACCCCCGACGGGACCGCCGCGGTGCGGGTCGTCGTCCTCGGGGAGGACGGCCCCGCCGACCTGGCAGCCCTGGAGAGCGCAGTGGCCGAGGGGGTGACCGAGGCACCCGACGTCGTCGTGGCGCCCGTCGAAACCCCGGCCGGCGACCCGGGCGAGGCCGCGCGCGAACTCGTGCGAGACGTCCTCGCACTGCTGCGCCACTGGCTGGCCGCACCGCACCTGGGTCAGGCCCGGCTGGTCGTGGCCACCCGCGGCGCGGTCGCGGTGGGGGACGAGACGCCCGACATCGCGCAGGCGTCGGTGCACGGCCTGCTGCGCAGCGCCCAGTCCGAGCACCCGGGACGGTTCGCGCTGGTCGATCTCGGACGCGAGGGCGGGCTGCCCGACTGGGGTGCGGTGCTCGGTGTGGATGAGCCGCAACTCGCTGTGCGTGAGGGTCGTTTGCTGGCTCCGCGTCTGGGCCGTGCCACGGTCGGCAGCGCGCCCGCGGTGGAGCTGGACGGCACTGTTCTGATCACCGGTGGTACGGGTGGTCTGGGTGCGGTGTTCGCGCGTCATCTGGTGGAGCGGCGTGGTGTGACGCGTCTGGTGCTGGTCAGT
>NZ_JAERRF010000076.1 GCF_016741875.1 Streptomyces coffeae | reverse complement strand
GGCATCCGCAGCCGCACCCAGCGCATGCAACGGCGCGAACCGATACAACTCAAGCGCCTCTTCCGGGGTGATACGCCCCCCGTCGGCGGCGCGGTCGAGGACTCCCTGCAACTCTGCGGATGCGGTCACCGGGGCGTACCTTTCGGAGGATTTACGGGCGGACCGACTCAGCGTACGCCAGCGGTTGTACGCCGCCGAGGGGGCATGTCCCGCTGCCGCCGCGAGCCCTGGGCCGTGCCTCAGCGGACTCGCTGAAGTCCGGTGCGGTTCGGGTTGCGCCCCGAAGGGGCGCGGGGCTGTGTCGATGTGCGGCTCCGCCGCGTGGGCGCGGCTTGCCGGCCACGAGGCAGCCGCAGACGCACGACGGCACCGCGCGGCACCTCCCGCGGAGCGCTCAGCGGAGCCTGCGCAGGGTGCCGCTCGGATCGCCCGCCTGATCGTCCTTCGCGCGGTAGCGCAGGGCGTCGCCCTTGACGAGGGTGAACCGCTCTTCCGTGGAGCCGTCGCTGCATCCCTCCTGGGGTGCGTTCCGCTTCAGCTCGGCGTCGAGACGGAGTTCGCCGGAGTCGGCGGAGACCAGTTTCCAGGTGCTGTCGCAGCGCAGCACCGACAGCGTCACCCGGCCGCTGGCGACCTGCTCGCCGACGCGCCCCTGCCGGAAGGTGATGGTCATGGTGCCCACGGGGATGCCGGAGTCGGAGGTGAGATCGCCCCGCCAGGTGCCGAGGAACTTCTTGGGGACCGCGCCCGGGCCGTTGCCGGACTCCGTCGGGGAGGACGGCGAGCCGGACGATCCGCCGCCGGGCGGGGTGTCGGCGTTGTCGCGACCGGCGCTGGTCTTCTTGTCGCTGCCGGGCAGGACGTCGAAGACCACCGCGGCGGTCGTCGCGACGGCCAGGGCGCCCGCGACGGACAGGACGAGGGTGCAGCTGAGCGCCTTGGGGCGCTTCCGGCCGCCGACGGACGCGCTGAGCGCGATGCCGCGGCCCGGTTCCGGTGCCGCGGCCGGGGGTGCCGGGACCGGCGATGCCGAGGCCGGGACGGGGTAGGACGGCGGCGGGGTGGGGCGGTCGGCGGGCCCATGGCCGGGAGGCCCGCCCGTGTACGAGGGGTCCGGGGGCCCGAACGTGCCCAGGGCCGACGATCCGGCGGTGGGCGGGTTCGAGGGACGGGCCGGGGCCGGCCCGTCCGGGCCGGTGGCGGACGTCTCCTCGGCGGCCGGTTCCCGCACCGCGGGTTTCTGCCCCGCGAATTCCTGCACCGCGGATTCCTGCGCGGCCGCCGGTTTCGGGGTCGCGGGCGGCTCCTCCCGGCTGGCGGGCGGTTCCGGATCCTCCGTTTCCGCCTCCAGATCGAGCAGCTCCACCGCCTGTCTGCTCACCCGCTCGACCAGCGTCCCCGGCAGCCAGCCGGACCGTACGAGCCCCGAAGCACCGCCCTCCGGCGCCAGCCGGCGGACGATCTGCTCCGTGGTGGGGCGGTCGGCGGGGTTCTTGGCGAGGCACGCGGCCACCAGGTCGCGCAGTTCGCCGGTGAGCTGCGTCCTCAGCACGGGCTCGGCATGGACCACCTTGTACAGCAGCGCCGCGGAGCTGTCGCCCGGAAAGGGGCCCTCGCCGGTCGCCGCGTACGCCAGCACCGAGCCCAGCGAGAAGACATCGGTCGGGCCGCCGACGGTCTCCCCGAGGATCTGCTCGGGCGACATATAGCCGGGCGAGCCGATGGAGGCGCCGGTGGAGGTGAGCGACGCGGTGCCGTCGGTGGCGCGGGCGATTCCGAAGTCGATCAACCGCGGCCCGTCGAGGGCCAGCAGCACATTGGACGGCTTGACGTCGCGGTGGACCAGGCCGAGGGCGTGCACGGCGCCCAGGGCCTCCGCGAGCCCCGCCCCCAGCACCCGTACCGACGCCTCGGGCAGTGGCCCCTCGTCGGATATGGCCCGGCTGAGCGAGGGCCCCGCGACATAGCCCGTGGCCACCCACGGCACCTGCGCCTCGGGGTCGGCGTCCAGCACCGGCGCGGTCCAGGAGCCACCGACCCGGCGCGCGGCCTCGACCTCGCGCCGGAAACGGGCGCGGAACTCCTCGTCCAGCGCGAAGTGGGCGTGCACCACCTTGACCGCAACCGTGCGCCCTCCGGCGCTGCGCCCCAGGTAGACCCGGCCCATACCGCCCGACCCGAGCCGTCCGAGCAGCCGGTAGGCGCCGATGGCCCGCGGGTCGTCCGCTCCCAGCGGATCCATGGCGGTACCTCCCCCTCGACGGCGCGGTCCAGCTTAGGCGGGAGCCGGGACGGCGGCCCAGCCGCCCGTTCAGACGCCGGAGGCCGGGTTGTGCAGCAGTTCCACCCGTACGTCCGCCGGATAGCCCGAGTCGTGTCCGGTCCGGCGGGCGAACTCGGCGATGCCCTTCAGCTGCGCCTCGCCGAGGCTGAAGTCGAGGGTGGTGAAGTAACGCTCCAGCACCGGCGCCTCCAGGGCCTCCCAACGCGCCGCATGCTCGGCGACCTTGCCGACCTCCTCCATCGAGAGGTTCCGGGACTCGAGGAACGCCTCGTGCACCTTGCGCACGATCACCGGCTCCCGCTCCAGGTAGTCGCGGCGGACCGCCCAGACCGCGAAGACGAAGGGCAGCCCGGTCCACTCCTTCCACATCTGGCCGAGGTCATGGACCTGAAGGCCCAGCCGGGGCGCGTCGTGGAGGTTGGCGCGCAGCGCGGCGTCACCGATGAGCACCGCCGCCTCGGCCTCCTGCATCATCAGGCTGAGGTCGGGCGGGCAGGTGTAGTAATCGGGCGTGATCTTGTACTGCTCGGCCAGCAGCAGCCGGGCCAGGCGTACCGAGGTGCGGGAGGCCGAGCCGAGCGCCACCCGGGCCCGGTCCAGCTGCTCCAGCGGCAGCTGCGAGACGATCACGCAGGACATCACGGGCCCGTCGCAGCCCACCGCGATATCGGGGAGCGCCACCAGGTCGCCGGCGTTGCGCAGATACTCGACCAGGCTGATCGGAGCGATGTCGAGGTCACCGCGGACCAGCATGTCGTTCAGTGCGTCGGGCGACGCCTTGGTGAGCTCGACGTCGAGCAGCGAGCCGGTCCGGGCGAGCCCCCAATACAGCGGCAGGCAATTGAGGTACTGGATGTGGCCCACCCTCGGGCGGCTGCGCGGGTGACCGTCATCGGCCGTGATGCCTTCGGAGTCACCCTGTGTACTCCGCGAGGGGGAACTCGGTGAAATGTCCACGTGCGGAGGCTAGCCCCGCGCGGCGCCCACGGCGGCGGCGGGGTGGCGCGCTGTCCCCGCGATTCCCGGGCGGCAGGCGCACGACCTGGGGTCCTATCCACTCTCCAGCGGCCGGAAACCCCTCGTGTTCGTGATCTTCGGCTCTTTCCCTTCGCACACGCAGCGTGCTAAGCTCGCCGCAAGTTGCAGTTTGGTTTCCCTTGCAGTACAGAGCCTGCGGAGCATGTAACCGCGGGCTTTTGTAGTTTTCAGACTTCTTGCAGGTTCTGGAGCAGGGCAACCCTTTGGCCCAAGGAGGGCTTATGGCTACCGGAACCGTCAAGTGGTTCAACGCCGAGAAGGGCTTCGGCTTCATCGCCCAGGACGGCGGCGGCCCCGATGTCTTCGTTCACTACTCCGCGATCAACGCGTCTGGCTTCCGCTCCCTTGAGGAGAACCAGGCCGTGACCTTCGACGTCACCCAGGGCCCGAAGGGCCCGCAGGCCGAGAACGTCAGCGCGGCTTGATCTAGCAGTACCCAAGGAGCCCTGCTTCTCCGCACCGGCGGAGGAGCGGGGCTCCTGCCTTTTCCGGCTTCGGTCCTTATCCGCGCCGGGTCCGCCCTCAGTCTTCCAGCATGCGGAAATCGGCGAATTCAAAACCCGGTGAGACCACACAGCTCACCAGGACCTCTTCGTCCGCCGCCGGACGCGCCGCCTGCCACACCCCCCGCGGTACGACGGCCTGCGGCCGCTGCCCGGCAGCGATATCGGGCCCCAGCACCACCTCGGTGGGCTGATCCGCCTCCGGCCGCTCACCCGCCCCGCCCAGCAGCAGCCGCAGCGGACCGCCCCGGTGCCACATCCACAGCTCCGCCGAGAGCACCACATGCCAGCGGGACTCCTCGCCCGGAGTCAGCAGGAAGTAGATCGCCGTGGCCGTCGCCCGCTCACCGGCGTACCCCGGAAGCCGGGCCGAGACCTCGCTGCGCCAGGTCTCCCGGTACCAGCCGCCCTCGGGGTGCGGCCGGAGGCCGAGGCATTCGGCCGTGGCGGGCCGACGGTTCATGGCCATGCTCCCTCACCGCTCTCACACGTCCGACCGGGCCCGTTGAGACTAAGCCAGCGCGCGGAGGACGGCGGCGGCGCCCCGCGGACGCGCGCGCCCGATCGGGTGACCGTGCGCCCGGCGCAGCGACGGATGACAGCGCGTCATCCGTCATAGGCCGCCTGGTGGGACACGGCCTCACACGACCATCCCTCTCCCCTGAGCACATTGCCCAGCCCGGCCCAGGCGAAGTCCATCAGAGTCGCCGCCGCCTCCTGGGCCGACGGCCCGCCCTGGTCACCCGCCCAGTCGGCCAGCGATTCCGCCGCGCCCACCAGGGCGTGCGCGATCGCGGACACATCCGCGCGGGCCAGTTGGTCCCGCGCCGCGTTGTCCCGGGCCGCGGCGGCCAGCAGCTGGGTCACAAAGGTCACCAACTCCTCGCGCATCGCGGCCACTTCACGCGCGAAGGGCCGTCCGTGCGTACGGGCCTGGACATGCAGCAGCGTCCAGCCGTCCGGATGGGCCGCGGTGTGCGCGAAGAACCCGCTCAGGCCGCTCCACAGCTGGCGGTCGGCGGGCGCCCCGCGCTCGACGGCGGCCCGCACCGCCGCCACCAGGGCCGCGACCTCACGCCGTATGCACGCCGCGAACAGCTCTTCCTTGGAGCGGAGATAGAGATAGACCAGAGGTTTGGAGACCCCCGCCAGCTCCGCTATGTCGTCCATCGACGCGTGCTGATAGCCGCTGCGCGCGAACGCCCGCACCGCCGCGTCCAGCATCTGCTGCTCCCGCACCGCCCGTGGTACGCGCTTGCCCCTCGTCGCCCCGCCCACGCAGGACCGCCCCCTCTTCGATCGTGCCCCCGCACACATATCGCCGACGAGCCTATCCAGAGCCGCGATGCCCCCGGACCTCGGTGTGGTCCGGGGGCATCGCGGGCGCGGCCGAAGCGCGGTGTGGGGACGCGGAGTTACGCGGCGGCCAGCTGGGGTTCGGCCGGGTCCGCCTGGCCGCTTGCGTCCGGGTCGTCCAGCGGGGACGCGGAGGCGTGGGCGTAGGCATCCCGGTCGAGGATCTTCTCCCGGGCCGAGACCAGGACCGGGATCAGCGCCTGGCCGGCCACATTGGTCGCGGTGCGCATCATGTCCAGGACCGGGTCGATGGCCATCAGCAGGCCGACGCCCTCCAGGGGCAGGCCCAGCGTGGAGAGGGTCAGGGTCAGCATGACCGTGGCGCCGGTGAGGCCCGCGGTGGCGGCGGAGCCGATGACCGAGACGAAGGCGATGAGCAGGTAGTCGCCGATGCCCAGGTGGACGTCGAAGATCTGGGCGATGAAGATCGCGGCGATGGCCGGGTAGATCGAGGCGCAGCCGTCCATCTTCGTCGTGGAGCCGAACGGCACCGCGAAGGAGGCGTACTCCTTGGGGACGCCCAGGCGCTCGGTGACCTTCTGGGTCAGCGGCATGGTGCCGACCGAGGAGCGGGAGACGAAGGCGAGCTGGATGGCGGGCCAGGCGCCCTTGAAGAAGTTCAGCGGGTTGACCTTGGCGACCGTGGAGAGCAGCAGCGGGTAGACGCCGAACATCACCAGCGCGCAGCCGATGTAGATATCGGCGGTGAAGGTCGCGTACTTGCCGATGAGGTCCCAGCCGTACTCGGCGATGGCGAAGCCGATGAGGCCGAGGGTGCCCAGCGGGGCGAGGCGGATGACCCACCACAGCGCCTTCTGGAGCAGCTCCAGCACCGACTGGCTCAGGTTCAGGATCGGCTGGGCCTTCTCACCGAGCTGGAGGGCGGCGACGCCCGCCACGGCGGCGAGAAAGACGATCTGGAGGACGTTGAGCTCGGTGAACGGCGTGACGACGTCGGTCGGCACGATGCCGGTCAGGAAGTCCAGCCAGGAGCCCGCCTCTTCGGGCTTGGCGCCGTCCTTGGGGGTGAGGTCGGTGCCGGAGCCGGGGTTGGTGAGCAGACCGATGGTCAGGCCGATGGCGACCGCGATCAGCGAGGTGGCCATGAACCACAGCAGGGTGCGGGTCGCCAGCCGGGCGGCGTTGTTGACGTTCCGCAGGTTGGTGATCGATATCAGGATCGCGAAGAAGACCAGCGGGGCGACGGCCAGCTTCAGCAGCTGGACGAAGATCGTGCCGATCTTGTCGAGCGTGGTGACCAGCCAGCCGACGTCGCCGCTGCGGGCGACCCAGCCGAGCAGCACACCCAGCACCAGGCCGAGCAGGATCTGGGCCCAGAAGGGGACCTTGGGCAGGCGGAAGGACGACGACGTCTTCGGGGACGACGTCTCGGGGACGGACGACAACGGACACACTCCGAGGGAAGTCAAAGAGGGCGAAGAAAAGCCAGGAGTCCGTACGGGATCTCCGGCCGCTGGAGGTGAGGAAGGTCAGCGGCGGCGACAGGCCGCGGACAGGCAGCGGCAAAGATCGATGTGCAGGCGCGCCACGAGCGGAACGCTCGCTGCGATACGGGGCGCGGCTGCTGTCTTCATGGCGAGTACATTAACACCGATACTTTGGGGAACCCAAAGAATATCTTTGACCCCAGGGAAGGCCCCGGACCCGGCCCGGAACACAACAACGCCCTAGAGGACAGCGGATGCTGCCCTCCAGGGCGTGCCGAAGCGGTGTCGGTGGTGTGAGGAGGGTTACAGCGCGGCCGGTGCGGCGCCGGTCAGACGCCGTCCTCCTGGCTCTGGTTCGCCGCCAGCCGCTCCTTGGCCCGGTCCACCTGTCCGGCGACCTGGACCGCCATGTCCTCCCGCTGCTTGCGCAGCAGCACCCAGCTGAGCGGGGCGGAGACGATCAGCGCGAGCAGGGCCACCCAGAACAGGTTCGACCGGCCGAGACCGGAGGGGACCAGGTGGAACCAGACCAGCGCCCAGATGACCAGGAAGGAACCGGCGAAGATCCCCAGGCGCATCAGGGAGTAGCGGAACGTGGCGCTCGGTTGGAGTGACACGGCTGGTCTTCTTTCTGCCGGGGAGATACTTCCCTCCCAGTGAAGCACGTCCGCATTTCGATCAATTCACCGGCAGCCACATCGTGATGTCGTCGCGGAACTCATCTTCCGCGACGCGGATCGCGTCCGGTACCCGGCCGACCTCCTGGTAGCCGCAGGCGCCGTAGAACCGCTCCAGACCGCGGCCGCCGCGGCAGGTCAGCCGTATCCCGGTGATCCCGTCCAGCCCGCGGGCGGCCTCCTCGGCCGCGGCCATCAGGGCGCGGCCGTATCCGCTGCCCTGGTGGGCGGGGTGGACCATCACGGTGAACAGCCAGCACCAGTGGCGCATCAGCCGGTGGGTGTTGAGGCCGAGGACGGCGGTCGCGGCCACCGTGCCGTCCTCGTCGCGGCCGACCAGCAGCCGGGCGCGGTCCTCGGCCATCGCCACCAGGTGTTTGACCAGTTCGGCGCGTACGTCGTCCACGGTGACGGGCGGGACGAAGCCGACCGCCCCGCCGGCGTTCGAGGTGTCGGCCCACAGCGCGCAGATCCCGTCGCGCAGTTCGGGGGTGACGGGCGGGTCGAGTTCGAACGTCAGTGGCATGTGCCGACGATAGCCAG
>NZ_JAERRF010000075.1 GCF_016741875.1 Streptomyces coffeae | reverse complement strand
ACCCAGACCACACCGCCGCTGCCGCCGAACCAGACACCCCCACCCGCGCCAACCGAGGAACCGCAACCCGCCCCTCACGAACACCAACCTCCGGCTCCACCAAACCCAAAACCTGAGACCACAGCGACGCCGAAGGCTCCTGACCACCCCCAACATCCAACACACTGATCCGACCCGGATGCTCCGTCTGCGCCGACCGCAACAGACCCCACACCGACGCCACAGCCAGACCATCAACATCCCGCGCAGCAACCGCTCCCCGGCTCACGACCACCAACCGGGAATCAACGAAACGCTCGTCCGCCAACCACTCCTGCACCAACTCCAAAACCGAAAACACCCCAGCCCGCACACCACCCACCACACCACCAGCCGCCACTTCCACAGCAGCATCGACCCCGACCATCACCACATCAGGCACCGCACCACCCGCCGCAGCCAACGCAGCCAGATCCCGATACGCCGCCACCTCCACCCCAACTCCCCGCAACCCCTCAACCACACCAAGATCCACAATCACACCCGAACCAACCACCGCAACACCCGACACACCCGCGCCCGCCCGCTCGACCACAGGCGTCCACTCCACCCGGAACAACGAATCGCGACCAAGAAGATGGTCATCACGCAACTCATCCGCCGCCACCGGGCGCACGAGGAGAGCCTCCACCGAGGCGACCGGATCCCCGGCACCATCAACCATCTCGATCGCGACCGCACCCCGCCCAGCAGGCGCCAACCTCGCCCGCACCACCCTCGCCCCACAAGCGTGGAGCGTCACGCCCTCCCACGAGAACGGCAGCGCACCGCCCCCAACACCAGGCCCCTCACCCACAAACACCGCACTCTGCGACACAGCATCCAGCACCGCCGGATGCACCCCAAACCCACTGGCCTGAGCCTCCTCCCCCACCTCAACCTCGGCGAACACCTCCGCACCACGCCGCCAAACCCTCCGCAGCCCCCGAAACTCCGGGCCATACGCAAACCCCAGCTCCGCCCGGTCCTCATAGAAGCCGTCCAACTCCACCGGCTCCGCATCCGCCGGCGGCCACACACTCACCTCGAACCCGGCACCCGCACGCTCCACACCACCCCCTTCAGACACAACACCCACCGCATGCTGTGTCCACGGCAGTTCCTCGGAGCTCTCGCCCCGGGCATAGATCGTCACCGATCGATGCCCGGAGGCATTCGCAGCGCCGACGGACACCTGGATCTGCACCGCGCCCTGCTCGGGCAGTACCAGCGGTGCCGACAGGGTCAGCTCCTCGATCCGCTCGCACCCCACCTCGTCACCGGCCCGGATGGCCAACTCAACGAATGCGGTACCCGGCAGCAGAACGTGCCCCATCACCACGTGATCGGACAGCCACGGATGCGACGCCAACGACAAGCGGCCAGCGAACACCACACCATCGGAATCCGCCAACGACACCGCCGCACCCAACAACGGATGCTCCGCAGACACCAACCCAGCAGCCCGCACATCCCCCACACCCACCGAACCAACAGGCCAAAACCGACGCCGCTGAAAGGCATAGGTGGGCAACTCCACCCGCCGCGCACCCGACCCCGCAAACAACATCCCCCAATCCACCGGGACACCGGTGACATGGAGCTGCGCCAACGCACTAACAGCCGTCGTCTCCTCCGGCCGGTCCTTGCGCAGCACCGGAACCGCCACGGCCTCGTCCGGTACCACCTCCCCGACCAGTGCCGAGAGCACACCATCGGGCCCCAGCTCCAGGAAGGCCCGTACGCCCTCGGTGCTGAGGGTCTGGATGCCGTCGGCGAAGCGCACGGTCTCGCGAACGTGTCGCACCCAGTACTCCGGCGAACAGATCTCCTCTGCCGCAGCCACAGCACCGGTCAGATTCGACACCACCGGAATCGACGGTGCGCCGAACTCCAGCCCCTCCACCACCGATCGGAACTCATCCAACATCGGATCCATCAACGGCGAATGGAACGCATGGCTTACAGCCAGCCGCTTCGTCCTGCGCCCCTCGGTCTCGAAGTGGGCAGCGATCTCCAGCACGGCTGCTTCCTCACCGGAGATCACCACCGACGACGGCCCATTCACCGCCGCCACCGACACCTGCCCCGCCACCTCCTCCACCAGCGGCACAACCTCGTCCTCGGCCGCCTGGACCGCCACCATCGCACCGCCCACGGGAAGCGCCTGCATCAGCCGGGCCCGTGCCCCCACCAACGCACACGCATCAACCAGTGACAACACACCCGCCGCATGAGCTGCCGCGACCTCTCCGATGGAGTGCCCGGCCACAAAGTCCGGCCGTATTCCAAGGGACTCCACCAGCCGGAACAACGCCACCTCAACCGCAAACAACGCCTGCTGCGCATAACACGTCCGGTTCAACGCCTCCGCGTCCGCGCCCCACATCACCTCCCGGACAGGGCCGTCCAGCTGCGCAAGCACAGAGTTGAGGGCCTCGGCGAAAGCCGGGAACCGGTCGTACAGCTCCCGACCCATCTCCAGCCGCTGCGCGCCCTGGCCGGAGAACAGGAACGCCATCAAGCCGTCAGCGGCCTCGCCCCGCGCAACCTCCACCAAGACCTCATCCGACGCCAGCAACACCGCCCGATGCCCAAACACCGACCGGCTCGTAGCCAACGAGAACCCGACATCCATCAGGACACCGCTGTCGGGAACGGAAGGGAGCCGGCCGATCTGAGCGTCAAGTGCCGCCTCACTCTTGGCCGACACCAGCCAAGGCACCACACCCCAAGGAGACTCCCGAGGTTCCACGGGCTGCTCCATCACAGGCCCTGCCTCAAGAATCACATGCGCATTCGTGCCACTGATCCCGAACGACGACACACCCGCACGACGAGCCCGGCCCGTCTCAGGCCAGGCAGTGTTCTCCGTCAACACCTGGACATCGCCCGCTGTCCAGTCCACATGCGAGGACGGCACCTCAGCATGCAGCGTTCGCGGCAGCACACCGTGGTGCATCGCCATCACCGTCTTGATGACGCCTGCCACGCCCGCTGCGGCCTGCGTATGGCCCAGGTTCGACTTCACCGAGCCCAACAGCAGTGGACGCTCCGCACCCCGCTCCTGCCCATACGTGGCCAGCAGGGCCTGCGCCTCGATCGGGTCCCCCAGCCGCGTCCCCGTACCGTGCGCCTCCACCACATCAACCTCGGCGGCCGACAGGCCCGCGCTCGCCAGCGCCTGCCGGATCACCCGCTGCTGCGACGGCCCATTCGGCGCCGTCAAACCATTCGACGCACCATCCTGATTAACCGCACTCCCCCGCACCACAGCGAGGATCTCATGCCCATTACGCAGGGCATCCGACATCCGCTCCAGGACAAGGACCCCTACGCCCTCGCCCCATCCCACACCATCAGCACCCTCACCAAACGCCTTGCACCGACCATCCGGAGCCAGACCACCCTGCCGGGAGAACTCCACAAACGTCGTCGGCGTCGACATCACCGTCACACCACCCGCCAACGCCAACGAACACTCCCCACCCCGCAACGCCTGCACCGCAAGATGCAACGCCACCAACGACGACGAACACGCCGTATCCACCGTGACCGTCGGCCCCTCCAACCCCAACACATACGACACCCGACCCGACGCCACACTCGGCGCACTGCCACTCCCCCGCAGCCCGTCAAACTCCCGCGGCAACAACGTCCCGTAATCCCCGTACATCACCCCCGCAAACACACCCGTCCGGCTCCCCCGCAACGACACCGGATCCACCCCAGCCCGCTCAACCGCCTCCCACGCCACCTCCAACAACAACCGCTGCTGCGCATCCGTCGCCAACGCCTCCCGCGGACTCATCCCAAAGAAATCAGCATCAAACTCCCCCGCATCACGCAAGAACCCACCCGACCACACCGACGACTCCCCACCCCACCCCCGATCACCAGGAACCCCACACACCGCATCCACCCCACCAGCCACCAACTCCCACAACCCCTCCGGCGACGACACCCCACCCGGATACCGACACCCCATCCCCACAATCACCACCGGATCATCCACGACCGACGGCAACACCCCAACAGAGCGGTCCACCACACGGACCACCCCAGCGAACAACTCCTCCCGAAGGTGATCCGCCAGCACCTGCACCGTCGGGTAGTCGAACACCAACGTTGCCGCAAGCCGCAACCCCGTCACCGCGCTCAACCCGTTGCGCAGCTCCACCGCCATCAACGAGTCAAAACCCAGATCCCGGAAAGCCCGGGCAGGGTCGATCGCCGTGGGGCTGTCATGGCCCAGCACCTTCGCCACCTGGCCCCGCACCACATCCAGCAACAGCGCCCGACGCCCGGCCTCGTCCAGCCCACTCAACCGCTGAACCAGGCCAGTCGAAGCAGCAACCGCACCCCCCGCCGCACGCCGCGCACGGATCAGGCCCCGCAACAGTGGGGGCACCTCACCCCGGGCCCGTACCGCAGCCAGGTCCAACCGCAGCGGCAACACCACCGCCTCCCCCGACCCCACCGCAGCATCGAACAACGCCACACCCTGCTCCACCGACACCGGCGGAAGACCCGCCCGAACCATCCGCTCCCGGTCCACCTCCGAAAGCTCACCCGTCATCCCACTGGGCAGATCCCACGCGCCCCACGCCAACGACACACCCGGCAGCCCAAGCGCACGCCGGTACCCCACCAACGCATCCAAGAACGCATTCGCCGCCGCGTAACTGCCCTGCCCCGCACTACCGAAGACCCCCGCGGCAGACGAGAGCACCACAAACGCCGACACCTCACCCACCAACTCATGCAAATACCACGCCGCATCCACCTTCGGCCGCAACACCGCACCCACCCGCTCCACAGACAACCCACCCACCAACCCGTCATCCAACACACCGGCCGCATGCACTACGGCACACACATCACGTCCCTCAAGCACCCCCGCCAACGCCCCACGATCCGCAACATCACACGCCACCACCTCAACCCGCGCACCCAACCCACCAAGCTCCCCAACAAGCTCAACCGCACCAGGCGCCTCAAGCCCACGCCGAGACAACAACAACAAATCCCGCACACCATGCTCAGCCACCACATGCCGCGCCACCACCGCGCCCAAACCACCCGTACCACCCGTAATCAACACCGACCCCGACCCAGACCACACCGGAGCCGCCGAACCAGACACCCCCACCCGCACCAACCGAGGAACCACAACACGCCCCTCACGAACTCCAACCTCCGGCTCCGCCAAGCTCAGCGCCTCCAGCACCAGCGATGCCGATGCTGCCGAGAGGTCCTCGTAGCCGATGTCCAGCAGGCCGATCCGGCTGGGGTGCTCCGCCTGCGCCGACCGCAACAGACCCTTCGCCGCGGCCATTGCCGGGCCGTCGTCGGCGCATCGGACCACCACCAGCCTGGAAGCCGCGAATCGCTCCCCATCGAGCCAGCCCTGCACCAGTGTCAGGACTCGCGAGACCGTGGCGTGGACGGAGTCCACCATGCTCTCGGCCACAGCGTCGGAGACAAAGGCTAGGACCACCTCTGGTACCGGGCCCTCCCCCGCCGCCAGCGAGTCCAGGTCCGGATACGCATCGACGTCCGTGGCACCGCCGCGCCGCAGGGCATCGGCCAGGCCACGGTCGGGACCGACCACGGCCAGCGGGCCGGCGTACGCGCTGCTCGGCAGCGTCAGTGCTGGGGTCCACTCAAGGCGGAACAGCGGGTCTCGGCCGGGTCCCGCCACCGCTTCGAGCTGCCCCACCGTGAGCGGTCGCACGAGAAGGCTGTTCACCGAGGCGACCGGCTGCCCGGCACCGTCGGCGATCATGATGGCGATCTTGTCGGGCTCAGTGCGGGAGAGCCGGGCCCGCACGGACGTCGCAGCCACAGCGTGCAGCGAGACGCCCTCCCAGGAGAACGGCAGCACCCCGCCGTCGTTGATCAGTGCCGTCGCGTGCAGTACGGCGTCCAGCAGGGCAGGGTGCAGCCCGAATTTGTCCGCCTCGGTCTCCGTGCTCAGGCTGGCCTCGACGAACACATCGTCTCCGTGTAGCCAGGCGGCCCGCAGCCCCTGGAAGGCCGGACCGTAGTCGAAGCCTGCCTCGGCCCGCTCCGCGTAGAAGTCGCCGAGGTCGACCGTCTCAGCGCCCGGCGGTGGCCACACCGCGGCCTCGAATCCTGCCGTCGTGCCGTCCGTGGAGAGTGCTCCAGGGGAGAGCACTTCCCCGGAGAGGGCGCGCGTGGAGAGCACTCCCTCCGCATGCTGGGCCCACGGCGTGTCCGGCGTGCCCTCGGGCCGTGCGTGGACCGAGACCGGGCGTCGGCCTACGTCGTCAGCCTCGCCCACCCGGACCTGTATCTGGACCGCGCCCTGCTCGGGCAGCACGAGCGGCGTGGAAAGGGTCAGTTCGTCGATCCGTGCACAGCCGAACTCGTCCCCGGCACGGATTGCCAGGTCCACCAGGGCCGAACCGGGCACCAGGACGCTGCCCAACACGGTGTGATCGGCCAGCCACGGGTGCGTCGCCAACGACAGACGACCGGAGAACACCGCGCCGTCGGCGTCCGCCAAGGGCACGACCGCGCCCAGCAGCGGGTGCTCGGCCGAGGTCAGTCCCAGGCCCGCGGCATCCCGAACGCCCGGTGACGCTGCGGGCCAGTAGCGCCGACGCTGGAAGGCATACGTCGGCAGATCAACGCGCTGGGCGCCCGTGCCCGCGAAGAACGCCAACCAGTCCACGGCCGCACCGCTCACATGTAGCTGCGCGAAAGCGCTGATGGCCGTCGTCTCCTCCGGCCGGTCCTTGCGCAGCACCGGAACCACCACCGCCTCGTCCGGCACCTGCTCCCTGATCAGCGCCGACAGCACACCGTCCGGCCCCATTTCCAGGAACGTCCGTACGCCCTCGGCGCTGAGCGTCTGGACGCCGTCGGCGAAGCGCACGGTCTCGCGGACGTGCCGCACCCAGTACTCCGGCGAACAAATCTCCTCCGCCACAGCCACAGCACCGGTCAGATTCGACACCACCGGAATCGACGGTGCACCGAACTCCAGCCCCTCCACCACCGACCGGAACTCATCCAACATCGGATCCGTCAAAGGCGAATGGAATGCGTGCGATACCCGCAGCCGACGCGGCGTGCGGTCCTCGAATCGCGCAGCAGTCTCCAGCACCGCGTCGAGCTCGCCGGACAGCACCAGCGACGACGGGCCGTTCACCGCAGCGACCGCCACACCGTCCGGCAGGACAGGCCGGACCTCGTCCTCGCCGACCTGGACCGCCACCATGGCACCGCCCGCGGGAAGCGCCTGCATCAGCTGAGCCCGCGCAGCCACCAGTACACATGCATCGGACAGCGACAACACACCCGCCACATGCGCGGCAGCAACCTCACCGATCGAATGCCCAGCCACGTAGTCCGGCCGTATTCCGAGCGACTCCGCCAGCCGGAACAACGCCACCTCAATCGCGAACAGCGCCTGCTGGGCATATGCGGTCCGGTTCAGTTCCTCGGCGTCCTCACCCCACATCACGTCACGTACGGGGCCGTCCAGATGCCCGAGCACACTGTCGAGGGCCTCGGCGAAGGCCGGGAACCGCTCGTACAGCTCCCGGCCCATTCCGAGCCGCTGTGCCCCCTGCCCGGAGAACAGCACCGCCAGGGCGCCTTCGACCGGGACACCACGCGTGGTCTCGGCGACCCCGTCCTCGTCCGCCAGCAGCACCGCCCGGTGCTCGAACAGCGAACGGCTTGTGGCCAGCGAGAAACCGACGTCCAGCGGTGAGAGGGCATGCTCGTCCGCGAAGGATCGGACACGGTGCAGCTGCTGTTCCAGAGCCGTCTCGGTCCTGGCCGACACCATCCAGGGCACCTTGCCGGGAACCTGGCGCGGCACAGCTGCTGCATCCTCGGCGGGCTGCTCGACCCGCAGCGCCTGTTCGAGGATGACGTGCGCGTTGGTGCCGCTGACACCGAATGACGAGACGCCTGCGCGGCGGGGACAGTCGGTGTCGGGCCAGGCAGTGTTCTCCGTCAGCAGTGCGACGTCACCCACTGTCCAGTCCACATGCGAGGACGGCACATCAGCATGCAACGTCCGCGGCAGCACGCCATGGTGCATCGCCATCACCGTCTTGATGACACCCGCCACCCCCGCCGCTGCCTGCGTATGGCCCAGGTTCGACTTCACCGACCCCAACAGCAGCGGACGCTCCGCATCCCGCCCCTGGCCGTATGTAGCCAGCAGCGCCTGCGCCTCGATCGGATCCCCAAGCCTCGTCCCGGTGCCATGCGCCTCCACCGCATCCACATCAGCAGCGGACAGGCCCGAACTCGCCAGCGCCTGCCGGATCACCCGCTGCTGCGACGGCCCATTCGGCGCCGTCAAACCATTCGACGCACCATCCTGATTAACCGCACTCCCCCGCACCACCGCCAACACCCGATGCCCATTGCGCCGGGCATCGGAAAGCCGCTCCAACACCAGCACACCCACACCCTCGGCCCACCCCACACCATCAGCACCCTCACCAAACGCCTTACATCGACCATCCGGAGCCAGACCACCCTGC
>NZ_JAERRF010000074.1 GCF_016741875.1 Streptomyces coffeae | reverse complement strand
CGACCGGGACAAGGACGCTGAGATCCTCGCCCTACGCCACCAGATCACCATGCTGGAACGCCAACTCGGCAAGGAAAAGATCCAGTTCACCCCGAGCGACCGGGCATTCCTGGCAGCGCTGCTGCACCGGCTGCCACGGCACGTCTTGCGAAGGTCACGGCTGCTCGTACGCCCCGACACGGTACTGCGTTGGCACCGCAACCTCCTCGCACGCCGCCACGCCGCCTCCTGCTGGCCCAAACGCCCTGGACGACCACGCACCGTGCGCTCCATCCGCATCCTGGTGCTGCGCCTGGCGAAGGAGAACCCGAGCTGGGGGTACCGACGCCTGCACGGCGAGCTCCTCGTACTGGGGGTGAAGGTGGGCGCGTCCACCGTCTGGGAAATCCTGAAGAGGCCGGCATCGACCCAGCGCCCGAGCGGAACTCCAGCACCTGGGCCAACTTCCTTCGCGCCCAGGCTGATGCCCTGCTGGCCTGCGACTTCATGGAAACAGTCACCCTGCCGGGGATACGGATGTACGTGCTCGTGATGATCGAACACGGCAGTCGCCGGATCCGGATCCCGGGCGCCCACCGCGCATCCGAGCGCATCCTGGGTAGCGCAAGCGGCGAAGAACCTCGTCATGGACCTCGAAGACCTCGGCTGCCGGGCACGGTTCATGATCCGGAACCGGGACGGGAAGTTCCCCGCCCTCTTCGATGCCGTCCTCAAGGACGCGGGGATCGACGTCGTGCTCAGCGGCATCCAGATGCCGAGGATGAACTCGATCACGGAAAGGTGGATACAGACCTGTCGCCGCGAGCTCCTGGACCGGACATTGATCTAGTACCAGCGACATCTCCTCCACACCCTGCGCGAGTTCGAGCAGTTCTACAACGGACACCGACCACAACAGGGCATCGCAAACGCCAAACCGCTCCACCCCTTGCCCCCGCCGATCGACGATCCCGACGCGTTAGCCCGCCTCGCCATACGCCGACACGATCGCCTCGGCGGCATCCTCCACGAATATCAACATGCATCGTGACCTGCACTCATGCGGTTTGCGGCACGTACACACATCACGGCTATGACCGTGGCGATCAGGGCCCAGGCGCCGTCAGCGTTCGGCCGGGAGCGTGGCCAGGGCTGCCGCGATGGTGTCGGCGTAGAGCCTGGCGCCGGCGGGGCTGGGGTGGACGCCGTCGTCGGCGAGCAGGCTGCCGCGGTCGGCGATGGCCCTATTCCAGTCGGCGACGACGACGTTGCGGTGATTCGCCGCTACCTCCCTTATATCCTGGTTCACCGTGTCCTGCCACGAGCGGGGAACGTAACAGGTGACGAGCACGATCCGCTTGCCCGGTCCGGCCGCGTTGACGACGGCCTCGAGGGCGGTCTTCCCGCCGGTGCCGTTGGTGCCCAGGCCGATGATCAGCGTGTCGCCCAGAGCGTCCTGCCGCTCGAGGGCCTTCACCTCTTGGGGAGCGGCGGACAGCTGACGGCCAAGCTTGGCGTCGATGGTGATGCCAGGGAACTTCTTCTTGAGGGCGGGAGTCGCTGCTACCATGACGGAGTCACCGATCGCGGTGACCTTTCCCGTGGGCACGTTGCGCCGGGTCGGTGAGGGTGAGGGCTTCGACCGTTCCGAGGGGGCCGTGGGCTGGGCCGTCGCATCAGGGCTCGCCTGCCCGGTCCGGGTCGGCAGGAAGGGCGGATGGAAGCCCTTCGGCGTCGTCGACACGGCGACCGCGGCCAGAGCGAGCGTTGCGACGCAGCCCACCACGGCACCGGCTAGGAAGGAGCTCCTTCTGCGAGGCGTCGCAGAAGGAGAGCTCGAGTGCCGACGGAGTGCGGATCCTCCGAGCCCGAGGCGTCGGATCGGCTGTTCCACCCAACGGTACGAGAGCGCGGCCAGGCCGACGGACGCGAAGGCTGCGGCAATCGCGAACAACGGCGCGTCAGCGGGGGTCATGCGGTCCGGCGTGGCCAACGCGATGAGCGGAAGGTGCCACAGGTAGATGCCGTAGCTGCGCACACCGATCCACCTCAGGGGGCGCACGCCGAGTACGAACGCCAGTCGCCCCATCGGTTGTACGGCGGCGAGCACGACGGCTGCGGTCGCCAGGGCGACGGCGGCGAAGCCACCGGGGTACAAGGCGGCCTCGCCCTCGGATACGACGCACGCCATGACCACGAGGACGCCCAAGCCCGCAACGCCGAGGAGGCCCACCGTACGCAGTGGCCAACGCGAGGGCTTCCGAATCAGCCTGGTGGTGGGCCGTAGGAGGGCCAGCGCGGCACCGATCAGCAGTGGAAAGACATGGGTGTCGGTGCCGAAGTAGACACGCGAAGGGTCCAAGTCCGGCTCGTACAGCCGGGCCATCGCGATCATCGAGGCGGCAGCACCGGCGAGCACAGCGGTCACCTCTACGCCACGCCACGGAACGCATCGCATCAAAGCGAGCAGCGTCAGCGGCCAGAGCAGATAGAACTGCTCCTCCATACTGAGTGTCCACAGATGCTGGAACAGCGGGGGCGGTCCAAAGCTCGCGAAGTACGAGGCATCGGTAGATATTTGCCACCAATTGTTCGTGAAGGTCGCGACGGAGAACAGGCTGTCCGTGGCCGATGCCAGCCGACGCGGGCGGAAAACGGCAGCTGCGGCCGTCGCCACCAACAGCACCAGGACCAGAGCGGGCAGCAGGCGCCGCACCCGGCGCAGCCAGAAGTCACGCAGATCGATACGGCCGTGCCGCTGCCACTCGGCGAGCAGCAGGTCGGAGATCAGGAAGCCGCTGAGCACGAAGAAGACGTCGACGCCGAGGAAGCCACCCGGCAACCAGCCGGGGTTGACGTGATAGAGCACGACGGCCGTGACCGCGAGGGCGCGCAGCCCGTCGAGGCCAGGGGCGTACGGGCGGGTCGCGCGTGGCGCGTCCGGGAACCGGCGCGAGACTCGGTGGCGGGCAGATGCCCCAAGAGCGCTAGCCATGCTGCGCTCGCTTCTCCGGTGCCGGCGGCGGGGTGTCGTTGCGTATGGCCTGCCACAGGAGCGCCGCGTCGGTCTGCTTGACGACGACGCGGTTGGGGTCGGCTGGGGAGGGGGCGACGGGAAGCGTGCGGAAGTCGACGTCGGTCGGCTTCAGGCCGGACAGGCTGCGGGCGAGACCGAACAGGGCGCGGGGCGAATCCAGTCCTTTGTCGGTGGTGATCGCGCCGCTCACCGCATCGGCCACTCCGTAGAGCTTGACGGGGTCGGTGAGCAGGGACGAGTTCTTGAACTCGGTGGCAAACGCGGTCATGAACCGCTGCTGCAGGCGGATTCTTCCGAGGTCGCTGCCGTCGCCGATGCCGTGTCGCGTGCGCACTAGGGCGAGGGCCTGCTCGCCGTTGAGGCGCTGCGGGCCGATGTCCAGATCCAGGTGGCTGTACTTGTCGTGGAGGGGCTTGTCGAGGGTGATGCGAATGCCGCCGACCGCGGTCACCACGCTCTTGAACCCGTCGAAGTCGACATCAAGCACGTGTTCGATGCGTATGTTGCCGAGGCGCTCGACCGTCTTGGTCGCGCATATCAAACCACCCACTTCGTAGGCGGTGTTGAACATCACCGAATCGTCGGCCGGCGAGTCGCCGCCGTCCGGCAGCGGGCAGCTCGGGCGGTCCACGAGGGTGTCGCGCGGGATGCTGATGACTGTGGCCTTCGACCGCCCCCTGGCGAGGTGCACGAGCAGCGCGGTATCAGACCGTGCACTGCCCTGGTCCTTGCCGTACTTGCGGTTCTTCCCTGCGCGCGAATCGGACCCGAGTACCAGGACGTTGAGAGCACCGTTGACGGTTCGGGCGGGTCGGTCGCTACCGAGCGCCTTCTCCACGTCTGCCGTCGCATGGCTGGTGCCGAGTTTCGTGTAGAGCAGCCCGCCCCCGACACTTACTGCAGCAAGCCCGGCGACGGCCACCCAGAGGGTGGTGCGGACGCAGCGGCTGCGGTGCTTCGGTGACCTTGCAGCCCGAAAGCGCGCGGAGTTCATGAGGGTCGCCTTCTGGAGTCGTGGGAAAGGGACTGGGTGCCTAACCCCATCGTTGACGCCGTCCATGTCGCCCGTGCCGCTGTGGTGCACCTCTTTCCGATCGGTTCGATATCCGCCCCGTGTAGGCCGTGTTTCAGTCCGGTGCGTAGCTCTACGGCGGCCGGGTCAGCGCCGCAGCTTGTATCCGAACCCGCGGACTGTTTCGATGCATTCGGCACCGATCTTCCCCCGCAGCCGCTGCACATGGAGATCGACCAGCCGACTGTCGCCGTCGTGGGCGTGGTCCCAGACGTTGCGCAGCAGCGCCCCCCGCTCCATCACGATTCCCGGGTTCGCGGCAAACTCCAACAGCAGCCGCAGCTCGGTCGGGGTGAGCGCGACCGTGCGCCCGGAGCGGCGCACCTCCAGAGCCTGCGGGTCGATCTCCACGTCACCGAAGACGAGGGCGCCACCGGGTTGCGCGCCGCCCAACTGCTGGGCCGCCCCTGTATGCGACGGGAAGCTCGCCCGGCGCAGCAGTGACCGGATCCGGGCGACGAGCACGGAGCTTTCGACCGGCTTGATGACATAGTCGTCGGCACCTGCCTCCAGCCCCGACACCACGTCCAGCGCGTCTCCGCGGGCGGAGAGCATCAGGATGGGGGTCGGACTGAACTCGCGGATGCGGTGGCACAGGCTGATGCCGTCGAGTTCGGGCAGCACCACATCGAGCAGCAACAGATCAGGCTGTGCGTCGCGGAACATCTCCAAGCCGGTGAGCCCGTCTTCCGCGGTCGACACGACATAGCCGTACCGCGTCAGGACCGCCTGCACCGAGTCACGGATCACCTCGTCGTCCTCGACAAGAAGCAAATGCGTCATGGCGTCCTCCCGGTGCTTGGTGAGTCTTTCGGAACACATGTCAATCGGGCTGGTTCCGCAGCGGATAGGGTCGGCCGTCATCGGTGTCGGGCCCGGCCGCTGGGGAGGGCTTGGCGGGGAGGCAGAGTGTGGCGACGGCTCCGCCGTCGGGTGCGTTGGAGAACTCCAGCGTGGCATCGAGAACACGGGCTTGCCCGAGGGCGATCGTCAGACCCAGGCCGTGCCCGCCCTTCCTGCCGCCGTGCGACTCACTCCGAAAACGCTGAGGGCCGTGGTCAAGTAGATGATCCGGGTAGCCGTCGCCGTGGTCCCGTACCGTGACGACCGGTCCATCGACGCTCAACTCCACGGGCGCTCGGCCGTGCTTGTGAGCGTTGACGACGAGATTGCCGAGCACGCGCTCAAGCCGACGCTGGTCGGTTTGCACATACGCGTCCTGGACGACCCTGATGGCGACCTCCTGCCCGGTGGCCCGCGCCGCGTGCCGGGCCAACGGTCCCAGTTTGTGCGTGTCGAGCTCGGCTCGCTCCACCCTCGCGTCGAGCCGGGAGATTTCCAGCAGGTCCTCGGTCAGCCCGCGCAGTGTCTGGATGCGGTCGCGCACCATGTCGGTCGCCCGCCCTGGTTCCAGGAGCTCGGATGCCATGAGCAGCCCGGCCAGCGGGGTACGAAGCTCATGGGCGACGTCCGCGGTGAAGCGCTGCTCGCTGCGCAGCTTGTCCTCCACCGTGGCGGCCATCGCGTCGAGTGCAACGCCGACCGCGAGGGCCTCGTCCCGGTTCTGGTCGGAGCGCAGGGCACGGGGGTCGTTCACACGGGCTTGAAGATCGCCGTTGCTGATCCGGCGGGCGACCTCGGCGGCGCGTCGCAGGCGCCAGGTGAGGCTGGACACGGCGATCATCCCGGCGACCAGGGTGATGCCGGTCGCGATGACGGAGGAAAGGACGATCGACTGGTCCAGTCTGCGCACAGCGGCGGCACGGCTGCTGTAGTCCTGGCGAACTGCCAGGACCTTGCCGCCGGACGCAGGGGCAGCCGCCCAGACCACCGGGCGGCCCAGGTGATCGTCGAGCTGACTGCCCCATTCCCGACGAGTCAAGACCATGTGGCGCAGACCGGCAGGAAGGCCCGAGGGGTCCACTGCGGCATGGGGATCGAGGGGTTCACCGGCGGTGTAAGCGGCTACGGCGCCGTTCAGCCTGTCCAGGGCCTCGCTGCGGGCCTGGTTCTCTGCGTCCGCGCCGGCCTGGACGTGGACCAGGGTGCCGAGGAGCACGGCCAGCAGGCAGCAGATGCCGGTCACGAAGATCGCGAACTTCCAGTGGAGTGTGCCCGTCCAGGCAGGCAGCCGCAGGCGGGCAGCCCTCACGGCGTGGGCTCCGTGGAAGCAGCAGGGGACGTCCGGACGTAGTCCAGCGTCTGGAGATCCATGACCTGACGGCGGCCGTCCCACGAGAAGACCGTGCGCATCTCGTATCCGGGGATCGCCATGGGCTCCCGCACGACCAACTTGCCGTTCGCCACCTCGACGAAGAGCGGCTTCCCTGCGGTATCCAGGATCCGGGCCACCGCCCCGTGATCAAGCCGGTAGACCCACAGGGCCATGTTGGATTCCTCAAGGCCGAAGCCGACGATCAACTCGCTCTTCCCGTCACCCGTCAGGTCCTGGTATTCGGGGGCGAGCATGGGACACCGGTTCCGCTCCGCAGCGCAACGGTGGATCCTCTCCTTGGTCTTCTCGCTGAACGCCGACTGGTTGGCATGGTCCCCCGCGGCGATCTGCGCTGCCACAACGGCATCGACGTCCAATTTCCGGATATCCCCAGACGGCACCTTGGGCACCCCAGCAAGGGGCGACGGCCCCCCGCGGTCCTCCCGGCCCGCCTCCGGCGTGGGCGCGGGTGACCGGTCGGGCCATAGCCGTACCGGCGCAGAGACGACGCCGGAGCGGCCGGAACCCCGAGGTTCTCCGTCCTTCGCGCATCCCCCCAACAACATGGAGAAGCCCGCTGCCGCGAGAACGCAGGACGCGATGCGCAACGCGCCGGTGGCCGGAGGGCGGCGGAAGAGAAGCACGGTACTTCCAGGGACAGAGTGGCAGCGTGTGGACACGATGATGGTTCCCGCACTTCGCGATATTCCGGCGGTTGTGTATCAGAAACCCATAGAAATGGTAGGCAATGTTGTAGCGCAGTCCAACGGTGCGCTCCTCTAAAACGGACGATCATCGTTGACACCTGGGCTTCCGATCACTACGGAGATCCACATGCCGAAGTCCTCCCCCATCACCCCGCCGCTTGACCGTGAGGCCAAGCGGCGCCTGGCCGTCATACGCCACGTCGAAGAGGTCACCGGGAACGTCGCGATGTCCTGCCGCTACTTCGGGATCAGCCGACAGGCGTACTACACGTGGTACCGCCGCTACCAGGCAGAGTGCATCGAGGGCCTGCGGACCCGCTCCAAGGCTCCCAGGACCTCACCAAACGCGACCCATGTCGAGGTGGTCGGAAAGATCATCTACCTACGGCAGAACTACCACTTCGGCCCGGAGAAGATCGTCATCTACCTCAAGCGGTACCACGACGTCACCATCAGCAAGTCGGGCGTGTGGCGCATCCTCCACCGCCTAGACATGGGCCGGCTGCCGGCCTCCCAGCGGTACAAGCGCCACGACCGAGGTGGAAGCGGTACGAGAAGCAGCTGCCTGGCCACCGGGTGCAGATCGACGTGAAGTGCATCGAGCCGCTCGCCTCGATGTCACAGGGGCGCCGCGGCGGACGCAACAAGTACTTCCAGTTCACCGCGATCGACGACTGCACCCGCCTGCGCGTCCTGCGCATCTACCCGACCCTGAACCAGAACACCGCCATCCAGTTCCTCGACTACATGCTGCAGCGCCTGCTGTTCCAGGTCGAGGTCATCCAGACCGACAACGGCGCCGAGTACCAGTCCGCGTTCCACTGGCACGTGCTCGACAAGGGCATCGCCCACGCCTACATCAAACCCCGCACGCCACGGCTGAACAGCAAGGTCGAACGTTCCCACCGCATCGACGCCGAGGAGTTCTACCGGCTGCTCGACGGCGTCGTCATCGACGACGCCGAGGTCTTCAACGACAAGCTGCGCGAGTGGGAGGACTACTACAACTACCATCGACCTCACGGCGGCCTCGGCGGCCAGACTCCCTACGAACGCCTCAAGCAGAAGACCACGACCCAGGCGTAATCGTTGATCGTCAGTGGCACAGATCCCGCAAACGGAGATCTGTCGACCTGGCCCTGGGCCCTCTCGACGGTGGCGGGCCCGGCGTGGCGGGAAGGGTTCGCGGCTGGGCGCTACAGGCCGATGACCGGCTCTCCAGCAGGGAACTCCCAGGACAAAACGGTCTTCTCCTCCTGAGCGGCGACCGCGATGCTTCGGGCCGCCATGCCGTACTGCTGCCTGGCCTCGTCGGCGATCGTGGGCCCGTCGTCGTGGCCGGCACGCGGGCGTAGAGCTCGCTCGGACGCCCGAAGTTGTCGATCGCGGCCACGGCCCAGTCGCGGTGCGGCAACTCCTCCATCTCGCGGCCCATACGCCACAGGATGGCCTGGCCGAACTCTTCCCCGTCCTCGTCCTTGGCGATGCCGTGTCCGATGATCCTGCCCTCGCTGCCGATGCCGGCAACTCGCGCGAGGGTCTGTAAGGCCCGTTCCACTGATTCCATGTCTCGTCTCGCTTCGCCGCGGTCCTGGCCGCCTGGCTCCGTAGCCTGTGGGTGCCAGGAATCATGTCACCCGGGCTGACCTGCTGGTTCGGATCTGTCAAAGCTCAGCAGGACGCCAGCAGTTCTGAGGCAGCATGCTGGTCGTGGTGATACGGCTGATCTAT
>NZ_JAERRF010000073.1 GCF_016741875.1 Streptomyces coffeae | reverse complement strand
AGGGTGGCGCGTGCGGCGACGAGTCGGCAGGTGTCGGGGAGGTCGAAGACCCCGGCGATGTGTGCCGCGGCGATCTCGCCGATGGAGTGGCCGATCACCACGTCGGGGTGGACACCTACCGAGGCGAGCAGTCTCGCCAACGCGATATGCAGGGCGAACAGCCCCGCCTGCGCATACGTCGTGTGATCCAACAGCTGAGCGTCGTCGGGGCTGCTGCTGAAGACCAGCTCTTGGAGCGGGTGATCCAGATGGGCATCGAGGAGTGCGCAGACCTCGTCGAAGGCTTCGGCGAAGACGGGGAAGCGGTCGTACAGTCCGGCGCCCATGCCGGGTCGCTGGCTGCCCTGGCCGCTGAAGAGGAACACGGTGTGGCCCGTCCTGGCCGTGACTTCCCCTGGGCCTACCACCCTCGGGTGCGGTTCACCGGTGGCCAGCGCCTCCAGGCCCGCCAGCAGCTCATCGCGTTCCGACCCGATCACCACGGCCCGGTGGTCGAACTGCGACCGCGAGGTGAGCAGAGACCACCCCACCTCGACCGGCGCCGCCTCCGGGGCATGACTCAGCAGTCCGGCGAGCGCGGCCGCCTGCCCGCGCAACGCCCCGTCGCTCTGGGCGGACAGCAACCATGGCACGCCACCGATCGGTGTGGTTGCGGGGGCGGCTCCGTGGGGTTCCCGGGATTCCGGGGCCTGTTCAAGGATCAGGTGGGCATTGGTGCCGCTGATGCCGAAGGAGGACACACCCGCCCGGCGTGGCCGTTCGCGCTCGGGCCAGGGCATCGCCTCGCTGAGCAGCCGTACCTCGCCCGCGTTCCAGTCCACATGGGGGCTGGGCGCATCGATATGGAGGGAGGCGGGCAGCAGGCCGTGACGCATTGCCAGCACCATCTTGATGACGCCCGCCACTCCGGCGGCGGCCTGGGTGTGGCCGATGTTCGATTTGATGGACCCCAGCCACAGGGGTTTGCTGTCCCCCCGCTGCTGACCATAGGTGGCCAGCAGCGCTTGGGCCTCGATGGGGTCGCCGAGGGTGGTACCGGTGCCGTGTGCTTCGACGGCGTCCACGTCGGAGGGTGCGAGCCGGGCGTTGGCGAGTGCCTGGCGGATCACCCGCTGTTGCGACGGGCCGTTGGGCGCGGTCAGGCCATTGCTGGTGCCGTCCTGGTTGACCGCCGAACCGCGGACGAGAGCCAGTACGCGGTGGCCGTTGCGCCGAGCATCCGACAACCGCTCCAGCAGCACCAGACCGACACCCTCCCCCCACACCATGCCGTCGGCGTCCGAGGCGAACGGTTTGCAGCGAGCGTCCGAGGCCAGTCCGCGCTGACGGGAGAACTCGATGAACGCGCCCGGTGTGGCCATCACCGTGACTCCGCCCGCCAGGGCGAGCGCACATTCGCCCTGGCGCAGCGCCTGGGCGGCCAGATGCATCGCCACCAGCGATGACGAGCACGCGGTGTCCACCGTGACCGCGGGCCCCTCCAGGCCGAACGAGTACGCCACCCGGCCCGACACCACACTGCCGATGTTCCCCGTGGCGACGTAGCCCTCGACCTCACTCGCTGTGTCACCGGTGAGTGAGAGATAGTCCTGCGATGTCACACCCGCGAAGACACCGGTGGTGCTGCCGTTGAGCGTGTCCCGGTCCAGGCCCGCGTGTTCGAAGGTCTCCCAGGCGGTTTCGAGGAGCAGCCGCTGCTGGGGATCCATGGCGATGGCCTCGCGCGGGCTGATGCCGAAGAACGCCGCGTCGAACTCGCCCGCCTCGTAGAGGAACCCGCCCTCTCGGACGTAACTCGTACCCAGGTGCTCGGGGTCGGGATGGAAGAGCGCGTCCAGCTCCCAGTGGCGGTCGGTGGGCATCTCGCCGATGGCGTCACGGCCTGCCACCACCAGATCCCACAGGTCCATCGGGCTACGGGCGCCGCCGGGGAAGCGGCAACCCATGCCGACGATGGCGATCGGTTCGTCGAGGGCGGCCACGGTGGGGGTATGCGCGGTGACGGCCGTCTGCCCGCCGGTGAGTTCGGTGCGCAGGTACGCGGCCAGGGCGTCGGGCGTCGGGTGGTCGAAGACCAGGGTGGGCGGCAGCTCGACACCGGTGGCGGTGGTGAGCTGGTCGCGCAGCTCGACCGCGGTGAGGGAGTCGAAGCCGAGCTCCTGGAAGGGCTGGGCGGGCGGAATGGCGGCCGGCCCGGCATGGCCCAGGATCGTGGCCGCCAGGGACTGGATCCGGTGCAGGAGAAGTTGGTGTGCTTCGGCCGGAGTGCCGCCGCTGAGCTGCTGAAGCAGCGGGGTGGTGGTCGCTCCGCCCTGGGGATCGGCCGCGCCACCGATGGCCGTGATGAGCTCGGAGAGCAGGGGGCTGGGGCGCTGAGCGGTGAAGGTGAGGGGGAACGTCGCCCAGTCGATGTCCGCGATGGTCACGGCGGTGTCGCGGTGATTGAGCGCATGATGCAGCGATGCGAGGGCCAGCTCCGGGCGCAGCGGCGACAGCCCACGTCGGCTGTAGAAGGAGCGGGCCGTTTCGTCGGCGGCCATGCCTGCGTCGCTCCAGGGGCCCCAGGCGAGGCTGGTGGCAGGAAGTCCCCGGGCGCGGCGGTGTTCGGCGAGGGCGTCGAGGTAGGTGTTCGCCGCGGCATAGGCACCTTGCCGGCTGCCGCCCCAGGCGGCGGCACCGGAGGAGAAGAGCACAAACGCGGAGAGGTCCAGATCCTGGGTGAGCTCATGCAGATGCGTCGCGGCAAGCGCCTTGGGGCCCAGCACATGCTGCAACCGGTCCGGTCCGAGATCGGCCAGAAGCTCGGTGTCGGATGTCCCTGCGGCGTGGATGACGGTGGTGAGGGGGTGTTCGGTGGGGATGGTGTCGAGGAGTGCGCGGAGGGTGTCGCGGTGGGAGACGTCGCAGGCGGTGATGGTGATGTCGGTGCCGAGTGCGGTGAGTTCCGCGGTGAGTTCGGTGGTGCCGGGTGCGTCGGGTCCGCTGCGGCTGACGAGGTGGAGTCGGGGTGCGCCGTGGTGGGCGAGATAGCGGGCGATCTGTGCGCCGAGGCCGCCGGTGCCGCCGGTGATGAGGGTGGTGCCGGACGGCTGCCAGCTGGTGGGCGTTGTGGCCGGGGTGGTGGCGTGGCTGAGTCGACGTGCGAAGCAGCCGGTGGTGCGGATCGCCACTTGGTCCTCCGGCTGTCCGGGGACGAGGAGCGTGGCCAGACGGCGGGCGGTGTGATGGTCGATAACGGTCGGGACATCGATCAGGCCGCCCCAGCTTCGGGGGTGTTCCAGGGCCGCCGTACGGCCCAGCCCCCAGATCTGTGACTGGAGCGGGTGGGGCAGCGGCTCCCCGGGGCCCACGGCTACGGCGCCTTGGGTGAGGCACCACAGGGGCGCGGCGATCTCGGTGTCGCCCAGAGCCTGGATAAGCGTGAGGGTGGCGGCGAGCCCGGCGGGGACGGCGGCGTGGTCCGGATGCGGCTCCTGGTCGAGCGCGAGCAGGCTCACCACCCCGGCGATGTCGGTGCCTGAGACCGACGGGCCGAGTTCGTGTCCCAGTGTGTCCCGGTCGGCGCGGTCGGGCTCGATGGCGTGGGGGAGAGGCGTGGCGCCATGGGTGGTGAGGGCCTGCGCTACGGTTCGTACGGCGGGATGGTCCGAGTGGCCTGCGGGGATGATCAGCAGCCAGGTGCCGGAGAGCGCCGGAGGCGTGGATGGTTCGGAGAGATGCTTCCATGTGGCCCGATACCGCCAGGAATCGATGACCGACTGCTCACGGTGGTGCCGCCGCCAGGCCGACAGGGTCGGCAGGACCGCGCCCAGCATGGGCCGCTGATCCGCGGGGGAGTCGAGTGTCGCCGTAAGTGCCTCGAGGTCCTCCCGCTCTACGGCCTCCCAGAACTCCCGGTCGGCCGACGCCGCCGACTCGGTGGCGGCCGTGCCCGTCGAGGCGGCGGCCAGCCAGTAACGCTGGTGCTGGAAGGCGTAGGTCGGTAGGTCGATCACGCGGGGGGTGGGATCCGCCGGGTACCAGGCGGTCCAGTCGATGGCTGTGCCGGTGGTGGTGTGGAGTTGGGCGAGTGTGTGGGTGAGTGCGTGGGTGTCGGGTTGTTTGCGGGTGAGGGTTGCGGTGACCAGGGGGGCGGGGGTGTCGATGGCGAGGTGGTGGAGGGTGTGTTGGGTGGCGGTGGTGAGGATGGGGTCGGGGCCGATTTCGAGGAAGATGCCTGTATCTGGGGCGGTGTGGGTGATGGCGGGGTGGAAGTGGACGGGTTGGCGGATGTGCTGGGCCCAGTAGTCGGGGGTGGTGATGTCGGTGTCGGCGGGTTGGCCGGTGAGGTTGCTGATGAGGGGGATGGTGGGTGGGTGGTAGGTCAGTCCGGTGATGGCGTCGGTGAACGGTGTGAGGATGGGGTCCATCAGGGGGGAGTGGAAGGCGTGGCTGACCCTGAGCGCCCGGGTCTTGCGGCCGCGTTCCGCCCACGCCTCACTGATGCCGGTCACCAGTTCCTCGGGCCCTGAGATCACCGTATTGCCAGGGGTGTTCAGGGCGGCGATGCTCACCCGTCCCTCGGTCCGGGCGAGGTCGTGGGTGAGTTCGTCGGGGGTGGCGGCGATGGTGGCCATGGCTCCGCCGGTGGGGAGTTGGCCCATGAGGGTGGCGCGTGCGGCGACGAGTCGGCAGGTGTCGGGGAGGTCGAAGACCCCGGCGATGTGTGCCGCGGCGATCTCGCCGATGGAGTGGCCGATCACCACGTCGGGGTGGACGCCCACCGAGGCGAGCAGTCTCGCCAACGCGATATGCAGGGCGAACAGCCCCGCCTGCGCATACGTCGTATGGTTGAGCAACCCGGTCCGCTCGGTGTCGGGGTTGAACACAACCTCCCGTAGCGGGTGTTCGAGCTGGGGGTCGAGGAGTGCGCAGACCTCGTCGAAGGCTTCGGCGAAGACGGGGAAGCGGTCGTACAGTCCGGCGCCCATGCCCGGTCGCTGGCTGCCCTGGCCGCTGAAGAGGAACACGGTGTGGCCCGTCCTGGCCGTGACTTCCCCTGGGCCTATCACCCTCGGGTGCGGTTCACCGGTGGCCAGCGCCTCCAGGCCCGCCAGTAGCTCATCGCGTTCCGACCCGGTCACCACGGCCCGGTGGTCGAACTGCGACCGCGAGGTGAGCAGAGACCACCCCACCTCGGTCGGCGCCATCTCCGGGGCGTTGTCCACCCGCCTGGCCAGTGCCGCCGCCTGCCCCCGCAACGCCTCCGCACTCCGCGCCGAGACCACCCACGGCACCGGCCCGGTCGGCGGCCCGTCGCCCACCGGCTCCGTCGCGACCCGCTCGGACACCTCGGGGGCCTGCTCAACAAGGACATGGGCGTTGGTGCCGCTGATGCCGAAGGACGAAACACCCGCCCGGCGCGGCCGTTCGCTCCGGGGCCAAGGTGCCGCCTCGGTCAGCAGTCGCACCTCGCCCGCGTTCCAGTCCACATGGGGGCTGGGCTCATCGATGTGCAGTGAGGCGGGCAGCAGGCCATGACGCAGGGCCATCACCATCTTGATGACGCCCGCCACACCCGCGGCAGCCTGAGTGTGCCCGATGTTGGACTTGATAGAGCCGAGCCACAACGGCTGCCCGTTCTGCCGTTCCTGGCCGTAGGTGGCCAGCAGCGCCTGGGCCTCGATCGGGTCGCCCAGCGTGGTCCCCGTGCCGTGGCCTTCCACCACGTCGACCTCGGCGGGGGACAGCCGTGCGTTGACGAGTGCCTGGCGGATCACCCGCTGCTGCGACGGGCCGTTGGGCGCGGTCAGGCCATTGCTGGTGCCGTCCTGGTTGACCGCCGAACCCCGGAGCACCGCCAGCACCCGGTGGCCGTTGCGCCGTGCGTCGGACAGCCGCTCCAGCAGCAGCAGACCGGCGCCCTCGCCCCAGCCGGTGCCGTCGGCCGCCGCCGCGAACGGCTTGCAGCGGCCGTCGGCGGCCAGCCCGCGCTGCCGCGAGAACTCGATGAATGTGGTGGGGGTGGCCATCACCGTCACACCACCGGCCAGGGCCAGGGTGCATTCGCCCTGCCGCAGTGCCTGGGCGGCCAGATGCATCGCCACCAGTGACGACGAGCACGCGGTGTCCACTGTCACCGCGGGCCCCTCCAGGCCGAATGCATACGCCACGCGCCCGGACATCACGCTCGGCGTTCCGCCCGCCAGCAGGTAGCCCTCGACCTCATCTGCCGAGGCGCTCCCGGCCGCGCCGTACCCCTGGTAGGTGCCACCGGTGAACACACCGGTGCTGCTGCCGTTGAGCGCGTCCCGGTCCAGGCCAGCGCTCTCGAAGGTCTCCCAGGCGGTCTCCAGGAGCAGCCGCTGTTGGGGGTCCATGGCGAGTGCTTCGCGCGGGCTGATGCCGAAGAAGGCGGCGTCGAACTCGCCCGCGTCGTAGAGGAACCCGCCCTCGCGCGCGTAGCTGGTGCCCAGGCGATCCGGGTCGGGGTGGAAGAGGGTGTCCAGGTCCCAGTGGCGGTCGGTGGGCATCTCCGCGATGGCGTCCCGGCCCGTGGAGACCAGCTCCCACAGCCCCTCCGGTGAACGCACCCCGCCCGGGTAGCGGCACGCCATGCCGACGATCGCGATCGGTTCGTCGTCCGTGACCGCCGACGGCGTATGCGTACTGACGGCCGTCTTCTGGCCCATGAGTTCGGCTCGCAGATAGGTGGCGAGGGCACTCGGCGTGGGGTGGTCGAAGACCAGCGCGGGTGCGAGGCTCAGCCCGGTGGCGGCCGTGAGCTGATTCCGGAGTTCGACGGCGGTCAGCGAGTCGAAGCCGAGCTCCTGGAACGGCTGGGCGGGCGGGATCGCGTCGATGCCGCTGTGGCCGAGGATGGTGGCGGCGAGCGTCTGGATGTGCCGGACGAGGATCTGGAGCTGCTGATCGGTGGTGGCGGCGTCGAGCTGGTGCCGCAGCGGACTGTTCACGGCCGTGCGACCGGCTGTACTCGGCGACGTGGGCTGCTCGGCATCGGGCGTGGTGAGCCGGGTGAGCAGCGGACTCGGCCGTTGTGCCGTGAACGCTCCCGCGAACCGGTCCCAGTCGACATCGGCGATCGTGACGGCCGTGTCGTCCTGCGTCAGGGCATGGTGCAGGCATTTCAGGGCGAGGTCGGTGCCGAGGGGGGAGAGACCGCGTCGCTTGAGGTGTGTGAGGGCCGTTTCGTCGGCGGCCATGCCCGCGTCGCTCCAGGGGCCCCAGGCGAGGCTGGTGGCGGGCAGCCCTTGGGCACGGCGGTGTTCGGCGAGGGCGTCGAGGTAGGTGTTCGCCGCGGCGTAGGCGGCCTGCTGACCACTGCCCCAGGTGGCCGCGTTCGACGAGAAGAGGACGAAGGCGGTGAGTTCGTGGTCCTGTGTGAGCTCATGGAGATGGGCGGCGGCCTGCGCCTTCGACCGCAGAACACGCTCGAGCCCCTCGGGGGACAGCTCGGCGATCGGAGCCAGCTCCATCGTCCCGGCGGCGTGGATGACGGTGGTGAGGGGGTGTTCGGTGGGGATGGTGTCGAGGAGTGCGCGGAGGGTGTCGCGGTGGGAGACGTCGCAGGCGGTGATGGTGATGTCGGTGCCGAGTGCGGTGAGTTCCGCGGTGAGTTCGGTGGTGCCGGGTGCGTCGGGTCCGCTGCGGCTGACGAGGTGGAGTCGGGGTGCGCCGTGGTGGGCGAGATAGCGGGCGATCTGTGCGCCGAGGCCGCCGGTGCCGCCGGTGATGAGGGTGGTGCCGGACGGCTGCCACCTGGTGGGCGTTGTGGCCGGGGTGGTGGCGTGGCCGAGACGACGGGCGAAGCTGCCCGACGCGCGGATGGCGACCTGGTCCTCGGGTTGACCGGACACCAGCAGCGCGGCGAGACGGCTCGCCGTCTGATGGCCGATCGTCATGGGCAGGTCGATGAGACCGCCCCAACGCTGCGGATGCTCGAGAGCCGCCACTCGCCCCAGCCCCCAGATCTGCGTCTGACCGGGGTGCGGGAGGACATCGCCACTCCGGGCGGCGACGGCGCCCTGTGTGAGGCACCACAGCGGTGCGGCGATCCCGGCGTCGCCCAGCGACTGGACGAGCGCTGTCGTCGCGGCGACTCCGGTGGCCACCGCGGGGTGTGCGCCGTGCGGCTTCTGATCGAGCGCGAGCAGATTGAGGATGCCCGAGAAGGGTGTGTCCTCGGCCAGCTGGGCGAGCTGTTCCGCCAGATCCGCGCGCTTGACCTCCTGGGAGTGGAGCGGGAGGGGCAGCGAGGTGGCGCCGTGGGAGGACAGAGCCTGCACGGCGGCCCGGACCGCGATGTGTTCCGCACCGTCGGCGGGCAGCACCACCAGCCAGGTGCCGGTCAGCTCCGCGGTGTCCGGCTCGGGCAGTTGCTGCCAGGTGACCCGGTAGCGCCAGGAGTCGATGACGGCCTGCTCGCGATGCCGACGCCGCCAAGCCGACAGAACGGGGAGGGCGGGCAGCAGGGCGTCGATGCCGGGGCTGCCCTCGTCGAGTCCGAGGGTGGACTTCAGGGTGTCCACGTCGAGCTCTTCGATGGCGTGCCAGAGCTGCGCCTCGGCCGGGTCCTCGCTCGTACGGCCACCTCCGCTGGTCCGTGCGGTGGGCTGCGCCAGCCAGAAACGCTGGTGCTGGAAGGCGTAGGTCGGTAGGTCGATCACGCGGGGGGTGGGATCCGCCGGGTACCAGGCGGTCCAGTCGATGGCTGTGCCGGTGGTGGTGTGGAGTTGGGCGAGTGTGTGGGTCAGTGCGTGGGTGTCGGGCTGCTTCCGGGTGAGGGTTGCGGTGACCAGGGGCCTGGGATGGTCGTTCGCC
>NZ_JAERRF010000072.1 GCF_016741875.1 Streptomyces coffeae | reverse complement strand
TTGCGGTTTGCCACTCCCGGGACTCGGTCAGCAGCTCGACCCGACCGGACTCCCAATCGACATGCGGTGACGGCTCATCGACATGCAGGGTCGGTGGCAGCACACCGTGCCGCATCGCCATCACCATCTTGATCACACCGGCGACCGCGGCCCCGGCCGAGGTGTGACCGATGTTGGACTTGATCGAGCCCAGCCACAGCGGGTCACCGTCGCGCTCCCGGCCGTACGTGGCCAGCAGCGCCTGCGCCTCGATCGGGTCGCCCAGCTTCGTACCCGTCCCGTGGCCGTCGACCGCGTCCACATCGGACGGCCGCAGCCCGGCGCCTGCCAGCGCCTGACGGATCACCCGCTCCTGCGACGGACCGTTGGGCGCGGTCAGACCGTTGCTGGCGCCGTCCTGGTTGATCGCGGTACCGCGGATGAGCCCCAGGATGCGACGGCCATTGCGCCGGGCGTCGGACAGCCGCTCCAGCACCACCAGGCCGAGCCCGTCGGAGAACCCCGTCCCATCGGCGGACGCCGCGTACGCACGGCACCGGCCGTCCGTCGACAGACCGCGCTGACGACTGAACTCCCGCAGCATGAAGGGGCTGGGCATCAGGGTCACACCACCGGCGAGGGCGAGCGAGCACTCCCCTGCCCGCAGGGCCTGCACGGCCATGTGCAGGGCCACGGCGGAGGAGGAGCACGCCGTGTCCACGGACACCGCCGGACCCTCCAGGCCGAGGAGATAGGAGATCCGGCCGGACGAGACGCTGGCGGCGCCACCGGTGAGCTGGAAGCCCTCCACCTGGGCCACGCTTTTCTCCGGCCCCATGCCGTAGTCGGTGACGCTGAGCCCGCAGTAGACACCGGTCTCGCTGCCGCGCAGCGAGGTCACGTCGATGCGGGCGTCCTCGAACGCCTCCCACGACGCCTCCAGCAGCAGCCGCTGCTGCGGGTCCATCGCGGTGGCCTCGCGCGGGCTGATGCCGAAGAACTGGGCGTCGAACTCCCCGATGCGCTCCACGAAGCCGCCACCCCGGGTGTAGACCTTCCCGGTCTGGTCGGGGTCCGGGTCGTAGAGCCGCTCCAGGTCCCAACCGCGGTCGGTGGGCAGCCCGGTGATGGCATCACGCCCCGAGGCCACCAACTCCCACAGCTCCTCCGGCGAGCTGACCCCACCCGGGTAGCGGCAGCTCATGCCGATGATCGCCAGCGGTTCGGTGGCCCGGGACTCGGCCTCTTCGAGCTGCGCCCTGGTCTCGTTCAGTTCGACCGCGACTTTTTTGAGATAGCGGACGAGCTTTTCCTGCTGATCGATGTTCTCCGTCATTCCTGTGTCCCCCGTCACGCGTCGCCCAACTCCACATCGATCATCTGGAAGATCTCCTCGGCCGTGGTGGCCGCCTCGATCCGCTCCTTGGCGTGCTGCTTCTTGTCGCCCTGACCGCCGTCGCCCGCGCCGGCACCGGCCTGGGCGGTGGCGCTGATGCTGGACAGCAGGGTGCGCAGGCGCTTGGCCACCCGCTGCTGCTCGTCCGCGGAACTCGCGGCGAGCATGTCCTCGAGCTTCCTCATCTCCTGGTCGATGAGGGGCTCGGCCTGCTCTCCACCGCCGACCTCCGACAGCACCAGGTCGGCGACCGCGGCCGGTGTGGGGTGGTCGAACACGAGCGTGGCGGGCAGCCTCACACCGGTGGCCTGGGTGAGCCGGTTGCGCAGCTCCACCGCGCTGAGCGAGTCGAAGCCGATCTCCTTGAACGCCCGCTCGGGCTCGATGGACGCAGCCGACGCGTGGCCGAGCACCGCGGCCACCTGGGCCTGGACCAGTTCGAGGACGATGCGCTCGCGGTCCGTCTCCGCCACTCCGGCCAGCCGCTGGACCAACGCACCCGCACTGGTGTCGACCACCCTTGCCGGAGTCCGGACCAGTCCCCGCAGCAGCGGCGGCAGCATCCCGGCCCTGGCCTGGACGCGCAGCGCGGTCGTCTCCAGCAGGACCGGAGCCACCACGGCCGTATCCACGTCCAGCGACTGGTCGAACAGTGCGGGACCGGTCTCGGCGGTGAGCGCGCTGATGCCCATGCGCTCCAGCCGGGCGAACTCGGCCTCGTCCAGGCGGGCGGCCATACCCGCGTCCGACCACAGGCCCCACGCCAGTGCGGTGGCGGGCAGGCCCGCGGCCCGCCGGAGCCCGGCCAGCGCGTCCAGGGTCGCGTTCGCCGCCGCGTAGTTGCCCTGACCCGGGCTGCCGATGAGCGCGGACACCGAGGAGAACAGGACGAACGCGGAGAGGTCCGCGTCGGCGGTCAACTCGTGCAGATGCCACGCCGCGTCCACCTTCGGCCGCATCACCCGCTCGATCTGCTCGGGCGTCAGCGCCTCGACCACACCGTCGTCGAGCACACCCGCGGTGTGTACAACGGCGGTCAGCGGGTGCTCGAGGGAGCCGAGCGCGGCGGCCAGCTGCTCCCTGTCGGACACATCGCATGCGGCGACGTGCGCGTGGCAGCCCAAGGTCTCCAGCTCGGCCACCAACTCGGCGGCACCGTCGGCCTCCGGACCGCGCCTGCTGAGCAGCAGCAGATGACGGACACCGCGTGCGGTGGCCAGGTGTCGGGCGAACAGGGCGCCCAGACCGCCCGTACCACCGGTGACCACCACGGTGCCCTCGGGGTCGAACGCGGTCATCGACGCACCGGCGGAGGCGCGGGACAGCCTGGGTGCCAGCACCCGGCCGTCGCGGACCGCGAGTTGCGGTTCGTCCGCGTCGAGCACCGCGCCCCAGTCGGGCTCGTCGCCGTCCAGGTCCACCAGGAGGAACCGGTCCGGGTGCTCGGACTGGGCGCTGCGCAGCAGACCCCAGACCGCGGCCTGGGCCAGGTCGGGGGTCTCGCCACCGACGGCGTCGACGGCCCCGCGGGTCGCGACAACCAGCCGGGCCTCGGCCGGCCAGTCGGCGGCCAACCACCTCTGCACCAAGGTCAGTGCCTGGGTGGTGGCTTCCCGGGCAGCCCCGGCCACGTCCCCGTCCGAGGTGTCGACCGTGGCCAGCACCAGCTCCGGTACGGGGCCGCCGTCGGCCACGGGCTGTTCCAGCTCGGCCAGTTCACCGAGCACCACGACCCGCGCGTGCCGGCTCGTGCCAAGGGTCACCGGCGTCCAGTCGAGCTGGTACACCGACTGCCCGCCACCCCGGCGCAGCCGCTCCAGCTGAGCCGGTTCGACCGGGCGCATGTCCAGGCGCTCCAGGGTCAGCACCGGCTCGCCCTGCTCGGACACCACATCCACCCGCAGGGCCGCGTCACCCGCGGGCGAGATCCGCACCCGGACCCGGGAGAGACCCGAACGCCCGCCGGACACCTTCGACCACGAGAACGGCAGGATCGTCGCCCCGCCGTCCGAGCCCTTCTCGGCGAACGCACCGTGCAACGAGGCGTCGAACAGGGCGGGATGAAGACCGAAGCCCTCACCGCCGGTGTCACCCGGCAGTACCACCTCGGCGAACACCACGTCACCGACACGCCACGCGGTACGCACGCCCTGGAACACCGGTCCGTAGTCGAACCCGAGCTCGGCCATCCCGGCGTACAGCGCGCCGCCGGTCATCTCCACACCATCCGCGGGCGGCCACTGCGCGGGGATCCACGACGACACCGGTGTGGTGTCCTCCGCGGCCAGCCGGCCACGCGCATGGCAGGTCATCCCGGCGTCGTCCCCGGCCCCGGCGCGAGCGAAGATCATCACCTCACGGCGGCCGTCCTCACCGGCCGTACCGACCGTGACCCGCAGCTGTGCGGTCGTCCCTTCCTCCAGCAGCAGCGGCGACTCCATGACCAGCTCGTCCACCACCGGTGTGCCCACGCGCCGGCCGGCGGCCAACGCCAGTTCCACCCATGCCGTACCAGGAACGATCACCATGCCGAGGACGACGTGGTCCCGTACCCACGGCTGCGACTCGGTGGAGAAGCGCCCGGTGAACACCCACTCGTCACGGTCACCGATCTGCACGGCCGCGGCCAGGACGGGGTGTTCGACCTGGTCGAGACCGGCCGCTCCGACATCACCGGTCTGGGCCGAGGGCATCAGCCAGTAGTTCTCGCGCTGGAAGGCGTAGGTGGGCAGAGGCACGCGCCGCGCGCCCGTTCCGGCGTACACCGCGTCCCAGTCCACGCCGACCCCGGCGATATGTGCCTGGCCCAACGACAGCCAGAACCGGGCGAGGCCGCCCTCGTCCCGGCGCAACGACCCGACCACGGCCACCCGGCCCGCCGCGTCCTGCGCCTCGACGGTCTCCTCGACCGCCATCGTGAGCACGGGGTGCGGGGACATCTCCAGGAAGCAGCCCGTGCCCTTGTCGATGAGGGCACGGATGGCGGGCTCGAACCCGACCTGCCCGCGCAGATTGCCGTACCAGTACGCGGCGTCCATCGTGGCGGTGTCGACGAACGCGCCGACCGCCGTGGAGTACACGGGTACCTTCCCCGCCGTCGGTACCACCGAGGCCAGCGCCTCCAGCAGCTCCGCTTCCAGCGCCTCGACCTGCGCGGTGTGCGACGCGTAGTCCACATTGACCCGGCGCGCCCGGATCTCCTCCCGCTCGCACACCGCCATCACGGCGTCCAGGGCTCCCGGCTCACCGGCGACCACAACGGCCGCCGGGCCGTTCACCGCCGCCACCGACACCCGGCCCTCGTACGGGGCGATCAGCTCCTCGACCCGCTCCACCGGGAGCGCGACCGACATCATGCCGCCGAAGCCCGCGAGGCGGTCGCGCACCAACTGGCTGCGCACCGCCACGATCCGGACGGCGTCCGGCAGCGACAGCGCACCGGCCACGTACGCCGCGGCGATCTCACCCTGGGAGTGGCCGACCACCGCCGACGGCTCCACACCGTAGGAACGCCACAGCACCGCCAGGCTCACCATCACCGCGAACAGCGCGGGCTGGACGACATCGACGCGTTCCATCGACGGCGCGCCCGGCACACCCCGCAGTACATCCTCAAGGCGCCAGTCCACGAACTCGGACAGCGCCTCACCGCAGGCGGCGATTTCGGCGGCGAACGCGGGTGAGGAGTCGAGCAGTTCGACGGCCATGCCCTCCCACTGCGCGCCCTGACCGGGAAACACGAACACCGGCTTGGCGCCCGAGGCGATGGCCTGGCCGTCGACGACATTCGCCGCCGGGGTCGCCGAGGCCAGTGCGTCCAGGCCCGCCAGCAGTTCTCCGCGGTCCGCGGCGACCACGGTCGCACGGCGCTCCAGCAGCGCGCGGGTGGTGGCCGAGGAGAAGCCGATGTCCTCGACGGACACGTCCGCATCGGCGGCCACGCGCTCCCTCAGCCGTCGCGCCTGCGCCCGCAGCGCCGCATCGGTGCGCGCGGACACCACGACCGGCATCGGAGCGGTGGGCGCGGTCCGCTCGTCGGCCACCGGCTCCTCGGCCGGTGCCTCCTCGATGATGATGTGCGCGTTGGTGCCACTCACACCGAACGACGACACACCCGCACGACGCGGACGACCATCAACCCGCCACTCCCGGGCCTCGGTCAGCAGCCGCACCTCGCCGGACTCCCAGTCCACATGCGGCGACGGCTCATCGACATGCAGGGTCGGCGGCAGCACACCGTGCCGCATCGCCATCACCATCTTGATCACACCCGCCACACCGGCCGCGGCCGAGGTGTGACCGATGTTCGACTTGATGGATCCGAGCCACAGCGGGTCGCCGTCCCGGTCCTGGCCGTAGGTGGCGAGCAGCGCCTGCGCCTCGATGGGGTCACCGAGCCTCGTACCGGTGCCATGGCCCTCGACCGCGTCGACGTCGACCGGGCTCAGCCCCGCACTGCCCAGGGCCTGGCGGATGACCCGCTCCTGCGACGGACCGTTCGGCGCGGTCAGACCATTGCTCGCACCGTCCTGGTTCACCGCGCTGCCCCGGATCAGACCGAGGATGCGGCGGCCCTTGCGCTGGGCATCCGACAGCCGTTCCACCACCACCACACCCACGCCGTCGGAGAAGCCGGTCCCGTCGGCCGACGCCGCGTACGCCTTGCACCGCCCGTCGCTCGCCAGACCGCGCTGTCGGCTGAAGCCGATGAGCAGGTCGGGAGTAGCCATGAGCGAGATGCCGCCGACGAGGGCCGTCTCGCACTCGCCCGCCCGCAGCGCCTGGGACGCCAGGTGCAGGGCGACGGCGGAGGAGGAGCAGGCGGTGTCCACCGAGACCGCCGGACCCTCCAGGCCGAGTGTGTACGCGATCCGGCCGGACACCACGCTCATGGTGGTGCCGGTGAGGTGGTAACCCTCCAGTTCGGGAGCCATCGTGGCGTGGTAGCCCGAGGCGACGGTGCCGCAGAAGACACCGGTGTTGCTGCCGCGCAGCGAGGTCGGGTCGATGCCCGCGTCCTCGAACGCCTCCCATGACGTCTCCAGCAGCAGGCGCTGTTGCGGGTCGGTCGCCAGCGCCTCGCGCGGGCTGATCCCGAAGAAGTCCGCGTCGAACTCACCGATGCGATCGACGAATCCACCGGCCCGCGTGTACACCGTCCCGACCTGGTCGGGGTCCGGGTCGTAGAGCCGCTCCAGGTCCCAGCCACGGTCGGTCGGGAACGGGCCCATGCCGTCGCGGCCCGTGGCCACGAGCTGCCACAGCTCCTCCGGCGAGGACACCCCGCCGGGGAACCGGCAGCTCATGCCCACGATCGCCAGGGGTTCACCGGTGTCGACGCGCCGCGGCCGTGCCGCACGTGTGCGACCGCTCGCGGGATCCACCGTGATCCGCGAGACCAGCAGACGCGCCACCGCCATGGGTGACGGGTGGTCGAACACGAGGGTTGCGGGCAGCCGCACACCGGTGGCCTGGGTGAGCCGGTTGCGCAGCTCGACGGCGCTCAGCGAGTCGAAGCCGAGCTCGTTGAACGCGCGGCCGGGGTCGAGGGAAGTGGCCGAGGCATGGCCGAGTACACCCGCCACCTGGGCCAGCACCAGTTCGAGCGCGACCCGCTCACGGTCCGCCTCCGGCACACCCGCCAAGCGCCGGGCGAGGGACCCTCCGGCCTCACCCCGCCGGGTCGGGGCGGGTGCCAGCCCGCGCAGGACGGCCGGGATCGACCCGGCCCTGGCCTGGGCACGCAACACCGCGGTGTCCAGCCGGACCGGCGCCAGCAGCGCCACGTCGGAGGTCAGAGCCTCGTCGAACAGACCGAGACCCAGCTCGGTCGTCAACCCCTTGGCGCCCATGCGCTCCAGCCGGGCCAGCTCCCCCTGACCGAGCTGTGCGGCCATACCCGCGGCCTCCGACCACAGACCCCACGCCAGCGAGGTGGCGGGCAGGCCGACGGCACGCCGCGACGCGGCCAGCGCGTCGAGAGCCGCATTCGCGGCGGCATAGTTGCCCTGACCGGGGCTGCCGATCAGGGCGGCCACCGACGAGAACAAGACGAACGCGGAGAGCTCGGAGTCGGCGGTCAGCTCGTGCAGATGACACGCCGCGTCCACCTTCGGCCGCATCACCCGCTCGATCTGCTCCGGCGACAGCGACTCGACCACACCGTCGTCAAGCACACCGGCCGCATGCACCACACCCGTCAGAGGGCGCTCCACCGAGCCCAGTGCGGCAGCCAGTTGCTCCCGGTCGGCCACATCACACGCCATGACCTGGGCGGCACAGCCCAGGGTCTCCAGCTCCGCCACCAACTCGGCGACGCCATCAGCCTTCGGGCCCCTGCGGCTCAGCAGCAGCAGATGACGCACGCCATGCTCGGCGGCGAGATGACGGGCGAACACCGCACCCAGACCACCCGTACCACCGGTGACCACCACAGTGCCCTCGGGGTCGAACGCGGTCGCCGACTCACCGTCGGCGGCACGGACCAGCCTCGGCGCCAACACCCGACCGTCGCGCACCGCCAACTGCGGCTCGTCCAGGTCGGGCAACCCGCCCCACTGCAACCCGCCGCCCGCATCGTCGGCGTCGAAGTCGACCAGCAGGAACCGCCCCGGGTGTTCCGACTGCGCGCTGCGCAGCAGGCCCCACACCGCGGCCTGCGCGACGTCCGGAGCCTCGTCCTCGACGGCGACCGCACGCCGGGTCACCACCGCCAGCGCGGCCCCACCCAGGCAGTCAGTGGCGAGCCACCGCTGCACCAGGGCCAGCGCCTCGACCGCGGCCGCCGTGGCGTCCGTGGCCTCCGTGGTGTCGACGACCGCGAGCACCAGCTCGGGCGCCGAGTCACCACCCGTCACGGCCTGCTCCAGCGCGGCCAGGTCCTCGAACGGCGCGCCCTCGGCGGGAAGTCCACCGAGCACCGCGACCCGGGCGGACCGGCCGTTGGCGACCGTGACCGGGGGCCAGTCCAGCCGGTACAGCGACCCCGCCGTCTCGGCGGCTCGCTTCAGCTGAGCCTGGTCGACCGGACGGAACACCAACTGGTCCATGCTGAGCACCGGCTCGTCGAACTCGTCGACGATGTCGATGCGGAAGGCGGCCTCGCCCGCGGGGGTCAGCCGGGCGCGGGCGCGCGCCACACCGGTCCGGCTGAGCTGTACACCGTTCCACGAGAACGGCATGACGAGAGTGTCGTCCGGCTTCTCCCCGAAAAGCGAGCTCTGCACGGCGGAGTCGAAGAGCCCCGGGTGGATGCCGAATCCCTGTGCGTCGGTGTCGTCCGGCAGGGCGAGCTCGACATAGACGACGTCGTTGTCCTGCCACGCTTCGACCACCCCTTGGAACAGGGGTCCGTAGTCGTAACCGATGTCGGCCATGCGGGTGTAGAGCGCCTCCGCGGCGAGGGGCTCGGCGTCCTCAGGCGGCCATGCGATGTCCCACGCGGGCGCGGACCTGGGTTCCGGCGACAGCCAGCCACGGCCGTGGCAGGTCGCGTCAGGCTGCTCGTCCGCGTCGTGGTTCTCGGGCCGCGAGAAGATGACGAACTCGCGGCGACCGTCGTCGTCGGTGTGACCGACGACGATCTGGATCTGGCGCGCCGCCGTGTCCTCCAGGGCCAACGGGGCCTCGATGACAAGCTCGTCGAGCACATCGCAGCCGACCTCGCGCCCGGCGGCCAGGCTCATCTCGACCAGCGCCACCCCGGGCACGATGACCGCGCCCATGACGACGTGGTCGCGTGTCCACGGCTGGGTTTCGGTGGAGATACGGCCGGTGAAGAGCCATTCGTCGCGGTCACCGATGAGTGCCCGACCGGCCAGGACGGGGTGGTCGACGGCGATGAGTCCGGTGGCCGAGACATCGCCCGGAGCGGTGCCGGGGGTCAGCCAGTACCGCTCACGCTGGAAGGCATACGTGGGCAGATCCACGCGCTGGGCACCAGTGCCGGCGTAGAAGGCGTTCCAGTCCACCTCCACACCCGCGGTGTGAGCGCGGCCGAGGAAGCCGGCGAAGGTCTCCCGCTCGCCGTGCTTGGCCCGCAGA
>NZ_JAERRF010000071.1 GCF_016741875.1 Streptomyces coffeae | reverse complement strand
AGCACCCAGCAACGGATGCTCCGCCGCACCCAACCCCAAACCACGCACATCAGTAACCGGCCGCGAACCCTCCAACCAGAACCGCTGACGCTGGAACGCATACGTCGGCAACTCCACCAGCCGCCCACCACACCCAGCAAACACCGAACCCCAGTCAACCACCGTGCCACGCACAAACAGCTCAGCCACCGCCGTCAGTACCGTCGCAGCCTCATCCCGCCCCTTACGCAGCACCGCCGCCGCAGCGCTCAACGACTCCGACCCGGACTGCGCGAGGCTCGTCAGCACCGGATCCGGACCAACCTCCAACAGCCGGGACACACCCTGCCCGTCCGTGACAGCTGCAAGAGCATCGTGGAAACGCACCGGCTCCCGGACCTGACGCACCCAGTACTCCGGCGTCGTCCACTCGCCCTCACCAAGCCGCTGGCCGGTGACTGTACTGACCGCGGGAAGCACCGCCTGCCGGTAACCAACACTCGCCGCCACCTCAGCAAACTCCGCCAGCATCGGCTCCATCAACGCTGAGTGGAACGCATGACTCACCCGCAGCCGCGACACCCGGCGATCCTGCTCCCGCGCAACCGCCATTACCTGCTCGACAGCATCCTCGTCACCAGAGACGACGACCGCCGTCGGCCCGTTGACCGCCGCGATCCCCACCCGCGAACCATCCGGCAAACCGCCCAGAATCTCCGCGACCTCGGCCTCGCCAGCTTCGATGGCTGCCATCGCGCCACCCTCCGGCAGCGCCTGCATCAACCGCGCACGCCCCGCCACCAACCGGGCGGCATCCTCCACACCAAACACACCCGCCACATACGCCGCAACGAACTCACCAACCGAATGCCCCAACACCACATCCGGACTCACACCCCAGGAACGCAGCAACTCCACCAACGCAACCTGCACCGCAAACAACCCCGTCTGCGCATACCCCGTACGATCCAACAACACCGCATCAGCAGACCCCTCCCCCGCGAACAACACCTGCCGCACCGGCACACCAAACCCCACAACACCCTCAAGCGCCGCATCCAGATGACCGCACACCTCATCCAAGGCCCGAGCGAAGACAGGGAACTCTCCGTACAACTCACGGCCCATCCCCACCCGCTGACTGCCCTGCCCGGTGAACATCCAGCCGGTACGGCCCTCAGCCGCCATCCCGGATATCACTTCATGACCATCGGCCATGCCGACCAACCCGGCCAGCAACGCTCCACGGTCTTCGCCCAGGACCACGGCACGGTGCTCCAGCACAGCCCGCCCCGTCGCCAACGACACACCCACATCCACCGGCGAGCACTCAAGCCTCCCCTCAACGAAGGCCACCAGCCGCTCAGCCTGCGCCGCAAGCGCCCCCGCACTCCGCCCCGACAACACCCACGGCACCACCGGCAGGTCAGCCGTAACCTGCGCCTCACTCTCGGCTCCAGGTTCAGACTCGGCCTTGGTCCCGGTACCGGCCTCGGTCCCGGACTCATCGCTACCGTCAGTGGTGACCGGGGATTCCTCAAGAATGATGTGGGCATTGGTGCCGCTGATACCGAACGAAGAAATTCCTGCTCGGCGCGGATGTCCGCCTCGGGACCAGGGGCGTTCCTCGGTCAGCAGGCGTACTGCGCCAGCATCCCAGTTCACCTGCGAGGACGGCTGGTCCGCGTGGATTGTCCGGGGAAGTGCGCCGACGCGCAGCGCCATCACCATCTTGATGATTCCAGCGACACCGGCGGCGGCCTGGGTGTGCCCGATGTTCGACTTCACCGAGCCCAGCCACAGTGGTTCGGCTCCTGCACGCCCCTGGCCGTAGGTCGCAAGCAGCGCCTGGGCCTCGATGGGGTCGCCGAGCCGGGTTCCTGTGCCATGCCCTTCAACGGCGTCCACGTCGGCCGCCGTGATCTGCGCGGCCTGCAACGCTTGGCGTATCACGCGCTGCTGCGAGGGACCATTCGGCGCAGTCAGGCCGTTCGACGCACCGTCCTGGTTGACCGCACTCCCGCGGACGACGGCGAGTACCTGGTGGCCCAGCCGCTGTGCGTCAGACAGCCGCTCCAGTACAAGCACACCGGCGCCTTCGGCCCAGCCGGTACCGTCGGCGGCATCGGCGAAGGACTTGCAGCGGCCGTCGGCAGCGAGGCCCCGTTGCCGGGAGAACTCCACGAATGTGGAGGGACTGGCCATCACGGTGACACCGCCCGCGAGTGCCATTGTGCACTCCCGTGCACGCAGCGCATGGCAGGCGAGGTGCAGGGAGACCAGCGATGACGAGCATGCGGTGTCTACGGTCACCGCGGGCCCTTCGAACCCGAACACATAGGCAATCCGGCCGGAGAAGACACTGCCCGCATTGCCGTTGGCGAGGTAGCCCTCGACGCCGTCCGGCACGCCTTCCAGCCGTGACGCGTAGTCGTGATACATCAGGCCCGCGAACACACCCGTGGCCGAGCCGCTCAACGAGTGCGGGTTGATTCCGGCGCGCTCCAGGGCCTCCCAGGACGTCTCCAGCAGCAGACGCTGCTGCGGATCCATCGCCAACGCCTCCCGCGGCGAAATCCCGAACAGCTCCGCGTCGAATTCGGCCGCGTCGTGAAGAAAGCCGCCCTCGCGTACGTAGGACGTGCCCACGCGTTCGGTGTCCGGGTTGGGGTCGAAGAGGTTCTCGATATCCCAACCGCGGTCTGTGGGGAACGAAGTGACCCCGTCCCCGCCGGAGGACACGAGCTCCCACAAGCCCTCGGGGGACGTCACCCCGCCCGGATAGCGGCACCCCATCCCCACAATCGCGATCGGCTCGTGGTCTTTGGCCTCGGCTTCGCGGAGACGAAGGTGAGCATCCCGAGCATCTGCGATCGCGCGCTTGAGGTAATCCCGGAGCTTCTCTTCGTTCGCCATGCGTTTCTAATCCTTCAGTCAGAGCGGAAGCCGGTATTGCAGGGGCTCAGTTCGCCCAAGGCTTGTCGTCCACCAGAGAGAACAGCTCGTCGTCGGTCGCGTCGTCGATCGCGTCGTGGTCTGACTGGCCATCGAGCCCTGCGCTGACTCCGCCGGCCCCGTGGGTCTCGGCGGACCAGACAGCCAGCAGATTCTTCAGCCGGGTGCCGATTTCGGCGCGTACGGCCTCGTCAGCGGGCACCGTCTCGGCCAGGACGGTCTGGATTTTCTCCAGCTCCCCGAACAGGAATCCGGTACCACCGTCGTCCTGGGGAGCCAGCTCAGCCCGGAGGTGGTCGCGCAGGGACAGGATCGTGGGGTGGTCGAAGATGAGTGTGGCGGGCAATTGCAAGGCAGTGGCGGCAATGAGCCGGTTACGCAGATCCACCGCGGTCAGTGAATCGAAACCGAGATCCTTGAACGCCCGGCTCGGGTCGATCGAACCGGGATTGGCATGGCCGAGCACCACTGCGACGGAGTTCTGCACCACCTCAAGCACCATCCCGTCCTGCTCAGCTGGTGACAGACCCTCCAGCCGGCGCGCCAGGCCCCCACCACCGTCCACCACGGCTTCACCAGCCGTGCGCCGCTGCCGGACAACAGGCAGCAGACCGTCCAACACCCTGGGCAACACATCCCGCCGACCAGCCAGCACACTCAACCGCAGCGCCACCGGCAACACCACCGGCTCGTTGACACGCAGGGCAGTGTCTAGCAGCACAAGAGCGTCCTCAGTGGACAGGGGCGGGAAACCCTGCCTGCGCAGGCGGGCCACATCGGCGTCACTGAGCCGGCCACCCATGCCTTCGGCCTGCTCCCACATACCCCACGCCAACGACACCGCCGGCAAACCCTGCACCCGCCGCGACACCGCAAGCCCATCCAACACCGCATTAGCCGCCGCATACGCCGCCTGCCCCGCATTCCCCACCACACCGGCAAAGGAAGAGAACAGAACGAAAGCATCCAGCTCACGATCGCGAGTCAGCTCATGCAAATGCACCGCCGACTCCGCCTTCGCCACCAGTACACGCGCCAACCGCTCAGACGTCAGATCCGAGACCAAGCCGTCATCAAGCACACCCGCCGCATGCACAACACCCCGAAGCGGCACATCCACCGGAATCGCCTCCAGCACACCCGCCACAGCCTCACGATCACTGACGTCACACGCCGCAACGGTCACACGGGCACCGAGCCCGGTCAGCTCCTCCTCAAGCGCAGCAGCGCCGGGAGCGTCAATGCCCCGCCGGGATATGAGCAGCAGATCCCGCACCCCATGCTCCGCGACCAGGTGCCGGGCCACCACCGCACCCAGACCACCCGTACCACCGGTCACCAGGACCGTGCCCGACTCCGGCCACGCGCCCCGGCGCTCGGTCGGTACCGGCGTCGTTAGGGCACCCTCCCGGCCGACCTCATCGGCCCCATCCACATGCACGTCTGCCGCTGCAACCGAGGGCCCCGCCACTGCGTCGAGCGGAAGGCGCCGGACGCGAGGCAGCAAGACCCGCCCCTCCCGCACCGCGACCTGACTCTCCCCCTGCGCGACCAACTCAGCCAACCCCCCGGCCAAAGCCCGGTACGACGACCTCTCCCCATCCACGTCAGCCAGCACAAAGCGGCCTGGATGCTCACTGACCGCAGAGCGCACCAGACCCCACACACCCGCACCCGTCAGATCCGGGCCCTCAGAGCCGACGGCAGCACTCACCACGACCGCGCCCGTGGTCGACACCACCAGACGCGACCCAGCCAAACGCTCCTCAGCCAGCCATGCCTGCATCAAAGCCAGCACACCAGCAACCCCACCCAGGAGATCACCAGAATTACCCACCGGCAGCAGCACACTCCCCGGAACATCACCACCCTCATCCAAAGCCGCAACAAGACCCGCCACATCCGCATACGCCGCCACACCCCCCATCCCCCACTCATCCGGGACCTGCGGAGCGGCAGCGGTCAGGATGGCCAGGTCGCCTGGCCCACTCGACTCGCCCGATCCGGCTTCACTTGCGTCCGCGAGGATCCACTCCAGTCGGAACAGCTTGTCTCCCGCAGAACCGGCAGCGGCCAGATCGGCCGCCGACATCGGTCGCAGAAGCAATGAGTCGATCTCGGCCACCGGGTCACCCGTGGTGTCGGCCACCCGGAGTCCGTACGTGCCGGATCCGTGCGACGACAGGTGTGCCCGTACTGCGCGCGCTCCCACCGCTGACAGCGACACGCCCGACCACAAGAACGGCAGCAGCGCACCCTCACCGGATCCACTCCGCAGTCCCAACGCATGCAGGACACAGTCGAGCAGCGCCGGATGCAGGCCAAATGCACCACCCTCACCGACAATCTGCTCCGGCAGGCCCGCCTCCACAAACAGGTCCTCGCCCCGCTTCCAGACCTCACGCAAACCCCGGAACGCCGGACCATAAGCCAACCCGGCTCCAGACAGCCCCTCGTACAGCCCCTCCAGCGAAACAGACTCCGCACCCGCTGGCGGCCACGACCGCAGGTCCCACTCCACGGCCCCACGCTCAGCCATCACCGTCAGCACTCCAGTGGCATGCAACATCCACGGCTCATCAGCACCGGCATCCTCCGCACGGGAGTAGATCCTCACCGCACGCTGCCCGTCCTCATGCTCCGAAGCATCGACGCTGATCTGCATGTCGACGGCGCCGTCCTGCGGAAGGACCAACGGCGCCTGGAGCGTCAACTCCTCGACACGGACGCAGCCAGCCAGGTCAGCGGCCTGTACTGCCAGCTCAACGAACGCCGTGCCCGGAACCACCACCGAACCGGCCACCACATGATCAGCGAGCCACGGGTGCGACTGAACGGACAGCCGCGACGTCAGCAACAGCGCATCCGAACCCGCCACGACCACCGCGGCGCCCAGCAACGGATGCTCCGCCGCACCCAACCCCAAACCCCGCGCATCGGTAACCGGCCGCGAACCCTCCAACCAGAACCGCTGACGCTGGAACGCATACGTCGGCAACTCCACTGGCCGCGCACCACACCCAGCGAACACCGAACCCCAATCGACCACCGTGCCACACACAAACAGCTCAGCCACCGCCGTCAGCAGGGTTTCAGCATCAGCCCGCCCCTTCCGCAGCACACAGACAGACACCACGGCATCCGACCCGGACTGTGCCAGGCTCGTCAGCACCGGATCCGGACCCACCTCCAACAGCCGGGACACACCCTGCTCCACGGTCGCGGTCTTCAGCGCATCATGGAAGCGGACCGGCTCGCGGACCTGACGCACCCAGTATTCCGGCGTCGTCCACTCACCCTCACCAAGCCGCCGACCAGACACCGTACTGACAGCTGTGATGCTCGGCTGCCGGTAACCAACAGTCGCCGCGACCTCAGCAAACTCCGCCAGCATCGGCTCCATCAACGCCGAGTGGAACGCATTACTCACCCGCAACCGCGACACCCGACAGTCCCGCTCCCGCGCAACGACCATGACCTGCTCGACGGCATGCTCGTCACCGGAAACCACAACCGCCCTCGGCCCGTTAACGGCCGCGATCCCCACCCGCGAACCGTCCGGCAGGCCACCCAGGATCTCCGTGACCTCGGCCTCGCCGGCCTCGATGGCTACCATCGCACCGCCCTCCGGCAGCGCCTGCATCAACCGCGCACGCCCCGCCACCAACCGGGCGGCATCCTCCACACCAAACACACCCGCCACATACGCAGCAACGAACTCACCAACCGAATGCCCCAGTACGACGTCGGGGCTCATGCCCCAGAAGCGCAGCAGCTCCACCAACGCCACCTGCACCGCAAACAACCCCGTCTGCGCATACCCCGTACGGTCCAGCAGCCCAGCCTCATCGGAGCCCTCCGCCGCGAACAACACCTCCCGCACCGGCACACCAAACCCCACAACCCTCTCAAGAACCCCATCCAGATGACCGCACACCTCATCCAACGCCCGAGCGAAGACAGGGAACTGGCCATACAACTCACGGCCCATCCCCACCCGCTGACTGCCCTGCCCGGTGAACATCCAGGCCGTACGGCCCTCAGTCACCGCCACACCCGACACCACATTCTCAGCAGCGTCAGCCACATCCCGCAGCCCAGCACGGAGAGCATCCCGATCGGTTCCCATCACGACCGCGCGGTGATCGAGCACCGCACGCGTAGCAACCAGGGATGCACCCACATCAACCGTCTCGACAGGACCGACAGCCTTTTGCCCGTCCAGGAAAGCCACCAGCTGCTCAGCCTGCGCACGCAACGCTTCCGACGTCCGGCCGGACAGGACCCACGGCACCACTGGCAAGTCCGCCGAAGGCCGCTCCTCGACAACCACCGGCTCTACTGCGGGAGCCTCCTCAATGATCACGTGCGCATTCGTCCCACTGATCCCGAACGAAGACACACCCGCCCGACGCACACCCTCCACACGCCGCGGCCACCCACGCGACTCCGCCAGGAGCTCGACAGCGCCGGACTCCCAATCCACCTGCGACGAACGCTCATCAGCGTGCAGTGACTTCGGCAGCTGCTGCTCCCGCAGCGCCATCACCATCTTGATCACACCTGCGACACCGGCGGCAGCCTGGGCATGCCCGATGTTCGACTTGATGGACCCCAGCCACAACGGGTCCCGGCCCTCACGCCCCTGCCCATAGGTCGCCAGCAGCGCCTGCGCCTCGATCGGATCACCCAACCGCGTACCCGTACCATGCGCCTCGACCGCATCCACATCCGACGGGGACAGACCCGCGTTCGACAAAGCCTGCCGAATAACCCGCTGCTGCGACGGACCATTCGGCGCAGTCAGCCCGTTCGACGCACCGTCCTGGTTGACGGCGCTGCCGCGCACCAGCGCCAACACCCGATGCCCCTGCCGCTGAGCATCCGACAGACGCTCCAGCACCAGCACCCCAGCACCCTCAGCCCACCCCGTACCATCCGCCACCTCCGCAAACGACTTACACCGACCGTCGGCAGCCAGACCTCCCTGACGGGCAAACTCCAGGAAAATGCCCGGCGTGGCCATCACCGTCGCCCCACCAGCCAGCGCCATCGTGCACTCGCCAGCGCGCAATGCCTGACACGCCAGATGCAGCGCCACCAGAGCCGACGAACACGCGGTATCCACCGACACCGCCGGACCCTCCAGCCCGAGGGCATAGGCAACCCGCCCCGAAGCGACACTGGTGGTGCTGCCGGTCAGGAGATAGCCCTCCGTCTCTCCCTCCGGCTCATGCAGGTGACCGCCGTACCCATTCGCCGACACCCCAGCAAACACACCCGCCGCCGAACCGCGCAACGACGACGGGTCAATCCCGGCCCGTTCCAACGCCTCCCATGCGGTCTCCAGCAGCAACCGCTGCTGCGGATCCATCGCCAACGCCTCACGCGGCGAAATCCCGAACAACTCCGCATCGAACCCCGCCGCATCCGACAGAAAGCCACCCATCGTGGCACCTGTCGTTTCGGACAGCGTCCGCACATCCCAACCGCGGTCAGTAGGCAGCGAGGTGTACCCGTCACGAGCCGAAGTGACCAGCTCCCACAACACCTGCGGTGAGGTTACTCCCCCGGGGAACCGGCACCCCATACCGACGATGGCGATGGGATCGTCATGCCCTGCCATCGTTGGCCCCGTCGCCGCCTTCCCCACAGCAGAAGCAGCCGACGCACCTTGCGCTGTCTCCGCGTCCAGAACGACCTGCCTACGCAGGTAGTCCGCCAACACCGAGGGCGTGGGGTGGTCGAAGATGAGCGTCGCGGGCAACCGCAGGGCTGTCGCGGTGGTGAGCCGGTTGCGTAGATCGACCGCGGTCAGCGAGTCGAACCCGAGGTCCTTGAACGCTCGACCCGGATCGATCTCGGACGGGGAGGAATGACCCAGAACCGCAGCGACCTGGGTCTGGACAAGATCGAGCAGCATCCGCTCCTGCTCGGCCGCGGGCAGCCCCTGCATGCGACGAGCCAAAGCCCCGTCACCCCCGGCAGCACCCTGGCCGACGGCACGCCGCTGCGGAACATGCTGCGCAGCTGGGACCAACCCGCGCAGCACACTGGGCAGCCCATCACGGACAGTGGCGAGCGCCTGGGTCCGCAGAGCGACCGGCACCGCCACCGGCTCGTTCACACGCAGAGCGATATCAAGCAGGGCAAGCCCATCCTCAGTGGACAGGGGCGGGAAACCCTGCCTGCGCATCCGAGCCACATCGGCGTCACTGAGCCGACCGCCCATGCCCTCGGCCTGCTCCCACATACCCCACGCCAACGACACCGCCGGCAAACCCTGCACCCGCCGCGACACCGCAATCCCATCCAACACACTGTTCGCCGCCGCATACGCCGCCTGCCCCGCATTCCCCACCACACCAGCAAAGGAAGAGAACAGAACGAAAGCATGCAGCTCACTGTCGCGAGTCAGCTCATGCAAATGCACCGCCGACTCCGCCTTCACCGCCAACACCCGACCCAACCGCTCAGGAGTCAGGTCCGCGATCAGGCCGTCATCGAGCACACCCGCGGCATGCACAACACCCCGAAGCGGCACATCCGCCGGAATCGCGTCCAA
>NZ_JAERRF010000070.1 GCF_016741875.1 Streptomyces coffeae | reverse complement strand
CCAGGAGCGTATGGCCTTCAGATGGCGTCGCAGCAGGTCGGCGAGGTAGTTCAGGGTGTGCGTGGACAGCGGCAGGCGGCATTGGTAGACCAGGGACACGGTGTCCCCGGCGTGCTCTTTGGTATTCGTCACACAATTCCAACAGCCGCCGGGGACAGCTCGGTTACGCCCCGTCTCTGTGCGGCCTGGTCACGCGCGGGTTGTGAACTTCCCATCGGGTCGTTTGTGCAGCCAGCCGCGGTCGGCCAGCTTCGTGAGCTTCCCGCGCAGCGGCTCCAGCTTGCCCCTCACCCCGGTGTCCAAGCCCAGTACCTCGCCGATCTGCCGGGTGGAGACCGGGCCGCCGGCCTGCCGCACGGCGGTCAGGATGCGTTGGTACTCCGCCGGCAGCGCGGACTCAGCCAACCCCGGCGCACGATCCGGAACCAGCCGCACCGCCCGACCCGCCACTTGGACGACCGGCGACCCGGCCTCCGTGCGCTCGTCGGCGAGTTGCTCACTCATCCGCTGCCACACCCGCTCGGCCACGGCGAGCTCATCCCGCTCAGCCCGTACCTCCGACAGCTGCTTGACCAACTGTTCTTCGAGCCCGTCTCACTCCGCACGCCGCGCGGCGATCCGCTCCAGCACTTCGGGATCCATCATGCGCCGGAGCCTAGGAGCGGCACCCACGACGACGGACAGGTATCCGCAAACCCACCCCTGACCAATGATCTACACCCCAGACTGCCGCTCACGACCAGCACGAGCACCCCGAACCGGCGTCACACCAGCACCCTGACCAGCTACTTCAAGATGGCGCAGCTTCACTGTACTTTGGCCCGACGTGGCGCCGGGCATGACGGTTGCCCGGCAGCGGGGTCACCCGCTTGCCACGCCCCTTGCTGGGCAAGGCGCGTGGGCCTTTCGGTCGGTGTAGACGTCGCAATCCACGCCGAACCCGAAAGCCCTCACCTGTTCAAGGCTGACCCAGCCCAGACCCGCCCAGCCCGTCCACAACCTCCCAGGGCAGAACAGCTAGTGCTGTGACCACATAGGTTCACCGGAGTGATGAGTGCGCGGGCGTGGGAGGTGTCGGCTGGCTTCGCGTACGGCGGGGGCGTCGCCCCGATACTCTGCACGCCGTGATCAACTCAAATGCGAGCATTGACGATGCTGAGGTTGCGATAGCTGCGGCACGGGCCGGTGCGGAGGCGGTGCGCGCCCGGTATGGGCGGCGGCTTACCCGCATCGACAAAGGTGCCGGGGACTTCGCCACTGACGCCGATGTGGCGGCTGAAGAGGCGATCCTCGGCGTCATCCGTGCTGCGCGGCCTGAGGATGCGGTGCACGGCGAGGAGGGCGGGCAGCAGGGTGTGGCTGACGCCGTGCGCCAGTGGTTGGTGGATCCCTTGTGCGGCACGCTCAACTATGCAGTCGGCAACATGCTGGTTGCCGTCAATGTGGCACTGCGCAACGGCCCGGCTGCGGTGGCCGATCCGTTCAGCGGTGAGGTCTTCTTCACCGACGGTGAGACCGCTTGGCTTCGGCGTGACGGGGGCGACACGCAGCTGGCGCCGACTGCGGCCACCCAGCTGGTGGATCTCAACCTGGATCCGCCCTTTCCGAGCGCGCCTGCGTTCAGGGCTGTGGATTTGCTCGCTCATCCTGGGTTCGTCGAACGGTTCCGGCCGCGGGTTGTGTCCACGACGCTGGCGCTGGCCTGGGTCGCGGCCGGCAAGCGCGCCGCATACGTCACCGATGGCGGTGACCTGCGCGAGAGCGTGCACTTCGCCGCTGGCGTCGCTCTGTGCCAGGCTGCTGGCTGTGTCGTCACCGGAGTCGATGGTGCTCCGGTCGGGCAGGCATGCCGTGGGCTCGTAGTGGCCTCGGACGCCGAGACTCATGGGCGGCTGTTGTCGATGATCCGCGGTCGAGCCTAGTGCTGTGACCTCGTAGATTTCGCCGGGTTTGATCAGGCTGCGGGTTGGAGTGGGCGACCGCCCCAGCGGATGCCCTTCTCACTGCGGACGCGGGCATGTCGACATCCGACCGAGGCGAGGTCAGCCGGCATCAACCCGGTGAACTGTGTGCCCGATCGGGCGACCGGCCAGAACCCGCGCGATCAGGAGCCGTCTGCCGTGAAGGTCAGCAGGGCATTACGGTCGGAAACCGATCGTGCGTGCTCACCAGCATGCGGCCGGGGCCCGCGACAGGGGGCCCCGGCCTGAGAACCGGGCGATCGAGAGCTCCTAGGGCATCACGGTTCGATCGTCCAGCGCTGATATGCCTGGTCGGTGCAGACACTGATCTCCACGTCGCCGCCCTCCCATGGCGGAGGCGTCAGGCAGCGGTGTGTGGCCTCGTTGCGCAGGCGGACGGAACCGTCGGCGTAGGGTTCCGCGAGCCAGCGCGAGCCCATGCCGTCGTTCTTGCTGTCGAGGCGGCTGCAGCCCTGCAGCACGGCACGCGCTCCGACATCGTCGTCCGGGATGGTGGCGCACTTGTTGGCGTTGGGCGCCTTGAGCCGCACGAGGTTGGAGTCCATGTCCGCGTACTGGATGTCCCACCGTTGGCTGCGCCATTGCTGATAGGTGGTCAGCGGAGTGCCGTCGGCCCCGGCTCCGTTCTGGGTGGCCAGGTACAGGCCGTTGGCCGCGCGTAGCCGGACCTGCTGGTCGCCGTCGCTCCACGTGGACACCGCGCGGGCGTCGCCCCACCACATCTGGGCGCGGCTGTCGGTGCACGGGAGTGCCATGACCAGAGCGTCCTGCCGCCTGGTGGCGGTCAGGCACAGTTCCGGGTGGGCGGAGTTGTGCCAGCGCAGCGGGGCGCCGGGCTCCTGGGAATCGTCGGGGTGCCACTGGGCGTCGACCGCGTCGCACGCCCGCATCATGACGAGCAGCGGTACCAACGGGTTCAGACCGGGGCACCTCTGGGGCTCTGCTGCCCGGCCCGCAACGGCGCCGCGGGCCGCGCCCGTGGGGCTGTTGCCGGGGTTGAAGTAGACCGGCCACTGCGGCCACTGCCCAGAGGCCAGCCGGAGCGTCGCTGGTCGACGGTTGCGTCACGGACACCAACGGCGCAAGAGCAGGCGACCCGGAAGCACTGGCACTGCGTCCGAGCCGGCGCGCCAGGGCATGACCGCGCAGCGGCCGTCCTGAACCCTTGCAAATGGTGATTAGGCGGTTCTTCCGGGTTGTTAGCCCTGCCAAGGGGCGTCTCATGGATGGAGTTCATTGACCGTTCAAGCAGCAACCGTCTCATGGCTGGCGATCCCCAACCAGGAGAGAAGGAACCCGATGAACGCCCTGCACCGACGCTCGATGCTTCTTGGTACGGCGGGTGCGCTTGCCACCAGTTTGGCCTTGGCGGATCACGCGGCCGCCGAGCCCGTTGCGGCCGAGGCGTACGACGCGGGCAACCGCAAGGACAACGAGAACTCGGGAGCCGACTCCGGGCAGTACCGGGCTCCGCTGGCGGCGGGCCCCGGCATGAAGTGGGATCTGGACGGCAACGCTCAGCGGTTTCGGGGCAATACGTTCGTGTGCCCGGTGCCGCAGGACTCGGCGTTCTTCAAGGCCGAGCAGCAGGCCATGGCGCTCATGAAGGACTCCGACCTCGCGCCACAGTACGTCTGCCTGCCCCACAACAGCCTGCACATGACTGTCTTCGACGTCATCACCCAGAACCACGTCAAGAACAAGACCCTCCCGGCGTGGCTCGCTGACTGCACGGACGTTTCCCAGGTGTCGCAACGGGTGCTCGCCCGTCTCCAGGCGCAGGGTTCCGGCCTGACGCCGCTCGGTCCGATCAACATGAAGGTCAAGGGGTTCCGTCCATTCGAGGCGAACTTCACCATGGACCTGACCCCGGCCGACGACGCCACCCGCAACGCCCTGTGGCGTGCCCGCCGCGAGTTGAGCACGCTGCTGGACGTACGCGCGGACAACTTCGACACCTACCAGTTCCACTCGACCATCGGCTATCGCCTGGTTCAGCCGATCGCAAACGACTACCCGAAGATGCGGGTACTCGAAGCCCGACTGCTGAAGCTCTTCACCGGCGCCGCCTCAACGGTCACCATGGAACACCCGGCGTTCAACCTGTTTGACGACATGTTGGCGTTCCCGCAGTTGTGGCTGATGCCGCGCGCCTGAGGGTCACTCGCGTCGCTTCGTTGATTTCTAGGAACAGCGCTTATTCGACGGTTTCCGGAGGCAGTTGGTGATCAACGGGCTCTGGAATGCCGATGAGAAATGACGGCACTGCCATGGCCCCGAACGTGGGACGGCCAGCCGCCCTGACGGGCGTCTGGCCGTCGAGGTAGGTAGCGGCAGAGGTCAGCCGGCCTTCGCAGGCTCCTCAATGAAGTCCACCGTCGGATTCCTGGTAGCGACCGCCCGCGGTGAAGGGCCACTCGGGGAGACAAGGTCGGCACGGTGGTTATGCTGCAAGCCTTTGTAGAGAAGTTCGGCCCAGGCGAGGGCCAGAGCGCCGCCGAGGCGAACGGTTCGGCGGGCCGAGGCTCAGGCGGCGGGCACTCCCAGACGTGCGGCCCGCCGCCGTGCCATCTCCGGCTCCGGCTCGGCGCAGGAACTCAAGTAGATCCCGCCGCACATGAGGTGGGCGGCGTCGCCCAGCAGGTGATGCCGGGGTCACCGCCGACCACCTGGACGCCATGGAGAAGGCCGAGCCGCCGGCGGACCTGGTGACCGCGTTCGCCAAGCCCATCCCCACCATCATGATCTGTGAGCTGCTGGGGTGCCGTACCAGGACCGGGGGTCCTTCCAGGAGCAGGTCGACTCGTTCACGAACGGGGAGACAAGCGACGAGGACCTGATAGCGGCCTATACCGCGACCCAGGACTACCTCGCGCAGCTGGTGGCCGCCAAACGCGCGAACCCCACCGACGACGTGCTCAGCGACCTCACCAACAGCGATCTGACCGACGAGGAGCTGAAGGGGATCGCCCTGCTCCTGCTGGTGGTCGGGCTCGACACCACCGCGAACATGCTGGCCCTTGGCACCTTCGCGCTGCTGCGCAACCCGGAGCGGCTGGCCACGTTGCGCGCCGATCCCGCGCTCGCCGACCGGGCCGTGGAGGAGCTGCTGCGGTACCTCAGTGTCGCCAAGATGTTCATGAGGACGGCGCTGGAGGATGTCGAGGTGGGCGGACAGACCATCAAGGCCGACTCGCAGGTGATCCTGTCGTATAACACTGCCAATCGCGACCCCGAGCGCTTCGCCGATCCCCACGTGCTCGACCTTCGCAGGCAGGACGGCGGGCACCTGGCCTTCGGCCACGGCATCCACCAGTGCCTGGGTCAGCAGCTGGCCCGCGTCGAGATGCGGGTCGCGTTCCCCGCGTTGCTCCCCACGCTGCGCCCGGCCGTACCGGCTGACCACTGGGCCGCGCAGGCGGCAACCCTGGCGTTCTTCAGCCAGGCCAGATCCTCACCTTGTAACCCTGGCGGGTGGCGTCCAGCGGGGCCAGAAGCTGGCCCCGCTTCGGCGGCTCACCGGCGCGCCGCGGCCAGGCCCTCCTCCCACGCGACGTCGTAGTGCGACCAGACCATGCCGAGCTTCTCCAGCTGCGCCACGTGTTCATGCCGCCGCGGGTGTAGAAGCGCCTGGCGTCGGCGATCCACATACCCCTGTGGGGAGGCGGCGAGAGTGGTCGCCGTCTGACCATGCTGAGTTGCGACACTCGCCCACGGTCACCGTCGTCCTCGACTCCGGCGACGACCTGGACCACACACGCGCCGCCATCGCCGCGCTTACCCCAGAGGACCGGGGGAGTCACGGTCCACCCCACCCCCGGCTCTTGGACACTCGGTCTACGACTACTCAGGAAGCGGGTGTCTCACTGGGCGCAGCCTCGCCGACGGCTGCATTCGGGGTGGCAGCCGCATAGAAGACGGACTTCTGCTGCTTGGTGCGGTGAGCTTCGCCCTTGGCTACGAGTGACTCGAGGGTGCTACGCACGACCGTTGCCTTGACCTCGCGGTCCGGAAGAGCCTGGGCGAGGGCGGCGGTGACCTCGGCTGCAGAGCGCGGTTCACGGTGCTGGGTGAGGTCATCACGCACCAGCTCCCGCAGAGTGGGAACACCTGCTTCCCGTACTCGCTTGGCGCGCCTCCTGCCTGACCCTGCCTCTTTCTGCCTGCCGCTGGTTGTGTCAGCCTGTTTCTTCGGCCTGCGCGCCGCCGGCAGCTCTGTGGACTTCCGTGCAGCGGACGCACCATCCTGAGAGCTGCTGACATCGGCGTTCCCCGGTATGTCACCGATGGCTTCGTCACCAAGGGTCTGCCGCATGCTTCGCAGCAGCGCCCGGTTGTTCTCCAGCACGGACAGCTTCTGTTGCAACGCCGTGACCTCGGAGCTGAGGCGTTCGTGCTCGGCAGAGTTGCGTTCGAGATCGGCGGTGATCTGCGCCGCGTACTGGGATTTCAGGCTGGTGTTATCGGCAGAGGTGTCCACCACAAGCTCCCTCGTCTGGGTTCGCTTTTCATGTTGGTGCTGGATAGTACATCTGCGCGATGCTTCGCGACTGCTGACTTCAGCGTGCAGGTGTGTAGGCGATCCGGGTGTCGCGGCAGCCGTCCGCGAGTTCGGTGAGCGCGGTCACTTCGTTCGGGTCTGCCGACAGTCCCCAGCGGGACGTCACCACGGTCCATTCCCCGGTGTACCGGCAACCGGCTCCCGGGTCGGAGGGAAGCCGCTGGGCGGGATGCTGATCGGCCTTGGAAGGGTTCTCCCGAGCACTCACCGCAGCCAAGGACCTCGTGTCACCGAGATCGTTGGCGTCGTCCTGGCGCTCCTGCGCTGACCAGTTGGAGGCACCGCTGTCCCGGCGCCCCGCGGCCCGCGGGGCCCAGGACACTGCTCCCGTCAGCGCTGCGCGAATGAAGCGAACAACCCAGGGCTTTTTAGCTTTAGTTCAGCGTCAGTGCCTTGCAGGCGGCCTGGAGTAGCTTCTGACCGCGTGGGTCGGTGAGGCCGAGGTGGGTCATCTGGTTCATCACATACGCGATGGTCATGTTCGCGTCGAGGTCGTTGACAACCAGTGATCCGCCCCTTCCACCCCAGTAGCAGGTACGGACGTTGGTCGTGGTGACCGGCGCATCGCTGGCGTTCAGGGCGTAGCCGATGCCGAAGCGCAGGGGAATGCCGAGTACAAGATCGATGCTGTGGGACTGTTCGTCGAACACCGCGCGGCAGGTTGTTTCGGAAAGAAGGCGCCCCCATGGCGTCCGGCCTCCGGAGGCGAGTACCGACTGGATAGCGGCGACAGATCGTGCGTTTCCGTAGCCTGCCGCGGCAGGGATCTCGGCGCGGCGCCACTGGGCGCTCCAGGTGTCCTGGGCGGTCACGTACGCTCCGACCGGAATGGTCACCCGTGGGTTGGCTGCGGGTGCGGGGCCGGGTGAGGGGATGACCTCGGAGACACGGTGATCGTGTTCGGCTGCGAGGCCGATGTGGAAATCGGCGCCCAGTGGCGAAGCGATCTGTTCGGCGAAGAACGTGCCGATTGACTGCTGGCAGATGCGGCGGATGACCTCGCCGATCAGAAAGCCGTAGGTGAACCGATGGTAGCCGGACGCCGTGCCAGGTTCCCAGCGGGGCGACTGGCGGGCCAGAAGGGTGGTGGCCTTCTCCCAATCGCACAAGTCGTCAAGTGTCATGGGCTGATCCCAGTCGGGGAGACCAGCGGTGTGGCTGAGCAGGTGCCGGATCTCGATGCGGTCTCTTCCGGCGATGCCGAACTCGGGCCAGTATTTCGCGACCGGTGCGGACAGGCCGAGTTCGTTGCGATCGGCGAGAACGAGAGCACACAGGGCGGTCATCGTCTTCGTGGTGGACCACACGTTGGTGATGGTGTCGCGCTGCCATGGTTGGGTACGTGCCGGGTCGGCGTACCCTCCCCACAGGTCGACGACGAGTTCGCCGTCGAGGTAGATCGCCACCGAGGCGCCGACATCCGCTCCGCTGCGTAAGGAGTCGGCGAACGTCTCCCGTACTGCGCCGAACTGGTCGCTACAGTTGCCTTGAATTTCCATGTCGAGCGAGGTCTCCGATCTCAGTGCGTCGCTATGGGGCGGTTAAGGCGGGCAGCGAGTTCGCGGATCTGAGGCGCTAAGCGCAACCAACGGGCGGTCACGCGAGGATCGACCTCGGCGGGGGAGAGCCTTCGTGTTCAAGCTGTGCTCGAACATCATCCAATTCCGCCTGGGGGTAATCGACGCCGATACCCGACTCGTCGCCGCTGTCGGCCGGCCGGTCACCGGCAACCGCAACGACTGCAAGGCGTGGGAACTGTCCGGTGCGAAGGCCGCCGTCGGCCGGACCACGGTCATCGCGGACGGCGGCTACCGGGGCACCGGCCTGGTCATCCCACACCGCCACGAACGCGGCCAGACCGAACTGCCTGCATGGAAGGAGGAGCACAACACGTCCCACCGCAAGGTCCGGGCCCGCGTCGAGCACGTCTTCGCGTGGATGAAGACCTGGAAGATCCTTCGTGACTGCCGCCTGAAGGGCGACGGCATTCACACCGCGATGCTCGGCATCGCCCGACTTCACAACCTCGCCCTCACTGGATGACTTCCGCCCCACACGAGACCACCTTGAAGAGAGGCGTGAGGGAGACGGCTCCCCCCAATCTCGCCGTCGCGGAGGATGCTCAGTCGAGACAGAACTCGTTGCCCTCGATGTCCTGCATCAGGATGCACGACTCGTTCTCGTCATCGGCAAGCAGCGTTCGCACGTGTACCGCACCGAGCGCGACCAGTCGTGCGCATTCGGCCTCCAGTGTGGCGAGGCGCTCTTCACCTACGAGTCCGGTGCCGGCCCGCACGTCGAGATGCACCCGATTCTTGACGATCTTCCCTTCGGGAACGCGCTGGAAGAGCAGGCGCGGGCCAGCACCCGAGGGATCACTGCACGCGAAGTAGGTGACCTGATCCTCAGGCGGCAGCGAGCGATGGTAGTCCTCCCAAGTGGCAAACCCCTCCGGGATCGGCGGTACGACGTACCCCAACACCTCGCACCAAAAACCGGCGAGGCGCGCAGGTTCTGCGCAGTCGAAGGTGACTTGGAACTGCTTGATCGATGACATCGGCGCACCATAGCAGGGAGACTCTGTTGCTCATTTCCCGGTGTGAATCCGCATGTTGTCGGGAGGACGGCCCCTGCTGGCCGCTGCTGTGTCGTGCGGTTGCAGGGGGGCAACCGATGTCGATGCCTCCAAGGGGTTGCCCGCCGTTCCGGACCAGACCGCGGCCACGGCCCTCGCCGCGTTTCCCGACGGCAGCCTGCCGATCCGGGTCCGCACCTACGGAGAAGACTCCTCCCGAGTGAGGACCGGAAGGCCGCCCATGGCTCCTTCACCCTCGCCACCGACGTCCCGGTCTACTTCTGCGAGCCGGCCAGCCCCTGGCAGCGCGGCTCCAACGAGAACACCAACGGCCTGCTGCGGCAGTACTTCCCCCAAAGCACCGACCTGTCCGGGCACACACCCCAAGCACCTGGCGGCCGTCGCCGCCGCACTCAACAGCCGACCACGCAAAACGCTCGGCTGGGAAACCCCAGCCGAGTGCCTCGCTGAGCTCCTGGCAACAGCCAGTTGATCACTTGTGTTGCAACGACCTCTGGAATCCGCCGACAGTGCCCGGGGTCTCGTGCTCCCGTCCTGGCTGCATCCCTGGTCGGGTGGGCTCG